>CBFHAG010000009.1:0-87012 GCA_965653535.1 uncultured Sphingobium sp.
ACCGACTCAAGATGTCACTTGGTTGCTTGTGGGTCGGCGCTCGATGTTGTCAGGGTCGCTGCAATGCGCTTGCGGCCTCAATGCTTTCATGTGCGATGGCAGAACCAGATACCCAATATCTCGACGCAGGATTGAAGCGCCGCCCCTGTTGCAAGCACACTCTCTGTACGTAAGTACTTTTGGGTGATCGAAACAGGAAAGTCACGCATACACCAATAGGAGTGAATTTGGTGAGAGATTCGAGAGATTCAATTCGGATGTCACCTGAAGCGCTGAAAGAGAAATACCGCATCGAGCGCGCGAAGCGCCTGCGGGCAGACGGTCCGTCGCAGTATATCGAGATTGACGGGGTTTTCCGCGATTTCGACACGGACCCCTATGTCGAGCCTGGTTTCACGCGGCCTGCGGTCGTCGAGAAACCGACGTCGCTATTATAGGCGGCGGTTTTGGCGGCATTTTGGCTGCCGCCCAGCTTCGGCAGCAAGGCGTCGAGGATTTTCGGATCGTCGAGCGAGGCGGCGACTTCGGCGGCACCTGGTACTGGAACCGCTATCCCGGCGCCGCGTGCGACATCGAGAGCTACATCTACCTGCCGCTGCTGGAAGAGACCGGTTACATCCCGACCGAGAACTACGCCAAGGCACCTGAAATCTTCGCCTATTGCCAGCTGCTGGGCCGCCATTTCGATCTCTACGACCGCGCGTTGTTCCAGACCGTGGTATCGGACGTTCATTGGGACGAGGCGCGGGCGCGCTGGATCGTCAGCACCGATCAGGGTGACAAGTTGGCGGCGCGCTTCCTGGTCATCGCCGGCGGCATCATGCACAAGGCCAAGCTGCCCGGCATTCCGGGGATCGAGACGTTTAAGGGGCATAGCTTCCACACCAGCCGCTGGGACTATGAATATACCGGCGGCAGTGCGACTGAACCCATGGACCGGCTGGCCGACAAGCGCGTCGGCATCATCGGCACGGGCGCGACGGCGGTGCAGGCGGTGCCCAATCTCGCCCGCGACGCAGAGCATCTCTACGTCTTCCAGCGCACGCCCTCCGGCGTGGGGGTCAGGGCCAACCGCCCGACCGATCCCGAATGGGCAAAATCGCTCCAGCCGGGTTGGCAGCAGCGTCGGATCGACAACTTCGAGGCGCTGGTCAGCGGCCGACCGGCAGATGAAGATCTGGTCAACGATGGCTGGACGGCGATCCAGGGAGGGATAAGCTTCCGGGGCTCTGACGACGAGCAGCGCCAGTTGGCCGACTTCGCCAGAATGGAGTCAATCCGCGCACGCGTCGATGAAGTGGTGCGCGATCCGGCCACGGCAGAGGCGCTGAAGCCCTGGTACAACACGATGTGCAAGCGTCCCTGCTTCCACGACGAGTATCTCGACAGCTTCAACCGTCCGAACGTTACGCTGGTGGATACCGACGGCAAGGGGGTCGAGCGGATCACCCCGAACAGCGTCATCGTCGACGGGATCGACTATCCGGTCGACTGCCTGATCTACGCCTCGGGTTTCGAGGTATCGACGGGCTACACGCGCAGGCTGGGCTTCGAACTCTATGGCCGCGACGGCCAAGCCCTGACCGAAACGTGGAAGGACGGCGCGGCAACCCTGCACGGCATGTATGCGAGAGGATTTCCCAACCTCATCATGGTCAGCCTCGTTCAGGGCGGCACGGGCGTCAATGTCGTGCCGATACTCGACCAGGTTGCAATCCAGATAGCCCATACGATCAAGCGCATGATCGACATGGACGCGCGGACCTTCGAACCGACCGAACAGGGGCAGGAGACCTGGCTCGGCGTGCTTTTCGGCCACATGAGGGCGTTTACAAAGTCCGCCATTGAATGCACGCCTGGCTTCTACAATAACGAAGGTTCAGCCGGAGACCCGCGCATGGCGCGTAATGCTCCGTACGCTGGTGGGACGAACAGCTATTTTGATGAACTCAGGACATGGCGCGAAAGCGGCAAGTTCGAGGGCCTCGAGATATCGAAAAATTAACGATCCGCGAAATCGCTTGCCAATTACCACCGAGAGACTGGCGTGGAAGACCGCATATAGTGGTGGTCCGCAGTCTCGAAGGGTGGAATCAATACTTTAGCTTTATGAACCAGCTGGCTGGTCCCGGCCTGGGCGGTCGTTGCGTCTTCGCATGATGACCACAATCGGCCTTACAGCGCGAAGAACGAGCATCAATCGGAACACCGGCTTGATCGCCCCCGGCCTTGGCCGGGAAACGACATGCCGACAAGAGACCGCGAACCGGATCGTGTAGTCCCCATGCGCGGCACCGAAAGCCTGCTTCTCGCTTTCGGTTCAGCGTCATCTGACGCCGTCGGGTCCGCCCGATTTATCCTTCCTGGGCCGCGACGGCGATCGGTTCCACGCCGGCCCCCGCTGCCGCTTGAACAGGCCGGAAGGGAGCACACGACCCCTGCGTCAGCCGCGAAAGCCAGAAGAACACCGACGCCGCTATCATGCATGCGGTGATCAAAACGGCGAACACCGCTCCGTAATCGCCGGTTGCCTCGCGGAGCCAGCCAGCGGCCGGCGACATGGCGGAGGTAAACGGCAAGCCCATGATGCCTAGCATACTGAGAGTCTTGGGCAGCGCGTCTATGCCGAATATCTGGACGACAAGCGCGCTGACCGGGGGGAAAACCGCCGCGCCTGAAAGGCCGATGATGAACGCCGCTACGGCGAAGCTCGGCAACCAGCCGGTCACGGCGATCATCGTCCAGGCCAATGCGAATCCCAAGCCGGCGAAGCACAAAGTTCTTGCCGGACCGATGCGGTCGCAGGAATAGCCCGCCAGCAGCGAACCGATCATGCTTGCCCCGCCCGATATGGACAACAGCATGGCGCCCACTTCCATCGTCAGGCCATAGTCGATGGCGACAGGCACGGTATGGGCGGAGCCGACGATATTCGTCGCGTTGAGAATCCCGTCGCCGAACAGGATCAGCCAGAAGAGGCCGTATCCCAGCACGTTGCGCGCCGAGACGGGTGTCGATCCGTGGCCGGCGGTCGTGTGCTCGCCCGCTGCAGCCCGCGGCGCTTCACGTATCGAGGCGACGATCGGCAGCATAAGAGCACTCAGCAGCGCCAGCGAAAGGTAAAATGCCGTCAATCCGCCCTGCTTTATAATATAGACCCCGATCACCGGTATGACGGTGACGAGTATGGGAAGGTATGTGATGCCCAAGGCCCGTCCGCGCGCCTCGGGATACCAGCCACTGACCAGAACCGCCGGCGGCAAGGACGCCGTCAACGCCACGCCGGGTCCGATCAGCGCCGCACAGGCAACCAGCGCGAAAATCATGCTTGGCGCAAACGCCAGGGCCACATATCCGGTAAACGAAGTCAGAAATCCGCAAACCATGACCGCGCGCAGACCAAAGCGCGGCATCAGATTGGCGACAAACGGTCCCAATCCGAGCATTGAAAACACGGTAAGGGAAAGGCCGATGGTCGCCACGCCCAGCGATGCGTCGTACCGATCCTGCAACGCAAGAACGCTGACGCCAAGTCCCCCGAACGCGCACCCCATGCCAACATTCTGCGAAAGCGTCGCACATATCAGCATGCCGCTGCGACGCTTTCGCAAAGTATCATCCAAGGCGACAGCAATTCCCTCGGCCATATTTTTTTCCTTTGCAAAAGGCCATGCGCGGCTGGGAAGCTATCAGCCCCTTCGAACGCCCGCATAGTCCGCGCGGACCATGGAGCCGCGCGGGTTGGCGGACGGCGCTGAAGCAACGTAGCATCACCGCACAGCACCAGCGCGCCTTCCGATCCAACGCTTCTAGTGGCGCCCTATCGATCCAATATAGTCCGGGAGGACCAAGAACTGCTTTCTTGGAACGGCTATGGGTATTCGAGAAAATTCGTGGCCAAACTCAAATCTATTGCCGGGTGCTGGCGGAAACTGTGATTCTCCGCCCTGCCTGACGACGTCATACTCGGATTGTTGGCGCCCGTCTGACCTACCATTTCGGCGATTGGACAAAGAAGACTGGCTACGGCGGCACGCTGGCTGCTGAGGGCGCGGCAGCGGGCCGGAGAGGCGTTTGGCGGGCCCCGGTGCCTGGATTGATGGAAGGTAGAACGAAGAATGGATAACATGATCGCCACGATTGAAGCGCGCCTGCGGCAAGGGGAAGACCAGCTTATCGTGCAGCTGCGGGCGGACTGCGGCTCTCCGGCAAATGCCGTCGCCTCGCTCGAAACGAAAAGACTGCTGGCATGACGGATCTGGAAAAGCTGCTGGCAATCGAGGCAATCCGCAACCTGAAGGCGCGTCGGCTGCGCGCCATGGACGAGAAACGCTGGGCCGACTACGAGGCAATGCACGCGGAAGATCATGTTTCCGACACATACGGCGGGGACCTTGCGATCGGCACGAAAGCCAACACGGCGAAGCTTTCGGCGGGGCTGCGGAACATCGTCACCGTCCATCACGCGCATACACCAGAAATCGTCCTGGCCGGCGAGGATGCGGCGACCGGCGTCTGGGCGATGGAGGACATGCTGTTCTGGAAGCAGGACGGGCAGGACCACTGGCTGCACGGCTTTGGCCATTATCACGAGCGCTATCGCAAGGGCGAAGACGGCTGGCAGTTCGTCTATCGCAAGCTGACGCGGATCCGCGTCGAGACGTCGGCCGGCGCGGACGTGACGGCCGCGTCTCCGCTCGAAGGTTGAAGGTTGAAGATGTCGGAAACGGACGAAGCGCTCGCGCGCCTGTTTACTCCCATTCCCCTTGGCGCGCTGGAGCTGCGCAACCGGATCGTCATGTCGGCGATGACCCGCAGCCGGGCCGGAGAAGGTGACGTGCCTGGTCCGATGCAGGTCGAGTACTACCGGCAGCGCGCCGGAGCGGGCCTAATCGTGACGGAAGGCGTCCAGCCCAGCCCGGCGGGAAAGGGTTATTGCCGCACGCCGGGCATATATTCGCCCGCGCAGATCGCAGGATGGCGCGCCGTCGCCGATGCGGTCCATGTCCAGGGCGGGCTGATCGTCGCGCAGATCATGCACTGCGGGCGGGTGGCGTCCCGCCTGAACAAACCCGACGGATCGGATATCGTCGCCCCTTCGGCAATCCGCGGGCGCGCACAGATCTTCACCGAAGGCTTCGGGCTGGTCGACCTCGATGAGCCCCGCGCCCTGGCTACCGAAGAAATACTGCTGGTGGTCGAGGAATACCGACAGGCGGCGCTCAATGCCCGCGCTGCCGGTCTGGACGGGGTGGAGCTCCACTGTTCCAGCGGCTATCTGCCCATGCAGTTCCTGTCTTCGAACACCAATCGCCGCGACGATCGCTACGGCGGCACAGTGGACAACCGCATACGCTTCGTGATGGAAACCCTGGACGCGATGGGAGCGGCGATCGGTTTCGATCGCGTCGGTCTGCGGGTCTGTCCGGGCTTCGACTACAACGACATCGACGATGCCGATCCGGCGGAGACGTACGGCACGCTGTTCGATGAAGCATCCCGGCTTGGGCTGGCCTACCTGCACCTGGTGCGCCGCAGCTTTCCGAAGGTGGACAACTTCAAACTGGCCGAACGCCACTGGCGCGGCAACCTGATCCTCAACAACGAGCTGACGCCGGAAAGCGCCGCCAAGGCGCTCGACCAGGGCCTGGCCTCGGCCGTGTCGTTCGGCCGGCCTTTCATCGGCAATCCCGACCTGGTCGAACGGCTGCGGCGCGGCGTTCCGCTTTCCGATTATGACGCGGCGCTGGCATATTCCGCAGGGCCGGAAGGCTACATCGACTATCCGACTGCGACCTGACCGCGATCGGGAGGAAGGGCGCCGCCCTCCTCCCAGTCGCTTTGCGATCAGTCGGACGAACCGTCTTCCAGCATGACCAACGCGTCGGCCACCACGGCACGGCCGTCGGCGACTCTGATCGGATTGGCGTCCACTTCGGCGATCTCAGGCAGTTCGAGCGCCATGCGTCCCAGTCCCATCAATGTCTCGGCGACGGCATCGATTTCGGCGGCGTCCAGGCCCCTGCGTGCACGGGCCACGCGCCCTCCGCACAGGCTTTCGATCGCCTTTCGCGCTGTCGCGCGATCGAACGGCGGTCGCAGCATGGCGACCTCGGCCAGGATCTCGACCATCAGTCCCCCCGGCCCCACGGCGACGACCGAGCCGAACACCTCGTCGCGCTTGATCCCGGCGGTCAGTTCGATCCGGGCGGGGACCATTTCCTGCACGAGAATTCCATCGAGCCGGGCCGCCGGCGCGTGACGCGCCACATCGGCCAGCATGGCCCGCGCCTCTTCCTCCGCCATTTCGGCCGTCACCCCCAGGCGGACGCCGCCGGCATCCGACTTGTGCGGCAGTTCCGGGCTCATCGCTTTCAGCACCAGGCGGCCACCCATCGCCGCGGCGGCATCGGCGGCCTCGCTCGGCGTGGCTGCCAACCGCTCGCGCGCGACCGGGATGCCGTACTCGGCGAAAATCCGCTTGCCTTCGTGCTCCATCAGCAACTTGCGGTCGCCGGTCTGCGCCAGGATGGCGCGCGCCCGTGCGATGCGCCCGGCATCTGCCGGCTCCGTCTGGCAGGGCACGGGCCGCTCAAGCGACTGCCGGACCAGCGCACCCAGCGGGCGAACCGCGCGGCCCGGGTCGAGATAGAGCGGCAGCCCGGCATCGCGCACGGCCGGCGCGACCCCGGTGCACAACAGCGAAACCGGCTTGGCCGAGCGCTGATCGAGATCGAGGATCGCGTCGAGATGCGGCGTCGCCTGTTCCCAGGCGACGGTGGTGACCATGTCAATCGACGGGCTGTGTTCGAGCACCGCCAGCATTTTGCCGTAGGCTTCATCATCGGCCATGATCTGCGCCGTGGTATCGATCGGATTGGCGACGTTGCCATAGAACGGCTGCGGCATCACGGCCTCAAGAGCGTTGCGTTCCGCTTCGGGCAGGACCGGGACCGTCAGGCCCGCACGGGTCGCCTCGTCGGCCAGCAGAACCCCTGCTCCGCCCGATGTCGTGACGATCGCCAGGCGGCGTCCGGAAGTGCGCTTGCCGGTCTGGAACATAAGTCCGAGGTCGAGCATGTCCTGCATCGATCCGACGACGTGAACGCCGTATTGGGCGCAGACCGCATCCAGTACCTCGGCCGAACCGGCGACGGCGCCGGTATGGCTGACCGCTGCGCGCGCCGCATCCTCGCTTCGCCCGGCTTTCAGCAGCACGATCGGCTTGTCCAGTTCCAGCGCCCGCCGGGCGGTTTCGATGAACGTCTCGGGATCACGCAAAGTCTCGACCGCGGCCAGCAGGACTTTGACCTCGGGCTGTTCGACCAGGTGGCGTAGCGTCCCGGCGACGCTCATGTCCGCCTCGTTCCCGGTGCTGACGAACCAGCCCAGGCCCAGCCCGGCCTTGATAGCCATCATCGCGATGTACGAACCGAAGCCGCCGCTTTGCGAAACCAGCGCCACGCCGCCGGCAGGTGGCAGGGGCGCGCTGGGATCGAGCGAGAAGTTGGCCATGACGCCGCCGTGCACGTTCATGAAGCCGATGCAGTTCGGCCCGATCAGACGGATCCCGGTACGACGCACGATCGCAACGATCCGGTCCTGCAATTCCACGCCTTCGCCGCCGACCTCGGCGAAGCCCGAGGTCACGATCACCGCGCCGCCCACGCCAGCGGCCGCGGCTTCTTCGACGACGTCGGGCACGAAACGGCCGGGGACGGCGATGACGGCAAGGTCGATGGTCCGACCGATGTCGCTGAGCGATGGATAGGCGCGCACGCCCATGATCTCGGCGTCGGACGGATGGACCGGGTAGAGCGCACCCGCGAAGGCGCGCTTCAGGTTGGCGAACAGGGTGCCGCCGATGCGGAACGCCTGGTTGGACGCACCGATCATGGCGATCGAGGCGGGCGAGAGCATGCGGGCGATGCGATCGCGGTCGCTCTGCGCAGCGGCATGGTCCAAGGTGATCGCCTCGCTCATGGGTATCCTCGTGATTGCTTGTGGTCGTCGCGTCAGACTAGGCACGGTGTCGACCGGCCGCATGGTCCGCCGGGACTAGCGACCCCGACTGCTGCGGTAAAACTGTCTGACTGCGCGGTGCCGTCAGCGGTTCGAACGGTCTCGGATCAGCCCTGGTTGGCGAGCGCGAGCGTGCCAGCGCCTGAAAGCACGGCATAGATGAGCTCGGCATGCGAACCGACGCCGAGCTTCGCATAGATCGCCCGCAGGTGGGCCCGCATCGTGTTGTGACGAATCGAGAGCTGCTCTTCGACATCCTCGGGAGCATCGCCGTTCGCCAGTTGCAGCGTCACCGCCGCTTCCGCTTCTGTCAGTCCATAGAGATCCATCAGCGCGCCGCGCGAGTGCACGGCAGGCGCGCTGGGATCGCGCAGCAGAATGCGCAGGCCGATGCGGATCCCGCCGTCGAGCGCCGGTGGCCGCATCACGAGCAGTTGGAAGTCCGGTTCGCCCGACGGCCGCTGAAGCTGCATTCCGCCTTGCGCGATTTCGCCCGTGAACACAGCGTCGATAAGCTGCCGCATCGCCTTCTGATCGGCCGCGTGGGCGGCGCAAAGCTTGCCGCTAATGAGAGAAAGGCCGTCACGTCGTTCGAGAATCTGCTGCGCCGCGCGGTTGGCATCGATCGGGTGCCCGCTTTCGCGGACCGTCATGACTGCGATTGAGAGGCGATCGAGCCCTTCGGAAAAGACCTCGTACATGCGCCGGGTGCCCAGCAGCTTTTCGCGATAGGCCAGCGCCGTCGCGATATGGTCGCAGACCACTTGCAGGCGTTCGGGGTCGGGCGGCGAACCGGGCGGCGAGGCGACTTCGAGCCAGCCTCTCGCGACCCCGTCGTGCGCGCTGCGGAGCATGATCGCCGAACCTTCGCCGTCCACGGGCTGGTTCCCGTCCACCAGCAAGCGCAACTCGCGAGCCCCGAGCCATTGGGCCAAAGCGCCCGGGATGGCGTCGTCCAGACGCACCTGCACCAGATCATCGTAAATCGCGTCGATCAGATCGGCAGGCGGTTCGTGCGCCGCTTCAGCGAGCCGCTCCGCTATCATGACAGCCGCGCTCGGCGATCCGCCGCGGCACTGCGCGATTCGCCCAGAGCGGCCGGGCTGCGCAGCACCATCTGCACGAGGTCCGATCGGTTGGACCAGCCACATTTGGCGTAGATCGACCGGAAATGGGCCCGAACCGTGTTGTACTGGATTCCCAGATGGCGGGCGATCTCCTGCGTGTTGCGCCCGCTGACTGATGCGCCGGCAACCAGGGCCTCAGCTTCGGTCAGGTGGAAGAATTCCTGGAGCAAGGCAGCATCGACGGTCGTTTCGCCCTCCGCCGATCGATCGCGCAGGTACACCATGACTTCGCCCTGACGCGCCATGCCGAGCGGGCGCGGCTGAGCGTCGATCACGAGTTCGTACTGTCCGTCCCCCGAACTGCGGGGTATCGTGATCGCTACACCGCCGCCGCTCCAGTCGTCACGCGCCGCCGCGCGGAGCAGCGCTTGCAGACGCTGGTTGGCCGCCGACAAAGTGGCACCGAACCGAGGCTTGTCGAACAGCCCTTCGCCTGCCGCGATCATCCGTTCGGCGATGTCGTTCATGTAAGCGGTGTGGCCCTTGCCGTCGACCAGGACGACGCCGATCCCGAAGCTCTCCATCCCCGCGGCGCAGGTCTTGGCCATGCTTTCGGCTACGACCAGACGCGTGCGGGCGCGGAGCGCGCGCCGAAAATGGGGCAGCATCGCTCGCAGGCGGGCGCGGTCGGCCTCGTCGAACGCGTCCTGTCCGGGCGACCGGCCGGCGAACATCACATATTGCCACCCGTCGTCCGCGACGCAGGTCGACATCAAGGCATGCCGCACGCCGATGTGGTCGAAATAGAATCGCAGCTGCCCGCCCGCGCCGCCGCTGGGCAAACGCTCGAAAATGTCGAACAGGTAGATGTCCGAGGGCGACCGATGGTCCACCCCGCGAACGTCCCATTGCGCATCGCGGCTGAGCTTGCAAACCTTGCTGTGGACCCAGGGACGGACATCGAACCCGGCCTGCACAAGATAGTCGAAGTTGTATCGGCTGCCGACCGGCAGAGCCTGTATCCCGGCAAAAGTCGCGCCGACCATGTCGCGTAGCATTTCTGACGACCGGCTATCGGGCCGGACCTGGCAGAAGTCGCGGTGAACTTGATCCACCGCCTGACCGATCGATGCGTAATCAAACTCGCGTGACGGCATCCTCACATCCCTATCATGGCGGTTTCCCCCCTGTGATCCCATGTCTATCCTCTGCGCACAGGTGCTGCAACGTCGTTGTGGGCATCGGATTGTCGCGGTCCGACACGGTCGGACCGGACCCATCGCGGCCATTGCATTGGTCATCATACAGGATCGGACGGGCGGCTCCATGGTCCGCGCGGACGATGCGCACGACGGGCGTCGCCACAGCATGCGGCGTGAACGATGGAGCATGAAGCGGAGCAACGCCGTGCACTCCGTCGCTCCGCCTGAAGGCCCCCTCCCCTTCGTCACCAAGGGCAAGAAATTCGCGAAGGCCCGGATTCGGGAATTCGATTCCCGCGCTCGGCAAGCGATGCCCCCTCCCGCCCAATCGTCACGCGGTTCGGGCGCGGCAAACCCGTCGGACGTCGCGTCTTTGGCGATCGCGGCTGCGGCAGAGGCGCGGCTCTTCAGATCGACGGTCTTCATGGCGCTCATGGCCGGGGTGACGGCGACCTGCCCGGCATCGTCCCTGCGGACGATGCACCCCCGGCTGGCGGCGGGCAAGGTCGGCAGAGAAAGTCATCTCGGAGACCACTACATGGCAAAAGCCGAAGAATTTCAGTTCAACGGAACCACGCCTTCGCCGACCGCGCCTCGATCCTCGGGCGCCATTTCGCAGCGCAGCGCCAGCGAGGCTTTCGCTCATGGCGTGGCGGTGATCACCGGCGCGGGCGCGGGCATCGGCGCCGGTCTCGCACAGAAGCTGGCAGCGCAGGGCATGACGGTCGTGGTCGCCGACATCTGTCCCGATCGCGCGGTCGGAACCGTCGCCGCGGTCGCGGCCGAGGGCGGAAAGGCTCACGCGTTCACCGTCGATGTCTCGCGTGCGGACGAACTGGACCGCCTGGCAGCCGAGGTCGCCGATCGCTTTGGGGACGTGCGAATGCTCATAAACAACGCGGGCATCG
The DNA here is from genome assembly GCA_965653535.1 of uncultured Sphingobium sp. Taxonomy (GTDB): domain Bacteria; phylum Pseudomonadota; class Alphaproteobacteria; order Sphingomonadales; family Sphingomonadaceae; genus Sphingobium. The sequence continues at coordinate 11,200 of CBFHAG010000009.1, forward strand.
AGACGGTCGGCTTCAGCTGGGAAATCCCGGCTTCGAGGTGGGACGCAACGCTCGACATCAACATCCACGGCGTCGTGCACGGCTGCCGGGCCTTCCTGCCCGCGATGATCGCCGGGGGCCAGGAATGCTGGATCGCCAACGTCGCGTCAGTCGGCGGCTTCGGCCAGATGCCGATCCAGACATCCTACATCATGAGCAAGCACGCGGTGCAGTCCTTTACCGAATGCCTCTCCCTGGAGATCGAGCTGAGCGGCGCGCCGGTTCACGTGGCTTCGGTGATCCCCGGCATGGTCCGCACGCACATCTTCGATGCCACGGATGCCGATCTGGGCCAGGTCGCCGTCGGGCACAGGACGGTCATGCGCGAAACGATGGCGGCGCACGGCATGGACATCGACATGGCGTGCCAGCGGATCGTCGATCAGTTGGCAACCGGCGCTTTCTGGGTCTCGACCCAGCCGCGCATGACCCGCATGTTCCTGGATACACGCGTCGAGTTCCTGCGCGAGCAGCGCAAGCCTCGCATCGCCGACGAGTTGGCCTCGATCTTCAAAGACATCTCGGTCGGCTGATCCGGCCCGCCTGGCTACATCTCGGTCTTGGTCAGCATGTTCTCGGGATAGCCGGGGAAGATGTAGTCGAATTCGATTACGCAATCTTCCCCGAGCGGGCCGGAGCACAGCAGGTCCGTCCGGATGAAAGCCTGCACTCCGTGACGGCCATAGGTGGTGCGGGTGATCCCCGCGTAGATCGGCGACTGATCGAGCCGGGCGTCGATCGCCGCCTCCCCGGGCTTCGCCCGATTAAGGACGATCTCGATATGGCGGCCGAACGCCGGGTCAGCCTCGGCTGCTGCGCGCACGCGGGCGAACGCCTCCTCGACACGTTCGAGCGTCGGCATCAGGAAACCGACATGAAACCCGGCTTCGGGATCCTGCTGCTCGCTCTTGCGCACCTTGGCGACGGCGGGATGCTCGTCCGCCGTGCCGATGCCCAGCGCCACGTGGATCGTTTCGTAAAGCCATTTGTGCGCGCGGCGAAGCGGCGACAGGTAGATGATGCCGTCGCCCTTGTTAGTGGCATCACCATCGACCAGGAAGTGATAGAACGTGGTCCCGTCGGGAAGCGCGATCTCCTCGCGGCGGGAGAAACCCAACAGATCGAAAAGCCGCGCGGCCAGTGGGCCGTGTTCGGGCTCGCGGTAATGTATCGCGACATGACCCAGAGTGGCCGGTCGCGTCGAAGCCTTGTTCATTCGATGATCTCCTAAGGTGCCGAACGGCGCCGTTCTTCCGTCTTCAGCCATGGCCTGTGCTTCGACCGCCCCCGCCGTGCTGGTCCCATCGACACGATGGCGCTGAGGGCGATTGGGCAAGGCGTCCTTCATGGCCAATCCTTCGCCGGTCCTCGGAGCCGAGGCCCGTTTCTTGGCCGCCCCACTGTTGGCAGTCGAGCCAAGCGCTTGGAAGGCTGGTCTCGCGGAAGGGGCCGATCCGAAGGATAATGTAGTGGGCGCGGGAAGCCTGTCTTGGTCCATCGGGACTATGCCGACCGATTTGCTGCCTGAGCGCGCGCGAGGTCAGCAATCAACAAGTCGAGAGCAGACCGATGTCAGCGCGGAACTGGCAAGCCTCATACTCGACGAGGTCGACGACATCCTCTTCGCAAGCGAGATTGGCGCACTGGAGACAGCGCCGCCAACCACCATGAAAGAAGCCGGCTACCCTGACATTCCCGCCCTCACGGCCGACATCGCGATGCTCGCACGGCAGCACGCGGCCGTCACGGACAATAGCAGGACCAGGATCAGATTCGAGGTGGTGGAAACCCGCCTGCGAATCCATCCGGCCCTTCGCGGAACATGCGAATCAACGCCTTTTCCTACCGTTCGTTGATCTCGCCTCGCAAGCGATCAAGCAGCCGTGTCTTGTCGATCAGGAAGCTGATCCGGGTGATCGTCCGCGCCTGCGCCTCGATGACAATATCGGCAAACCATATCAGCCACGCATCAATGTCGTTGCTCTGGCTGCCGAGCTGAAGCGCGACGTAATAGGCTTTGCGATGCCGATTGATCGTTTCCGCGAGCGCCGTCAGCGTTGGTGCTGATAGATTTTGGGCCAACGCCTTTTCAGCAATTGCGCGCCCGATCCGGCCATTGCCATCTTCAAAAGGATGGATGCTCTCGAACCACAAGTGCGAGATTGCGGCGCGGGTGATGGCGAGAAGTGGGTTTGATGACGACGGCGCACTGTTGTTGAACCGCGCGATGAAACGGGACATTTCCATCGGCACGGCATCGGACGACGGTGCCTCGAAATGCACACGTGGCGCATGGAGTGCGCCCGAGACGATCTGCATCGCGTCTTCGTGCGTACGGTAGCCCCCGACATCGGCAATATCACGGCGACCGTTCATAAGCATCGCGTGCCACGCGTACAGAGCCCGATCGTCGAGCGGCGCTGCATGGTTGCGAAGTCCCGGTCCCTCAACGACCGGCCTTTTCACGATCTGTCCCCTTCCGTCCGGTCCGGGATGGCCACCCCGACCGGGCATCGCATCATGACCCAAATGAACGGAAAAGTCATAAGACAAGCATGATCCGATCCAGCTCCCATCGCCCAGGATGATCAATGCCATTCGACGATTGGCTCTTCCTTATCCGGCGCGACGAACGCCACCCGTTCAAACTGAACCGCGATGATACAACGCGGCGCAAGGGATGCGTCCTGCTGGACACAGTGAATGGGCTGGCCATCGGCAAAACCGGAAATCTTGCCTTCCAGTTGAAGCTGATATCCGCGCGCTGATGGTGCTTCGCCTTCTTCCAGCTTGACCGTGGACGAATAGGGTCGGCCACCGCGCCTCAAGGTCCTTGGCCCGTCGGGCGAATAGAATTGAGCGATCGCCAGGCGCTGGCTTTGTGGGGTAACGACGTCCTTCAGCACGCCCCCCTCGACGGTGCACTGGTCCGCGCGCGTCCATGGACGGCGGATCCAGAAACCCTCGACGGCATCGAATTTCATGTCCGCCGCCGATATCTTCACCCACTCCGTATCGGCAAGGCTGTTGGCGCGGGCGCTCAGCCGGAGCGCGCGGCTCTTGGAATTGAAGCTCCACCCTGCCCACGCATCTTCCAGCCCGTCCGTCATTTCGCCCGCACAACCGAAAGGCATGCGCAGGATGAAGGATCGCCCGACCAGTTGCGCGTTGGTTTGCGGCATCGCCGTGCCGCTCGCCGTCGCATCCGCTGCGCTCGCCGCAGCCGCCAGCAGTGCCGCGCGGTCCAGCGGTGGCGGTGGAACGGGAATGATGGGGATCTTGGGAACCTCCACCTTGGGTGGCTGTTTCGGTTCGGCCTGCGCGGGCTTGGGCGGCGGCGTCTCGTCCCGTGAGACGATGGCGACCGTCAGCGTGGAACCCGCCGCAGCGGCAATCAGGTAAGAAAGAATGCGCAACCGGATATTCTGTTCTGCCATGAACCAAGCCTAGCAGACATGATGACGAAATTGACCACTAGGCTCAAGAATTTCCTCGCCAATCTTCCATTTTCCCTGCCGCAAACCCTCCTTTATGCTACGCGGTGGCGATGACGCTTGAGCAACTTGTCACCCTTTTCGTGCTGGCGGGCGTGGTTATCGCCCTCATCTGGGACAAGGTTCGGGCAGATGTGGTCGCTCTGTCCGGTGCGGCCATCCTTCTTCTCACCGGTGCGGTACGGCCCAGCGAAGTGCAGGGAGCATTTGGCAGCCCCGCCATCATCGCGCTGGCTTCCCTGTTCGTCATCGCCCACGCCATGGAACTGTCAGGCCTGCTCGACCTGCTGATCCGCAAGGCGGTCGCGCTCTGCCGCCGGATCGGGGCGCTGGGCATCTGGCTGCTGATCCTGCTGTGCGGCGGGGCGTCGGGCTTCCTGAACAACACGCCGATCGTGGTGCTGGCCGCGCCCGTGATCCGTGACGTATCCCAATCGTTGAAGCTGGACCCAAAGCGCTTCCTGATGCCGCTATCCTATGTGGCGGTGCTGGGGGGATGCTGCACGCTGATCGGCACATCCACCAACCTTCTGGTGGACGACATGGCGCGGTCGTCCGGTCAGCCGCCCTTTTCCCTGTTCGAAATCACGCCGGTGGGCCTGGTGGTTGCGGCGGCAGGCGGCCTCTACCTCTTCTTCTTTTCCGGTCGATTGCTCGCCCGGCCCCTGCCCGCAAGTTTCGAACGGATGGAAGCCGCACTGCCCCATCATGTCAGTCATGTGGACGTCGCCGGGGACGCGGTCGGCGATCCGGCCAGTTTCGTAGAGCAAAGGCCCTTCGCTCCCGCCAAGGCGATTTCGTCCAGCCTGATCTTCCTGGGCGTCATCATCCTTGCCGCCCTTAACATCACGCCCATCGCCGCATCAGCCTTTGGCGGTGCGGTGCTGCTGATATTGCTCCGCGTCATCCGCCCGGAAGAAGCCTATGGCGGGCTGCGGCCTGAAATCCTGATGCTGATCGTCGGCATGGTCGTGATCGGTATCGCTCTGGAGCAGACGGGGCTTGCATCTTCGGCCACCAACACCTTGATCGACAAGGTGGGTGTTTTCGGCCCATTGGGGGCGCTCATCCTGCTTTATGGCGCGACCCTGCTCCTGACCGAACTGTTATCGAACGCGACCGTTGCCGTTCTGGTGACGCCAATCGCGGTTGCGCTGGCCGAAAGCCTGAGTGTCAGCCCACGCCCGTTCCTCGTGGCAGTGATGATGGCGGGCAGCGCCGCCTTCGCCACGCCTTTTGGCTATCAGACCAATGTCCTTGTCTATCAGATGGCGGGCTACAGCTATCTCGATTTTACCAAGATCGGGCTTCCGCTGAACCTTATCACCTGGATCGCGGCGGTCACCGCCATCCACTGGTTCTTCCCTTTCTAACCCAGAAAAGCGCGCTGCCTAAGCCAGCGCCCTCCGCCCGCCGTCCGCCATCGCAATCTCAGCCACATCCGCACCGGTAGGCCGCTGGAACAACCGCAGTCCGAATTGCGGCAATATAGCGATCAGATGGTCGAAAATATCACCCTGCACCCCTTCATATTCGTCCCACACCGTGCTGTTGGCGAAAGCATAGATTTGCAGCGGCAGGCCATTTTCGCTGGGTTCCATCTGCCGCACCAATAGGGTCTTGTCCTGCGCAATGTCACTGCGCGCCTTCAGATAGGCATGCACATAGGCGCGGAAGGTGCCGATATTGGTGAGCCGCCTGCCATTGACCGGGCTGCTGGCGCCATGTTGCTGGTTCCAGCGACCGATATCCTGTTGCTTGGCCTGCAGATATTCCTTCAACAGGGAAAAACGGGCCAGGCTCTCCATATCCTGCTGCTCAAGGAAACGGACGCTACTCTGGTCGATCATCAGCGACCGCATGATGCGCCGCCCCCCGGATTCCGACATGCCTCGCCAGTTGCGGAAACTTTCCGATATCAGGCGATGGGTCGGAATGGTCGTGATCGTCTTGTCGAAATTCTGGATTTTCACCGTGTGCAGCGCGATGTCGATGACGTCGCCATTGGCGTCAAGCTGCGGCATTTCGATCCAGTCGCCCACGCGCACCATGTCGTTCGACCCGATCTGCACCGACGCCACCAGCGACAGGATTGTGTCCTTGAACACCAGCATTAGGACAGCCGCCATCGCGCCCAGACCGGACAGCAGCAGCAGGGGCGACTGATCCATCAATGCCGCGATCATCAGGATAGTGGCGGTGGCATAGACCAGCAGCTTTGCCACCTGCACATAGCCTTTGATCGGCCGGTTCGCCGCGTGGGGGCGGCGCTGGTACAGATCATTGAACAGGGCCAGCAGCCCACTGACCGCAATGGCGATCGTCAGGATGATGAACGCCGCGCACAGGCTCTGGACAAAGGACACCAGACCTGCGGGCAAATGCGGCACCGCCGCGATGCCCTGCTGGATCACCAGCGCAGGCACGATGTTCGACAGCCGCGCGACGATGGCGCCGATATGCTGCGCCTCTATATGGAAAGGCAGGTGGCGCAGCAGCCGCAGCAGCACGCGCAGCACGATGCGTTTGGTGATCCAGTTCGCGATCCAGGACAGCAGGCCCAGCAGCAGCAGCGCCAACCCGCTCTGCATCCACGGCTCGCTCACATAGCCCTGGACCAGCGTATCCAAACTGTCATTGGCGATGGGAAGATTGGTGATCAAGCCTGCGCCTCCTGCGCGAATGGGTCGCCCTGCAATGATTTGCCAGCGGTTTCCGGCATGAAGCGCAGCGCGAACAGGCCGACGATACAGGCCAGCATCATCGTGAATGCAGGCATCAATTCATTACCGGTCAGGGTGATAAGGCCGCTGTTGACCGCTGGCGCGGTTCCGCCAAAAATCGACGTCGACACATTATAGGCGATGGCAAAACCGGCGAAACGCACCTGCGTCGGGAACAGCGCGGGAAAGGTCGCCGATATCGTCGCGAGCTGCGGGACATACAGCAATCCCAGCAGGGCAAAGCCGACGATTGCGCCCATCAGTCCCGTCCCCATCAGCAGATAGAGCGGCACCGCGCCAATCAGCAGCCCGATCAGCGAGACGCGCCACATCGGCCGCCGCCCCACCCGGTCCGACAATTTGCCCGCGAAGGGCAGGAAAGCCATCATGAACAACATGCCGATAATCGGCACGATCAGCGCTTCGTCCGGGGAAAGGCCGATGCGCCGCTGAAGATAGGTCGGCATGTAACTGAGCAGCGTATAGTTGACGACATTGAGCGCCACGACCAGTCCGCCGACGACCAGCATAGGCCGCCGGTAGCGCCGCATCAGCAGGCTGAGGCCAGGGGTTGGCGCAGCTTCTTCCCGGCTTGCATGTTCACGGAAGATCGGCGTGTCCTCCATCTTCGACCGAAGATACATGCCGACCAGCCCCATCGGCCCGGCAATCAGAAAGGGGACGCGCCAACCCCATTGGTGCATCGCCTCTTCACCCAGCGTCAGGGAAAATCCCAGCATCAGCGATGCACCCAGCGAAAAGCCTGCCAGCGTCCCGAACTCCAGAAAGCTGCCGAAAAAGCCCCGGCGGTCGTCGGGTGCATATTCCGCCATGAACGTCGCTGCGCCGCCATATTCGCCGCCGGTGGAAAAACCCTGCACCATGCGCAGGATGATCAACAGCGCGGGTGCCCACATGCCGATGCTGGCATGACTGGGGATCAGCCCCACGCACAGCGTCGCGCCTGCCATCAACAGGATGGTCAGCGCCAGCACCGACTTCCTGCCCAGCCGGTCACCCAACGGCCCCCAGAACAGCCCGCCCAGCGGCCTTACCAGAAAGGAAATGGCAAAGGTCGCCAGCGCGAACAGCACCGCTTCGTCCGTATCTCCGGGAAAGAGCGCAGCCGAAATATAGGTGACGCCATAAGCGTAGATGCCATAGTCGAACCACTCGGTCGCATTACCCATGGCCGAAGCCGCAATCGCGCGGCGCATCGTGACTACGTCCGCTGCCTGAGCGTCGGGCGTGGCTGGAAGGGTGGCCGAAGTTGCGGTCATCTCATTTGTCCTGCGATAGGCTCGTCATCCGAAACATTGGGGTCGAGCAGCGATGCCATGGGGGTCGTGCGCGGCATGATCTGGAATTCCTGCTGTTCGGCGGACGGGACGGGGTCGGAAGCCCGCTGACGCCACAATCCCAGCAACAGCGCCAGGCCAGCGCACATCGCGATGAACAGGTACAGCCCGCCCGTGCCCGAAACGGTCATGAAACCTGCGGCGCAGACCGGACCGAATGCCGCCCCTACCGAGTAAAGCAGCACCAGCCGTCCGCTGGCAGTCACGCGTTCCGATTCCAGCAGCCGGTCGTTGCAATGGGCAACGCACAGGGGATAGAGCGCGAAGCTGAGACCGCCGAACAAAGCGCCCAGCGTCAGCAGGCCGAATCCGCCGGATGCTGTCAGCGCCAGGGCCAGGCTGACCAGCAGGACGATGGCGAAACTGATGATGATCACGGCCCGCCGGTCATAACGGTCGGACAGCCGTCCCAGCGGCCATTGCAGCGCCACGCCGCCCAGAATAACGATCATCATGAACCGCGCGGTCTCCGCAAGCTCCAATCCCAGCCGCCGGACATGCACCGCCGCCAGCCCATAAAAGGCCCCCAGCATCAGCCCGGTGGCGAGTGCGCCAATGGTGCCGAGGGGAGAAGCCGCCAGCAGCGACCGGATCGAAAAGGCGCTCGCTTCGACCGGGGCGGGCGCGGAACTGCGGGTCAGGCAAAGCGGAATGATCGCGAGCGAAATCAGGATCGATGCAATCTGAAACGGGATCGCCGGATAAGCGCCTGCCGCGCCCAGCAGCAACTGGCCCACGGCCTGCCCCGAATAGAGGGCGACCATATAGGCCGCCAGCACGCTGCCCCTCATGTGCGGCTCTGCACGGTCGTTCAGCCAGCTTTCCAGACATACGAACACACCGGCGACACAGACGCCATCGATCAGCCGCAGCATCGACCAGAATAATGGGTGCGCAAGCAAGGCATAAGCGAGCGTGCTGGCCGACAGCAGCGCCACAAAGGCAGCGAAGGCGCGGATATGGCCGACCTGCCGCACCACGCCGCCAGCCCGCAGCGACCCCAGCACCAAACCACCGAAATAGGCGGTCGCGACCATGCCGATCGCCATGGTCCCGCTGCCCGCGCGCTCCAGCCGAAGGCTGATGAGCGTCGCCAGAAAGCCGCTTCCACTCATCAGCATGAATATGGACAGCAGCAGGCTGCGGACAGGCTGGATCGCCAGAAGCATGGGTGCAGGCGGCGTCGGCGTCAGGCCGCGCGCCGTCCCTCCAGCACAGGCGCCCCTTCTTCCACCAGCGCCCGGTGCAGCGCCTGCACGGCCATGTCGAACTGGGCGGCGTTGACCACGAACTGGACGTCCACATTGCGGATCTGATGCTGCATCGCGATCACTTCAACATCTGCTGCGGCCAGCGCCTGAAGCGCATCAGGCACCAGTCCCGGCCTGGATATGTCGCTGCCGATGACGGAAACGATCGCGACCGGCTGCGTCGATATCGCCGCGTCCTGATACCGCGCCTGCAAGTCCGCTATCACCCTTTTCATGGTTGCCGGATCGGTCGCCAGATAATGGGTGATGGTGTTGGCGTTGGACGATTTGCTGACGATCCAGGCATCATGCCGGGCCAGCGCTTCCAATATCGCCGTATCATAACCCTTCACGCCCACCATATCCTGTTCGAAGAACTGGAGCGCCTGGGCGTGGCGGTGCCGGTGACGATCTCGACGCGCGGGCTTTCCGACACATAGTCGCCGCAGATCAGCGTGCCGCCATCTTCCCGGTCGAACGTATTGCGGACGCGCAGCGGGATGTTCGTCTGGCGCAGACCCCGGCCCGCGCCGGGATGGATCGCCTCCATGCCCAGATTGGCCAGCTGATCGGCGACATCATAATTGGTGCGGCCGATCTTGCGCGCCTTGTCCGTGCCGACCAGTTTCGGGTCGGCGCTCGACAGGTGAAACTCCTTGTGGATGATGGCTTCCCGCGCGCCCGTCAGCACGGCGACGCGCGAAAAGGTCATTTCCGAATAGCCACGGGCATAACGCCGCACCATGCCCTCGCTGCACCCGGCATAGCCGGTGACGATGGGCAGGCTGGTCGTCAGGTCGACGCCTGCAAAGGCCTGTTCGATCCGTTCATCCAGGCCGCGCATATCCTGCTGGTCCCAAAGCGTCAGATCGACGAAGCAGGCATTGACCCCACGGTCGCGCAACAGCAGCGCGGTGCTATGGGCGCTATGCGCTTCCCCCAGACCCGCCAGCAGTTCGCGCACGGTCATCAACTGTTCCTTGACGCAGAAGCGCCCATGGCTGCGCAACCGCGCCAGATCTTCCAGACAGGCCGCGACCGCGTCGATGCGCCGGTCGACAAAGGCGTCCGCTTCCTGAACGCTTTCGGGCCGCGCGAATATGGCGGCGTTGCGTTCCTGCATGGCGCGCCTGACATCGCCCATCGCCAGCCGCCATCCGTCCGCGCCATCATCCGCGACAAAGCGGGCATAGACGCCGGAAACGCCACTTTTCTTGTGCTCCAGCAACAGGTCGGTCATCCCCGCATAGGCTGACACGACGAAGATGCGGTTATAGAGGTCCGCACCCTTGCGCCCGGCGATCAACACATTGTCGAACAATGTCGCAGTCGCGGCCATGGATGTTCCGCCGATCTTTTCGACGCTGTGCGTGCCCGTCATGCCAGCACCCCTTCCATCAGCGGCCCGACCTGCGGCACGACCGGCTCAGCCTCTGCGCGAGCAGCGATGAAATCGGGCCTTGGCTTGTCGACGCCGAACGGAGCCACCAGCCGGTTGCTGACGGCATTATAGACCATGAAGGCGTTGGCGCGCGGGAACGGGGTGATATTCCCATTCGATCCGTGCATGACATTGCAGTCGAAAATCACGACGGCACCCGGCTTCCCGGTCGGCGCGACGATGCCGTGCCGGTCGGCCAGCTCCGCCAGACTATCCTCGTCCGGCACGCCATATTCCTGGCGCTTGAGCGACATGCGATAATGGTCTTCCGGCGTCTCTCCGACGCAGGTCAGGAAGGTGCGGTGCGATCCGGGGATCAGCATCAGTGGCCCGTTGTTCGGCGTGTTTTCAGCCAGCAGCACCGACATGGACAGCGCCCGCATCCGGGGCATACCGTCTTCGACATGCCAGGTTTCGAAATCGCTGTGCCAGTAAAATTCCTTGCCCTGGAATCCGGGCTTATAGTTGAGGCGTGATTGGTGGATATACACCTCGTCACCCAACAGGAATCGCGCGACATTGGCCAGCCGCTCGTCGGCGGCCAGCCGGGCGATGACCGGACTTTGCGCGTGGATGCGAAAGATCGACCGGATTTCCCAGCCGCCCGGCTCGCTGATGACCGTTTCGGCCTCCAGCGCATCGGGATCGGCCAGTAGCTTACCTGCCTCCCTTTGCAGGAAGGTGACTTCCTCTTGGGAAAACAGATCGTCCAGAACCAGATAGCCGTCGCGATCGAACATCGCGGCCTGATCCTGCGTGATGGGTGCGCCATTGGTCCAGTCGCTGTGAACGACAGGGTCCAGGCGCGGCAACATTTCCGCCTGAACGGACTGGCGGGACGGGTAGATGTCTTGCAAGGGACTTCCCCCTTTCTGGTTTAGGGTCAACTTACGGGCGCAGGCTCGCGCGCCATGTCGGCAGCGGCGGGATAGGCTCCGTTTTCGTCATGCACTTCCTGGCCAGTCACGGGCGGATTGAACACGCACACGGTCAATATGTCGGTTTCCGGTCGGACCACATGCTTATCATGGGCGTTGAGCGCATACATCACCCCGGACGCGAGTTGGTGGGTGACGCCTGTCCCCAGATCCTCGATAGTGCCGGTGCCTTTCAGGACCAGCACGGCTTCCAGATGGTTCTGATAGTGCATGTGGATCTCTTCACCCGCATACATGGTGGTAACATGGAAGGAAAAACCCATGTCGTCATCCTTCAGCAGAAGGCGGGCGCTTTCCCACTGGTCGGTGCGGACATTCTGGTCCGACTTGCGAATTGCCTGAAGTTTGCGAACGATCATGACTGTCTCCTTTTTACTCGGCGGCCACGCCGATGGGCGCGGACAACGCTTCGCGAATGCTGCGTTCGACGATATCCAGCCCGGCGGACAACAGGGCGTCGTCGATGATGAGCGGGGCGAGCACCTTGACGATTTCGTCATGCGCCCCGCTGGTTTCGATGATGACGCCGCGGTCGAAGCAGGCGGCGGTGACCGTCGCTGCGGTTTCGCCAGATCCAAGGTCGATGCCCCGCATCATCCCCCGGCCCCGCGTCGACAGACCAAATTCGGCTGCGATCGCATCCAGCCGGCGCTCCAGCAGCGCGGCGCGGCGGTCGATATCCTCCTGAAAGCGGTCATCGCTCCAGAAATGACGGAATGCCGCCGTGGCGGTGACAAAGGCGTGGTTATTGCCCCGGAATGTGCCGTTATGCTCGCCCGGCGACCATTGATCGAGTTCGGGGCGAAACAGCGTCAGGGCAAAGGGCAGGCCCATGCCGGACAATGACTTGGCCATCGTGACGATGTCGGGCGTAAAGCCCACGCCTTCGAAGCTGAAAAAGCCTCCCGTCCGACCGCACCCGGCCTGAATATCATCGACGATCATCAACGCGCCGTGGCGTTTGGCGATGGCGGCGATCTTGCGCAGCCATTCAGGCGACGCGACGTTCAGCCCGCCTTCGCCCTGCACCGTTTCCACCAGGATCGCGGCCGGCGCGTCCAGACCGCTCGACGGGTCGGCCAGGCGGCGTTCCAGCAGTTCCGCCGTGTCCACGTCCGGCCCGTGATAGCCGTCATAGGGTTCATGCGCCACATGGTTCAGCGGCACGCCCGCGCCACCCCGCTTGGCGGCATTGCCGGTGCAGGCGAGCGCGCCCAGCGTCATGCCGTGGAAACCGTTGGTGAAGGCGATGACCATTTCACGGCCCGTCACCTTGCGCGCCAGCTTGATCGCTGCTTCCACCGCGTTAGTGCCGGTCGGCCCGGTGAACATCGCACGATAATCCAGCCCGCGCGGCTTCAGGATCACCTGCTCCAGCGTATTTAGAAAGTCCGCCTTCGCATCCGTATGCAGGTCAAGCCCGTGGGTGATGCCGTCGCCCGCGATATAATCCAGCAGCGCCTGCTTCAGCACAGGATGATTGTGACCATAGTTCAGCGTCGAACAGCCGGACAGGAAATCCAGATAGCGGCCACCCTGATTGTCGTGCATCCACACGCTTTCCGCCCTGGTGAACTGGCGGGGCATGGACCGGGCATAGCTGCGCACGACGGATTCGCGGCGCTCGTAAATGCTCGTGTCAGGTGCATGGGACGTGGGCTTGGGACGGGTGAATATCATCTCGTCGTTCCTCCTGTTGATGGGTTGCGCCGTCAGCGGCGCAGCGGGCCGATGCGTGCTTCCCACTCGGTGGAGTGGGCGCCGGCGAAATGAGCGTCGCGCTCGAACAGCGCGCGCCGGGAAAGTGATGCATTCCATCGGGCGGCCAGCCCTTCGAACAACGCCCATGATGGCTTGTTGTCGTCCGTGACGGTGGTGATCAGGTGGGTGACACCGCTTGCCTCTGGCCGGTCGAGCAGCGTTTCGATCATGCGGCCCGCCAGACCCATGCCACGCGCGACCGGTGACACGGCGACCTGCCAGACAAAAAAGCATTCCGAGCTGGATGGAGGGCGATAGCCCGAAACCCATCCCACAACGTCGCCCTGCCGGTCGGCGACAATGCAGAAGTCGGCGAAATGCGTGCATTGCAACAGGTTGCAATAGGCCGAGTTCGGATCGAGCGGCGGACAACCCGCGATCAGTCGAGTGACGGCAGGGCCGTCAGCCGCAGTCGGCCTGCGTAAAATAATGTCGTCACAATTGCCGGGGTCGGGACGCGAAGAAGACCGTGGCAGCCCCCGCGCCGCGCCGGATATTCGATCAAAGATTGTTAATCTCCCGAATTATATTTTCTGGCAGGACGATGTCTCCTGCGACGGTGCGGCGCTTTATATACTGATTTCGACTCAGTTTTCAACCCTGAGCCGTCAAAACCAATCCTTCGACTACCGAAGTATCTGGCAAAGATGCTTAATTACTCGAAGGAAATGGGCTGGCGCGGTGCTCTACATTTCTCTATCAAATGACTATGGATTCAGAGTTCGCTCCGCTCACGCTTCGCGCCCTCCGCCGCGTTCTGCGCGCGACGGACATTGGCAGCCGCCAGCTTGCCGCCGCAACGGGCCTCACCCCATCGCAATTGCTGGTGCTCCGGGAAATCGCCGCTCGGGAAGCGGCCACGCCCAGCGCCATCGCCAATGCTCTTCAATTCAGCCAGGCGACGATTACCACCATTGTCGACCGGCTACAGGAATTGGGCTTTGTTCATCGGCAGCGCAGCGACCGGGACAAGCGGCAGTTCATCCTGACGATCGAGTCCGCCGGCCATATGGCCTTGGCGGGCGCTCCCGATCCGATGCAGACAACCTTTACCGCGCGCTTCGTCCGCCTGCCGCAATGGGAACAGGCGATGATCCTGGCGGCGGTCGAACGCCTTGCCATGCTGATGGATGCCCAGCATATCGATGCCGCGCCCCTGCTGGACAGCGGCCTGATCGACCGGTCAGAGCCTGTCTGAGCGATGACAGCAGGATCATGGCGGATGCCGATGAATTTCTCCCTCTCAGGTCGTGGGACAAGCCGCCAATGACACAGCGCAGCGCGAACCCCATGCTCCGCCGCGTCAGGATCATGCTGCGGCGTCACGGTCCCCAGGCGCGGGTCTGGCGTCGGCGCATCGCCATCGTAGGCGGCGCAATCCTCGTCGGCTTGGTGGCGTTGCTGTTCGCGCATCTGGCGGATCTGGCGGGGGAATTATTTCTGGAAGGCGTGCGGCGATGGTGGTGGGCGCCGCTGGCCGTGACGCCGCCCGGCTTTGCGCTGCTGGTGTGGATCACACGCAAATATGTGCCCGTGGCCGCAGGCTCCGGCATTCCGCAGGTGATCGCCGCATCGCGTGATCCCGATCGCGGCATGGACAGGCTGGTGTCGGCCCGCACGGTATGCGCCAAATTCTTCCTGACGATCGGCAGCCTGTTTCTGGGCGCATCGGTCGGACGCGAAGGCCCCACGGTCCAAATTGCGGCGTCGATCATGGGATATGCGCACCGGATCATGGCCGTCCCGCTGCGCGCTTCTGTCTATATCGCGGGTGGCGCGGCGGGCGTGGCGGCAGCCTTCAACACGCCCCTCGCCGGCGTCGCATTCGCTATCGAAGAACTGGCCGCCGCCTATGAACAGCGCATGACCCTGCTGGTGATGGCCGCCGTCCTGATCGCTGGCATGGTCAGTCTGGGCATATCCGGGGACTATGTCTATTTCGGCGAAATGCATCAGACGTTGAGCGCACGTGATGCGCTGATCGCCGCGCCGGTCGCAGGATTGTTCGGCGGCCTTGCGGGCGGCCTGTTTTCGCGCCTGATGCTTGGCGCGGGGGTGACGAATTTCGCGCCGATGCGCTGGATGCGCGCCCGGCCCGTCCTGTTCGCCGCTATTTGCGGCCTGGTCGTCGCGATGCTGGGCACCTGCACCGGCCTGACCTGGGGCACTGGATACCGCACCGCTCATGCTGCGATATCGGGCGCCGACGTTCCCCAGTGGTTTGCAGCCGCCAAATTCCTGGCAAGCCTGGCAACCGCCGTGTCCGGCCTGCCCGGTGGCATTTTTGCTCCGTCACTATCGGTTGGAGCGGGCGTGGGAGATATGCTGCGCAGCATCTTCCCGTCCTATCCGCCCGGCGCCATCGTGCTGCTGGGCATGATCGCCTATTTCACCGGCGTGGTCCGCGCCCCTCTGACGGCGGTGATCATCATATCAGAAACGACCGCCAGCAGGGGCCTGATGCTGCCCCTTCTTGCGTCGGCGCTGACCGCCGATTTTGCCGCCCATCTCGTCTGCAAGGAACGGCTCTATCACGGCCTTTCCAAACGGTTCATCACGTCTTCACCTCCGACCGGCTAGCTTCCGTAAAGGCCAAAAGGGGTTGATCCTCGATCAACTGTCCCTAGTTTACGATGAGGCGTGACGCCTTTTAGCATATTGAAATCGTGGTCGTGTGTCTGATTTTTTCCTTCCGGCGCGCGTCCGCACAGCCGGAGAAATGACAAGATGCACCGTGCTTTGCTGACAGCCCTGTTTGTTTCAGTTTCCGTTCCCGCATTCGCCCAGGACGCTGCCCCAGCGGGGCAAGCCGCCGAGCCAGCGGGACAGGCCACCGCCCCCGCCGGGCAGGCCACCGACGCACCCGCGCCAGCACTCGGCCCTGACCAGATTAAGGCCTTCAACCAGGCGGTGTCGGATTTTACCGCCGGTCAGCAGGCGCAGCAGAGCGGCGACAATGTTACGGCATCGGCAAAATATGAAGCCGCCCTGCCCGCCATCCGCGACGCTGTTAAAGTGCAGCCGGACAATATCGATAATGTAAATTTCCTGGCCAACGCCCTTTACGCCGCGGCAGCCGCAAAGGCCGGTCTGCAACAGCTGGACGCCGTTCCCCCGCTGTACGAAGAAAGCCTGCCCTATTGGCGGAAGGTCATTGCCGCCCGGCCCGCCGACGCGCAAAGCCGGGGCGTGCTGACCGGGATTTTGATCCAGCTGGGCAATTTCAAACTGGGCAGGCAGGACAAGGCAGGGGCGGCCCCCTATTATGCCGAAGCGCTTCCGCTCGCGAGCAAGGCGGTCGCCGAAAAGCCGGACGCGATCAACAAGAACATCCTCCTGTCCGCGCTGATCGGAGCCAGCCAGACAAGCGATGATCCAGCCATCAAGACCGAAGCCGTCACCATGTCGAAGGCGATGATTGCCGACAGCAGCGTCGATGCGATCAACAAGCCATCTGCCCAGGCGCTGGCCGGAACCCCGGCGGCCAAATGATCAGATGGGTCGGCATGCATTCAGCCTGATGCTGGGAGCATGCGGACCGCTCTTGCCAGCAAGCGAACCGCTCGCCGTTCAGCCCCGCCGATGAGCGACGCCCTGGCGTTGGAGGCAGGCCGTCTGAGCGAATGGCAGCTATACCACCCCGTTGCCCGTAACCCACCTGTCGGTAAACGGACCCTGCCAAGCAGCCTCGATTCACAGCAGCCGATTAATTTGGTCAGAAGATCCAGCGCGCCGACAGAAAAATACGGGGGCCGACTTTTTCCACAGCATCCGCCAATTCCAGGACATTCCCCTTTGCACCGCCCAATACCCCAACGGTGGGTATAAACCGATGAATCCAATACTCCCTACCGGCACCGTCCGCGATCTTTGGGCGGTCGATCATGCGCGGGCGATACAGCCCTCTTTGTTCTGCGCCTATTATGCGGCCATGGTGCGCCGCAAAAACTTCGGGCGTGGCATTCATACCCTGATGCTTGTCGAGGAACGTGCGAACATCCTTGGCAAGCTCCCGGTCGCCAGATTGTCCGGACATGACAATGCCGTTCTATTGTCATTTCGCGCAGCGGATCACGGGTCGTTCGACCCCAGGCTGATCCGCTGATGCAGACTCCTGCCCTCCGTGCGGCGGATTTTTCAGAGCCTGCTATCTTGGATGGTGCAGGCGGTGGGAATCGAACCCACACTCCTTGCGGAACGGGATTTTGAGTCTGGCGAGGCTACCAAAAGAACGAGCGGATTCCTGCGATAGTATTTGTGTAGGGAGATCATTGCGCCCGAAATTGGGCGATTTCGACCAAAATGTGTGAGCGTTTGTGTAAGTCGAGGCGAAATTGCTCCGTAAACCCTTGCCACCACCCCTTTAAGTTCGCCACGGCGAAGGGGCGGCGGCGTCGGCGGAAAGACGCGAACATGGGGGCGCTTGAGTCTCTGCGCGCCTAATTCCCATGTGCGCTTTGCCGTTTTTGCGAGCTGAAGCGCCAGCGGCGCGTCGCAAAAGCGGGCAGGAGCGTTGCCCTTGACCATCGGCCGCCGAACTCGGCGGCTGGAAGCGAAGCAGGCCAACGCCTGAGAAAGTGCTTGATCACTGGTCAGGCGCGGGCTCGCCTTATCGGCCCGGATCGGCCAGCCCGGTCGCGTGTCGCGGCAGCCTTCGCGGCTTTCGCCGCTGCGACGCTGTCGTCGCCCGGCTCGCGGATCAATTCCCAGCCGGTCATGCCCTGCAACACGCGGTCGGCATGTTTGATCGTGTTTACATGGCCATAATGGTCTTCGATCATTTTGACCGAGGTGCCCATCTGTTCAGCGAGGATATAGACATCGACGCCATCGCTCAGGCGGAAGGTCGCATAGGTATGCCGGAAGCAATAGGTCGAGCGCGGAATGCCATTCGGCCCGTCGCGTAGCCCCGACTCCTCCAACAGCGCCTGCACGGTGTCGCTGTAGAGGTATTTCGCCGCCTTGCCGTTGATGATTGAGAACACAGGATCATCTGGCTTGGTGGCTTTGGAAAGGTTACGCACCCGGTCCAGATAATCGGCAACACTTTTGGGAGCGACGAGATTGCGAGATTTGCCTTTTCCTTGAACGAACAGAACGGCGATCTCGCGGCCATCGCGATCCTTTGCCGCCGCAATATCCTTCCAGCGCAAATTCTTCGCCTCGGGCGGGCGCATCCCGGTATTGCACATGATGAGAATGAAATTGTAGCACATGGTCCGATACCAAGTGCCTTGCGGCGTGGTCGCTTCCTTGATCCACTTGCGCCCGACGCTGTGGAGTTTTCGATACTCTTCAGCAGTAAACGCATCGCGGCGCATCGTCTTGAGCTTCGGCTTGCCCTCGAAGCGATTGCTCGCTGGCACATAACGCTTGCTGATCGCGTAGTTCATGACGGCATTGAACGCCCCCATCTCACTCGCGATCGTAGAATCGCTGATAAGCGCGCGGTGCCGACCTTTGCCATTTTCGCGCCGCCATGTCGGATATTGCGCCCAGCGATCCTGACTGATCAAATGAACCTGCGTGCTGCCGATGTAAGCATCGAGCGAGCCCCGAAGCCAGTTTTTGAGGCGCTTGGCGCGGTGCGGAGAGACCACACCATTGTTGGCGCGGCGCTCGATGGTGGTGATATATTCCTCGGCAACGTCGCGAAAGGGCCGGTTGAAGACGGGGACGTCATGTTTCAGTTTGAAGCGAACCTCGGCATCGAGGTCGAATGCCTCATCGCGTGCTGCTTGAACACTCGATGTGTGCAAAGCAATCGTCTTGTAGCGATCCTCCTTGGCCAGCCTGATCCGGCAATAGTAGTTTCGGTGCGCGACGTCGCCGCGCCGGAAAATGATCAGGCCGGATTTCAACTGCTCCTTGTCCGTGATGAATGCCACGCGCCACACTCCGCTGTGTAGAATCTGTGCAGATTATGGCCGGAAACCGCCGGAGCTCCCTAGCTGTGCAGGTGTTGTGTGGCGCTTTTTACCTTTTTTTATTAGGCGATTCCAATTATTTATTCGAATCCTGTCTCCCCGACCAATTTCATAAAACATGTATTTTCAATGCATTAGATGCAAGCCTGGCTGACTTGTAGGCCAGCTTTGTATGTCGGCGAGCTCGTCTGATCGTCATAACGCGGGCGCTCGACTCTAAGCCTGTTCCCGTTCTACTCAGGTTCCCTGATAGGGCATGAAAACTCCGTGGGTTACGAAGCTCATCGGCAAGGAAGGGGGGCATGTGAAGGAAGAAGCGATCTACGCTCAGTTGCGGGAACTTGCTGAGACTGAGCCCGACTTTGAGCAGCCGTCTGCCGAGCTTTCTCGCTGGCTCGGGCGGTTGCATAACGCTGTCGTCGCTTGTGGCGGGGGAATGGACATAGCTTCGCTGCAAGTTAAAGGTGACGGACTGGTAGGCGTGTTAGCTAAGCAGAATGTACATGCGATCCGAAACATCCTCTACCGAACGCTCGCGAAGGTTGAGCAGAAGCTCCCCCAAGCGGTGCAAGGCGGCTTTATCGCCGCTGGGGACGTGTTTGAAGCGCTGACCGTACTGGCTTCCGCGCTAGAGACTGCGAAAGTTCGGGCGCTGTTCATTGACCCCTATGCAGGACCGGAAGTTCTTTCGAAATATGCCGTCATGGTCCCCGAAGGAGTGCAGGTGGATTTACTCGGCGCTGAAGGTCGCATTCAAAAAGGGCTCAAGCCCGCTGCAGAGGCTTGGGTGCAGCAATATGGAAGCAAGCGGCCTCTTCGCGTACGTCAAGTCGAAAAGTCTCTTCTTCATGATCGACTTCTCTTCATCGACGACACCGATACATGGGACATCAGCCAGTCTCTTAACGCGCTGGCGAAGCGATCCCCGGCTACCATCGCAAAGTCGCGACCGGACCATGCAGAGATGAAGGTCGGCGCGTATGCCCCGCTCTTTGAGGAGGCTGAGTCTCTAATTTAACTATAACGTAAGAAGAACGACCGAAGTCATTTCAACTCTCCCCTGCGTCACCTGCAAACCCTCAGGAAAGTCCGATTCATCATCCGTCCCTGCTCGGCGCGCTCCAGCGCCTTGCGATCCCGCATCTCAGGCAGAAGTAGTTTATGATGTCCACGCTCTGAGTCGTCCCCTTCCAAAACGCTCCCCCCTAGCTCCCCAAAAACAGCAACGCCGCCGCGCAGCTTATGGCTCCGCGACGGCGTCCCGTTTCAATTCCTCAAAGGTTACAGCGCGTAGTCGATCTGCGCCCAGAACTTCCGCGTGTCCGCGTCACCGGCGAAGCTGGCGATGCCCTGCCGTTCATAGTCGGCATATTTCACCAAT
This sequence comes from uncultured Sphingobium sp., assembly GCA_965653535.1. Classification (GTDB taxonomy): domain Bacteria; phylum Pseudomonadota; class Alphaproteobacteria; order Sphingomonadales; family Sphingomonadaceae; genus Sphingobium. The sequence goes on from CBFHAG010000009.1 coordinate 31,512, forward strand.
GCGCTGAGATGCTTGTCGATCTTCAGCGTCACTTGGGCGTTATATTCGTCGCCATAGTGGATCGATTGCCGGTCGCTGCTCAGGCGGTGGAAGGTGAAGGACGCGACCAGCGGGCCTGCTTTTCCGATCTTGGGGACGCTGTAGGCGATCCCGGCATATTGGTCCTGAAGGCCGGTGCCCGGCGTCGTCAGGAACTTGTCGGCCCAGCCGTTGAACTTGTGCAGCGTGGCGAACGGCGTCTGGAATGCAAAGCCACCGGCGATGCCGGTCGCGTCCTTGTCCGACCCAAGCAGTTCATATCCTGCCGTCAGCTTGAAGGCTGCAACCTCCAACCCCAGTTCAGCCGTCGCAAAGTCGGCGGCATAGTCGACGGGATTTTTCGCATAGTCGCTCTGCCGGGCGTAGCTGGCCAGATAGCTTAGCTTCACCTTGCCAGTGATCGGCATGGCCCCGGCAAATCGCGCGCCATAGGTCTGGCTGCTGTTGCGGAGCAGCGCGGGCACGGCTTCATTCTGATCGACCAGATAGGCGAAACCCGTCAGCGTGCCGAACTGCGTCTTGTAGGAAATATTGGCGAAGATGTTGTCGCCATCGATATTGGTCGGGCGGTTGGCCGATCCGAACTTGCCGCCGTCAATCCCCCAGATGGTGCGGGCCGAAATTGCGTAGGTGAGGTCGACCTTCAGGTTTTTCACGCCCATATATTCGACGCGCACGGCGTCGAAGGTCTGTTCATTCTGACGCCATGCGACCGACCCGACGAAGCGCTGGTCGTCCAGGTTGATGCGCTGGCGGCCTACGGTGACGATCAGCGGCTTGGTACGATATTGCAGCTGGACGCGGTTTACCTCGACCGTTTCCGGGTCAGCGACGATCGGATAGAGTGCCTTGCCATTGACGCCGCTGTTATAATCTTCGTCGATGGCCAGCGTACCTTCGGCCTCGGCCAGAAAGGCAAAGGGACCTTTCGACAATTCGCCGCCCGCACGCATCCGCAAGGTCACGGCATTGGCTTCACGGTCTTTGACAAGCGGCAAGGGACCGTCCTGCTCGACCATTTCATAGCGCAGCCGCGCATCGATGATCGGTTTGAACACGACGTCCTGCGCCAGTGCCGGCGTGGCGGCAGTTCCCAGTGCGGATGCCGACAGTAACAAACATAATTTACGCATAATTCCCCCTCTTTGCTCCCGATGGCATTGGGCCGATCAGGGCATCCTCTCTTGTCCGGTAATTATTGGCCGCCTCGTTGGACGGCATATCCTTCAGGCGGCGAGCGTCGCCGGATTGCGATAACGTTCATGCAGGAAATGGATGACGGCGGAGCGCGCCTCTGCATATTCGGGCGTATCGATTGCTTCGAGCCGACCACGCGGTCGCGCCAGACGTACGGTGAGATCTTCACCGATGCGCGCAGCCGGGCCGTTGGTCATCATCACTACGCGGTCGGCCAGCAGTACGGCTTCATCGACGTCATGGGTGATCATCAGCACCGTGTTGTTGAGCCGCGCCTGAAGGTCCATCACGACGTCCTGAAGCGCCGCCCGCGTCAAGGCATCCAGTGCGCCGAAAGGCTCGTCCATCAACAGCACGCGCGGGTTCATCGCGATGGCGCGGGCGATGCCGACACGCTGTTTCATGCCGCCTGACAGCTCACCGGGGCGTTTGGTTGCGGCATGGGTCATTTGCACAAGTTCCAGATTGTGCATGACCCAATCCTTGCGCTCTGCCTTGTTCTTGCCGCCTGCCGTCTTGTCGACGGCCAGGCGCACATTTTCCTCCACCGTCAGCCATGGCAGGAGCGAATGGTCCTGGAACACGACCGCGCGGTCAGGTCCGGGCGTATCGATCGCTTCTCCATCCAGCAGGATCACGCCTTTGGTGGGCTTGACCAATCCGGCGACTGCGTTGAGCAGCGTCGACTTACCGCAGCCCGAATGGCCGATAAGCGCGACGAACTGGCCCTTTTCCACTTCCAGGTCGATACCATCCAGGGCGCAGAAGCTACCGGCCTTGGTCGGGAACTCGACGGTGATGCCTTCCAGCGCGAGATAGCTGCGTTGTTTCATGATGCTGTCTCCTTTCAGCCGGCCCGGCCGATGATGCGCCCGGCCAGGGCAACGATGCGGTCCAGCGCAAAGCCGACCATCCCGATCCAGACCAGCGCCACGATCGTGTCGGTCAGCAGCGAACTGTTGTAGCTGTCCCAGATGAAGAAGCCGACGCCAGTGCCGCCCTGCACCATCTCGGCTGCGACGATGGCCAGCCAACTCATGCCGACACCGATCCGCAGGCCTGTGAACATATGCGGCACGGTCGCGGGCAGCATGATGCGGGTGAAATATTCGATGGGGTTGAGCGCCAGCACCCTGGCGACGTTGCGATAGGCCGCCGGAATGGTCTGAACCCCCGCAGCGGTGTTGAGGATGATCGGCCAGACCGCGGTGATGCAGATCAGGAAGATCGCCGAAGGCTGCGCCTGTTGGAAGATGGCGAGGCTGATCGGCAGCCAGGCGAGCGGCGGCACCGTTCGCAACACCTGGAACAGCGGGTCCAGCGCACGGAAGGCGAAAACGCTTTGGCCAATCAATATGCCCAGGCCGACGCCCACGACCGCCGCGATGCTGTAGCCGAAAAGGACGCGGCTGAGGCTGGTCAGGATATGACCGGCAATCCCCACATCGCCTGCCGCCTGGATGCTGAAGTGGGTCAGGCCGATGTCCACGCCCTTTAGCGGGTGCATGATGACGTCATGGCTTTCCTGCCAGACCTTGAGCGGGCTGGGGAAATTCGAGTCCGGTGAACCGCATAATATCTGCCAGAACAGCAGCAGTCCGCCGACCATCAATATGGTCGGCAGCACGCTGGCCGCCACCGCGCGGGCCTTGAGCGCCAGCGGGTGAACAGGCGCTGCCACCGGTTCGAATCTGCGGCGGGCGATCGCTTCTTCAGGATAGGGCACAATCTTCCCCAATTGAGTGACACGGCCTGCGGTGGGCTGTGGTGAAGCCATGCTCTGCTGCTGGCCCATCAGACGCGCTTGATCGCCAGGCTGGCCAGATAGGCCTTGGGATTGGCGGGATCGAACGTCTTGCCGTCAAAGAATTTCTCGACCCCGCGGCTGTCGCTGGCAGGACCCTTGCCGCCCAGCATCGCGGCCGCCTTGCGCCAGATGTCCGAACGGTTGACCTTTGCGATCGTCGCCTTCGTATTGAGCGACATGGGCAGCTTGCCCCAGCGCTGGTTCTCCGTGAGGAACCACAGGTCGTGGCTCTTGTAGGGGAAGGATGCATAGCCGCTGAAGAACTTCATCTTGAACGCGGCATTCGGGAATTTTCTGCCATCGCCCATGGTGAAATTTCCCTGCAGGCGGTCGGCGATGTCGGTTACCGGACATTTCAGATAGTCCCGCCCGGAGATAATGCTGGCCAGCTTTGCGTTGTTGGCCGGATTATCGGCCCAGCGCTGCGCCTCGATGACTGCAGCCGTGATGGCGATTGCCGCTCTGGGGTTTTTCGCGACCCAGTCGGAACGCATCGCAAAGCTCTTTTCGGGGTGGTTCATCCACATCTGCCCAGTGGAAACGGCGGTATAGCCAAGCCCCTGCGCCACCAACTGGTCGTTCCACGGTTCACCGACGCAAAAGGCGTCCATGGTATCCGCCTTCATGTTCGCAACCATCTGCGCGGGCGGAACGGTGATCAGTTCGACATCCTTGTCGGGATCGATCCCGCCCGCAGCCATCCAGTAGCGGATCCACAGGTCGTGCGTGCCGCCGGGAAAGGTCATGGCCATGGTAATTTTCTTGCCCGCGGCCCGGCGCTGGGCGATCACGCCCTTCATCTTGCCGGAATTGGTATCGGCCTTTGCCCCCAGATATTCCTTGGAAACGGAAATGCCCTGACCGTTGACATTCAGACGGGCGAGGATGCTCATCGGCGTCGCCTTGCCGATCGTGCCCAGCGTCAGCATGTAGGGCATGGGCGTCAAGATGTGGGCTCCGTCGATGCCGCCGCTGCCAGCGCCCAGCACCAGATTATCCCGGGTCGCGCCCCAACTCGCCTGCTTCACCACCTGGACGTCGGGCATGCCATGCTTGGCGAAAAAGCCCATTTCCTTTGCGATGATCAGCGGAGCTGCGTCGGTCAGCGCGATAAAGCCGAGCTTCGCTCCCGCCACTTCAGGCCCCGCACCAGCGGCGAAAGCGCCTGACGGAAATGCCTGCTGCACTGCCGCAGCGATCGCCGCCGTGCCGGTGGTTTTCAGCACGCCCCGCCGACTAATGCCTTTCGGATTGTCCCCCTGCGCCATTCCCAATTCCTTCCCTGATGAAGTCGTCCCGCTGCGTCAGGCACGCAGCCAGCCATCGCCGGAATCATGTTCCGGCCCAAGATGAAGATGATGATGGAAGCCATGGCGCGCATTCGCGTCCACCGCTGAAAACCAATAAAAAAGCCGCCAGGAGTGAGGTCTTTCGGACCTGTCCGGGCGGCATCATTGCCGGATCGATCTTTTGCAGATCGTCAATCGACCTGACCGTCATCGGTCAGGTTCAATCTATGTACCAAAGCGCCCCTGCTTCGGTGAAAGTGAAGCTGTCACTGATTCGACCGAGTCGCAAGCGAAATTTTGCGTTGCACAATTTTCAACTGCACCGCAGCAACGCATGCAGGGTCGTCAGCAATTCGTCCGGTGTGCGCGTGCCGATCATTTGGGAGAAATTGGTGGGCCCGGCAGGAATCGAACCCGCAACCTAGCCGTTATGAGCGGCCAGCTCTAACCGTTGAGCTACAGGCCCCACCTGCCGCCGGATTAGGAGGCATCACGCCGCTTGGCAAGCCCGTCCGCGTTCTGGCACGGCGGCAAATAGTTGATCGAGCGTAGCCGCCTGCACGTCGCGCCGTGCAAGATGATCCAGCACGTCGTCCCACCATCGATAGAAGGCCGTCAGATCATTCTGGTCGCGCACATAGGGCGTGTGGCCTGGCTCTAATGTGGGAGAATGGAAACTGAAGCTCAGCACCCTCGCTCCTTCCTCGATCAGGGCATCGATGGCGCGGATCGCATCGCGCAGCGGCACGCCTTCGGGCGTCAAAGGCACGCGGCTCAACATGCCTGCGCGGGCCAGCGCTCCACCCATGCGTCCCCTGCCCTGCATATGATGATAAAGCCGCTCTCCACCCCGCCGCAAAAGTCCGGTGAACGCCGTCGACAGCGGCAGTTCGATCAACTGACGCTGCGGGCCTGCCCGATAGGGATGGATCGGCATGCCCCGGAAATCCGGCCCATGCTGCGACCGGTAGTCGAAACGGCTACGCACGGAGCTGTCCAGTCGGAAGCCCGACTCTTCCAGTAGCCGCGCGCTGTTTGGACCGACGCCATAGCGCCCAGCCCGATAGGTGGTCGGCCGCCGCCCAAACCGTTCAGTGATCCGCTGGCAGAGCGTTTCCAGCTTGGCGCGCTCCAGCACATCGGGCAGAAATCCGGCATAGCTGTTCGCTGCCGTCACATCCTCGACATGGGGCGGGTTGACCCATGGGTGTAGATGAGCGCCAATGTCGGCGGCGTCATCGGCCAGCCAGCGGCCCATCATCGCCGCTGCCGCGTCGCTGTCCACGACCGGATAATCCGTCACATAGATCGGCTTGACCCCCGCATGCGCGAAATAGGCCTGCCCCCGCTCCATGCCCGCCAGCGCGGTTACGCCGTGCGCTGAACGGCTGAACGGCGCGGCCCAGTCAAATTCTTCCTCGGTATCGACGAACAACATGAACCGCGTCCCGAATGCCGGGTCGAGCGCAATCATATCATCGCTCGCTGGCGCGCGGAGCAGATTGCCATCGTGATAGATTGAAGTCATGCCGCGACCCTAACCGCTAATGGTTGCGATAGGATTGCCTGGTTCAAGCGTTGCCGGCGGCGTCTTCCCTTATGCCCAGTGCGGGCATTGTCAGCAGGAAGCGATCCAGTTCTATCTGCAGCGTCCCCCCGCTTCCTGCCGCCAGGCTGCGGATCAGGCGCAGGGAAAAACCAAGTCCCAGCAGCGGCCCGTCCGCCCAATCGCCCTCTGCCGTATAGCCGGGGTCGAGAAGCTGCTTTTCCTCCATGCCGTCAAGGCTGGCCGGGCGATCCACGCCCAGCACGACCGATCCATTGCCGCTGTCATGTTGGAACCAGCAGGCGCCTGTCAGCACTTCGCCCGGCGCCATCACCGAAATCACGGTGCGCATCAGATGCTGCACCATTCGCTCGCCCTGAACCGGATCTATGCGGACAAGGGGCAAGGCACTGGCGATGTCGATATCGACCTGCGCGCCACTGCCTTCGCCCTGCTCGCGGAAACGAGCCGAAACCTGGGCCACCAGCAAGACGGGGTCGATGGCGCTCAGAGCTTCGGCTCCTTCGCCGCGCGATACGCGGGCGGCGAGGTCTAGGTCGTCGAAAGCCGCCAGCAGATGCCGTGCATCGACAGCGATCTTGCCCGCCATTTCGCGATATTCCGGCCCGCTCGGTCCGAACAGCTCCTGCTCTATGATGTCGGCGAACCCCAATATGGCGTTGAGCGGGGTGCGCAGTTCATGCACCAACTGGCGCAGCGAATCCGCTGAAAGGCCCGCGACCGACACCGGTTCGGCGACTGGGGCGACGGCGACTTCATGCAGATAGGGCCGCCGCGCCTGCCCGCGATAGCCCAGAAAACGCCCCGATCGCGGATCGAAAAAGGGCGTGGCCGATAGTCTCCACTCCCCTGCCATCGCACCGCCCACGACGGTGAAGCGGCCATTCTGAATTCCACTGCGGCGCATGAACGCGCCCACGACGCTGCCATCGGGCCCGCTCGCGCCCGGAAGTGATGTTTCGCCCAAGGACAAACCGATCAACGCGGCGCGTGGACCCTGTTCTATCCAGATGACCATGCCCGCTGCGTCGGTTTCGAAGGCGAAGGTCCGTACGCTGGTCGCGTCCTGCACCTCTGCCCGCGCTACCTTCGCGTCGGGGGAGCGCCGCGTGCTGGTGAAGCGTTCGATACGGCTAACTAGGTTGCGGATCTGGTCATCGCCAACCTGGAGCTCCTCAACCGCTTCGGTTTCAGGTTCCGCCTCATCAGCGGGAACCTCCGCTCGCTCGGACGGCTCCAGCGAGGGGGGGGCGACCATGTCGGGGGTCAGCAGCATGTCTTCGGCCTGATCCGTCCGATCCCGCAAGTCGGTGGTCAACACCAGATCGGTCGAGCCGAACGCTTCCAGCGCCTGCAGCGCTTCGGGGCCAAGGTCACGCCGCCCCCGCAGCACACCGCGCGCCGTCGGCGTCAAATGGGGCAACAGTTGCGCCCAGCGATCGTCCGGCAAGCGCGCGCGGGACATGGCCGCAGCAGCAATGGATGGCCGGTCATTGGCGAAAAATTCCACCAATGTGGGCGACCGCAGCCGCGCGCCCAGTTCGACCACCGTGGCGATCCGCTGCGTTTCGGATAGCTGCGACCGCAGTTCCGTCAGCCGGTCCAGCAAAGCCCTCCGCTCGTCTTCTGGCAGGGTCTTGCGGTCAGGCCGATCATTCTGCGCCAGCAGGTCAACGCACTGGCGCCACAGCGTGACCGCGCCAAGGCCGCTTCTATTTTCTGCGGCGAGAACCGTCTGCATCAGATCGTTGAAGCGCACTCTATTCCCCATTCGAACCCGGCGACATGCAGAAAAGGATCGCGCGGGAATGCATCAGGAATAAGCCTTCGCCGGGCAAAACAAAAGGGACGCGCGATGACCATTTAGGATCGTCGCATAGTGGGACAAATTGCATTGCTCTGAAATATTATTATTATGGTGAGCAAGAATCGAGAAAGGAAATAAGCAAAGCGATGGCCGGTCCCAACATTGACGACATCGACCTGCATATCCTGGGCGAACTGCAACAGGACGGCCGGATGACCAATGTGGAGCTGGCGCGCAAGGTCGGCTTGACCGCGCCGCCATGCCTGCGCCGCGTCCGCGCACTAGAGGACAATGGCGCGATCAATTCATATCATGCCGTCGTCAATCCGGCGATGCTGGGCTATACGATCACCGTGTTCGCCATGGTCAGCCTCAAGAGCCAGGCCGAAGCCGATCTCAAGGCGTTCGAAGACCATATCGCCGCCCTGCCCGAAGTGCGCGAATGCCATATGCTGAACGGCGAAATCGACTTCATCCTGAAGGTGGTGGCACGGGACCTTCAGAGCTTCCAGCAATTCCTGACGTCGAAACTCACGCCCGCGCCTAACGTCGTGAGCGTGAAGACATCGCTCACCATTCGCACGTCAAAAACGCTGCCGGGCGTACCGTTGCCGGTCTGACCGGCAACGGCCTTCGTTCAGCTGGCCGGAGAGGAAATGGCAGGGCGCTCGGCGATCTTGCGGGCCTGCTGATCGATCCACACTGTCCAGAAACCCGCGACATTGGCCCAGTTGCCGCTCACTTGCGCCAGCGCAGCTTTGCCGCCCGGCAGGTCACCCGAGCGCGCCAGCGCTATGCCCAGCCGCGTATTCGCCCGGCCCTGATCGATGCCACCCTTGCTCAATGCCAAGCGATATTGCTCAACCGCCTGCGGGAACTGGCTGAGCGAGAAATAATCGTCCGCCACCGCCAGCGCCGCTGATCCGTCCTTGGCCGATGCCGCCTTCTTGGCAGCGGCGGGCAGGGCCGCAATCTGTTTGGTGGCCTTAGGCGTCACGCTCTTCATCAGGGTCGCCGTCGCGGCCTGCGTCGATGTCAGCTTGCCTGAAGCGCGCGCCGCTTCGATGATCGCCTTTGCTTCGGCATGGTTGCCTGCCTTTTCGGCGAACTGGGCATAAGCCTGATAATCCCGTTCGCTCGCCATCGCGCCATTGGCCGCCTGCAACCGGTAGAGATCAAGTTGCACCTGGGACTCCATTCCGGGAGCCGTCAGGTAATTGGCCAAAGCCGACCGCCATTCGCCTGCCGAGCCATAAAGGCTCAGCCGCTCGCGATAGAGCGAACCGACATCCGCCCAATCACCCGCCGCATAGGACATGGAGATCGCGCGATCATACCAGGCAGCAGGAATCGGCTGCCCCGAGGTCCGCTGGCGGGCAAGCGCTTCCTGCACATAAGGACGCGCTTCCTTGGGCTTATTCTTGCGGAAATAGATGTCGGCGCGCAGCAGCGTAGCGTCGATTCCATCGTATCCCAGCGTCTTGGCATAATCGAGCTGTGCCAGCGCATCTGCATTATTGCCCACGAGATAGGATAGATAACCGGCGATATAGCGCAGACGGGGCGCGTCCTTTTTCGGCACTGAACTGGTTTTGAACATATCGGTCAGGGCGATGCGCTGCGCCTGAAAATCCTGTCTCAGCACAGCCAATTCGAACCGCAGCCCCGCCGCCACATAGGCTTCGAAATCGCTCGACGGCATCAGCCCAGCGATGCGTGCCTGCGCCGAAGCCGTGTCGCCTGCCTTGATCGCGGCGTCGGCAGCATGGGCCGATGCGCGGAAGGATTCGGACATCTGGACGACTGGCCCGCTTGCGGACTGCTTCTTGGCCATTGCGGGCGTTCCCGCCGCAACCATTCCGGCAGTCGCCAGCAACCCATAGGTGATCATCTTCAGTCGAATGCGGGCCATGTCGGGCCGTCCCCTTTTCTTTCCCGGACGCATGGTTCCGGTCCCTGTTTTATTACCGCTGTCATGGCAAAGGCGCGCCAGTCACGAGGACGGGCGCGCCTGTTTTGATCAAGCCTTGGTGGCCAGATAGGTCAGCCAAAGGTCGGCGATCTGCTTGCGAGCACCCGCCTGGACCGACTGCAACGCCGTCTTGGCGGCGGCTGCGTCTCCACCCAGCGCCTTTGCGATGCCCAGCCTGGTGTTGACTTCATCCGCGTCGATGCCGCCCTTCTGCTTGGCGAGTTCGAACATCGCGGCCGCCTTGGCATAGTCGCCATAACCCAGATAGGCATCGCCGGTAGCCGCGGCGATCTTGCCAGTCGCGGCCTTGCGCGCATCCGCTTCGGCGGATGGAAGCGAGATCTTGTCGCTGGCGATCCTGGGCGTGGTGGTCTGATAGACGTCGGCACCCGCCGTCCCCTTCAACACGCCCTTTGCGCGGCCCGCATCGATTGCCGATTTTACCTCGCCATAGATGCCCGTCTTCGACGCCATTTCGGCATATTCGGTATAGTCACCAGCCACGACCAGACCGCCCGATGCCGCCATCAGGCGCAGCACGTCCAGATTTTCGCGGGGGGTGATGTTGGGATTGGACTGCTGAAACAGGCGGATCAGCGTGCGCAGATTTTCGCCGCTAGGCTGTGCATCATAGGCGGCCTTCGCCCATTCGGCGGTTTCAGGGAGACGCGCCCCGGCGGCCCGGCTGACGCCGATCTGATACCATTGCGCCGGCACCTGACCGCCAGCAGCCTTCGTCGCGTCCGCTGCCGCCTTCAGCGCGGCAAGGCCCTGCTGGTTAAGGCCCCGCGCCGGTTCCACCGATGAATTCGCGGTTCCAGCCTTGCCGAAATAGGCCTGAGCCAAGGTTACATTGACGGCATCGGGCTTATAGCCTGCTTGCGCCGCAGCCTTGGCGCGCGAGATGGCGAGGTCATAATTCTTTGCCTGCAACGCCTGATCGGCAGCAATGGCGTTGAACTGGCCAAGCTGTTCGGGTGGGGTGAGGCCGCTGTCCAGCATCTGCGCCAGCGCTTCACCTTGCAGTGCATTGTCCTTGGCAGCGATGGAGGTGTTCAGTTTGACGGCACCGATCTGATATTTGTCGTCGTTCGACTGCGCCTTGGTGTCGGCTTCTGTCAGTGCCGCCTTGGCCGCGACGAAATCATTATTCTTGGTGGCTTCCTGAGCAGCCTGCAGCGCCTTGATCACGTCCGCGGACACATTGAACTTGGGCGCGCCGCCCTTCTTGTCTTCCTTCTTGGCAGCCATTGCGGGAACGGAGACCGCACCGCCGGTTACCGCAAGGGCCAAGGCGAGCGTCACGGGGGTAACAAAACGCATGATCATCTTCTCCTCTGCGCCTGGGGGGACAGGCGGCCTTTGGTTATGCGCCGATTAGGGGGCGACGCGTGAATAACGTTTGAACAGCGTATATGCACCACTTCCCGGCCTGTCAGCCCCTTCTTGCAGCTTGTCCATCGCGAGCGCGCGCGCGTGCGTGAGGGGTGACAGATTTGTTTCGCTCCGCTAGTGCATGAGCAACGAAACAGTTCCATCCAAAAAGAGAATCGCATTGACCGACGAGACTGCCCTCGCCGACCCTTCGGACATCAGCCCCATCTCCATCGTGGAGGAGATGAAGGCGAGCTATCTCGACTATGCCATGTCGGTCATCGTGGCCCGTGCCCTGCCGGATGTGCGCGACGGGTTGAAGCCGGTGCACCGCCGCATTCTCTTTTCGGCCCATGAATCGGGCTTTCAGCACAATAAGCCCTATCGCAAATCGGCGCGCATCGTCGGTGACGTGATCGGTAAATATCACCCGCACGGCGACAGTTCCATCTACGAAGCCCTGGCGCGCATGACGCAGGACTGGTCGATGCGCGTGCCCCTGATCGATGGCCAGGGAAATTTCGGTTCGATGGACCCCGATCCGCCAGCGGCGATGCGCTATACCGAAGCGCGCCTGGCCAAGGTGACGAGCGCGCTGCTCGAAGATCTGGACAAGGACACTGTCGATTTCCAGCCCAACTATGACGCTTCGGAAAACGAGCCGCAGGTTCTGCCCGCGCGTTTCCCCAACCTGCTGGTCAACGGCGCGGGCGGCATCGCGGTTGGCATGGCGACCAACATTCCGCCGCACAATCTGGGCGAAGTCATCCGCGCCTGCCTGGCCTATATCGACAATCCGGCGATCAGCGTGGACGACATCATCCAGATCGTCCCTGCGCCCGATTTCCCGACCGCGCCCCTGATCCTTGGCCAGGCTGGCGCACGTAGCGCCTATCATACGGGCAGAGGCTCGATCATGATGCGGTCGCGCCATGTGGTCGAGGAAGGGCGCGGCGACCGCCGTTCCATCGTCCTCACCGCCATCCCCTATCAGGTCGGCAAGAACGGCCTCGTTGAGAAAATCGCCGAAGCCGCCAAGGACAAGCGAATCGAGGGCATCAGCGACATTCGCGATGAATCGAACCGCGAAGGCGTGCGGATCGTCATGGACCTGAAGCGCGATGCCACGCCCGAAGTCGTGCTGAACCAGCTTTGGCGCAATACGCCTGCCCAGTCGAGCTTCCCGGCCAACATGCTCGCCATTCGCGGCGGTCGCCCGGAACTGCTCAACATCCGCGACATCATCGAAGCCTTCGTCCGCTTCCGTGAAGAGGTCATCACCCGCCGCACGAAGTTCGAGCTTAACAAGGCCCGCGACCGCGCGCATATCTTGCTGGGCCTCGTCCTCGCCGTCACCAACCTCGACGAAGTCGTCCGCATCATTCGCGGTTCATCCAGCCCCGCCGTAGCCCGCGAAACGCTGCTCGACCGCGCATGGCCGGTGGCGGAAATCGCGCCCTATCTGCGCCTGGTCGAAGCGATCGAAAGCGAAGCGGGCGGCGATACCTACAAGCTGTCGGATATTCAGGTTCGCGCGATCCTGGACCTGCGCCTGCATCGCCTGACGGCGCTTGGCCGTGACGAAATCGGCAATGAACTGGCCGGACTCGCCACTGCGATCGCTGAATATCTCGCCATCCTGGGCGATCGCAAAAAGCTCTACGCCGTCATGCGCGAAGAGTTTGAGGTCATTGAGCGCGACTTCGCCACGCCGCGCATTTCCGAAATCACCGCAGCTGCCGACGGCATCGACGATGAAGACCTGATCGAGCGCGAGGAGATGGTCGTCACCGTCACCGTGCAGGGCTATATCAAGCGCACCCCGCTCGAAAGCTTCCGCGCCCAGGCGCGCGGCGGCAAGGGGCGCTCCGGCATGGCGACCAAGGATGAGGACGCGATCACCGAACTGTTCGTGACCTCCACGCACACGCCGGTCCTGTTCTTCTCGACGGCGGGCAAGGTTTATCGCCTGAAAGTCTGGCGCCTGCCCGAAGGCGGTCCGGCGACGCGCGGTCGTCCGATGGTGAACCTGTTGCCGCTCGGTCCCGGCGAAACGATCCAGACCGTCCTGCCGCTGCCGGAGGATGAGGACAGCTGGAAGGACCTGCACGTCATGTTCGCGACTGCGAACGGCACGGTCCGCCGCAACAGCATGGACGCCTTCGCCAACGTGCCGAGCAACGGCAAGATCGCGATGCGCTTTGACGATGATAGCAACGACCGCCTGATCGGCGTCGCCTTGCTTAACGAAGGCGACGACGTGCTGCTGGCCACCCGCCAGGGCAAAGCGATCCGCTTCGCAGGCACCGACGTGCGCGAATTTCAGAGCCGCACCTCGACCGGCGTGCGCGGCATGACGCTCAAGGCAGATGACGAGGTGATTTCGCTCTCCATCCTCACCCGCTCCGGCGCCAATCAGGAAGAGCGCGACGATTATCTCCGCTTCGCGCCCTGGAAGCCGGAAAAGGAGGGCGACCCCACCATGGCGCCCGAACGTTTCGCCGAATTGCAGGAAAAGGAGCAGTTCATCCTCACCGTCTGCACCAACGGCTATGGCAAGCTGTCCTCCGCCTATGACTATCGCCGCACGGGCCGTGGTGGCCAGGGCATCACGAATATCGACAATATCGGCCGCAACGGCCCGGTCGTCGCCAGCTTCCCGGCGCGCAAGGGCGATCATCTGATGCTCGTCACCGATCAGGCCAAGCTGATCCGCATGGGTCTGGATACCCTGCGCGTCATCGGTCGCAACTCGGCGGGCGTGCGCCTGTTCAACGTGTCCGACAACGAACATGTCGTCGGCGCGGCGAAGATCGAGGAAAGCGATGAAGCCGTAGACGCGGCGGAAATCGGATCGGAAGCCGGCCCGGACTCCAGCCCCGAATCCAGCGAGGCGTGAACGACCTCTTCGCCTGCAAGATCCTGACCAGGGACCAATATGACCAGCTAAAGACCGACGGCGTGTTCAATGGCGCGCCCGTCGATCTGGCCGATGGCTATATCCACATGTCCACCCGCCAGCAGGCGGCGGAAACAGCGGCGAAGCATTTTGGGGGTCAGGACCATCTGGTGATGGTCATGATCGACCTTGCCCCCTTCGGCGAGGCGGTGAAGTGGGAGGAGTCGCGCGGTGGGGCGCTGTTCCCGCATTTATATGGCGAATTGCCTTTGAGCGCGGTCGCGGGGAAGGTCGTGCTACGGCTGGATGAGCAGGGGAAGCATCTGTTTCCGGCGGGATTTTAAGCTCCGTTTGTTTCGAGCGAAATCGAGAAAACACCAACTCCAGGGTGCCGCCTATATAAGTTGGGTAAATGCGCCGCTGTGATGTACCCAGACCTCTCCAAAAACGCCTTCTGCCGATGTTACGGCTGAACACCACCAATCGGCTGTAAGCTCGTCAGGATCCGCTAGGGGAAACGCATTAGACCAGACAATGAGTCCATCGCATTTATCGTACGATTTCTGTGTTTTTGTCTGGACCCGCTGACATACTACAGAATGATAATCCGAGGCCGTTACCCATTCGCTTTCCAAGAATTCCCTGACCCCAGGCGCTTGATCTTCCGCACCTCTTTTGCGGCCAAGACGATCTGCTTCGGTTGTTTCAAACCAGAGCTCGTTGGTGCCCATTCTAATAGCGAAATCGGGCGTGGGGGTGCCATGCCTCGTCTGGAGCAATTTGACCGCATCGGCTTCACGCACCTTCGCGAACTTGGCGGCTACAAAAGCTTCGCGAAAATCTTTTCCAGGGCCTCGCATAGATAGACCGGCGAGTTGAGTACGCATTAGTTCCGCGCTCTCCGCCAGGCGCTCTGGATGCTGCCATTCATAGAAGCAAGAGCTGTGCATGGGGTGAGATTAGCAGACACAATAAGGCAGTATCAATGCTGCGGACAAAAACAGCCTCTCCCCTTACTCAACATTCAAGGCATCATATACTAGCACCCGCTCCCACAAGTGCCTGCAATTGGCGACGAACGCTTTATGGATGGGATGGTCCTGATATGTCTTCTGATCATCGACGCTATCGAACCGCATCACTTCCGAGACGTCGTAGCTCGCGTCGATGACATCTCGTTTTTCCGTTGGTGCAGGCACGCCGATATGCAGTTCGCGGATGACGCTTATCCCCTTTAAGGTTTTCAGACCCGCGATCAGTCGGTCCCTGTCCTCTGATGAACCCGGCCGCTTCAACCAGAATAGAGCATGATGTATCAACGTCGTGCCTTTGCTCGTGGCGGCTGCGGACGATAAGGGGATGGCCATGCCGACCACTGTCAAAGCCAACAGATTTCTGCGTTTTATGTCCATGGCGACATCCTGTACTGTAAGGGAAATTTCGTTCTGTGTCGTTGCGCGCAATACAGAATGCCCGACAACTAAGTCACCCTTTCCATCCGCACGACCTTGCCGTTCCTCACCCAATAATCAAACGCGCCCCACCTGATCCGACTTGAACACGCCGCCGCCAGCTGCATCCCAAGATGCACCCAGCAAACCGCGAGCGGCGCGGCCACATCCCACCAAAGCGACCGCCGTGCTTCCCGCGCCTGCTCCGGCTCCAGCACACACCCAAGTATCCGCCGCCGTACCAGCGCCCGCGCCACAGCCGCGCCATAGCCCACGGCCACAGCGGCCAGTCCGCCACAGCCCATCGCCCAGACCCAGCCCAAAGCCTGGACCCCAACCACCAGGCAAGCGACCAACCACATCCCCGCGCTGTTGGTCACGATATGCCGATACTGCCGCACCCCGAAGCCCATCGCCCCGCGCGCTTCCAGCGGCGAGGCCACCAGCAAATCCCGCACTGGCCGCAACCGCAGCTTCGCCCGCCATCCGGCCAGCCCGATCGCCATGTCATCCGACAAGCGCCCCGCCAGCGCCGCATCAAGATCCAGCCGCTCCGCCACTTCCCGTGTCAGGGCCATCGCGCCGCCCCAGGGCATGGTCGCGCTCGCCGCTCTGGGCAATGTCGCCAGTTGCATTTCGACCGCGCCGACCAGCGCCGCTTGCCAGTGTGCCTCTGGCAGCAGCAATCGATAGCCGGTCACGATATCCGCCTTCCCCCGTACCAGCGGAAAGAGCAACCGCCCCACCAGCCGCGCGGGCGGCTGGATATCCGCGTCCACGAAAACGAGATAGCGATCCTCGGCTTGCAAAACCCGCAAGGCCGCTCGCAATTTGTGGACCTTTTGCCCCTCATCCACGGCGACACCGGCCCGGACGATTTGCACCCAGTCGCCCTCTTGCGCCGCCAGGGCCTCCGCCGCCGCACAGTTCCCGGAAGTCGCGATCAGCAGCCGGAATCGCGCCGTCTGCGCCTTCAGCCGCGCGATCAGTGCCGCCCCGCCGTCCCAGTCATCGCGCACGGATAGAAGCACGACCACGCCGTCGGGAGCTTCTTCCTGACCGTTCGCGGGGAGATGCCGCCAATAATTCAGTACCCCGGCAAGGCTCAGCCCCTGCAAGGCGATCCACAGTCCCAAGGCCCAATTCATCTGCAATCCAAGCCCTTTACCACCTCGACCGCTGCTGTATGACGGCAGGCGCGATGCTCTCCAACCCCTTTCTCTTCACCCTCCTCCGCCTGCTCCCCTCGTCCATCGCGTCATGGCTGGGCGGCTGGCTGTCAGCGAATATCGCCCGCAAGTCGATGAAGCTGCGCGACCAGCGCGCCCGCGCCAACCTAGCCATACTGCGCCCGGACCTTGATGAGGACGCGCGGGAGGAGATGCTCACGCGCCGCTGGTTCAACCTTGGCCGCACCATGGCGGAACTGGCCAATGTCGATCGGCTGGTGAACCCCCGCCATGTCAGCATCACGGACGAAGCGGCTTATCGCGACGCCCTGGCCTCGCCGCGCCCGATGATCTTCCTGACGGTTCATGTCGGCAATTGGGACCTTTTGGCCGCCCATCTGAAGGCCGCCACCGATCGCCCTCCGTTGGGCGTGTATCAACCGCCCGCTGACCCGAAGCAGGCGGCGATGCTGCAACGCGCGCGGCAGAGCTATATGGGGGAAGCGATCACCGGCAGCGCGGCGGCGCGCGCGATCCTGCGGCATCTGTCCGACCAAGATCGCGCCATGCTATACATTCTGGTGGACGAACGGCGCGACCGTCAGGTCTGGTTCCCGCGCTTTGGCCGCGATCTGCCGCCGTCGGGCAACCTTTCCGTCGCTCTGCGTTTGGCGCGAAAGGCAGGGGCGAGGTTCCTGCCCTTCTGCATGATCCGCACGGACGGGGCGAACTTCCGCATCGACTGGCACCCGCCGCTCGACCCCGCGACGCTGACCGATGATCAGATCATGGAGCAGGTGGATACCTTTCTGGGCAAGGCCTGCGTCTATCATGCCGACCAGTGGCTGGCGCTGCATGACATGGACCTGACAGCGCCAACCGCCTAAAGCCCCCGCATGTCCCGACTCGCCATCAAGATTTGCGGCCTGTCCACGCCCGAAACCGTGGGCGCAGCCATCACTGCGGGCGCAACGCATCTGGGCTTTGTTCATTTCGCCAAAAGCCCGCGCCATGTCGAAGCGGACCAGTTGCGGGCGCTTGCGGCGATGATACCCGCGCATGTCGAGCGGGTCGCCGTCCTTGTGGACCCTAGCGACGAAATGCTGGGCGAACTGATCGCCACCAACGCCCTCACCGCGCTGCAATTGCATGGGAAGGAAAGCCCCGAACGCGTCGCCGCCATTCGCCAACGCTTCGGCCTGCCGGTGTGGAAGGCCATTTCCGTCAAGACCCGCGCGGATATCGACGCTGCCAAAGCTTACAGCGGCTCTGCCGATCTCCTCCTCTTCGACGCGAAGACACCGGAGGGCGCGGCGCTTCCGGGCGGCATGGGGCTGCGTTTCGACTGGACCCTGTTGCAAGGCGCCCCCATATCCATTCCCTGGGGCCTGTCAGGTGGCCTGGGCATCGACAATGTCGCCGAGGCGATCCGCATCACCGGCGCGCCGATGATTGACGTTTCATCCGGCGTGGAAAGCGCGCCCGGCATCAAGAGTGTGGACAAGATCATGGCCTTCTGCAAAGCGGCACAGCAATCATGACCATCAACAACTCCCTCCGTTCACAGCCGGACGCGTCTGGCCATTTTGGCTCCTTCGGCGGCCGGTACGTCGCCGAAACGTTGATGCCGCTCATCCTGGAGTTGGAGAAGGTCTATAGGGAAGCCAGGCAGGACCCGGCCTTCGAGGAAGAGTTTGAGGAACTGCTGCGCACCTATGTCGGCCGACCCAACCCGCTTTATTACGCCAGCCGCCTGACCGAAGCGCTGCGCGCCGAAGCCCCAGAAGGCAAAGGTGCGAAGATTTACCTCAAGCGCGAGGAACTGAACCACACCGGCGCGCACAAGATCAACAATTGCATCGGCCAGGCGCTGCTTGCCCGCCGCATGGCCAAGAAAAAGGTCATTGCCGAAACGGGCGCGGGCCAGCACGGCGTCGCCACCGCGACCGTCGCGGCGCTGTTTGGCATGGAATGCAAAATCTTCATGGGCGCGAAGGATGTTGAGCGGCAGAAGCCCAATGTCTTCCGCATGAAGCTGCTCGGTGCCGAAGTCATTCCGGTCATATCCGGTTCGCAGACGCTGAAGGACGCCATGAATGACGCGCTGCGTCACTGGGTCTCCAACGTCCACGACACTTTCTACATCATCGGCACCGCCGCCGGCCCGCACCCCTATCCAGAGCTGGTCCGCGATTTCCAATCGGTGATCGGCAAGGAAGCGCGAGAGCAAATAGTTGAGATAGAGGGCCGCCTGCCCGATATGCTGATCGCCCCGGTTGGCGGCGGCTCCAACGCTATCGGCCTGTTCCATCCCTTCCTCGACGATGTGGACGTGAAGATGATCGGCGTGGAAGCGGCGGGCGAAGGCCTCACTGGCAAGCACGCGGCCTCCCTCGCGGGGGGCGCATCGGGCATCCTGCACGGCAACCGCACCTATCTGTTACAGGACGAAGACGGCCAGATCACCGAAGCGCACAGCATTTCGGCTGGCCTCGACTATCCCGGCATCGGCCCTGAACATAGCTGGCTGCATGAAATCGGCCGCGTCCAATATATGCCGATCACTGACGATGAAGCGCTGGCCAGCTTCCAGAAGCTCTCGGCGCTGGAAGGCATCATCCCCGCGCTGGAATCCGCCCACGCCATCGCCTCAGCGGAAAAGGTCGCGCCGACCATGGATGCGGACCAGATCCTCATCGTCAACCTGTCGGGCCGTGGCGACAAGGACATCTTCACCGTGGCAGACGCGCTGGGAGTGGAGATATGATTTCTCCCTCGACGCGCCGTGCTCCTGCGCAGGCAGGAGCCCAGCCCCGCCGTTTCAACTGGGCTCTCGCGAGCCGCTTGACTCACTCGAGTGCCTTCGCAGGAGTACGTTGCGAGGATCACCCATGACTGACCGCCTCGCCGCCCGCTTCGCCGCCTGTAAAAGCGCGGGCCGCGCCGCCCTCGTCACCTTCGTGACCGCAGGCGACCCCACCGTTGCCGCGACGCCCGCGATACTTGATGCGCTGGTCGCTGGCGGGGCGGATATCATTGAACTGGGCATGCCCTTCACCGATCCGATGGCGGACGGCCCGGCGATCGAGCTGGCGAATCTGCGCAGCCTGGGTTCGGGTACGAAGACGAAGGATATCTTCCACCTCGCTACCACATTCCGCGCGCGCCATCCGCACACGCCGTTGATCCTGATGGGTTATGCCAACCCCATGCTGGTGCGCGGATCAGAATGGTTCGCCGATCAGTGCCGTCAGGCAGGTGTCGATGGCGTCATTTGCGTCGATATTCCCCCGGAAGAAGATGCGGAACTCGGTCCGGCCCTGCGCGCCGCCGACATCCACCTCATCCGCCTCGCCACGCCTACGACCGACGCAGCGCGGTTACCCGCCGTGCTGAACGGCGCCAGCGGCTTCCTCTACCATGTCGCCGTCGCTGGCATTACCGGCAAGCAGCAGGCAGCGCAGACGGCCGTTGAAGAGGCGGTCAAACGGCTCAAGGCCGCGACCGATCTGCCGATCGCCGTCGGCTTTGGCGTGCGTTCGGCAGAACAGGCCGCTGCCATCGGTCGCGTAGCTGACGGCGTGGTGGTGGGTTCCGCCATCGTTGACATTATCGGTTCGCATGGCGACGCCGCAGCGCCCTTCGTTCAGGAATTCGTTGCTGCGCTACGCGGCGCGCTCAACGCCAACAGCCCCCATTTCCGGGAGACCACCGCATGACCTGGATCAATCGCGTCCGCAAGGCCATCCCCTTCATCGCGAAGAAGGAAACCACGGCGGAAACGCTGTGGCACAAGTGCCCGTCTTGCACCGAGATGATCTTCATCAAGGAGTGGGAGGATAATCTGTCCGTCTGCCCGCGCTGCGATCATCATGGCCGTATCGGCCCGGCGGAACGTTTCGGCCATATCTTGGACGCCGGCTTCATCCTGCTGCCCACGCCCCCGGTTCAGGAAGACCCGCTCAAGTTCCGCGATTCCAAACGCTATCCCGACCGGATCAAGGCCGCCCGCGCCGCCACCGGCGATCAGGACGCTCTGATCAACGCGCGTGGCGCGATTGATGACGTGCCGCTGGTCATGGGGGTTCAGAATTTCGCCTATATGGGCGGTTCCATGGGCATGGGTGTCGGCGCGGCCTTCATCCAGGGCATTAACGAGGCGATCGGCCATAAATGCCCTTATGTCATCTTCACCGCAGCGGGCGGCGCGCGCATGCAGGAAGGGATATTGTCCCTCATGCAAATGCCGCGGTCGACCGTGGCGATCCAGAAGCTGCACGCCGCAGGCCTACCCTATATCGTCGTCCTGACCGATCCGACGACGGGCGGCGTTACCGCGAGCTACGCGATGCTGGGCGACGTCCAGATCGCCGAACCCAATGCCCTTATCGGCTTTGCGGGCCAGCGCGTCATCGAAAGCACTATCCGTGAAAAGCTGCCTGACGGTTTTCAGCGCGCCGAGTATCTGCTGGAACATGGCATGCTGGACATGGTTGTCCACCGTAGCGAATTGCGGGACACGCTGGCGCGGGTGATTGGCTACCTGGCCCCACGCGCCGCCGCCTGACGCTTTCGCCAAGGACCAGGCGTATGGCCGACCACGCCGTTTCCGATGACCCAGGGGTGCAGGCCCAGCTTGACCGACTGGCGACGCTGTCGCCAGGGGCGGACATATTGGGCCTTGAACGGATCATGCGCCTGCTCGACCGGCTCGGTGACCCGCACCGTTCCTTGCCGCCAGTGTTCCATGTCGCAGGCACAAACGGGAAGGGATCGACCTGCGCCTTCCTGCGCGCCGCGCTGGAAGCGGATGGCAGAAGCGTTCACGTCTTCACGTCGCCCCATCTCGTGCGCTTCAACGAACGTATCCGGCTGAACGACCGGCTGATCTCCAACGCAGCGCTGGCCCTGTATCTCTCCCGCGTCCTCGACGTGGCGGAGGGGATTGGTGCCAGCTTTTTCGAGGTCACGACCGCCGCCGCCTTCCTCGCCTTTGCCGAACATTCCGCCGATGCTTGTATCGTCGAAGTCGGCCTTGGCGGACGGCTCGATGCTACCAATGTCATCGCACAACCCGCCATCTGCGGCATTGCCCAGCTCGGCATCGATCACCAGGCCTTCCTTGGGAACAACCTGACCGCCATCGCCGCGGAAAAGGCGGGGATTGCAAAGCTCGGCGTTCCGCTCGTGACCCATCGCTATCCCGAACGGCTTACCCCCGTGATGCGCGGCGCGGTTGACCGGGTCGGCGCGACATGGCTGCCTATGGGCGGGATCTGGGATGCCGCAGCCTATCGGGATCGCCTTCACTACCGCGATGAACAGGGGCGCATCGACACGCCGCTTCCGCGCCTGTCCGGCGCGCATCAGGTACAGAATGCGGCGCTTGCCTTCGCCATGTTGCGTCATCAGAGCGCCGTCTCGATCAGCGAATCCGCACTCAAGGCCGCCCCCCTCTGGGCGCACTGGCCCGCGCGGCTTCAGCATCTCGACAACGGCCCGCTCCTTGCGCCGTTGCCGTCAGGAACCGAAGTGTGGCTGGACGGCGGTCACAATGCCGCGGCCGGGGAAGCAATCAGCGCCTTTTTTACCAACGACCGGCTGGGGGGTCAGCCCTTGCACCTCATCATTGGCATGCTCGCGAACAAGGATCTGGAGGCCTATCTCGCCCCTTTCGCGGGCCGCATCGCCCATATCCACGCCTTGCCCATCCCCGGCCACGATCACCATCCAGCCGACCGATTCGCCACCGTGGCTGCGCAATGGGGCATTGGTTGCACCGCCCATGACTCACCTGTCCAAGCCATTGCCGCCGTCGCCCAGCAATCGGCAGGCGGCGCGCCAAGACTGTTGATCGCCGGCTCACTCTACCTTGCGGGAG
Source organism: uncultured Sphingobium sp. (assembly GCA_965653535.1). GTDB lineage: Bacteria > Pseudomonadota > Alphaproteobacteria > Sphingomonadales > Sphingomonadaceae > Sphingobium. The sequence goes on from CBFHAG010000009.1 coordinate 53,964, forward strand.
AGATTTTGCGCCTGAACGGACAAAATCCCGACTGATTGGACTTGCGATTCATTATCAATAGCGTAAACCTGCATCGCGACATAATAGATGAAGGTTCACGCACATGGCTCATGGAGAGACTTCGCACATCGATCTGCCCCGCCCCATTCCGGGCGGCTATGGCAATCGCCTCTTCCTCTATATCCTGCGCCGCATGGCGACAGCCGGGGTGAATGATGCCCATGCCGCCAACGCGATGATCGGGGCATTTGGACGCAGCTATCGCCGTCCCTTGATCCTCATGCGCGCCATGATGCTGGAACTGGCGCGGTCGGCCACGCGCAAGATATTGGTCGCGCCCTGCTGTTGCGCGCGCATGACCGTCGATGAAGGCGTGTTGATGCAGGCTATCGGCACGTCGCTTCAGGACCCCCGCATTGCCTATGATCAGGTCGCGACCCTGCTGGGCAACGATAATGCGCTGGGCGCGCTTACCTGTCTTCAAGCCGTCGCTCAGGCTCACAACGACCTTGGACGCCCGCTTGATCTCTACGCGGCTGGTTGATTGCCTTCATCGGTCGCTGCGCTGCCGATGCTGGCGTCCACCAGTCCGGCGCGCATCATCAACCAGAACAGGATGATTCCCGGCATCGCCAGCACCGTCGTCAGCAGGTAGAATTCGACATAGCCGAACCGGTCGATCAGGCTTCCGGCTGAAGTTCCCGTCAAGAACCGGCCAACGATGCTGGCAGCGGCGGATATCATTGCATATTGCGCAGCCGTGAAACGCAGGTCGCACAGAGCGGAGAAATAGGCGACCACAGCGACGCCGCCGATGCCGCTGGCGAAATTCTCAAAGCCGATCGCGCCTGCCATGCCCAGGTTGCTCTTGCCCGCAGCCGCCAGCGCCGCGAAGCTGAAATTCGACACCGCCATCAGCACCAGGCTGATCAGCACCGACCGTTTCAGCCCCAGCCGCGCGTAGAGGATGCCGCCCACGAAAATGCCCGCCAGCAACGCCCAGAATCCGACGCCCACATCATAAAGCGCGATTTCATCATTGCTGTAGCCCAGATCGTTGAACAGCAGCCGGAATGTCAGGTTCGCCAGCGTGTCGCCAATCTTGTGCACGATGATGAACAGCAGCACCAGCAAAGCGCCCTGACGCTTGAAGAAGTCGATGAACGGGCCGACGATCGCCTGGAACAGATCACCGCCCGACTTGCGCGATGCAATCTCGCGATGCCTTTCAGGCTCTCCGACGATCAACGCCGCGAGCATTGCAGGCAGCGCGAACAGGGAACAGACGATATAGGCCGCCGTCCAGTCCCAATGCTGCGCCACCACAAGGCCGAGCGCGCCCGCGGCGGCCGCACCGATACGCCAGCCATATTGCGACATGCCTGCGCCAACGCCCAGTTGGTCGGGGCGCAGGATTTCAATGCGATAGCCATCGATGATGATGTCGAATGTCGCGCCAGCTATGCCCAGCAGGATCGCCGCTCGCACGGTCGCCATGATGTCGGACGACGGGTCCACCACCGCCAGGTTGACGACGGCGATCATCACAAGCACCCCCGCCAGCAGCATCCACGACACACGCTGACCCAGGCGGTGCAACAAGGGCAGCTTCACCCCTTCGACAACCCAGGCCCACAGCCATTTCAGATTATAGGCGAGCAGAACCAGGCTGAAGGCGGTCACGCTTTTCTTGTCGATGCCATCCTGCGCCAGGCGCGAGGCAAGGTTCGCGCCGATCATCGCGAAGGGAAAGCCCGACGAAATGCCCAGGAACAGCGCCGCCAAAGGAGCCTTTTCCACATAGGGCTTGACCGCATCGACCCAGCTTCGAGTGCCCGTGGCGATGTCGGTCATGAATATGCGCGCTCCCGATAATGTGTATCGGGCGTCACCATATGGACAAATGCTGCCGAAACAACCCGCTGGCCGCGCATTTACAACGCCGAGTCAAGAAAGCTGGTCGCCGCCCTCAGCATCGCCGAACAGGCGCAGGCCCGTTGGCAGGCGTGAAGGTTCGATCCCGCGCAGTCGGGCTTCGATGATATTGATGGCTGCGACCAGATCGCCGGGCAGATAGGGTTTAGACAGGCACCCGACTGCCATGCCGACAGCATCGACAGGGCATGCGCCGGTCACAAACAGCACCGGCAATCCTTTTGCGTGCGCATGGCGCGCCACGTCGATGCCGGTCTTATCCCCGTGCAAGGCGATGTCCGCGATGACGATGTCAACATCAACATCCTCGATCACGCTCACCGCATGATCATAATCCTCGACCGTGGCGGCGATATGATAGCCCGCCTGTTCCAGGGCATGTTCATTGTCGAAAGCCACTAGCGGTTCGTCTTCGACGATCAGCACGCTGCGGATCGTCTTCATCCGCCGGTCTTGCCTCGCTTCTCCCTTTACCAGCCCGAAAAACATTTGCCGATCTGCCCCATATACGCCATTCAGCCGACAAACGCACAGCGCCTCGTGCCGGTTTCGGCCAAGCGAAGCAGCCGACCCTCGCGCTGGCGAAGGAGCGGCACGATTCGTCATTTTCATGGCATTTCTGATATGGGAATGCTCACCTGCCGATAAAAGGAAGTCAGCCGTGGAACCGCCTAAAAAATCTGGACCGCCCCGCCGGGCTGGACCTGGCGGCCCCAGACGCCCGTTCGGCAGCAAGCCTGAGCCAGGCTCACGCCCTGCTCGCCCCCCTTTTCGCAAGCCTCGGACTGGCCCCACCACGCCCGCCAACCCTCATCCGGGCCGGGCCGCGGCGGCTGCCAGTGGCCAGAGCGAACCGCAACGCGTGGCCAAGTTGCTCGCCCGCGCGGGAATTGCGTCACGGCGCGAAGTCGAACGGATGATCGAAGATGGTCGGGTGACGCTGAACGGAGAGATCATCACCACGCCAGCTACCTTGCTAAGTTCGTTGCACGGGGTTGCTGTGGACGGCAACCCGGTCGCAAAGCCCGCCCCGACCCAGCTGTTCCTGTTTCACAAGCCGTCCGGCTGTCTCACGACGGAGCGGGACGCGCGTGGACGCGCGACCATCTATGACCGCCTGCCCGCCGACCTGCCCCGCGTGATGCCGATCGGTCGGCTCGACATGACGACCGAAGGGTTGTTGCTGCTCACCACCGACGGGGAGTTCAAGCGGCAGATGGAATTGCCCGCTACCGGGGTTCCCCGGACCTATCGCGCCCGCGCCTTTGGCGACATCAGCCAGGCGCAGCTGGAGGATCTGATCCATGGCATTGAGATTGACGGGATGCGCTACGGCGCGATCAATGCCAATCTGGAACGCCGCACCGGTCGCAACCAATGGATAGAAATGACATTGACCGAGGGCAAGAATCGCGAAGTGCGTCGCGTCCTTGAACATCTGGGGCTGGAAGTCAGCCGCCTTATCCGTACGAGCTATGGCCCGTTCCACTTGGGCGAACTGGCACCCGGCGCGGTTGAGGAGGTCAAGGAACATGACCTCAACTTCTTCCGCAAGAGCCTGACGAACGCAAAGGGCTGACCCCTTCACCCTGGGTTCGGCAAACCGCCCCCATCCTTCTTTCTGGATATGTACGCCATGAGAATAATCGCAGGCCAATGGCGAGGCCGCCCATTGACAGCGCCAAAAGGCGACGCCACCCGCCCGACGGCGGATCGGACGCGCGAAACCCTCTTTTCCATGCTGGTCAGTCGGCTCGGATCCTTTGAAGGGCTGGCCGTGGGCGATTTCTTCGCCGGATCAGGCGCGCTGGGGTTCGAGGCGCTGTCGCGCGGTGCCGCCACCTGTCTTTTCGTCGAGCAGGACAAAGCCGCGCTGGACGCGATCCGGGCCAATGGCGGCCGCCTGGGCATCCGCCCCGACATTCGTCAGAGCAGCGTTCTGTCGCTCGGTAGTGCGCCCAAACCGCTCGACCTTATCTTCATGGACCCGCCCTATAATAGCGGCGCGGGCGCAGTGGCGCTCGACAAGCTCGGACGGCTGGGATGGACTGGCCCCGCGACCTGGATCAGCATCGAAACAGACCGTCAGGAAGAGATCGACGTGAAAGGCTTCACGTCCGATACGGTGCGCGATGTCGGCAAGGCCCGACTAACGCTTCTGCGCGCCTCCGCCTGATCTTTGCGCGCTCCCGTCCGGGGATTGGGAGCGCACAATCAAACGCTCAAGCCGCCTCTGCGTCCTCATAGGACTGCGCTTCCTTGCCGATCAATATGTCGGCGAGGAACCAGTAAGCCTTGCCCCACGCTTCCAGCACCGCATCCGTCGCGACATTTTCGCCCAGGACGTCGCGAATCGCGGGCAACAGCGCCTCGGCAACCTTGGGATAATGTTCGGGCTTAACGCCGGTTTCGACGTGCCGCTGCACCATCCGTTCGACAGCGCCGCCCAGCGCCTGCAACTTGTCGATATTTTCCGCATATCCGAGGATTGCCGCAGCCAACCGCTTGGGCTGTTCACCACTTGCCTGCGCCGCCTGGTCGAACATATCCTTGATCGACGCATCCTGAAACAGCCGGGCATACATTGCGGTGGTAATGGCGACGCCATGCTGGCGCAGTGCGGGAGCGGTCGCCTTCACGATCGCAATGGTTTCGGCGCTAAGCTGGTTCATGAAATGCACCCCTCTGGTATGGACTCGGTAAAGGTGCATTTACGGAACATCTTTTAACATGTAAACATTATACATGTTCTAATGCTGCAGCAGCCTGCCTAACGACAACCGATGCAACTAACCCGGCATACCGACTACGCCCTGCGCGTCCTTCTCCATCTGACGGTAGTCCCCAGCGGGCGCGCGACCATCGGAGAGATTGCCGATGCCTATGACCTGTCTCGCAATCACTTGATGAAGGTCGTCCACCATCTGGGACGGGGCGGGTTCATCGATACCCAGCGCGGACGCGGCGGCGGCTTCACCCTTGCGCGGACACCTGAACAGATCAGCCTCGGTGACGTCATCCGCTTTAGCGAACCCGATTTGAACATGGCAGATTGTGGCGGCTGCGTCCTGCGCACCGCTTGCGGGCTGACGTCGATATTGCGGGCTGCCGTCGCCGCATTTCTGGCCGTCCTGGATCAGCATAGCCTCGCCGATGCAGCCCGCGACCGGGCGGGGCTGGCCGCGCTAATTGCGGCCCTGCCCGTCCCTAGCCCGAAGATCAGCGACGCTTGCCCATCGCCTTCCTCGCCTCACCTGGATTGATGCAACTGTCCTGAACAGTCCGGCTGCACAACGGATAGTCCTTCGCCTCCGTCGGTGGCGGTGTCATGTTCCCGCCAACAGTCACAGGATTGGCCGAGCTGCCGACCGGCGCCGCAGGATCTTCCGGGACTCCGGCAGGCGCTGGCACCATGCCGGTGCTGGGCGGTACGGCACCTGTCGGTTGCGACGCGTTCGGATCCGCTCCCGTTGACGGCGTGGCCGGGCTGACGCTTGGATCAGCGGGATCTGCTGGCATGGCTGGCTCCGCGGGGACCCCACCTCCGACCGGCGGAGGTTGAGTCGTCGCGGTGCCACTATCCTGCGCGATCGCAACCCCAGCAGCGCCGGTGGTAAAAGCCAGCATGGCAGCGCCTGCAAACATGATCGATCTCATCGGGCTGTCCTTTCCTTATTGTCACCCTTTATCCCTTCGGATTGAGCGAAAAACCGGATTAACGATCAACGCGTTCCTGACACGGCGATGAACCGTGTCCTATGCGCCGCCAGATGAACGATCTTGCCGTTTCAACCGTCGGGAAACCTGTCGAATTTGGGAAGATCGTGCGCCTCCCCCATCCATGGAGCCGCTTCGGCCCACTGAACATGGATGGCAGGTGGATAGATTGACTGGTCGTCCAAAGTCGCGGTCTGTACGTCGATCATTCCCGGAAATATCGATGGATTGGCATAGAAAAGCCCCGTCCCACATTTCCCGCAAAACTGCCGCGTGACATGCTCCGACGATTTGTAAAGCGTCGGCGATCCCGTCACCCTGACCTTGTCCTCTGAAAACAGCGCCCACCCCACCATAGGCGCGCCCGCGCTGCGTCGGCAGTCACCACAATGGCACAAAGCGCTGTGATGCGGCTCGCCCTCAACCTCATAGCTTATGTCCCCGCACTGGCATCGTCCCGTCGCCATGATATTTCTCCTTGTAGAATTCCCCTTTTGTTCTCATAGATCGACGCCCACTGCAAGTCCTTGGCCTTGCCCCCATCCGCTGCACTACCTAGTTGTCGGTTCATGACCCTTCCCGCGCCCTCGCCTGACGATGCCCCCTATCTTAAGGGATTGAACACGCCTCAGCGGGAAGCCGTTCTCACGACCGAAGGGCCGGTTCTCGTCCTCGCGGGCGCGGGTACGGGAAAGACGGCGGCACTGACCGCCCGCCTTGCCCATCTGGTCGCCACCCGCCGCGCCTATCCGTCCGAGATCCTCGCCGTCACCTTCACGAACAAGGCCGCGCGGGAAATGCGGGACCGCGTTGGCCGCATGGTCGGCCCTGCGGTCGAAGGCATGCCCTGGCTTGGCACCTTTCACGCCATCGCCGCCAAGATGCTCCGTCGCCATGCGGAACTGGTCGGGCTGCAATCGAACTTCACCATCCTGGATACGGATGACCAATTGCGCCTGATGAAGCAGCTCATCCAGGCGGAAGGCATCGATGAAAAACGATGGCCTGCCCGGCAATTGGGCGGCTTGATCGACCAGTGGAAGAACAAGGGCCTCACGCCAGAGGAAATCGGCGCGGGCGAAAGCGAAACCTATGCCAATGGCCGGGGGCAAAAGCTCTACGCCGCCTATCAGGCGCGCCTACGTGCGGTGAACGCATGCGATTTTGGTGACCTTCTCCTCCACGTCCTCACCATCCTGAAACGCCACCGTGACGTGCTGGAAAGCTACCAGCAGCGCTTTCGCTACATCATGGTGGACGAATATCAGGACACGAACAGCAGCCAATATCTCTGGCTCCGCCTGCTCGCCCAGCAACGCAAGAATATCTGCTGCGTCGGCGATGACGACCAATCTATCTACAGCTGGCGCGGGGCAGAGGTCGCCAACATCCTGCGTTTTGAAAAGGACTTCCCCGGAGCGAAGATCGTCCGTCTTGAACAAAATTACCGTTCGACGCCGCACATATTGGGCGCAGCATCCGGGGTGATCGCCGAAAATGGCAATCGCCTGGGCAAGACGTTGTGGACCGATGTCGATGTGGGAGAAAAGGTCCGCGTCATCGGCGTATGGGACGGGCCGGAAGAAGCGCGGCGGGTCGGTGATGAGATCGAAATGATCCAGCGCGGTGGTCAATCGCTCGACGATATCGCCATATTGGTTCGCGCTCAGCACCAGACCCGCGAGTTCGAAGACCGCTTCATCCAGATCGGCCTGGCCTATCGCATCGTCGGCGGGTTTCGCTTTTACGAACGCGCCGAAATCCGCGATGCGCTCGCATATCTGCGCCTTGTCAACCAACCTGCCGACGACCTGGCTTTTGAGCGGATCGTCAACGTTCCCAAGCGCGGCTTGGGCGACAAGACCGTGGAAAAGCTCCATCGCCTGGCCCGATCGGAGGGCATAGCGATGACACTGGCGGCTGCCCGCATTCTCGACACTGACGAATTGACGCCACAGGCGCGCCGTTCACTGGGCGCGTTCATTGGCGACCTTGCCCGTTGGCGTGATCGCGCGGCACAGCTGCCCCATGCGGAACTGGCCCGCCAGATCCTCGACGAAAGCGGCTATACCGCGATGCTGCAGGCCGAACGCACCACCGAAAGCGCGGGGCGGCTCGAAAATTTGAGCGAACTTGCCCGCGCAATGGAGGAATATGAAACGCTGGGCGCATTCCTGGAACATGTCTCGCTCGTCATGGACAATGAAGCGCAGGCGGAAGAACGCAAAGTCACGATCATGACGATCCACGCCGCCAAGGGGCTGGAGTTCGACACCGTGTTCCTGGCCGGTTGGGAAGAAGGGCTGTTCCCTTCCCAACGCGCCCTGGACGAAGGCGGTCTCAATTCCCTGGAGGAAGAACGCCGCCTCGCCTATGTCGCCCTCACCCGCGCACGAAAGCGCTGTATCGTCCTCCACGCCGCCAATCGCCGCATCTATGGCCAGTGGACCAGCTCCATTCCGTCGCGCTTTGTGGGCGAACTCCCGCCAGAACATGTGGATGAAGAAAGCAGCATGTCCGGCGGCGCGTCGCTCTGGCGCGCAAACTGGTCGGAACATGCCGATCCCTTCGCCAACGTTCAGCGCGGCTCCGGTCGGGGTCCCGGCTGGCAACGCGCCCAGCAAGGCGGCCATTTCGTGAAAGAGCCCGTCCGCATCGTCGAAGCGCGGGCCTCCGCGGTATCACTGGGCAACAAGGGCCGCGACGACATGAGCCTGGGCCTGCGCGTCTTTCACCAGAAATTCGGCTATGGCACAGTTGCACAGATCGAAGGTAACAAACTGGAAATCGACTTTGAAACGGCGGGACGCAAGCGGGTGATGGACAGCTTCGTTCAGCCTGCCTGACCCGCCGATGAATAGTCGACCATGGTCGGGCTTTAAGTCCCTGCCAGACCACTTTGCTTAGATCAGCCTGCTGCTGATGATCGGATGGAGACAGACTATGACCCAGGCAACCATTCTCCTTATCGGCGGCACCGGCAAGACGGGCCGCCGCGTTGCGGATCGCCTGATCGCAATGGGTCACAATGTTCGCATCGCCTCCCGCAGCGCGGAACCTTGTTTCCTGTGGGAGGACCCGACGACCTGGAAAGCTGTGTTGGAGGGCGTCAATGGCGTCTATATCGCGCATCACGACAACACCCATCCCGACGCGGGCGAACAGATTGAGCGCTTTTCCCAGCTGGCTTTGGACTGCGGAGTCCGACGGCAAGTGCTCCTTTCTGGGCGGGCCGACGCGCAGTTCCAGGCGTCAGTGGAAAGCGGCTTCAGGGCTAACGCGGCGGACTGGACGATCCTTCAACCCGCCTGGTTCATGCAGAATTTTTCGGAAATGTTCTTTTACGAAGCTGTCCTGGCGGGCGAGATCATCTTGCCCGTAGGCGATGCGACCGAACCCTTTATCGATGTCGAAGATATTGCCGCAGTGGCAGCGGAAGCTTTTTTCGATGATCGGCATATCGGGCAAAGCTATGAACTGACCGGCCCCGCTCTGCTGGATTTTGCGCAAGCAGCCGCTGAATTGACCAAAGCCATTGGTCGAAACATCGACTATAATCCCATCACCCTGGACGAGTTTCGCCAGTTCCTGCGGTCGAACGGTTTGCCCGAAGAATATGACCTGACCTACTCCGGCATTGCCGACGGAAAATTGGCCTATGTCACCGATGATGTTGAACAAGCCTTGGGACGCAAGCCGCGAACCTTCGCTGAATATGCGCAAAAGGCGGCAAGCACGGGTGTTTGGAACGCATGACGGAACGGGGGCAAGCTAGTTTTGCATGCTGGAATCCGCCGGGCTAGCTTCTGTAACCCAGCTTTTGGAAAAAATGCCTCCCGGACATTTTATGATCTGGAAAATTGGTGGAGCCTAGCGGGATCGAACCGCTGACCTCCTGCATGCCATGCAGGCGCTCTCCCAGCTGAGCTAAGGCCCCATCATATTGCGGTATCATACCGCATCCCAATGGTTCAGGCCATGTCCGGCATAGTGCCGTCGGCCAACTGTCTGGACGCCATCGCTGGCGGGCTAAGCAAGATCACTTCCGACCTCACCACCCCCCGCTTGCGCTGGGAAATTCTGCCGGAAATCATCCTTTGGACGATCTGTGTTCCGACAAACCTGGTGGAGCCTAGCGGGATCGAACCGCTGACCTCCTGCATGCCATGCAGGCGCTCTCCCAGCTGAGCTAAGGCCCCATCTACCATCCGCGCCGTTTGGGTCCGGCGCTTTGGAGGCGCTGCAATTATGCCGCAGCAACCCCCTTGGCAAGTGCTAAAATCGCTTAATTGTCGATGTCGTCGCCATCATTGGCGGCGGCATCCACGCCCAGATCGTCGTCGCCGCCCAGATCGACGTCATTGTCCGGCGAATCGCCGTCATCATCCACGTCCAGATCCAGGTCCAGATCGTCGTCAGCCGTCTCGCGCTCGCCGTCGGCGGTCTCGATCACCTTCTTGGGCGCTTCCTCATAAGGCAGCGGCTGCTTGGATTTCAGGACCGGCTCGGGTTCCCATGCGGTGTTGCAATTGATGCAGGTCACCGGGTCGTTCTTGCCCAGATCATAAAAGCGCGTGGCGCATTTCGGGCAGGTACGCTTCGTACCCCATTCAGCCTTGACCATGTCCGGCCTTATCCTTCTCGCGAATGCTCAAACAGAAATCACGCGGCACGACAACGTCGCCCGCAAAGCGTGGCGCGCCTTGCCATAGCGGAACCGCGCTGTCAAAAGCCGGGCGCAAATTTTCAGCTTTCGCAACGGATTCACGCGTGACCGCTTCTTCTGACAAACCCCGTCCGATGACTTTTACCAGCGCGCCGCCGCTGTCCGGCCATGTGACCGTGCCCGGCGACAAGAGCATTTCGCATCGATCACTGATGCTTTCGGCCCTTGCGGTGGGCGAAAGCCGGGTGGAAGGGCTTTTGGAAGGCGAAGATGTCCTTGCCACCGCAGCGGCCATGCGCGCCATGGGTGCTGATATCCGGCGCGACGTAAACGGCGTCTGGCACATTAACGGCGTCGGCGTGGGCGGCCTTCTTCAACCCCAGATGGCGCTGGACATGGGGAACAGTGGAACGTCTACCCGCCTTCTGATGGGCCTGGTCGCCAGCCACGGCATCACCGCCACCTTTATCGGCGATGCCTCGCTCAGTAAGCGACCCATGGCGCGCGTGACCGAACCGCTTTCGCGCATGGGTGCCACGTTCATGACCAGCCCCGGCGACCGGTTGCCACTCACCATGCGGGGTGCCTGCCCTGCCGTTCCGCTCGACTATCGCCTTCCCGTCGCTTCGGCTCAGGTAAAGTCGGCGGTGCTGCTCGCTGGCCTGAACGCGCCGGGCATCACCCGCATCGTCGAGCCGATTCCCACCCGCGACCATAGCGAACGCATGCTCAAAGGGTTCGGTGCCACCCTGAATGTTGATGTTGAAACTGACGGAACCCGCATCATCACCCTGACAGGTGAGGCCGAGCTTCGGCCACAGGCCATCACCGTGCCCGGCGACCCTTCTTCAGCGGCGTTCCCGATCGTCGCTGCGCTCATCACCCCCGGATCGGAAATCACGATAGCCAATGTCGGCATGAACCCGACCAGGGCTGGCCTGTTCGAAATCCTTGTCGCGATGGGCGCTGACCTCAGCTTCTCGAATCGTCGCGAAGTGGGGGGCGAGCCGGTCGCCGACATTACCGCCCGCTACAGCAAGCTGACGGGAATCGACGTACCGCCCGACGTCGCGCCCAGCATGATCGACGAATTTCCGGTCTTCTTCGTGGCGGCATCCTTCGCCCATGGCACCACGCGGACCAGCGGTCTGGACGAACTGCGCGTCAAGGAATCCGATCGCCTCGCCCTGATGACACGGGGTCTCACCCAGATCGGCGCGCGAGTCGAAGAGGTTGAAGATGGCCTCGTCATCGAAGGAACCGGCGGAGCGCCCCTGCCCGGCGGCAAGTCCCCGCCCGTCATCGCAGCTTCGCTCGATCATCGGATCGCAATGAGTTTTGCGGTCGCTGGCCTCGCCACGACCGGCGGCCTGACCGTCGATGACATGCGCCCGGTCGCGACGAGCTTCCCCGGCTTTACCGCTCTGCTGCAGACGCTTGGTGCGATCCCATGACGTTCGACCTTGCGAATATCGTAGGCCTTGTTGGCAGCGGTTTGATGGTCGCCGCCTTTGCCTATAGCAACCTGGCGCGGACTCTGAACTTCGTGCTGTTCAATCTGTTGAACCTCATTGGCGCACTGCTGTTGATCGCTTCGCTCACGGTCCACTTCAACATGGCGTCCATGGCGCTTGAAATCGTCTGGGCGCTGATTGCGTTGGTCAGCCTGGGCAAGGCGCTCAGGAAAGGAAGACGGATATGATTGTCGCCGTCGACGGCCCCGCTGCTTCGGGCAAGGGCACCATCGCCCGCGCTCTGGCCGATCATTATGGCCTGCCATGTCTAGACACCGGCCTATTATACCGGGCCGTTGGCCTATCGGTATTAAAGGCGAGCGGAGACCCGGATCGAGAGGCCGATGCCCTCGCCGCGTGCGATTTCGAGGATGCCATCCTGTCCGATCCCGCCGTGCGGACAGAGGCGGTGGGGTCGCTTGCTTCTCGCGTATCCGTTCACCCAAGCGTGCGGCAGGCTCTGGTTCAACGGCAGCGCGATTTCGCCGCTCAGCCCGGTGGCGCTATTCTGGATGGGCGTGACATCGCCACTGTCATCGTTCCCGACGCCGACGCCAAGATCTTTGTCACCGCCAGCGTTCATGTGCGCGCGCAACGCCGTTATGATGACGGCCTCGCTCATGGCGGCCACCCGGATATGGACAGCCTGATAGCCGACATCCAGGCGCGGGACACGCGCGACATGAGCCGCGATCACGCTCCCTTACGCATGGCCGATGGCGCGGACTTGCTCGACACCAGCAATTTGACTATAGCCGCCGCCGTCCAGCAAGCCATCGCGCTGGTGGACGCACAGTTGGAACGTCGGCGTAAAGCCTGACATAGTGACGGCGCGTGGCATTTCCCCGCGTCCTTTTCGCTTTTCTCCTGAGCGTCGACACTCCGGTGGCTGATGGATGTTCGTGCGGCATGCGGCCGGGCGGACGTTTTGGCCTAAAGACCGCCGGATACAACCGGCAGGCCAGCAATGATGAGTGAAGGACTATTTATGGCCTCTACGGCATTCCCCTCGCGCGACGATTTTGCCGCGCTTCTCAACGAAGCTCTCGGTGGTGAAGATGGCGGCTTTGAAGGCCGCGTCGTCAAGGGCACTGTTACCGGCATCGAAAACGACATGGCGCTGATCGACGTCGGGCTGAAGTCGGAAGGCCGCGTGCCGCTGCGCGAATTCGCTGCGCCGGGTCAGAAGGCTGACCTGAAGGTCGGTGACGAAGTCGAAGTCTATGTCGACCGCGTCGAAAACGCCCATGGCGAAGCCATGCTGTCGCGCGACCGCGCGCGCCGCGAAGCCGCCTGGGACAAGCTGGAATCCGAATTCACCGAAAGCGCTCGCGTCGAAGGCGTCATCTTCGGTCGCGTCAAGGGCGGCTTCACCGTCGACCTCGACGGCGCCGTGGCGTTCCTCCCCGGCTCGCAGGTCGATATTCGCCCCGTGCGCGATGTCACCCCGCTGATGGATATTCCGCAGCCCTTCCAGATCCTCAAGATGGATCGTCGCCGCGGCAACATCGTCGTGTCGCGCCGCGCCATTCTGGAAGAAACCCGCGCCGAACAGCGCAGCGGCCTCATCCAGACGCTGGCCGAAGGTCAGATCATCGAGGGCGTCGTCAAGAACATCACCGACTATGGTGCGTTCGTTGACCTGGGCGGCATCGACGGCCTGCTGCACGTCACCGACCTGTCGTACAAGCGCATCAACCACCCTAACGAGATGATCAACATCGGCGACACCGTCCGTGTTCAGATCATCCGCATCAACCGCGACACCCAGCGTATCAGCCTTGGCATGAAGCAGCTGGAAAGCGATCCCTGGGAAGGCGCTGCCGCCAAGTACCCGATCGGTGCGAAGCTGTCGGGCCGCGTCACGAACATCACCGAATATGGTGCGTTCGTTGAACTGGAAGCCGGCATCGAAGGCCTGGTCCATGTTTCGGAAATGTCCTGGACCAAGAAGAACGTTCATCCCGGCAAGATCGTTTCGACCAGCCAGGAAGTTGAAGTCCTGGTGCTGGAAGTCGATCCCGAAAAGCGCCGCATTTCGCTCGGTCTTAAGCAAGCCCAGCACAATCCTTGGGACAGCTTCGCCGAACGTCATCCGATCGGCTCGACCGTCGAAGGCGAAGTCAAGAACGCGACCGAATTCGGCCTGTTCATTGGTCTGGACGGCGACGTGGACGGCATGGTTCACATGTCGGACATCGCATGGGGCATTTCGGGCGAGGACGCTCTGGCACTGCACCGCAAGGGCGAGACTGTCGAAGCCGTTGTTCTGGACATCGACGTCGAGAAGGAACGCATCAGCCTTGGCATGAAGCAGCTTGAACGTGGTGGCCCGGCCGCTGGTGGCACTTCTGCTGCTGCTGCTGGTCTGAACAAGAATGCGATCGTCACCGTGACCGTTCTGGAAGTTCGCGACGGCGGCCTGGAAGTACAGGCCGGCGAAGATGGCGCCACTGGCTTCATCAAGCGCAGCGACCTTGGCCGCGACCGCGACGAACAGCGTTCGGAACGCTTCCAGCTCGGTCAGAAGTTCGACGCCATGGTCACCGGTTTCGACCGCGCCAAGAAGCCAACCTTCTCGGTCAAGGCGATGCAGATCGCCGAAGAAAAGCAGGCTGTGGCTCAGTATGGCTCGTCCGACAGCGGCGCGTCGCTGGGCGACATCCTGGGTGAAGCGCTGAAGGCTAAGAACGAAGGTTAAAGCCTTCGATATAGCAAAAGTAATAAAGCCCGCCGGAACTTCATTCCGGCGGGCTTTTCTTTTCCCAAAATAAGAAATGTCTACCGACAATGGCCAATTGTCAGGGGTTTGCGGATTCACTATAAATGCACTGGGAACCAGAAGGGGGAGCTGGAGGACCAATGATACGTTCAGAATTGATTCAGACGTTGGCGGAGGAAAATCCGGACCTGGGCCTTCCAGAGGTCGAGAGGATCGTTGATCTTTTCTTCAAGGAAATCGTGGAGCAATTGTCCGGTGGGGGCCGGGTGGAACTGCGCGGTTTCGGGGCCTTTACCACGCGCGCGCGCGACGCACGGACTGGTCGCAATCCGCGTACGGGGGAGCAGGTGCCGGTCTCGGCCAAGCGCGTGCCCTATTTTAAACCCGGCAAGGAAATGCGCGAACGGCTGAACAGCAAGGCTACTTGATCACCGCGCGTCCTTGACGTCGAAGCACGCAAGCGTCAGGGGGTAGAGCCACGCGGACGTGGCGAAATCGGTAGACGCAGCGGACTTAAAATCCGCCTCCCCCTGGGAATGCGGGTTCAAGTCCCGCCGTCCGCACCAGGTGGAAATTGTCATGCCGAGGGCTGATCAGCTATAACGCTGGAAATTCCGCTGGCTTGCCGCAATGATGCGGCATGGCCGGTGCGATCAATCCACAAAGTTTCAGCGATTCCCTCGTTATCCTTGGCGCGGCAGGGCTGGTTATTCCCGCCTTCGCCCGATTTCGCATCAGCCCGGTGATCGGTTTTATCCTGGTGGGTCTGGCGGTGGGACCAGCCGGGCTTGGGTCGCTCGTCAGCCAATATCCGTGGCTTTATCATGTCACCATTTCCAATCAGGAAGCGATAGAGCCGTTCGCGGAGCTTGGCGTCATATTGCTATTGTTTTCGATCGGGCTGGAGTTGAGCTTCCGGCGCCTGTGGACCATGCGGACCCAGGTGTTTGGCGTCGGTGCTACGGAACTGATCGGCAGCGCCACCCTGATAGCCGCGGGCCTTTATGTTTTGGGACAGTCAGCGGCCGGAGCGTTCGGCCTTGGCCTTGCGCTTGCGCTGTCGTCAACCGCCGTGGTGCTCCCTATCGTGGGAACGCAAACTGCGGTCGGGCGCGCCGCCTTTTCGATGCTGTTGTTCGAAGATCTGGCGCTTGTGCCAATCATCTTCATGCTCGGTGCTCTCGCGCCATCAGTCGCAACTAGTCCTGATGGCGCGTGGACGGAATTGGCGAGCACCTTGTTGAAGGGCGGCGTGACCATCGCGGTCATGCTGGTGCTCGGTCGACTTTTCCTGCCGCATATTTTTCGCCAGGCAGCTCGTACGAAAAGCCCTGAGGTCTTCCTGGCGGCCAGTCTTCTCGTCGTGATCGTATCCAGCCTGGCGACGTCGATAGCGGGGCTTTCACCCATCGTGGGCGCGCTGTTGGCGGGTCTGTTGATCGCCGAAACCGACTATCATGGCGAAGTCGAGGTCATGACCGCTCCCTTCAAGGGGCTGGCGCTAGGCGTGTTTCTTATCACCGTCGGCATGAGCCTGGACGTTCGCGTCATCCTCGCCAACTGGCCGGCGCTCGTCCTTGCCGTGTTAGGCGTCGTGCTTGCCAAGACCCTGGTGACTGCGGCGCTCCTCTACTTTTCCGGCGCACGTAAGGGAGTAGCGCTGGAGGTTGGCGTGCTCATGTCCAGCCCATCGGAAACTACTCTCATCGTCCTGACGGCGGCGGCGGCGGCGCAGCTTATCCTGCCATCGACCGCCGCTTTCTGGCAGATCGTGACCGCCATCGGCCTTACTATCACGCCATTGCTGGCCCGAATCGGCCACGATATCGCCCGCCGACTGGAAATGGCGCTGGGCGAGGAAATGCCGGACACAGAAGAGGAAAGCACGGAAGCGGCAGCCGTCGTCATTGGATTTGGCCGGGTCGGGCGCATGGTTTGCGACCTGCTGCGCGTGCATAATCAGCGCTTCATCGTCGTGGAATCCGATGCGGATATCGTCGCCGAAGCACGCCGCAGCGGATATCCCATTTTGTTCGGTGACGTTTCGCGAGTCGAAATGATGGACAAGCTGCGCTTGGGACACGCTCGCGCGCTGATCCTGACCATGGACGATCCGGTGCTGTCCATCCGCGTCACAAAGCGCGTCCGGGGATGGGTGCCCGACCTCCCGATCATCGCTCGCGCTCGCGATACCGATCATGCTGCGCAGCTTTACCAGGCAGGGGCCAGTGACGCGGTGCCTGAAACACTGGAAAGCTCTCTCCAACTCGCGGAAACTGCGCTGGTCGATCTGGGCGTGGCGATGGGGCCGGTGATCGCGTCGATCCATCAGACGCGCGAGGACCTTCGCATGGGGATCAAGAATGCTGCGCAAATGGAGACGGCACCGAAGCTGCGGCGGCTGCGATCGGATGAGATCCCCTGACATCGTCGCACTGGCGATTGGATTGGGCCACACAGGCGATACGATATAAGCCCGGAAAAGCGCCATTTCTTCAGTAAGTGCAAATCTAGCTCAAGCAGCTTTCCGCTGGAAAACTGCCTGAGCCACTGATTTTAAAAAGAGAGGTTAAGCCGGGACGCTGGCTAACGCGGCCTTTACGACGTCCAAGGCCACCTGCGCCTTGTCGCCATCGGGACCGCCGCCCTGCGCCATGTCAGGGCGACCGCCGCCACCCTTCCCGCCCAGCGCTTCCACGCCCACACGGACGAGATCCACGGCGCTGATCGTGCCGACAAGGTCTTCGGTCACGCCCACCGCGATGCTGGCGCGGCCTTCTACGACTGCGAGCACGGCGGATACGCCGCTGCCAAGGGTCGCCTTGTTCTGATCGATCAGACCACGCAGTTCCTTGGGATCTAGCCCCTCTATCACCTGACCGATGAAGTTGATGTTACCGACCTTTTCGGGACCGGCGGCTTGAGCGCCACCGCCGCCGCCAAGAGCCAGCGCCTTCTTTGCTTCGGCCAGTTCGCGTTCAAGCTTGCGGCTCTGTTCGACCAGCGCCGCAATGCGCGCCGGAACCTCTTCCGGCGTGGTCTTGAGCGCGGCAGCAGACTGACGCAGGCGATCCTCCCGATCGGTGAGCCAGAGACGGGCTGATTCGCCGGTCAATGCCTCGATCCGGCGGACACCCGAGGACACCGCACTTTCCGAGATAATCTTGAGAATCGCGATGTCGCCGGTCGCGTGGACATGGGTGCCACCGCACAATTCGACCGAATAGCTGTTGGCACCACCCCTGCCCATCGACAGCACGCGGACTTCATCGCCATATTTCTCACCGAACAGAGCCATGGCCCCTGCCGCAATGGCATCATCGGGCGTCATCAGCCGGGTCGTCACAGGTTCATTATGGCGGATCTGCGCGTTCACATGTGATTCGACGGCGGCGATCTGGCTGTGAGTCAGCGCGTCGGGATGGGAAAAGTCGAAACGCAGGCGATCTGGCGCGACAAGGCTGCCCTTTTGCGTGACATGCGCGCCCAATTCATTGCGCAAGGCGGCGTGCAGCAGATGCGTCGCGCTGTGATTGGCGCGGATGCGATCGCGGCGATTGGTATCGACCGTCATGTGGATCGTGTCGCCGACCTTGATGCCGCCAGTGCCAACCTTTGCCCGGTGGGCGTGGATAAGGCCGAGCGGCTTCGAAGTGTCCTCTACATCCGCGACCAGACCGGATTGCGACGTGATGGTGCCGGCATCACCCATCTGGCCGCCGCTTTCGCCATAAAATGGCGTCTGATTGGCGATGATGATGACTTCATCCCCCGGCCCTGCCCCATCGATGCGCACGCCATCCTTGACCAGCGCGAGCACTTCGCCCTCACCCTCCGTACCGTTATAGCCGATAAACTCGGTGCTGCCGGTCGTTTCGGCAATGTCGAACCAGATTTCGTCCGATGCCTTTTCGCCAGAGCCTTTCCAGGCGGCACGGGCAGCGGCCTTTTGTTCGGCCATCGCCTTGTCGAAGCCGCCCCGGTCAACGCCCAGGCCACGGGAGCGCAGCGCGTCTTCGGTCAGGTCATAAGGGAAGCCATAAGTATCGTAGAGCTTGAACGCGGTTTCGCCGGGAAGTGTGCCGCCTTCGGAAAGATCAACCGTCGCTTCGTCGAGGAGCTTCAGGCCATTCTCCAACGTCTTGCGGAAGCGGGCTTCTTCACGCAGCAGCGTTTCTTCGATCAACGGCTGGGCGCGGACCAGTTCCTGATAGGCACCGCCCATTTCGGAAACGAGGCTGGGCACCAGACGGTGCATCAATGGTTCCTTCGCGCCAATGATATGGGCATGGCGCATGGCCCGGCGCATGATGCGGCGCAGGACATAGCCGCGACCTTCGTTCGCGGGGAGCACGCCGTCGGCGATCAGGAAACTGGTCGAACGCAGATGATCCGCGATGACACGGTGACTGGCCTGATGTTCGCCGTCGATGGCGGTTCGGGTCAGCGCGCCCGACTCTTCGATCAACGCCTTGAATGTGTCGGTGTCATAATTGTTATGCACGCCCTGAAGCACGGCGGCGACGCGTTCCAGCCCCATGCCGGTGTCGATGCTGGGCCGTGGCAGTTCACTTACAATCTCATTCGCTTCCTGCTCATATTGCATGAAGACGAGGTTCCAGATCTCAACGAAGCGGTCGCCATCTTCCTCAGGCGATCCGGGAGGGCCGCCCCAGATGTGATCGCCATGGTCGTAGAAGATTTCTGAGCAGGGACCGCAGGGACCGCTGTCACCCATCGCCCAGAAATTATCCTTGGTCGGAATGCGGATGATGCGTTCTTCGGGCAGACCCGCAATCTTCTTCCACAGGTCGAAGGCTTCGTCGTCGGTGTGATAGACCGTCGCCGTCAGTTTTTCGGCGGGCAGGCCCCATTCCTTCGTCAGCAGGGTCCAGGCGTGAACAATCGCCTGTTCCTTGAAATAATCGCCGAAGCTGAAATTGCCGAGCATTTCGAAGAAGGTGTGATGACGCGCGGTGTAGCCGACATTGTCGAGGTCGTTATGCTTGCCGCCCGCACGAACCGACTTTTGGCTGCTGGCCGCCGTGGAATAAGGCCGCGATTCCAGACCGGTAAATACATTCTTGAACGGCACCATGCCCGCGTTGACGAACATCAGCGTCGGGTCGTTGTGCGGCACCAAAGGCGCGGACGGAACGATGGTGTGGCCGTTCGCCCCGAAATAGTCGAGGAAGGAGCGGCGAATGTCGTTTGTCGATGTCATGGGGGCGATTTAGTTGCAAGCGCCCCGGCGCACAAGCGGGGCTTTTCACCGCAGGCGTCAGGCGGGTTTTCTAATCCGATGGGCGGGGACCGCCTTTGGTGAAGCGCGCCATTGCCCCAGCGGCGAATGCCCACTAATCCCCGACGCATGGACGAAAACACACGCCGCGCCGCCCTGGACTATCACCGCCTGCCGCAGCCGGGAAAGCTGCGGATCGAGCCGACCAAGCGAATGGTCAATCAGCGCGATCTGGCGTTGGCATACTCTCCGGGGGTTGCCGCACCGTGCCTGGAGATCGCGGAAAATCCTGACAAGGCGATGGACTATACAGCGCGCGGCAATTTGGTCGCTGTCATCTCCAACGGCACGGCGGTGCTG
The DNA here is from genome assembly GCA_965653535.1 of uncultured Sphingobium sp. Taxonomy (GTDB): domain Bacteria; phylum Pseudomonadota; class Alphaproteobacteria; order Sphingomonadales; family Sphingomonadaceae; genus Sphingobium. The sequence goes on from CBFHAG010000009.1 coordinate 74,120, forward strand.
GGCCTGGGTGCCATTGGCGCGCTGGCATCCAAGCCGGTGATGGAGGGCAAGGCGGTCCTGTTCAAGAAGTTCGCCGACATCGATGTGTTCGACCTTGAGGTCGATACCACCGACCCTGAAAAGTTCATCGACGCCGTATCGCTGCTGGAACCGAGTTTCGGCGGTATCAATCTGGAAGATATCAAGGCACCGGAATGCTTCGCCATTGAGGCGGAGTTGAAGAAGCGGATGAAAATCCCAGTCTTCCACGACGATCAGCATGGCACCGCCATCGTTGTCGCGGCGGCAGTGCGTAACGCACTAGTCCTGCAAGGGAAAAGCCTGGCGGAAGCGCGGCTGGTGACATCGGGCGCTGGCGCGGCTGCCCTTGCCTGCGTCGATCTGCTGGTGTCCATGGGACTACAGGTGGGCAATGTCACACTGACCGACAAGGATGGCGTGATACATTCCGGGCGCGAAAATATGCTGCCCAACATGGCGCGCTATGCCCGCGATACGAACGCCCGGACATTGCCGGAAGTGTTGCCCGGTGCGAACATCTTCCTGGGCCTATCCGCGCCGGGCGTGTTGAATCCCGAATGGCTGCCGCTTCTGGCCGACAAGCCGCTGATCTTCGCCCTCGCCAATCCAGAGCCGGAAATTCGACCAGAGGTGGCCAAGGCGGCGCGCCCCGACGCGATCATCGCGACCGGGCGATCGGACTATCCGAACCAGGTCAACAACGTCCTTTGCTTTCCCTATATTTTCAGGGGCGCGCTCGATGCACGCGCTACGGAAATCAACGAAGCGATGAAGGCGGCGGCGGCCGAGGCGATTGCCGCGCTTGCCCGGTTGCCCGCGCATGACAGCGTCGCGCAGGCCTATGGCGGGCGCAAGCTGGCCTTTGGGCCGGATTATATCATCCCGACCCCGTTCGACCCGCGCCTGATTGCCGAAATTGCCCCCGCTGTTGCCAAGGCGGCAATGGACAGCGGTGTCGCCAAGCGCGCGCTGGATATCGAAAGCTATCGGCGGTCCTTGGCGCAGCAGAATACGCGCTCGGCTCAGCTCATGCTGCCGGTGTTCGAGGCCGCGCGTGGCACGTGCCGTCGGATCGCCTATGGAGAAGGCGAAGATGAACGCGTGCTCCGCGCCATCCAGGACGGGCTTGACGAAGGGATCGTGCGCCCGGTTATCGTCGCGCGCCGGAGAATATTGAAGGACAAGCTGCCCGAACTGGGTCTTAGCCTGGAGCTGGACCGCGATGTCGAGGTGATCGATCCCGAAACCGATCATCAGGTCATGAGCGAGTTGGTGGAGGCTTATCGCCTGATCGCAGCGCGAAAGGGCGTGCCCGCGGCCGAAGTCATTCGTCACGTCTATCGCCGCCCGACCGTAACCGCAGCCATGCTGCTCCGCACCGGGCGGGTCGATGCCGCGATCGTCGGGGGCAACAGCGAATATTGGGGTCAAGTGGAACATGTGCTGCGGATCGTCGAGCGCAGGCCGGGACATAGCCGCGTATATGCGCTGACGGGCCTGATCCTTGACGCTGGCGCGCTGTTCATCACCGATACGCATATGGTGCCTGACCCAACGCCGGATCAGGTAGCGGAAATGGCGATATTGGGCGCGACTGAGCTGAAGCATTTTGGCCTGTCGCCGCGTGTCGCGTTGTTGTCCCATTCCAATTTCGGCGCATCGCACAGCCCCAGCGCCCGCAAGATGCGCGCTGCATTGCAGATCGTGAAGGCGGCGGCACCGGACCTTAAGGTCGATGGCGAAATGCACGCCGATGCTGCGCTCAGCCAGCCATTGCGTGAAAAGCTGATCCCCGACACCCGCTTCGAAGGACCCGCAAACCTGCTGGTCATGCCTAATCTCGATTCGGCGAACATCACGCTGACGGCGCTTTCGGCTTCGTCCAGTTCGCCCACTGTGGGGCCGATGTTGATGGGGCTGGCTCAGCCGATCCACGTGCTGACGCCCGGCGTCACGGCCAGGGGCATATTGAACCTGACCGCCATCGCGGCGGCAGAGGTCGACCGGGAAGGCTGACCTTAACCTTTTTCCGGCAGAGCTTAGGCGATTGTCGGAAACCGGGGCGAGCATGTGCGACTGATCACGGCATTGATGCGATTTGCAGGTCCGAAACTGGCCGTGGGGGTAGTGGCAAGTTCCGTCCTGCTGCTTGTTACAGCTTATGTAGAACGGGGCCGTGATTTGGAACCACGCGAAAAGCTTGAGCAAGCGGTCGCTCCTGCTCCAAAGCCCGCCGTCCAGAATGTGCCCGTCGAGCGCGCGCGTTCACAACCTGTAACGGTCGATCCGCACGCGTTGGCGGTCAAGAGCGTCCTGCCGATCCATGGCCCGTTCCGCCATGGAGATTATGCCTGGGACGAAAGTCGCGCACCTGCGGTCGGCCCGGTAATCATCACCGTCGACCTGAAAGCCCAAACCTTATCGGTGTTCCGCGCAGGGCATGAGATTGGCGCTGCCGTCATCCTCTATGGCGCGGATGACAAGCCCAGCCCGCTTGGGGCCTTTCCGATCACGCAGAAGGACGCGGATCATGTGTCCAACCTGTATGACGCACCCATGCCCTACATGCTGCGCCTGACAAATGATGGGGTCGCGATCCACGGTAGCGATGTTCAGTGGGGCAATGCGACCCATGGCTGCATCGGCGTGCCCACCGCTTTCGCCCGCAAGCTGTTTGGCGTGACGAAACTGGGCGATCTGGTGATTATCACCAACGGCAAGATGTTGAATGTCGGTGGAACCTTGCGCCAGCCTTGAGTTGTGGCGAGCGGCATAGGTAAGAGCCTCTAGTCAGCATCGACTGAGGTCAGCCCGCCCACTCCAACACGCCGGAAAAAGCAGGAGCGCGCGCCGGTGTGGCAGGTTGGCCCAGCGGGGGTCGCCTTCACCCACACGGCATCCTGGTCGCAATCTATGCGGATATCACGGACCTGCAGCATATGGCCCGACGTTTCGCCTTTTTTCCAAAGGGATTGGCGGCTTCTGGACCAGAAATGAGCAAGGCCAGTTTCGACCGTCAAGGCTAGCGCCTGGGCGTTCATGTGGGCGACCATCAACACGTCGCCTCCGTCAACGTCGGTGACGACGGCCGTAATCAACCCGTCCCGGTCATATTTGGGGTTGAGGATCAGTCCCCTGTCGCGTGCATCATCCATCGCGGCTTTATAGGAGCCAATGATCAGGATGCGAAGAGGCGAATGTTTGAAGTTCGCTTTCCCGATGCCTGCCCAGCGCACATCGACAGAAGCGCAGAGATCATTGATGCGGAAGGAGAAAATGGGGCGATCGAGGGGATCCGAACCCCCGACCTCTGGTACCACAAACCAGCGCTCTAACCGACTGAGCTACGATCGCCACAGGGCCATGTGGCCCGAGAGAGAAGCGGCACATATGCGGCCATTTCGACCTCGTCAAGCGCCCAGACGCGTCTCTTCACCGAAAAAGAAAGGGAGACGAACCGTCCGGCCCCTCCCCCCATCCGTCTCAAACATACAGCGGGCGGTGAATTATCCACCTGCCGCGCTGCTCCCCTAAAAACTTCCCGCCAACTGGCGGCCGAATGCCGCTATGGAGGTCAGGATGATCCGGCAAACCGGATGCCCGATTTAGTTCACCGAATCCTTCAGACCCTTGCCTGCCTTGAACTTGGGCTGGGCCGAAGCCTTGATCGTCATGGTTTCGCCAGTGCGCGGGTTGCGGCCGGTAGACGCCTTGCGCTGCGAAACGGAAAAGGTGCCGAAGCCGACAAGGCGAACTTCATCGCCCTTCTTCAGCGTGGCGGAAATGGATTCGAACACAGCTTCGACAGCCTTGGTCGTGTCGCTCTTGCTCAGGCCGCTGGTTTCAGCGACGGCGCTGATAAGATCCTGCTTATTCATGCCTTGGAATCCCCTTCTAGCTTTGTGATAAACGTGGAATCGCGCGTAGGCGGCGCAATAAGGCGCAGCTTTGAATGGCTGTCAAAGGGAAAACAACAAAAGAACCGTCATCGACAAGATTTTTTATCCAAATCAGATTGCGTCAAACCGCCTCTTAACAGCCACTTAACGCCTATCAGTGGCGCAAAGTCGCGTCCCCGTCCCTTCCCTGTGCGGGGTTGGGTTGAGCGGCCAGGTCATCTTCCTCGGTCCAGGCAATCGCTTCGGGCGCGGAAACCAACGCCCGCGCCAGCACCTCATCCACATGCGCAACCGGCACGATTTCCAGCCCTTCGCGAATATTAGCCGGGATTTCCGCCAGATCCTTTTCATTCTCCGCCGGGATAAGGACCGTCTTGATCCCGCCGCGCAGCGCCGCCAGCAGCTTTTCCTTCAGCCCTCCGATGGGCAGGACCCGCCCACGCAGTGTCACCTCTCCAGTCATCGCCACGTCCTTGTGAACCGGGATACCGGTCAGCGTCGACACAATGGTCGTTACCATGCCGATACCCGCCGAAGGCCCATCCTTAGGCACAGCGCCTTCAGGAAGGTGAATGTGGATGTCCTTGCGGATGAAGATGCTGGGCTTGATGCCATAGCCAGGCGAGCGCGCCTTCACATAGGAGAAGGCAGCCTGAACCGATTCGTTCATCACTTCGCCTAGCTTGCCGGTCGTCCTGATCTGGCCCTTGCCTGGTACGGTCACAGCTTCGATCGTTAGCAATTCGCCGCCCACTTCGGTCCAGGCAAGGCCAGTGACGGCACCGATCTGGTTTTCTTCCTCACCCACGCCGTGGCGGAATTTCCGCACCCCGGCATAATCGGCCAGATTATCCGGCGTGATCGTCACCTTATCGAACGCGCCTTCGAGTATTTTGCGCAGCGCCTTGCGCGCGAGGCGGGCGATTTCCCGTTCCAGCGTACGCACACCGGCCTCCCGCGTGTAATAGCGGATGAGGTCGCGCACCGCTGCCTCGGTGACTTCGAATTCGCCTTCCTTGAGACCATGGGCGTCGATCTGCTTGGCGAGCAGATGGCGCTGCGCGATTTCGACCTTCTCATCCTCGGTATAACCTTCGAGCCGGATGATCTCCATGCGGTCGAGCAAAGGTTGCGGCAAATTCAGGGAGTTAGCTGTCGTTACGAACATGATGTCTGAAAGATCGACGTCGATTTCCAGATAATGGTCCTGGAACTTGCTATTCTGTTCAGGGTCCAGCACCTCCAGCAGCGCCGAGGCCGGGTCGCCACGGAAATCCTGACCCAACTTGTCGATCTCATCCAGCAGGAAGAGCGGGTTCATCGTGCCCGCCTTCTTGAGGTTGGTCACGATCTTGCCCGGCAGAGAGCCGATATAGGTGCGACGGTGGCCACGGATTTCCGCTTCGTCACGCACGCCGCCCAGAGACTGGCGTACGAATTCGCGGCCCGTCGCCTTGGCGATGCTGCGGCCGAGCGAGGTCTTGCCGACGCCCGGAGGACCGACGAGGCACAGGATCGGGCCTTTCAACTTATTGGTGCGCGCCTGCACGGCCAGATATTCGATGATCCGGTCCTTGACCTTCTCCAACGCGAAATGATCCTCGTCCAGGATCGCCTGCGCACGCTTGAGGTCGGTTTTGACCTTACCCTTTTTGCCCCAGGGAAGCCCCAGCAGCACGTCCAGATAATTGCGGACGACGGTAGCCTCGGCCGACATGGGCTGCATGCCCTTGAGCTTTTTCAGCTCGGCAGTCGCTTTAGACCGCGCTTCCTTGCTGAGCTTGGCCTTGGCGATCTTTTCGGTCAGTTCGGCGAGTTCATCGCCTTCCTCACCCTCGCCATTGCCCAGCTCGCGCTGGATCGCCTTCAACTGTTCGTTCAGATAATATTCGCGCTGGGTCTTTTCCATCTGGCGCTTCACGCGCCCACGGATCTTCTTTTCGACCTGCAGAACGCCCAGTTCGCCTTCCATGAAGGCGAACACCATCTCCAGTCGCTTGACCGGATCAGCCTCCACCAGCAGCGACTGCTTGTCGGCGACCTTGACGTTGATGTTCGCGGAAACGGCATCGGCCAGCCGCCCGGCATCCTCAATCTCACGCAGTTGCACGGGCGTTTCGGCCGGTAGCTTCTTGTTGAGCTTGGCGTAGTTTTCAAACTGTTCCGCGACCGAGCGCATCAGCGCGGCTGCTTCAGGACCTTCCGCCGCGACCTCTTCCACCGGGCTGACATCAGCCACCAGATGCGTGCCATCAGCGTCAATCGACACGAGCTGAGCGCGGCTCTTTCCTTCGACCAGCACGCGCACAGTGCCATCGGGCAGCTTGAGCAGTTGCAGGACGACGGCGATGACGCCCGTGTCGTAAAGCGAATCCCGGCCCGGATCATCCTCCGCAGGGTCAAGCTGCGATACGAGGAAGATTTCCTTATTGCCTTCCATCGCCGATTCCAGGGCAGCAACGCTTTTGTCGCGCCCGACGAACAGCGGCACGATCATCTGCGGAAAAACGACAATGTCGCGCAGCGGAAGGAGGGGGTATTGCGTGTTCATTCAATCTCCGATGCCGCAGGTCTCTTGGCCCGCCATGCAGTTCATCGCTTTATGGGGACAGTCATCCCGCCATTCAATCGCGCCAGCCTATTAAAGGAACCATGAACAGCGGCTGAGGGCATGTCCGTAATGTTTCAAAAAGGCAGTTTGAAGCCGGGGGGCAGAGGCAAACCGCTCGTCATCTTGGACATTTCAGCTGAGCTTACCTCGTCGGCTTTCTTGCGCGCGTCATTGAATGCGGCAGCGACAAGGTCTTCCAGCATCTGCTTTTCCGAAGACGCAAGCAGGCTGTCGTCGATCGACACGCCCACAATCCGGCCCTTGGCCGATGCGCGCACCTTGACCAGCCCGCCGCCAGCAGCACCCTCAACCTCAATCTTGTCCAGATTATCCTGCGCGCGTTGCAGCTCCTCCTGCACGCGGCTGGCCATACCCAGTATTTCGTTCAGATCCTTCATCGCTCTGCGCTCCATTGTTCCAGCTCATCGCTGAGCTGCGTATGCGGAAAGGCCGCCATCGCCGCCTTCACCACGGGTGCTTCCAATATCTCCGCCCGCTCATCAGCGCGCCGTTGCTGATCCTGTTCCAACAAAGAAGGCGCAGCCGGGCCATCGCTGATCCGCACCTGCCAACGGACCTTGGTCGTCTGGTACAGGGCGCCTTCCAACGTCTTGGCAAAATTCGCGTCCAACGGCGGAGCAAGCTGCATTTCCAGCGATTGCGGCGCGTAGCTCACCAGGCGGACGCAATCCCTGATCTGTCCGGCGATCATGTGCCGCCCGCCATCTTCCAGCGCGACGATCATCTCTTCGAATGTGGCTGGGAGCGACGCATCAGGCCCTTCGCTTGCCGGTGCGGCGGGCGCGCCCGAAGTCGGCGCGTCAGGGGCAGCTGCCGACCCTTCACGCAGCAGGCGGGCGATTTCGCCCGGATCCGGCATGGTCGCCGCATGCATGACCCGCAAGAGCGCCATTTCGCAAGTCTCGATGGGAAAAGCGGCGCTCGCCACTTCATCATGTCCCTTGAGCAGCAATTGCCACAGGCGATGCAGCGGCGCGAAGCCGATCTGCGAGGCCCAGTTGGCCAGCGCCTCCCGCTCCTCAGCTGACTGGCCGGGACTGGCGATGTCCCGCCCAGCCTTCAGCAATGTCACGGCATGGACCAGTTCCAGCAGGCCCCGAATCAGCGCGAGCGGTTCGACGCCCAGCGCATATTGATCACGCACGCCCCCCAATAGCGCGCCAGTGTCGCCTTCCAGCAATAGCACCAACAGTCGGCGGACAGCGCCGCGATCCGACAGGCCCAGCATATCGCGCACCTGGACGGCGGTGATCAGCGGCGCGCCTTCACCCATTTCCGCATGGGCAATCGCCTGATCCAGGATCGACAGGCCATCGCGCGCCGATCCTTCCGCCGCCTGCGCGACGAGCGCGAGCGCATCGCCTTCTGCGGCGACACCCTCCGCATCCACCACATGGGCGAAATGCGCGGCGAGCATGTCTGCCGGAATGCGACGCAGGTCAAAGCGCTGACAGCGGGACAGGACGGTAACCGGCACCTTGTTCACTTCGGTCGTGGCGAACAGGAACTTCACATGGGCGGGTGGTTCCTCCAGCGTCTTGAGAAGCGCGTTGAACGCGTTCTTAGACAGCATGTGAACTTCGTCGATAATGTAGATTTTATAGCGTGCGGAAACCGCTGCATAGCGCACCGCCTCGATAATTTCGCGCACGTCGTCGACGCCGGTATGGCTGGCGGCATCCATTTCCACGACATCGATATGCCGACCTTCGGCAATCGCCTTGCACGGTTCACACTGGCCGCAGGGGTCTATGGTGGGACCGCCCTGTTCGTCAGGGCCGACGCAATTCAACGCCTTGGCAATCAGTCGCGCCGTGGATGTCTTGCCCACCCCGCGCACGCCCGTCATCAGGAAGGCATGGGCAAGCCGTCCGCGACGAATGGCGTTGCCCAACGTCTGGACCATCGCATCCTGCCCGATCAGCTCATTGAAATTGCGCGGTCGGTATTTCCGCGCGAGCACGCGATAAGGCTGGGGTGAATCGGACATGAGGATCAACCTAGCGGCTTAGCGGGCGGCTGTCGAAGCCGGAAAGCCGGATAAAGGTGGGAGCCGGAACGACCCGCGGCAAAATCGTTGTGGCTGCTTCCGTCAGGACCTGACCAGGTTGGCGACGACCACGTCCGCCCGACTCCCGCGGCGCATATGGCGAAAGGTCGCGCTGATGGCAAGGGCGCAAAGCAGGCGCGCCCTTACTCCAGCCCCGTGCGTTGCGCCTTGCCGATCAACCCCAGCGCCGCTCGCGCGGCTTCGGCAATCGCGCCTTCGGCAGCCTTGGCATCGACAGTGGGCCGGTCGAGATAGATGGCGAGGATATATTCCTCTCCCGTCGGGGCTTTGACTAGGGCGACATCATTGAACGCCGTGCCACAGCTTCCCGTCTTGCTGCCAGACGTCCAGCCTTCCGGCAGTCCCGCCTTGATCCGCCGGTCGCCGGTGCTGCTGCCGTTCAGCCATTGGCGCAGCAGCGCGGCGTTTTCCGGCTGCATGTCCTGGAACATAAGCCGCGCCAAAAGTCCGGCCATCGCCGCCGGACTGGTCGTGTCGCGCACGTCCCCTTCCGCATTCTCGTTAAGGCCCGGTTCGTTACGATCCAGCCTGCTGACGGCATCGCCATGCGACCGCATGAACGCCGTCAGCCCCTCCGGCCCGCCGACGAAGGGCAGCAGCAGATTGGCAGCGCTGTTGTCGCTGACTTCCACCGCCGCTTTGGCAAGTTCCGCCATCGACATGCGCCCACGCTTTATGTTCGCCTTTACGACTGGCGCATATTCCTGGAGGTCGGTTTTCGAAAAGGCAACCTGCCCCTCCAGCCCGAACTTGCCCGCTTCCGCGCCCGATAGCACGGCAGCGGCGAGAGGGGCCTTGAAGGTGGAGCACATGGCGAAGCGGTCGTCCCGGTTGAAACCCAGCAGCAGCGCGCCCTTGCTGTCAATCAACGCTACGCCCAGTCGTCCGCCGGTCTCCTTCTCAATTTCGCGGGGATTGCGCGCGGCGTTCATAGCCGACTGGCTGACCATGTAGCGCGGCGCGGGCGGCAGCAGTGACTGGCGCTCCTGCGCGAAGGCGCTCGCCGCGGCAAAAAGCGGCGCGGCGGCAAGCAATATTGCGAGAATGGGAAAGCGCACCTGTTACATGCCCTGCATATTGTGGGACTGGTTGGGGATGCGGACGGTAAGGCCGTCCAGCTGGTCATCAAGGACGATTTGGCAGGCCAGACGGCTGGTCCGCGTGGCCGCCGCCGCCAGGTCCAGCATATCCTCCTCCGCTTCGCTGGCCACCGTCAGCCGGTCGAAATGGTCCCGGTCCACGATCACATGGCAGGTGGAACAGGCCATCTGGCCTTCGCACGTCCCTTCCAGTGGCTGGCCCGCCGCTTGGGCGACATCCAGCAGGACCGATCCGGTGGCGGCGTCAATCTCCTGTCGGTGTTCGCCATCGGCGCTGATGAAGATGACCCTGACCATATTGCGACTTCCCTTGGCTTTATGGCGCCGCTTGTGCGGCTGCCGCTTTATTTATAATTGCCGCCGCATCCTCCAATTCGGCCAGTGTCGTGTATCGGCCAAAGCCGATCCGCACCGATCCACGCGCCTCACGGTCCGGCAGTCCCAGGGCGCGCAGTACATGGCTAGGACGCCCGGACCCGCTCGCGCAAGCACTGCCGAGCGAAAAAGCGACATTGCGGCAATCCGACAACAGCCGCGCGCCATCAATTCCTTCGCGGCGCAGGTTGATATTTCCGTGGTAGCGGCAATCGGCGCTGCCGTTCAGTGCCCAGTCGGCGAACAGCGCCCGCGCTAGGTCCCAGAGCGCTTCGACATGGGACCGGTCAGCGTCCGCCCTTTCCCGCATCAACCGGGCTGCGACGCCGAAACCCGCACATAGGGCGGGCGACAAAGTGCCCGAACGTAGCCCCCCTTCCTGACCTCCGCCATGGAAGACGGGTTGAAGCTGCACCCCGTCGCGCAGCCACAATGCGCCCACGCCCTTGGGTCCGTGAATCTTGTGCGCGCTAATCGCGATCATATCGGCGTTTTGAGGAAGCGGCACGCGGCCATAGCCCTGCACGGCATCGCATAGAAACAGCGCGCCCGCTTCATGCGCCATATCGGCGAGTTGGGCGACAGGCTGGATCACGCCGATTTCATTATTGACCAGCATCGCCGCGACCAGCGCCACACCCGGTCGTATTGCGCGCGCGGCTGCATCCATATCGACCAGGCCATCCGGCCTGACGGGCAGAATAAATACGTCGCGTCCGTTGCCCTGCTGAACCAGCACGGTATCCAGCACCGCCGCATGTTCCGTCGCGATGGTCACGATACCGCCAGCAGGAGCGCCCTGAATGGCGATGTTGAGCGCCTCGGTCGCGCCCGATGTGAAAAGAACCTGGCCGCCGGGCGGCAACAACGCCCCAACCTCAGCCCGTGCATGCTCGACATGGGCCGCAGTTGCCCGGCCCAGCCTGTGCGCACTATGAGGATTGGCGAACTGTTCGCGGAGCAGCGGCACCATAGCGTCAAACGCTTCGGGCGCGAGGGGCGTCGTCGCCTGATAGTCGAGATAGATGGTCATCGCCGTCCGCGTTCCGCCAGGCTGGTCCACTGGCGCAGGAATCGATCCACATCCGCCTCATCCGTGGCCGGACCGAAGCTGACGCGTACAACTTCGGATGCGGCGACATCATCCCAGCCCATGGCATGCAGCACATGGCTGGTCTTGAGCGAACCAGAGGAGCAGGCGCTACCCGCCGACACCGAAATGCCCGCCATGTCGAACTGGATCAGTTGCGCACGGGCAGACACGCCCGGCATGCGATAGCTGGCAATCGCAGCCATGCGTGGAGCGTCCCGCGCGACCACTTCGCCCCCAGCCGCCTCTATTCCACTGTCCAGTCGCGCCCGCAGTCGTTCAGCCTCCGCCAGCCAGTTCCGCCGCCCCTCCAGCGCAGCCATCATGGCGATCACGCCCGGCAGATTTTCCGTTCCGGCCCGGTAGCCTTGTTCCTGCCCACCGCTGGGGCGCAAAAGGGCAAGGTCCTTGACCAGCAGTGCGCCAATTCCCGGTGGGCCGCCGAATTTATGTGCGCTAATCGCGATCATGTCCGCGTCCGGCAGGGGCAACTTCCCTGCGCTTTGGGCACAATCGGCGAACAGCCATGTGTCGGCGCGATCGACTTCATCAAGCGGCTGGATGACGCCGGTTTCGTTATTGACGTGCTGGACCGCAAACACGCGCGGGAGCACGGAGCGAGACCCAGTGTCGACGCGCCCGTCGCGATCGACCGGCAGCCGACCGATTCCCGTCGTCACGCGAAGGACGGAATCATGTTCGACCGGCGAAGTCGCAATATCGTCGGCAGATATGTGGCCGAGCGCCATGGAGATCGCTTCGGTCGCGCCGGAGGTGAAGATGACATGCGCCTGCCAGCCCAGCGCTCGTGCGATCCTGCGCCGCGCATCCTCCAGCGCGGCACGGGCCGCCCGCCCTTCGGCGTGGGGACTGGACGGGTTGGCCCAGCGATTCATCGCTTCGATCATCGCCGCCTTCGCTTCGGCCAGCATCGGCGTCGTTGCGGCATGATCCAGGTAAAGGCGATCGGCGGCCACTAGGCGGCTATACTCATTGATTGCGGAAACGGCGGTGACTTCTATATAGGCGGTCTACCGCGCAACGCCAGCAAAGGCTTGTGCCCCCGCATCCAACAGCCGTTCGCGGCCATAACCATAACAAGGTGCCATGCCCGACGTTATCTTTCCCGGCCCTGAAGGCCGCCTTGAAGGGCGGTTCAGCCCTCCGCCCCGCCCTCGCGCCCCTGTCGCGATGATCCTTCATCCCCATCCGCAAGGTGGGGGCACGATGAACGATCGCATCACCCAAGCGCTCTACAAGACATTCGTGAGGCGCGGATTCGCAGTGTTGCGCTTCAACTTCCGCGGCGTCGGGCGCAGCCAGGGTACTTTCGACAACGGCGTCGGTGAACTGAGCGATGCCGCCGCAGCGCTGGATTGGGTGCAGAGCTTCCATCCAGAAGCGCAGACCACCTGGATCGCCGGATTTTCCTTCGGCGCGTGGATCGGCATGCAGTTGCTGATGCGCCGCCCTGAAATCCGGGGCTTCATCTCGGTCGCGCCGCCCGCGAACATGTACGACTTTTCTTTCCTGGCACCCTGCCCTTCATCCGGCATCATCGTGCAGGGAACAGGGGACGAAGTGGTCACCGCCAATGCCGTGCAGAAGCTGGTCGACAAGCTGCGCACGCAGAAGGGCATCACCATTCACCATGACGAAATCCGTGGCGCGAACCACTTTTTCGAACATGAGCTGGACCAGTTGA
>CBFHAG010000010.1:0-81446 GCA_965653535.1 uncultured Sphingobium sp.
ATGACGTGCGCCGCAACATCCGTTTCCAGACCATGGTGCACAGCCTGGTGTTCGATGACGAAGCAGCCGTCTGGAACGTCACGATCGAGGATATGAAGACCGGCAAGCGCGAAGTGATCAAGGCCAATGCCGTGTTCAACGCGTTCGGCACCACCGACCGTTGGAGCCTGCCCGACATCAAGGGCATCGACAGCTTCAAGGGCATCATCACCCATTCGGCGGGCTATGACGAAGACATCGTCCTGAAGGGCAAGAAGGTCGCCGTCATCGGCACCGGCGCCAGTTCCGCGCAGATCGTTTCGACGATCGTCAAGGAGGTCGACGAACTGGTTGTCTTCATGCGCACCAAGCATTGGATGATCAACAATCCCGAAACGTTGAAGGAAGTGCCAGATCCGGTAAAATGGGCCTTGCGTCACATTCCGTTCTACAAGGAATGGTTCCGTTTCCGCGTGTTCTGGTTTGCCGCTGACGGTCTCTACCCCAATGTGGTGAAGGACCCGTCCTACCCCGAAGACGGCATTGCCGTGTCGGCCCTGAACGAAGGGATGCGCCAATATGCGCTGTCGCATATGCATCACAAGCTTGCCGGGCGGCCCGACCTTATCGAAAAGCTGACGCCCGACTTCCCGATCTTTTCCAAACGGGTCGTGATGGATGCGGGTTGGTACGATGCGCTCCTCCAGCCGCATACGACGCTGGAAACCACGCATATCGCGGAAATCCTGCCCAACGGCATCCGCACGAAGGATGGCACGGTATATGATCTTGACGTGATCATCTGCGCCACCGGCTTCAACGCATCGTCGCTTGTGCAGGATCTGGAGATCAAGGGCCGCGACGGCCACGACCTGTCTGTGGACTGGGCAGACGAGGAAGAACGCGCCTATCTGGGCACGACGATCCCCGGCTATCCCAACTACTTCCTGTCGACCGGCCCCAATGCTGGCCCGAACCATGCTGGCGGCATCAATATCGTCAGCGAATCGCAGGTTCATTACGTGATCGAATGTCTCGATGAGATGATCGCTCGTGGTGCACGCACGGTTGAAGTGACGCAGGAAGCCTTCCTCCGCCATAACAAGCGTATCGACGATCAGATGAAGCACATGATCTGGTCGCATCCGCGGTCGAAAAGCTATTATCAGAACAGCAAGGGCCGCCCCGTCGGACCCTGGCCGTTCCGCCTCGTCGACATGTGGAATGAGATGCAGGAGCCAGTCCTGGACGATTATCGCATCGAATAAGGAACCGCGCCTCGGCGCGGCCCAGCGACGCCATGGTTCGACAACATGTCGCCGACCATGGCATCCAAATGCAAATTTGTTGAAAATCGCCACTGCAGGCAGCAACGTCGATCGGTATGTCCCCTTCGACGTTGCTGTCGGCGGTTAGAGGTGTCAAGCAACGGGCGGTCTATCAATATGGAACCGAAACCGTTGAAAGCTGACATGACCCCCTCATCCAGCCGGGAACAGATTTCGCAGCAACCGCACAGGGACGCGAGCGAGCATGACGGCCCGCCTGTCGAACATCGCGCCCGCGGCATCGCCCTGCGCCTGGGCGCGGTCACCGCATTTGGCGCGATGATGGCGGCCATGAAATATGCGACCGAGCATGGGGCCGCCCCGGTCGAAATCCTTTTTTACCGCAACCTGTTCTCGCTGCCGACCATCATCGCCTGGATCCTGTGGTCCGGCGGCTTTTCCGTCGTCAGGACAAAACGTCCCGGTGCCCACGCTACGCGCAGCTTCCTGGGGCTGGGCGTCATGTTCCTGACCTTCATGGCATTGTCCCGACTGCCCCTGGCGGAGGCCACGGTGATCAGCTTTTCAGCGCCGCTTTTCGCGACCATGCTGTCAGCGCTGGTCCTGCGCGAATTGGTGGGATGGCACCGATGGAGCGCCATCGGCATCGGCTTTATCGGCGTGCTGATCGCGGTCCAGCCGGGCGGGTCGGACTTGCCCGTTGTCGGCGTGGCCCTTGGTCTGGCCGCAGCCTTGGGAACAGCCGTGATCGTCATCACGCTTCGCCAAATCGGCCAGACCGAGGGAGCCGCCGCAACCGTATTCTGGTTCAATGTCGTATGTTTGACGGCAACTGCGCTGCCGATGCCGTTCATGTTCAAGGTCCACGAACCTGTCGTCTGGATCGCATTGCTGCTGGGCGGCCTGGTAGGAGGATTTGCGCAGATCATGATGACGTCCGCCGTCCGCTACGCCCCGGTATCGGTGCTCGCGCCGTTCGACTATCTGCAAATGCTATGGGCGATATTCTGGGGCTATATCCTGTTCGCGGCCTTGCCCACCACCCCGACGATCGCGGGCGCGGCGCTGATCGCCAGCGCTGGCTGCTATGTGGTCTGGCGCGAGAAAAAACTGAACCGGCCCGTCACCGAGGCCACCAAGCTGTAAGCCACAGACGGCCAGAGGGCGGGCGCAATCAAACCCCGTCGAGCAGTCGGCGCGCTGCCTGCACGGCAATGCGGCCTCGTTCCATCGGGGTCATGCCGTCGGGCGCGATGAAGGGAGCCTCTACCGCCACGGTCGCCGTGCGCGGGATCAACGGCATGAATCCTTCCAGCCCAAACTTCCCTTCGCCCGGCGGCAAGCGCGCAATCGTCGCCTCACGATAACGGTCGCTGGGTGGTTCAAGGGGGCCATCGTTCAACTGGACATGCAGGATGCGCTCTGGTGGCAGTGCTGCGACATCGTCCCAGCTCCCGCCTGACCGTATGACGTGCAACGTATCGACGCACAGGCCGACATGCGCGCCTGCGGCCAATGCCAGGTCCAGCGCATCCGCCTGGGTGCGCACCGCCGACAGAGGGAAAGCCTCTATCGCCATCTCCACGCCCGCCCCCTGGGCCAGGGCGGCGAGCCGACACATGGAATCGCGCAGGCGTGCGGGGTCGGTATCGAAACCCAGCGCGTTCACCCTGCCACCCAGTTCGGCAGTCAGTTCAGCGATGCGTTGCAGTTCATCCCAATCGGTCGATTCTTCCAGCATGAATGGTTCGACGATGCCGACGCCCAGCCTCGTGTCGCGCAACGCCCTGACCACGTCCGCGCGCGCTGCCTTGTCATGAACAAGGTCGCGATAGGAACCCAGGGGCAGCGGCTTGATGAACAGGCTGACGCTGGCGCATCCGGTTTGGGCGGCGACGTCGATCAGTTCTAGCGCGGTCAGGTCCGACAATGTCAGATGATCTAGGCAAATCGGACGCAAATTTCTGTCTCCCCATGCTGGCCGTCGTCGCGGCTTGCATGGATTTGAACCGGCACATGGTTCCGCTGTCAAGGATAGGAGCGAACATCTGTAGGCCGACGCCGCTACTATTGAACCAGGATTGAGGCACATACGAAGCACGGCGTCCCGGAGCGGGGGGGCTTGAACCAGAACACCGTGCTTCTCTCCCAAAGTGCGACCCGAGGGAGGTTAATGAGCGCGAGTTACCCCACGCGAACTGGAGCATCGTGCGGAAAAGTGGGAACCGGTTTTCCGCAAAAAACGATGCGACAACAAACAATTAGAGCGCGCGACCTGCGTCAGATTTAACGCAGCGCGCTCTAGAGCGATGCCATCATCCCGATCAGACGAAACGGGACACACGTCGTTCCCGCCTGTTCGAAGAATATCTAACCATTTTATGGCAAAATGGCCTGTTCCCGGCCCGAGGCGCGCGTCGTTTGACTATGCGCCGTCAGAAAAGACCAAATGCCGCTTCATCGCTCCATCCCTGTTTCGGTAGCCCCGCTATCTCAACCAGAGACCGGAGGTTTTGCGTCCTGCCGTCACCGACAGTTTGCCGTTTCGGTCAGGGCAGCTTGCAAAGGCGCACTGCTCTTTCCTGATCCCTTTTTAACCGAATTTTGCCCATAGGTCAAATGGTTGAGGACGATGGTCGCCGACCCGGCTGAAAATCCAGCCCTAATAGGCTCTCTTGGTATAGCTGATCGTCAGTGGACGCGTTTCGAAAACGATGAAGTTCAGCGGACGCGAATAGCTCATGCTGATTTCGGTATAGGGGACAGAATATTCGGTGCCCTGGACGACCGTCGGCGTCTGCGCATAGGCCGGATCAAGCCCGAATTCCCTGGACGTGACGCGCGCGATGATTTCCGCATGGGAAGGCCGGGGATATATGGTGGCAAATCGCGCGCCTTCGTCCACTGCATGTTGCAACCCGGTGCGGGCGCTGGCGATGACGCCCAGCTGAATCGCGCCCATCACCAGAACCAGGAAAGGGGGTAGCGCCAGCGCGAATTCGATCGCCGACACGCCTCGCTGGTTCTTGAACAAGCGCATCATTGCAGCCGCACCGAAGCCGAGCCGGTGAGCGCTACGCCTTGGTCGGACGCCCAGTTGCCGTGGGGAAGGAGGCCGGCAAGCATCGGCTGATAGCTGTTGGAAATGGTGATCGCCACATAGCGTTTGAGCTGCTGGCCTGCGGGGCAGATTGCATCGGCTGATCCTTGCACCGTATTGTTGCAGAACAGGGACCCGGTGACGATGACGGCGTTGGTTGGAACATCGGCAGCGTCCGCGGCATCCGCCGCCAGATTTTGATAGGCAACGCTGTTATAGCCGCCCTTGGTGGTCATTTGCGCGGTACGCTCCGCTGCGGTTTGCAGGCCTATTTTCATTTTGAAGGCCATCGCCAGGTCCGCCGCGACTAATGTCAACAGGGCCAGGACAGGCACGATGATCGCCAGCTCGATCGTGCTTGTCCCATCCCTGTCGGAACTGAGCGCGCGTAGGAGCCGCTTCACCGTCATCGTCAGCTCACCAGCCTCACGATCGTGGCGGGGAGATCCTTCGCACCGGGATAATCGTCGCATTCATTCTGGATTTTACTGTTGCCGATGAAGGTGACGCGCCTGCTGACCATCTTCACGCATTTCGTCGTCATGCCGGACGTGCCGCTGAACTCCAGCGCCTGGGAGGGGAAATAAAAGGCACCCTGGAAGGAGGAGCTGGCATTGCCGTTGACCTTGTTCGTGCCTGAATCAAGCGCTCTCCGATCCTGATAGAAGAGGATACCGGAATAGGTATCGCTTTGCGGAGAGGTCAGATTGATCGTCGCGCCGCCGTTGATGTCCAGCGTCGCGATCTGGCTCGGGTTGGTGGACGCGCTGCTGCTCGTCAGGATGATGGTGACGCCCGTACCGCTGACCACCGCTTGCGATCCAAGGCTGAAGCTGTTGCCGTCGATATAATAGACGCCCGGCGCCATGTTGAGCGTACCCTTGACGTCGAACCCCTTGAAGCAGCCGGGGTTGACCGACTTTGTCCCTTGCGGATTGACGCTGACCTTGCCGGTGCAGCCTGATGGATTGGGGGTAGGCAAACTCGCGTAGGGATCGGCTTCGGGAACGCTATAGGGAAGCAGGGTAGTGGAAGCATCATAGTTGCTACTGGTCTGCAGTCCCCCGACCGCTGCCACGGGGCTGGCCTTGACGGTGCTGCTGCCACCAGCATAGACCGCGTTGGCCGCGCGCGAATTGGTCATGATGCCGCAACCCAGATCAACGGTGGCGTTGCCCTGAAGGGTTATGCCCACGGCCGATGTCTGTTCCAGTGACACGACGCAATATTCACCCTGGCTGACGACGGCCGCCGTTGCTTCACCCGTTATCACCGGCGCGGTAATACCCAGCATCTTCGAAAAAGGCAGTTCCTGCGTCGTTTGCAAAACCACGCGCACCGCCTTGCCGTTCCCGGCATAGGCACCAGCGGTCGGGGCATTTTCGATGACCGGCGTCTGCGACAGCGCGACGAGCGACAGCTGATTGATGTCGGAGGTGGCGCTTGCCGACGCGCTGAAACCCTGCGCCAGCGCATAGGCCCCGGCCAGCGCAGCCGAGTCCGCCTGCCGCTGGATCTGGCGTTTCCACAACGACCATTGCACGGTGTCCGTGGCAAGCCCGGCCGCAGCAATGAATAACGGCATCGAAGCCGCCGCCATCATCAAGACGCTGCCCGTCCTATCCCTCAACAATCGACGCGGCGACTTTCGCATCATCCGGGTTCCCCCTGTTCTGATGCGCGATTGTAAAAAATAGGGGTCACCAAACCAAAAATATATATGGTTAATAACGTTTATGGCATGAATAAATCAATTATATCTTTGGATATATGCTACATATTTTACGGATGAAAAATATAATATCGCTCAGTTCGTCATGTAATGTCGGTATTATATAAGTATACATATCTATATATACTGATAATATTTTATCATTATTACATAATTTCCACTATATTATTGCAGTTTTATTTAAATATACAAATTGACGATAGTATATGGCATGAATATCCCAGTAACTTTCTATTTCTGTGCTCCACAAACAGCAGGCGACAAAAGGTGGGCAGAGGCCCGGATCGATCAGCTAATCACCGGGTCCTCATCGCCAGGTTGCCGGGGCGTGACCAGCCGCGCGGCCTTGGGGGAAAGCCAACGTTCGAACCCGTCCACAATTTCGTAGATGACGGGCACGAAGATCAGCGACAGCGCGGTCGAGCTGATGAGGCCGCCGATCACCGCCAGCGCCATGGGCTGGCGGAATTCTGCGCCTTCGCCCAGCCCCAGCGCCGTCGGCAGCATGCCCGCAGCCATCGCGACGGTCGTCATCACGATTGGCCGTGCGCGCTCACGGCAGCTATTGCGCAGCGCTTCACCCATCGGCACGCCGCGACGCTCATCCTCGATCGCGAATTCGACCAGCAGGATCGAGTTTTTCGCGCACAGGCCCAGCAGCATGAGCAGCCCGATCAGCGCCGGAAGGTCCAGCGTCTTGCCGAATATCAGCAGCGTTGCAAATGCACCCAGCAGCGACAGCGGCAGCGCCGCCAGAATGACGACCGGTTTGAAATAGCCCTTGAACAACAGCACCAACACCGAAAAGGTGAGGCCGATGCCCGCCGCGATGGCGATCATGAAGCCGCCGAACAATTCCTGAAGCGCTTCAGAATCGCCTTCCCGCGCTTCCTTCACACCTTTGGGCAGGTTCTTCATCACGGGTAGCGCGGCGATTTCCTTCAGTGCCTGGCCCAGCGTGCGACCGGACACAAGGTCGGCCTCCACCGACACGCGCCGTTCCCGGTCATAGCGGATGATCTTGCCCGGCCCGGCGCGGAAGGTGATGTCCGCAACCGCCGACAGCGGCGTGGTGTTGCCATCCAGTGTCGGCACGCGAAGCCCGGAAATGACCGACAGGTCCTGCCGCGATCCTTCGGGTAGGCGCACGCGGATCGGCACGCGTTCGTCGCCGTCGGACAGTTTGGCGACATTGGCGTCGATGTCACCGATAGTGGCGACGCGCAGCACCTGCGCCAGCGTGCGGCTGTCGACATTCAGTCGAGCGGCTTCCGCAGGGCGCGGCGTCACAATGAGTTCGGGTCCAGCGGGGGGTGGCGCGGGACGCGGGTCGGATATGGACTTCACCCCGCGCATCTGGCGTAGCAGCACGGTCTGTGCACGCTCCAAGGCCTGGCCATCCTCACCCGACAGCACGATATTCACCGCCGCGCTGCCAAATGTGCCCTGATTGGACAGGCGCACATCAGGAACATCGCGCAGCTTGGGGCCGATGACCTGGCGGAATTCGTCGGTCGTGATGTCGCGGTCATGTTTCAGAAGGACGGTGATCGTGCCCGCACCCATGTCGCCCGAACTGCCGACCTGCGCGAATACGGTTTCAACGATCGGCTCCTTCAGCAACAGCCTGGTTGCCTGACCGACCGACTGTTCCATGTCGTCGCGCGTAGCGCCCGGCGCGCCCTGCACCGCTATGTAGAGATAACCGGGATTGGATACCGGCTGAAACCCTACGGGGGTGGACAACGCCATGAGAAACGACACGACCAGTATGCCCGCGCCGATCGCCATAGCAGTCCAGCGATGTGCCAGCATCCAGTCGAGGATGCGGGTATAGCGGACATAGATGGCACTATGGTCCTTATCCGGGCGATGCTTGCGATCATGAAGCGGCGTGAGGAAATAGGCCGCCATGAGCGGCGTGAGCAGGCGCGCAACCACCAGTGAGAAAAGCACGGCTGCCGCGACCGTCAGGCCGAATTCGCGGAAGAACTGACCCGCCTGCCCAGGGATGAGCGACACTGGCGCGAACACGGCGACAATGGTGAAGGTGGTCGCGATCACCGCCAGGCCGATCGCGTCCGCCCCGATCAGCGCGGCGCGATAGGGGGATTCCCCCGCTTCGATTCGCTTTTCTATATTCTCCACCTCCACGATGGCATCATCGACCAGGATGCCGATGACGAGCGTGAGGGCGAGCAGCGTGATGCTGTTCAGGCTGAACCCCAATGCCGCCATGAAAACAAATGTCGGGATCAGCGACAAAGGCATGGCGACAGCGGCGATGATGGTTGCTCGCCAGTTGCGCAGGAACAGATAGACGATCAGCACCGCCAGGAAGATGCCTTCCACCAGCACATGCTGGGTCGATGAAAAGGTGCGGCGGGTGGAATCGACGGTGGATACGATCCGGGTGAAGTTGATGCCGGGATGTTCGGCTTCCAACTGTTCGATGGTCGCGACAACCTTATCCTCGACGCTGATGTCGCTGACGTCGCTGGTCTTGCTGATCTGCACTGCGGTGACGGGGCGGCCATCGAGGCGGGCGAAGCTGCGCTCTTCACTCTCGCCATCACCGATTTCGGCGACGTCGGACAGGCGGACATAGCGACCGGCCACCGGAATGGTGACGTTGCGCAGCCGGTCCACGTCATTGGTGGACCCCAGCACGCGGATGGTCTGTTCCACCTGGCCGATATCCGCGCGTCCGCCAGCCTCATCCGTATTGAAGGCGAACAGGGCATTGTTGATCTGCGGCGGTGTCACGCCCAATGCCGCCATCCGCTCCGGGTCGAGGATGACGTTGATCTCACGCGTGGCACCACCGATGCGGTGGACCTGCGCGACCCCTTCCTGCGCCTGGAACGCGCGCGCCGCGACTTTGTCGACGAAACGGGAAAGATCGGCTCCGCTCATATCCGTGGCGCTGACCGCATAGGTCAGGATAGGCGCGTTATCGATGTCCAGCCGTTGCACCAGCGGAGGATCGATGCCGGGGGGCAGCTGCACCCGCGTCCGTTCGACCGCAGTGCGCACGTCGTCGGTCGCCTTCTGCATGTCATTGTGCAATTCGAACTGCACGCTGGTGACGGACGATCCCAGCACCACGGTCGAACTGATATGCTTGACCCCGGACACGGTGCTCAGCGCGTTTTCGATGGGCCGGGTGATCTGGTTCTCCATCTCACTAGGCGCGGCCCCGCTTTGCGTCACCGTCACCTGCACGACAGGCACGTTCACATTAGGGAACTGCTTTATGGGCAGGCCGACATAGGCGACGATGCCCGCAATCGTCAGCAGGATGAAAAGCGAGACGACCGGAATCGGGTTACGGATCGACCAGGCGGATATCTGGAAGCTCATCGGGCCGCCGCCTTGCCCTTTGCAACGCGGACCTTGTCACCTTCCAGCACGAATGCCCCGCCGCTGAGCACCGCCCGTGCGCCCGGCTTTGCACCAGCCAGGATTTCGGCAAAGCCGCCTGCCCGCCGCCCGGTGCGGACGTTGACGCGCTTCACCCGGTCATCCTTGTCCAGCAGCAGCATATAGGCACCGTCGGCGTCATGATGGACGGCGGCTTCGGGAACGGCCGTCACAGACGCGCTCGCCTTGATGAAGCGCGCCTGTGCAAAGCCACCCGCGCGCAGATCGTCCCGCACGGGCAATGCGATGCGCGCACGCGACAGTCCGGTTTGATTGTCGACCCGTGCACCCAGCAGCCGCACCCGACCATTCAGGGTCGTGCCATCGGCCAGCGTCACCGTCGCCGGGTCGTTGATCGACAGCGTGCCCATCGATGCTTCGGGTACTTCGGCGTCCAGTTCGATCAGATTGTCGCGCGCGATGGTGAACATCACCTGCCCTGTCGAGGATGCGTCGCCCGGCCGTGCGGAACGTTGTAGCACGCGGCCAGCGACGGGCGTGCGAACCGCCATGCGCTTTTGCCGGGTGAGCAGGTCGTTCAGCTGCGCGCGCGCGACCTCCACCCCTGCCGCCGCAGTCCGGTTGGCGTTGCGGCGTTGCTCAATCGCTTCCTGCGACAGCACGCCGCTATTATCCAGCCCGACGACGCGCCGCGCCTCCGCTCTGGCCTGGTCCGCTTGCGCCTGCTGTTGCGCCAGGGCGGCGCGCGCCTGCGCGATCTGCGATTCCAGCAGCGCCTCGTCCAGCACGGCCAGCACCTGCCCGGCGCGAACGTCGGCATCTTCCTCCACCAGCACGCGCGCTATGCGGAAACCCGACAGTTCGGGCGCGATCGCCACTTCCTCACGCGGGATGAGCCGACCGGACGCGGTGAAGCCGCCATCCAGCGACTTTTCCTGCACCTGCGCGACCGTAACCGTGGGCGGCGGCGGCGCGACCTTCTTTTCCGCGTTTCCGCAGGCGGCGAGCATCTGCAATGCTGCCAGCGCGGCTGCGGTGAAGGTAAAAAGCGGCTTGTGCGTCACGGGCTTTCCCTGGGCGAAATTCATGAAATGGGGGATGTCGGGGCCGAAGGCTGTTCAGCGGCGATCGGTAAGGGCACGGGCGGATGGCCCGGCGCAGTGGCGGGCGCGGCGGGATCCCACCCCCCGCCCAGCGCCCGATATGCGCTCACCACATTGGTCAACGCCTGCGCCCGCGCGATGGTCAGCGCGGTGCGGGCGGCGCGCCAGGTGCGTTCCGACTGCAACAAGGTGGTCAGGTCGGTCAGCCCGATGCCATAGCCGCGCCGCGCAGCGTCGAAAGCGAACCGGCTGCGCTCCTCCGCGCGGGTCAGTTCGGCCAGGCGGGGGTGATCGTTCGTCACCGTGAACAATGCGATGTCGGCATCGCGGAAGGCCGCCTGCACCGCCGCTTCATAGGCGACGACCGCCTGCTGACCCTGCGCCTCCGTCGCGCGCAATCGGGCCATCAGTCGGGGTCGGTCCAGGATGGGCAGCGTGATACCGCTCGCCAGCGACCAAAGGCCGTTCGTGCCGTCCAGCACGCCTACCGTGCGCGTGATACTGCCACTGCCCTGCAACGTCAGTTGCGGAAACAGGGCCAGCCGGTCCACCTTGACCTGCGCCGTAGCGGCGGCGACCCGCGCCTCCGCCGACAGTACGTCCGGGCGGCGGGTCAGCAGCATCGCGGGCAGGGTAGAAGGGACCACGGGAGGCGTGTCCAGCCGCGCATCAATCGGCAGGCTGTCAGTGGGCGCATCCGCCCGGCCCGTCAGAACCAGCAGCGACCTTTTGGCATTATGCAGCGCCGTGTCCAGCCGCACGACCTCTGCCCGCGCGGTCGCAACGTCGCCTTCCAGCCGGGCTGTATCCGCGCCGGACACCAGCCCCCGCGCCAGCCCCAGCCGCGATGCGGCAGCCAGTTCCTCTGCGATGCGAAGGGTTTCGGCGGCGTCGTTACGCTGGACGAGCAGACCGCGCGCATCGAACAGGGCGCTCGCAACATCTGCGGCCAGGCTGATCCGCGCGGCGTGGTAATCATAGGCGGCAACGACATAATTGGCCCGCGCGCCCCGTCCGATTGCTGCCAGCCGACCGAACAAGTCGATTTCCCACGCAGGCGAAAAGGTGCCGGAATAGGCCTTGCTGGTAGCGGTCGTGCCCATCACGTCGGCACCGCTGAACTGCTCTCCGCTTTGTATCCGAGCCGCACCGGTCAGGTTGCCCGTCGGCAGGCGCTGCGACAGGGATTGGTCACGTATCGCCCGCGCCTCCCGCAAACGGAAATAGGCGGTCCGGGCATCGGTGCTGTCGGCCAGGGCACGATCGACCAGTTCGACCAGCTGCGCATCGCCGAACCTGTCCCACCAGCGGTCCAGAGCCACCTGATCCACCGCAGCCGCTGCCGACGCCTCATATGCTCCCGGCAATGCGATCACGGGCCGATCAAGCTTGATGCTCGGCGCGCAGCCGCCCACCGCCATCGCGGCCACGGCGACCAGGCAAGGATGGAGACGGGCAATCGGCAAGACGGGTAGCTCCGGATCGCGCGCATGGCGCTGGTTGGGCCCCGGGAATAGGCTTGCTGAAAAAAGGAAACAAGACTGTTTCTTTTATCGGCGAAATTTTCTACATTGGTTTCATGATCGATGTTCCCACCGCCCGCAGACCCGGCCGCCCCCGGCGCGAAGAGGCAGGCGACATTGAAAAGCGGCTGATGGACGCCGCCATGCAGATGCTGATCCATCATAGTGGCGGGGTGACGATGAACGCCCTGATCACTGCGTCGGGACTGTCGCGCAAGACGGTCTATGCCCGCTATCCCAACATGTCGGCGTTGCTGCTTTCAGTCCTGCGCCAGATGCTGGATTTCGAAATGGCACCGCTGATCGTGCCCGAAGGGCCGGATTGGCGGCTGAGGCTGCGGAGTTTCATCGGCATCCTTCTGGACGAAGTGTCGGAATCTCACGCCCATGTGCTGCGCCGCATCCTGATGATGGATTCTAGCCTGTTCGAAGAGATAAAGCCGCGCATCGAGCAGTTGATGGTGCACCGCTATATCGACCCGCTCAGCGCCTTCTTCACGGAACTTGCCGAACGCGGCATCATCTCACCACAGGACACCGTTTTCGCTGCGGAAACGTTGATGCAGATGGTGCTGAAGGAAGCTCAGCGCCAGTTTTTCAATGACGGCGCGGACAAGGATACATCACCTTTTATCGACAATGCCACGCGGCTGATGTGCGGCGGCCTGGCAGCGCCCTCCGACATGCTGGAACCGTAGAAACATGCCTCAGTCCGACGCGGCGGCCTTTGCGCCATAATGTCGGGCGAGCAACGCGCAGGCCATCAACTGGATCTGGTGAAACAGCATGACCGGCAACAATATTGGCCCCGCCAGGCTTGCGGGGAAAAGCACGCTGGCAATCGGCACACCGGTTGCCAGGCTCTTCTTCGACCCGCAAAATTGCAGCACGATCGCATCTTCGCGAGGCAGGCCCAGCAAGCGTCCAAGACCCCATGTGAACAGCAGCACCACCGCTAATATGATGATGCATAGTGCCGCCAGAAGCGCCAGCTCCGTCTGCGAAATTTTGTGCCACAACCCCTCGACTACCGCCGCGCTGAAGGCCGAATAGACGATCAGCAGGATGGACCCCCGGTCCACCCGCCCCAGCATCGCGCGATGTCGTGCGACAAAGCCGCCAGTCAGCGGGCGGCTCAAATGCCCCAGCAGGAACGGCAGCAGCAATTGCAGCACGATCTTTTCAATCGACGACAGCGAAATAGCCGCACCACCCCCACCCTGGTCCATCAACAATGCGACCAGCAGCGGCGTCAGCATGATGCCCAGCAGGTTGGAAAAGGACGCGCTGACCACCGCCGCCGCCACATTGCCGCGCGCGATCGCGGTGAAGGCGATGGACGATTGGACGGTCGAAGGCAGCAGCGTTAGGAACAACAGTCCCGCCCGCATCGATAATGGGATGGCCTCGACATGCTGAGTCGCCAGCCCGATCAACGGAAACAGCAGGAAGGTGGTGCCAAGCGTCGCCAGATGCAGCTTCCACGCCCTCGCCCCGTTCCAGATCGCCTCCCGCGACAGCTTCGCGCCGTGCAGGAAGAATAACAGGACAATGCCCGCGTCGGCAGCCACCGACAGAATATGAGCGCCATCGCCCCGCGCCGGCAGGAACGACGCCAGCAAGACCATGCCGATCAGCAACAGCAGGAAGGGGTCGAACAGGTCCCATAGGCGGCGCATCCACGCGGCTGTAAGGGTGATCGGCGAAAAAGGATAGACGCCGGGATGGCCGATGGCTCAGTAGGGCAGGATGAAAAGGACGGGAATCTGGATGAACGAAGAAATTGAATGTTGCGAACGGGACGGCCTGATGGAAATCACCATCAATCGCCCTGACAAGAAGAACGCGCTGACCGCCGCCATGTACCGGCAGATGACAGCCGTCCTTGCCACCTGTTCCGCACGGGCCGACATTGGCGCGGTGATGTTCGCGGGAAAAGGCGACGCTTTCTGCGCGGGCAACGACCTTAAGGATTTCGCCCAGGGACCGCAGGGTGGAGAAGCCGCTTTCGCCTTCATCCGGGCCATTGCCGCCTTCGATAAGCCGATAGTGGCTGCGGTTCAGGGGCTGGCGGTGGGAATCGGCGCAACCATGCTGTTCCATTGCGACCTGGTCTATGCGGCTCCAGACGCCCGCTTCGTCATGCCGTTCGTCAATCTGGGCCTCGTGCCCGAAGCCGGCTCCAGCCTGCTCGCGCCAGCGACATTGGGGCATGCCCGCGCGGCGGCGATGCTGTTGCTGGGGGAGCCGATGAATGCCCAGGCGGCTGACAGCGCGGGACTGCTCAGCGCCATCGTTCCGACCGAAAACCTGCTGGACCATGCCCGCACCAAGGCAGCGGCGCTGCTCGCCAAGCCACCCCAAGCGATCGCAGCCACGCGGCGGCTGATGAGGGGCGACCGGACCCAGATTTTGCAACGGATAGACGAGGAAGCACGGTTGTTTCGCGAAATGCTGGAATCTGCCGAGGCGCAGGAAGCGTTCGCCGCCTTCTTCGAAAAGCGCGCGCCTTCTTTCTCCCGTTCCTGAACGCAGCGGGGCCGGGATTGGAGGGGTTCACGCCCCTCCGCGGCGCGTCAGTCGTACTGAATCTCGCTTCCGGCGCTTACCGTCCGCGGAGGCCGAACACCATCGACCGGTCGGCGTCCGGGATCAATCCTTCCAGCACGCGCCAGAAGCCGGTGACCGACCCCTGCCCCGCCTGGGCATAGGCGGTGGCCATTTTTTCTCGCAACGCGCGAAACAGTTCCGCCTCCAGTTCCTGCCCTGCCGGACTCAACCGCAACAGCTTCTGCCGACGGTCGTTGGGACCCGGACGCGATTCGATATAGCCACGCTCGATCAGGTCGGTCAGGACCCGGCCCAGCGACTGTTTGGTTATGGCCAGCAGCCGCAACAGGTCCTTGACGGCCAGGTCCGGCTGGCGCGAGATGAAATACAGCGCGCGGTGATGCGCCCGGCCCAACCCCTGCGCGGCCAGCCCTTCATCAATGGACCGGGTCAGCGCGGAATAGCCGAAATACAGCATCTCGATCCCCCGGCGGATCTCATTTTCCCGCAAAAACAGCGGAGAAGCCGGGGTAACCTGAGTTGATGAAGGCGATATGGTAGAACTGCTTGCGGTCATGCCGGTCATTTCCAGAACGGGAGTTCGAAGGCACGCATATTGGCTGGCACATAAGGTCATGACCAGACTTTCCTTTCGCGCCGCACACGTTATATGGCGAACCGCGCCGGCCCGTCCGCGCGCATGCTGGGGCGTCGCCAAGCGGTAAGGCAGCGGCTTTTGATGCCGCCATGCGCAGGTTCGAATCCTGCCGCCCCAGCCAATCGTCAATTCTGACGAACTGAAATGGCGAAAATCAGCGAAGCCGTCTATGTGTGGCATCGAACCATCAGTTCGCTCGATCCTGCGACCCCTCCTATAAGATTGTCGCTTACCGTCCAACCAAGGAGCTAGCATCGCGCGCAGACGAGCCGGCGCGATGACAGCTTATATGAGACGGTCAGAATGGACCTTTATCAACGGATTGAGATAGGTGCCGGCGAATCATGGCGTCCACCATCTGATGATCGCAGCCTGGAAGCGCCAAGCCATCGACGGGATGGCGAGTAGGTTCTCGGGAACCGGTGATGCGGCTAAGGCTGCCAGCGCGAACGAGGTATCAGCGCCGCTCATGCCACTGCTTGAGAAGTGGTCACGTCCGTACTGACGGCCGGGGCCGTTCTGATATACCCGACTCTCTTGCAATCGAAAATGTAGACTTTATCCAAAATCAGGTTATCGTGCGATAAGGTCATATTTTGAATGGGGAAGAAATGCATGAGGTCGCGATTGGGTAGCGACGTTAGCGGCGGTCTGTGATGCCACAACGGGCCGTCATCATCGGCGGAGGTATCATTGGATGTTCGGTCGCCTGGTTTCTTCGCGACCAGGGTTTCACCGGCGAAATAGTCCTCATCGAACGCGATCCCAGCTATCAATATGCCTCGACCAGCCTGTCAGCCGCGTCGATCCGGGTTCAGTTCGGCAGCCCCGTCAATGTGGCGCTCAGCAGGTTCGGTGCCGCGTTTCTGCGAGGCCTCCCCGGCATCCTGGGGCGCGAGGTGGATGTTGGCTATGTCGAACGCGGCTATTTGATCCTCTCACCTCCGGAAGCGGGTGCCGAGGCCGGTCGGCTGCTGGACATCCAGCGCGCGCACGGATGCGCGATCGAGCAATTCGACCCCGTCGCGCTTGCTGCGCGATTCCCCTGGCTCGCCGTGGAGGATATTGGTTGGGGTACATTAGGGCTGAGGGACGAAGGATGGTTCGATGCGTGGTCATTGCTCGCCGCGATGCGCGCCGCAGCTATCGATCGTGGCGTCCGCTTTATCCAGGCAGATGCCACCGGCTTGCGCGCGGCGGGTGGCCGGGTCGTCTCAGTACGACTGGCCGACGGCACTGAACTTGAGACAAGTTGGGCAGTATGCGCCGCTGGTGCCCATTCCGGACGATTGATAGCCTCCCTGGGCATTGATCTGCCGGTAGTACCGAAAAAGCGCTGCATCTATCATTTCAAGGCTCCGTTGGATGGGAGCGACATGCCGATGGTCTTCGACACCTCCGGCGTCTGGATGCGCCCCGAAGGAGCCGGGTTCATCGGCGGCATGGCACCCGACGCAGCCGATGATCCAGATGCGTATGACGACTTCGAACCCGACATGTCGCTATTCGAAGAACGTTTCTGGCCCGCCTTGGCCGCCCGCATCCCCGCGCTTGAGCAGCTCCGGCTATTGCGTGCGTGGGCGGGCCACTATGACATGAACCTGTTCGATCACAACGCGGTCATCGGCGCTTATCCGAGCATTGGAAATCTGATGTTCGCCTGTGGCTTTTCGGGGCACGGCGTGATGCACGCGCCGGGTGCCGGTCGAGCGGTGGCCGAGCGGATCGTCCATGGCGGCTACCGGACGATCGATGTGTCACCGCTCGCGTTCGACAGGATCCCCGAAGGGCGTCCCTATATCGAATCCACGATCTACTGAGAGGAAGAGCTTATTATGCAGAACAAAAAGGTCGCAGTCGTCACCGGAGCAGCGCGCGGCATCGGCTTTGCCTGCGCGCGCCGTTACGCGGCGGATGGTGCGCAAGTGGTGCTCGGTGACGTGGACGCAGATGGTCTCGACCAGGCCGTCGAAATGCTGGCGGCGGAGGGGTTTGCCGTTCGGGGCTGTCGTACCGACGTCAGCGTTCGCGACGATGTCGAGCGACTGGTCGAAACGGCCGAGGACGCGTTCGGCGGCATCGACATCATGCTGAACAACGCCGGTATCGCCATCACCAAGGACATAATGTCCGTCACCGAAGAGGAATATGACAAGGTCCTGGGCGTCAACCTCAAAGGTGCGTTCTTCGGCCTTCAGGTCGCCGGGCAGCGGATGATCGAGCAGGGGCGTGGCGGGGTCATCATCAACATGTCTTCGATCAACGCACGTCTGGCCAACCCCTCCATCGCGACCTATGCGATCTCGAAAGGCGGCATGAACCAGCTGACGGCAACCGGAGCGGTTGCGCTCGCGTCGCACGGTATCCGCGTCGTCGGGATCGGTCCCGGAACGATCGCCACCGAGCTGCTCAAAAACGGCATCCTGACGAACGACGAGCAACGTCGCATGGTGCTGTCGCGCACGCCGAGCGGAAGACTGGGCGATCCGTCAGAGGTCGCGTCGGTCGCAGCGTTCCTGGCCAGCGATGATGCTTCCTACATGACGGGGCAGACCATCTATCCCGATGGTGGCCGCATGGTGCTCAACTATGTGGTTCCGGTCGCCGAGGGAGCATGACGACATTGTCAGACGGCAGCGGACGCGACGAGGCAACGCTGCGCCCGATCGATCTCAACGCGGACATGGGGGAAGGGTTCGGCCCATGGCGAATGGGCGACGACGAGGCGATGTTCGCGCTGGTCAGCAGCGCCAACATCGCGTGCGGCGGGCATGCAAGCGACCCGGAGACGATGTTCCGCACCCTGTTGCTCGCACGCCAGCACGGGGTCGTCACTGGTGCCCATCCAAGCTATCCCGACAAGGAAGGCTTCGGTCGTCGCCGGCTGCCGCATAGCCCGGACGAGATCGAGCGGTTCGTCGCGGCGCAGGTCGGCGCGCTGATGGCCATCGGTGCGCTTGCCGGTCAGCCGATCGCCTATGTGAAGCCGCACGGTGCCCTTGGCAACGTCGCCTCCGTGGCCAAGCCGGTGGCCGCAGCGATTGTGGCCGCCGTCCGCGCGGTCGACCCCGGCCTTGCCATGCTCGCCATATCGGGAACCACGCTTGAACATGTGGCGCGCGACAACGGCATGCAGGTATTCAGCGAAATCTTCGCCGATCGGGGGTATACAGCTGAAGGAAATCTCGTCCCTCGCAGCGAGGCGGGAGCCTTGATCCATGACGACGACTTTGCGGCGCGTCGGCTGATCACATTTCTCCAGACCGGCATGATGCCGACTGTTTCAGGTGAGCCGGTCGCGCTGGAAGCGCAGTCGATCTGCATCCATGGCGACAGCCCGGACGCAGTTGCCATGGCGCGGGCCGTGCGCGCGGCGCTCGATCAGCAGGGCTTTGTTATAACGCCCTTCCTGCGCCAGAGGTGAGCGCCCCCCTCATCCGCGCCGTGGGTGAGGCCGCGATGCTGATCGAACTCGGCGACCTCGTCTCCGAAGAAACGCATCGTCGCGTACTCGATCTGGACAACGCACTCGGCGCAGCCGGGATCGTCGGCATTTGTGAAACGGCTCCTGCCTATACTTCGGTCCTGGTTCGTTATGACCCCGATCTGGTGACCTTTGATGGGCTTCAGCGTCTCTGCGAGCCACTGATACCCCTGTCCGGCAACGCAGACCGTGTCGGCAGCCGCCATGATGTTCCGGTTTGTTTCGATTCCGTCTGCGCGCCCGATCTGGACGAAGTGGCAGACCGCCTCGCGCTGTCGCCGGACATGATTGTCGAGCAACTTCTGGCGGCGACTTTGCGCGTCTATATGTACGGGTTTGCGCCGGGCTATGCCTATATGGGCGGCGTGCCGCCGATATTGCACCAGCCCCGCAAGCCAGCGGCAGTGCGCGGATACCCGGTTGGCAGCGTCCTCATCGCTGGGCCGCAATGCCTCATCACGACCTTGCCGATGCCCACAGGTTGGTGGGTCGTCGGGCGGACTCCTTTAACGCTTCTCGATCGCGACACTGACAAGCCGCCGCTTTTCCAACCCGGCGACACGGTGCATTTCCGGCGGATCGACACGGACGAGTTCGCGCAGTGGGCCACGACGTGACATCGTCCGCCACATTCGTCGTCGAGCAGGCAGGTCCGCTGACCACGACCCAGGACGGCGGTCGTCCCGGTCTGTTGCGCTTCGGCATACCCCGGTCCGGCCCGGTCGACCGTTCGAGCTACGAGGCGGCGGTGCGCGCATTCAGTGGCACGGCGGTCAGCGGGGCAATCGAGTTATCGTCAGGCGGCATCGTCCTACGCTGCACAGAAGGAGAGGTGGCGTTCGCCCTGTGCGGTGGGGGCTTTACGGCAGAATTGGACGGAAAGCGGCTCGGCAGCTGGGTTGCCGCCCGGATATGCGCGGGCATGACACTGCGGGTCCGGCCCGGCGCAGGCAATTGGAGCTATCTCGCCTTTGCAGGAGATATTGTGGCACCGGCCTGGCTTGGCAGTATTTCGAGGCATGTTCAGGCAAATCTTGGCGGGCATCGCCTGGCCGCAGGGGACAGCCTGAAAATCACGGGCTGCCAGCCAGTCGAAAGCGATGAAGAGGCGGCGCGCGCGGTTCCGCAGCCGACTGGTGCCGATCGTCCGATCGCCCGCGCGCGTGTCATACTGGGCCCGCAGGAACGCTTCTTCGGGTCTGCGGCAATCGACGCGCTGCTTACCGGCTCCTTCCGCCCCTCCGCATCGTTCGACCGTATGGGTCTCGTTCTGGATGGGCCGGTCATCCTGCCCGGCGCGCTCGACATGCCCAGCGAACCTGCGGTGCGTGGTGCATTGCAAGTCGACGGAGCGGGGCGGACGACCCTGCTGCTCGCCGATCATCAGACCGCCGGCGGTTATCCCAAGGTTGCAGTGATGCTGGGGGCCGATACCGATCGGGTTGCTCAGCTCCCTGTCGGCAGTACCTTCCAGATCGTAGCCCTGGACGTGGCGGCGGCCCATCGCGCCGCCTTGGCAGAAAGGTGCGCTCGCGATCAATATCATAGGATGCTCATGCAGCCGTTCGACCTTGGTGCTCGCTTGGCAGACGCGAACCTCATCGATGGCGCGATTGATGCACTGACCGACAGCTAGTCGATCACTGCGGCGCAATCAGGAATGGCGGTCCGGTCGTCACTTCGCGACAGCAGCGACTGGCGCGCCATCGGCCTGAGACGCCTCCCATACGAGCGACGCTGCGGCGAGATCTGCGACCGCGCTGCCGACCGCTTTGAACAGCGTCGTCTCATGCCCGTTGCTACGTCCTGCGCCCGCTATGATCGCCTTCAGATCACCTTCGATCGCGGACGCGTCGATGACCCCTGCTGCGATGGGTGAGATCAAATCGCCAGCCTCGTGAAGCGCAGCATCGATATTATCCACAAAGATGCGCGCGCTGCGCACGCCCGCGTCGTCAACCTCGCGCATGTCTGGCCGATAGCTTCCAATCAGGTCGATGTGCGTACCGGGGCGAAAACAAGCGCCGTGGATGAACGGCTCTGTCGCGCTCGTCGCTGCGGAGACGATATCGCTGGAAGCGACAGCCCGATCAAGATCCGCTGCGATCTCCACGGTGATGCCCGGAAGGCGCGGCACGATATGTTGCACGGCATTCATTGCCTTTGACGAATCGCGCGCCCAGACTGCGACGTGCCTAATTGGGCGTACCGCAGCGTGGGCCTCGGCGAGGTAGGGGATCATGCGGCCCGATCCGCATAGCAGCAGCCTGCTCGATTCCCGTCGCGACAGCTGCCGAGACGCGAGGGCCGAAACGGCTGCCGTGCGCCGTCCGGTCAGCTCGCCCGCATCCATCGTGGCCAGCATTCGTCCGTCATCGACCGCGAACAGGACGAAGACGCCGCCAATCACCGGCAACTGCCGCGCCGCATTGGCCTGCACCACCGTGATGAGCTTGACCCCCGCGTAACGGCGACCGATCGCCGGCATCACCAGCAATTCCATCCCTGTCTTTAAACGCGCGCTCACTCGCTGCGGCGCGTCAACCTCATCCTCCACGAATGCCGCGATGCGATCGATTAACGCCGAATAAGGGAGTGCCGCGCTGACGGCGGAGGCTGTAAAATGCCGCGTTTCAGAGGTCACGATTGTCCACCCTTCACATCGAGCGGGCAATCCAGTTTCGCCGCGCATGCGACCTGTGTATCATGATTGGATAATGAATCCATATTATCGCAGAAAAATTGGGGAATGAACCTACCACTTTTCGCCACTAAGGCCGTTCAACGCGCCGGTTCCTTCCGCCGACGAAGCGTGGCGGCTTTTGCTGTCGGCTCGCTACCGATTTTGTCGGCCACCTTCGTGTCGTTTCGCTCGTTTTCGTCCAGCAGCGAGATCAGATCGTCGCCGGTACGAACGATGTGATAGCGGGTGAGGTCGACCGCCTGGTTTACCCGCCCTTCACGACACAGATCGACCAGCGCGCCATGATCCTGTTGTGCGCGGTGCACGCTGTCGCCGATCGTCAGGACGAGCCGCGTATACCGCTCAGAATTGACGAGCAATTCGCGCACGATCCTCAGGGTCTTGATCCGCCCCGAGGGATTGTAGAGCGTCATGTGAAAGCGCCGGTTCAGTTCGCCCCAACTGGCGACGTCGCCCGAAGCAATCGCGGCATTATATTCCCCAACGACCATCTCGGCAGTCGCAATATCCTCCGCAGTCAGATGCGGAATGGCATGGCGCAGAAGCTCAGGCTCCAACAACGCCCTTAGATCGAACAATTCCCGAATTTCGTCGCGGGACAAGCCGGTAACCACGTAGCCCCGGTGAGGGAAACTTGCGACCAGCCCTTCGCTTTCCAGGCGCGACAGTGCTTCGCGAACCGGTATTCGGCTCGTGCCCATATCTTCGGCAAGCGCATCCTGGCGAAGCGGCACGCCATCCGCGATTTCTCCAGACAGGATCAGGAACCGCAAACGATCTGTCACTCCATCCGCGATCGTGCTGCGGGATACGCCTTCAGATCTACGCCGTGCTGGCTTATCAACCGTCAAAATTCACACCTTTGCTACGACCCTGAATGATATCACGGTCATTTCAGTTTGGATGGATTTAGAATGTATGACAAGCGCGATCGTTGCGGACGACGGATGCGATCATAAAATCGCCGACTGCCAAACCATGCTCGCCATATTCAGCCACGCTTGACTGCGGACAAGGGCAACGGAACCACCTACGCTACGGTCAAGCCAGTAGCGATTGTCGGATCTCTCATGCGCTATTTAGGCCTGCTGTAGCACCAACATACCGCCCACCCTCGCCGCAATTTCGAGCTGTGAATGGGAAGATGATCGCACTGTTCACACGCTCCATGAAAGCATGGGGCGAGATCGATTGAAATGCAGACAAAAATTGAAATCGATCCAGCCCCTGGGCTATCGGCACGGTCTGCGGCGCCACCCGGCTGGCATGCATATAGGTTGGTGCCACCTATCCTCTTGCCAAGATATGGGGTGTGATATAGGAATTGGATAAGAAATAAAAAGTATGAGGATGCCATGCCTTCAGACGCTGTTCGGCCCATTGCGCCACCGTTGATCATCGACGACATCTACACCGACGATCAGGCTCGACGACTTATGGAACTCACGCGGAACAGGGGTCCTTGGGAAATGATCCTGGGTCAATTTTACGCGTCGGCAGATGAAATCGCCGTAACGACTGTCGGAAGGGAATCGGAATCCGCAGAACCGAGCTGGGACGAATTTTTGACACCGTATTTCAGCGCGCCCCTGGCTAAGGGCGGGATCTGCCTATATCCCGAAATCGAGGATTGTTTCCTCAATCAGAAATTCCTGGACGCGGGCCGGCGCTATTGGAAGGCCGAGTACGCCAGGCCCGAAAACATGATTTTCAACCTTAATGGCCCGACCACCAATTTTGATGCCGGTCATCTTGATGGGGCAGAATTCCGCGGGCTTAACTTGAAAAACACGCCGAACTGGCTGCTCAACTCGATGATCCGGTCGGATTTGTTCAAGGCATGGCAAATGAAAAAGGCCCAGGTGATCGCCTGGTTCTACCGCGGCTCGATTGGGGGTGGCTTCACCTATTGGCCGGAAGGTCCGTATGCCGAGCCAGAGCGTATCGTACCACCGGTCTGGAATCGCGGGATCGTGGCCGAAACCGAAAGAATGTATCACCGCGGCGAGGCGAACGGCCCGCTGGATCAGCGACAGCCCAAGGGGCTTGCATTGAATTCATTGCTTAACGTCGATCCAAACGATGCCGATAGCTGGCAGATCACGACGGATGGCCAGGTGATCCAGAAGATCGCGGCTCATGAAATGCGGATGCTGGTGCACTGGCGCGCTGACATCTACATGGACCTCGCAGAGCTCAAAAAGGTCGTGGATCATACCGACGATCTAACGCATGATCAGGTGATCGACATGTTCATCGATGATTTGCGTAGCCGTGGTCGCGTTTTTGAAACGCCTACCGACCCGCTGCACGACCGCGAATTCATGCACTTGCTGACTGACGTCTATGATCCGGGTGTGCCACGCATCTATCCGGCGGATGCGCCAGGTCCTCGGCAAAAGGCCGCCGCCTGAATCCGCCCATTCCAACCATTTTCTATATTTGACCCGGTTCCATCAGTCGGCTTGGGCGGCACGTCTTTTGCGCTTGCGCATAATTGTATATGATATACACATCTTACCTATCCGACGTTAAAGATTCTAGTTTCACGTCTTTCCGGCATCGGTTTACGTCTAGGACGGGCAGACCATGCACCTGAAACAACAACTAACTGGAGAGTATAGCATGAGCGAGCAGCAGACAGTTGAGCGGAATGACGCATGGAGCCTGAAGGAAGGCGTCAATCGCGTGTGGCGAATTGGGCGTCCGATGGCTGGCATTCCCACCGTCGACGATTACCGCCTGGATGAGATTGCGATGCCTGAGCCTGGCGAGGGGCAGTTGCTGATACGCACAATCTACATCTCCATCGCGCCGGGCATCCGGCCGATAATGCCCTATGCGGGATACGAGCCAGAGGTTTCCAACCAGCCATCGGCAGGCCGCGTCGATGCTTCGGACGATGAAATCCTTATGAGCCACATGAGGGTCGGCGATCGGATGCGATCGGGCGTCGTGCCTTCGATGTCGCCGCACACGGGCGGCAATGTGGGTCGCGTCATCGCATCCCGTCACCCGGATTTTGCCCCGGGCGATTATGTTTTCGGGGGCCGCTTCTGGCAGGATTTTGAGGTTGTCGATGGCGATGCCTCGCTGCGCCTCGATCCTACGCAACTGCCGATCGAGGCCAATGTAGCGCTGGTCGGCCTCTCTGCCTTCACCGCTTGGGTTGGCTATCGACGCTTTTGCGAAGCCAAGCCCGGTGAGACGATGGTCGTTTCCGCCGCTGCGGGCGCGGTAGGCATGCTCATCGTCCAGATGGCCAAAGCCGAAGGGCTGCAGGTCATCGGCATCGCCAGCGGCGCTGAGAAATGTCGCTTCGTCACCGAAGAACTCGGAGCCGACGCCTGTATTGATCGACTGACGGCCGATGTCGGCGCTGAACTCGACCGTCTCGCGCCAAAGGGTGTCGATATCTATTTCGATAATGTTGCCGGGAATCTGATGGCGCCCATATTCGATCGCCTCAAGCCCTTCGCTCGGCTGATCGTCTGCGGCATGGCGGCCGAGTATAACGGCTTTGAGCAGAGCAGCCTGTCCACCGGAATGATCCTTGCCAAGCGGTTGCGAATTCAGGGTTTCGTGGTGCTGGATCATGAGGAGGAGAATGACGCTTTCCGTGCCGACGTCTCCAAGATGTGGCGGGACGGCAAGATCGCTTACAAGCAGCATGTGTTCAACGGGTTGGAGAGCGCGCCTGACGCCCTCGCAGCCTCCCTGTCCGGCGCATATGCCGGCGGCAAGATATTGGTGCAGGTGTCGGAGGATGACAGCCGAAGCTGAGCCAATAGTTTTAGAGCGCGCTGCGTTAATACGCGCGCTCTAGTTCTTTGTTGTAGCATCGTTTTTTTGCGCAAACCCAGTTCCCACTTTTGCGCGCGATGCTCTAGTTCATGTAGGTTCAAGCCTGCCGAGAGTT
Source organism: uncultured Sphingobium sp. (assembly GCA_965653535.1). Taxonomy (GTDB): domain Bacteria; phylum Pseudomonadota; class Alphaproteobacteria; order Sphingomonadales; family Sphingomonadaceae; genus Sphingobium. The sequence continues at coordinate 25,426 of CBFHAG010000010.1, forward strand.
TGCGTGGCGCAAATTCTCGGCACGTCTGAACATGCGTAAAGACGGCGAGATCCTGTAGTTACGGGCAAGGATATCTAGCGTCAGTCGCCCGATTCCGATTTCTATTTTTTCTGTATTTGTATTTGCACCGCTGCATCAGCGGATTGCGTAAGTTTGCATATGTATAGTTCATTTTATAGCTAGGTTCGCCGACGAACTACATATGATTTTTGTGTATTTGAGCGTATACAATTACCTCGAAATAAATATTTTCTAAAATCGCTCCATTGCCGCTTCAACAATATAATAATCAACTATATTCTTGGGAGAGAGACATGGGCATCATGAATAGACCCTTTATTTTTACTTGCAGTACTGCGTTATTATCTGGCGTTGTGCCCGTACTCGTGCCGACCGCAGCTTCCGCTCAATCGGCAACGCCTGCCGAACAGGGGCAGATCGGAATGGCCGAAATCATCGTCACCGCCAATCGTCGCGAAGAACGCGGCCAGGATGTGCCGATCTCAATCACTGCCATTTCGCCCGAGCGTCTGGAACAGCAAAGCATCAACAAGGACCAAGATCTGCAGGCGAGCGTACCGTCGCTGGTCACAGGACCCAGTGGCCAAGGCTCACGCGATGCAAACTCCTTCACCCTGCGCGGGCAAGGCGCGACATATCAGGCCTCGCCCGGCGTCGTCGTCTATCTGAACGAGATACCGCTTCCTTCGGGCATCACGCTCAGCCAGCAAGGCGGCCCCGGCAATTATGTCGATCTGGAAAATCTTCAGATACTCGCCGGACCTCAAGGCACGCTGTTCGGCCGGAACACCACGGGCGGCGCAGTTTTGCTGGTGCCCAAAAAGCCAACCGATAGATTTGGTGGTTGGATAAAGGGCGAATATGGCAACTATGACCGCACCTACATCGAAGGCGCGCTCAACCTGCCGGTGAACGACAAATTGGCCGTACGAGTGGTTGGGGCCTATCATGATCGCGACGGCTACACACGGGACGTTGTCTGGAACAAGGACCGTGATAACGAACATTGGTATTCGGGGCGCATCGGCATCCTTTTCAAGCCGACCGAAACCATCACCAACTACACCATGGCCTATGGCGCTTATTCAAAGCATAATGGTGCCGGCCTTATCCACCGCGGATATAATGTGGACGGGCCTGGAGGGTTGGCCCAGATCGGCATGTGTGCCGATTTACCTGTGGGTGCTGCCGGTGGATATTCCTGCGACGTGTATCGCGCCGCTACCGCACAGGCCAATGCGCTCGGCCCGCGCAAGACAGCATTTTCGACGGACGCCTTCGGCAAAACCGAGACATGGGGTATCAGTAACACCACCGACATAGAGCTGTCGGATCAGATAACCCTGCGTAATATCGTCAGTTATCAGAAGATGAAACTTGGCTATAGCTATGACAACGACGCCACCGTTCTTCAGCAGCAGGATATCAACCCTGACAAACTACCGGCCCCGGGGGTCGTAACCCTCCCGGGCACGAATTTCCCGGTCACCTATATGAATGAGACCAGATCAAACCAACTGCCGCCTGACGATCTGCGCGTGTGGACCGAAGAGCTTCAGATTCAGGGCAATATGCTCGACGGCAACCTCAACTGGACGCTCGGGGGCTTTTATTACAGCCAAAAGCCCGACGGGCGGCAGGGATCGCGATCGCTTGCCTATTGTCCGGCGGTCGCTACGGGGTTCTGCACTGCTTCGGTTGCGCAATATGGCATCAGCACCGTGTCGAAGGCGCTGTACGGGCAGGCGACGCTCGACCTCGCCGCACTGTCCCCTTCGCTCGAAGGGCTGCGCCTGACTGGCGGCTATCGCCAGACCTGGGACCATGTCTCCGGTTTTTCGACGCAGTATAATTTTGATAGCTCAACCCCTGCCGGAACGGTTGTCTGCACCAAGGACAGCGCTTTGATAGTGCCGGAATCCACAGCGCTGACTGAATGCAGGTTCAGCGGGTCCCAGCGGACAAGTTCGCCCTCCTGGCTGGTGGGTCTGGACTATAAAGTATCGCCGGATATTTTGCTCTATGGCAAGGTCAGCCACGGCTACAAGGCGGGCGGGTTCAATACTTATGCCGTGTATTTCGGCCAAGGGACGGATCCCGATACCCGCACCTTCCTGCCGGAAAAAGTAACCTCTTACGAAATTGGCATGAAGTCGGATTTCCGCTTGGGATCCGTGCCGTTCCGCTTCAACATCGCGGCCTATTCCACCGATTATAAGGATATTCAGCGCACCACGAGCGACTATAATCCCACGACCAACGGTGGCGGTGCGCGCATATTGAACGCCGACGCGCGGATCAAAGGCATCGAGATCGAAACCTCGATGCGGCCTTTCCCCGGTGTCGAAATCGGGGGCAATTTCAGTTACACGGACGCGAAGTACAAGAAATATCTGTATGACGCGGGATCGGACACAATAGCTTGTAATGGCTCCGTTATTGCCGATGGAACAGCGGATGCGTCGTGCCTCGACTTCCAGTTTGTGTCTCCATATATTTGGAGTGCCCATGTTTCGGCCGAGCAACCCCTTGCCAACGACATGGGGACCCTGGCGTTCTACGCAAACTATTCGCATGCGTCGAAGCAGAATACGGACGCAGTGCAGCTTCCAGCCGCGCAGCCTGGCGCGATACTCGAATCGTTCGGCCTGTTGTCCGCCTCGCTGGACTGGCGCAGCGTGGCGGGATCGGGCTTTGACCTTGGCCTGTTTGCGACCAACCTTACAAACAAGCTGTACCGCATCTCCAACAGCAACGGCTATCAATCGGGGGGGTTCCTGTTGTGGTCGACCCTGTACGGCGAACCGCGCATGTATGGCCTTCGTTTGAAATATCGGTTCGGAGGGGAATAGGGCCACAGGCGGCAAAGGGAGGCCTGCTGATGGGAAAGGTCGTAGCTCGTGAAAAGCGCTCGCCTTTCCTTGGACGATCAGGTGGCCTGACGATGTATCCCTTGAACTGATAATGAAGAACCGGTGGATGGCTATGCCAGGCAAGAGGGTGAAACTGGCCTAGCTCTCCATGTGCAGCAGGAGGCGGGTAATGAACGGGATGACAGGGACGGTTGCCGCAGGAGTTACTGCAGACAACCGCAAAGGACGAGCCCGGATGATGGTGTTCCGGGCCTTTCTGGCGCAGAATGTTGCCATAGGTTGCGCCTTTGGCGGCTTTGGCATTTCCGTCCTGCCGCTTCAGCAACTTCATGGGGCCAGCCGTGGCGAAACGACGCTGGCCCTGGCATTGTCCGTGCTCGTAATGGGCCTTGTAAGTCCATTCGCGGCGACCTTGATCGGAAGGATCGGCCTGCGCTGGACCATGACGATCGGCACGTCGATATCGGGCGCGGGTTATGCTCTTCTGGCGGTTGCCCCCAACATGCCGGTGGTCCTGCTGCTTTACGCTCTACCCATTGGCGTCGGCCTTACGATGTTCGGCCCACTTCCTTCGAGCGTCCTCGCCAGCAACTGGTTCAGGCACAATCCCGGTCCGGCACTGGGCGTAGCGAATATGCCCCTGTTCGTGGCCTTGCTGCCGTTGATCGGCTTGGTCGTCATACGCGATCACGGTCTTCCCGCCTTTTATCTGACGCTGGCTGCCATGCATGTCGCGTTATTGCCTTTCGTACTCGGCATATCGGACGCACCGGCAGATGACGCGCAAGCCCCGGAACGTTTGCAGGGACAGGATGGGGAGGCGATGATGACCGTCCGATCGGTCCTGCGCAGTCCGGTCTTCTGGGTGATGAGCCTGTGCGTAGGCTATCTCAATGCCGTCGGGATCACCGGCGTATCGCATATCGTGGCCTTCGCCGCCGAGCGGGGCGTTGGCGCTGCGGAAGCTGCGGGCTTGCTGTCGATCCTTGGCGGAGCGGCGGTGATCGGCTCGCTCGCAATTGGTTTTCTTGCCGGTCGGCTGGGAGCGGCCTTTTCGCTGGCACTGGTCGCGGCCGGGATGGCGATCGGCTGGTCGACCCTGTTGTCGACGCTTTCATTTCCGGTAATGGCATTGGCGTCATTGATACTGGGTGCTGGCGGAGCGGGCGTATTTCCTGCGCTCAGCACCCTGTCGGCCCGCCTGTTCGGTCAGCAGTCCCTGCCGCGTGTGATTGGCCTGGTCAGCCCGGTGACATTGCCCCTGACCTTCTTTCTGCCGCCACTGGCAGGCGTGTTGCGGGACGCCGCGGGGAGCTATACGCCAGTTGCGGTAATCATCATCAGCGGTTGCGGGCTTATAACCTTCATCTTCCTGGCAATGGGCCAGATGATCGCGCGCAAAGCTGGCGGCAGAGATTGAATATCCGCCGGATCGCGCCCTCTGGCAGGGCGCGGGTTGGAGCATTTTTGAAGCAGATGGACTCATCTGCTGACTCGAAAAATGCGGAAAACAAAGGAAAATAGAGCATGATCCGATCCGGTATGATCGGATCATGCTCTAAAAATTGGGGGGAGTACATGCACTGATGCAGCGTGCTGGCTCGTTCCCCACGCAGCGCACGCGATGTGGGCGATTGCTGTCGAAGCAATAGGCGTCGCCAGGTCCCAGGATGCATCGCTCGTCATCTACGGTGATTTCAAGGAAGCCTGATATCACCACTCCGCCCTCCTCGCCCTCGTGCGTGAGGCTGATCCTCCCGGTATCGGCGCCTGGCTGCCACGTCTCCGACAGGATTTGCAACTTCCGCCGCGCCATGCTGGGTCCCACCTGGCGCAACGATACAAGATCCTTTCCGATTTCCGTCAGCTCAGAAACCCGGTAGAATGACTGGGGATGGCTTGTTTCATCCATCGCGAAAAAGTCGGACATACTAACGGACATGGCATCGAGCACACGCTTGAGCGCCCCGATCGATGGATTGGTGCCGTCAGACTCCATCAGCGATATGGTGGAATTGGTGACGCCGGCGCGCTTGGCCAGGACGCGCTGAGAAAGGCCAGCCTTCTCCCGCGCGCGGCGCAGGCGGGATCCGATTTTCACTTCCGACACTGGAACGCCTTCCCTCCTGTTCAATATGTTCGATATATCGCACATATTTATAAGCATGTCTTTGAAAAAGAACGATGTTCTGGAAGTCTGAAAACGTCTTGCGGCTCGCTGTAAAAAACGATCAGATGGATCAAAATCAGCGGACAATCAAATGAAGAGTCTCAGTAATAGCGTAGCACTTGATGCCTATTGGATGCCATTTACACCCAATAGGCGGTTTAAGGCAGCGCCCCGGATGCTGGTCGAAGCATCCGGGATGCATTATCGAAGTGAAGACGGTCGCCATATCTTGGACGGCACAGCCGGTTTGTGGTGCGTTAACGCGGGACACGGGCGTAAGGAGATCGCTTCGGCGGTCGCCGCTCAGTTGGAGAGCCTGGATTACGCCCCAAGCTTTCAACTGGGCCATCCTCTCGCGTTCCGCTTTGCCGAGCGCCTCGCCGAAATCGCGCCCCCCGGCCTCGACCGAATATTTTTCACCGGATCTGGTTCCGAATCCGTGGACACGGCGCTCAAGATAGCCTTGGCCTACCAGCGCGCAATCGGCCAGGGTACACGCACGCGGCTGGTCGGGCGCGAGCGCGGCTATCATGGCGTCGGCTTTGGCGGGATTTCGGTAGGCGGGCTGGTCAACAACCGCCGGGCGTTCGCTACCTTGCACGGCGTCGATCACCTACGGCACACCCACGATCCAAGCCGCAACCTGCTATGCAAAGGCCCCCCCGAACATGGTGCAGAGCTGGCCGAAGATCTTGAACGTCTGGTCCAGTTGCACGGCGCAGAGACGATTGCTGCCGTTATCGTCGAGCCAGTTGCTGGCTCGACCGGAGTGCTACTCCCTCCGCGCGGCTATCTGAAGCGGTTGCGCGAGATCGCGACGCAGCATGGCATTCTCCTTATCTTCGACGAGGTCATCACGGGGTTCGGTCGCCTTGGCAGTCCATTCGCAGCCCAGCATTTCGACGTCGTCCCCGACATCATGACGACAGCCAAGGGACTGACTAACGGCGCCATGCCGATGGGTGCGGTCTTCACGTCGCGCGATGTTCACGACGCCCTCATGCAGGGGCCTGAGGCTGCGATCGAACTCTTTCATGGCTATACCTATTCCGGTCACCCCGCCGCATGTGCGGCTGGCCTTGCGAGCCTTGACATCTATCAGCGCGAAGGCCTTTTCACCCGCGCCGCGGAACTGGAGGAGCATTGGCAGCGCAATCTGCTGTCACTTCAGGATGCGCCGCACATCGTCGACATACGGGCGATGGGCCTCATCGCGGCGATTGAGCTTTCGCCCCGGCCCGACGAACCGGGAACACGCGGATTTCAAGTATTCGTGGATTGCTTTGAGAAGGGGCTTTTGGTCCGTGCCAACGGCGACACCATCGTGCTGTCACCCCCACTCATAATTGATCACGAGCAGATCGATATGCTCACACAAACGCTATTCGACGTACTTAGAAAAACGACATGAGATCGGTGTCATCAGCATCATATTAAACTGCTGGCTCTTCCAGTTCTGAGAGGAAATCGTTATGAACACTCATTCTTTCCTTCGACCGATTGCCGAACCCCAAGTTATAGAGGGCGCGTTCAGCGACGACCAGCGCGAGCGGCTTTTCGGCATTTTGCGCGGCCAGGGGCCATGGACCACCATCCTTTCGCAGGAATTCAGTTCGCCTGAAGAGGTGATCGGCGCGACGTCCGGCTCGCTGCCTGAGGGTTTTGTGCCTACATGGGACATGTTCCTCAGCCCGGTGTTCCGGGCGACGCTGGGACGGGGCGGTGCCAGCCTTTACCCGGAAATCGAGGATTGCTTTTACCACACAAAGTTTCTTGAGCTGGCCCGTGGCTATTGGGGCGCCAAATATGCCGCGCCCAACCTGATGCTATGCAATATTCAGGGTCCGTCCCGAGCGGGCGGCCTGCCCCATGTCGATGGCGCCGACTATCGCGGCGTGACCATTCAGAACACCCCGTCCTGGCTGATCGGCATGATGACCAAATCGGGGTTGTTCCGCCCCTGGCAGGTCAAGAAGACACAGGTGTTGACCTGGTATTATAAGGGCCAGATCGGCGGTGGCTTCACCTATTGGCCCGATGGTCCGCAGGAACAGCCCAAGCAGCTTTATGCGCCGATGTGGGGCCGCGCGGCTGTCGTCGAGAATGAGGTCATGTACCACGGCGCGAACGCCTGTGGCCCGGAAGACATGCGCAAGCCGGAGGGCCTGGCGATCAATTCCGTGATCGCAGCCGATCCAGCTTCGGATGGCTGGCAGATCAAGACAGACGGCAAGGTCATTCAGCAGCTGCCCGCCGATGAACTGCGCCTGCTGTTCCATTGGGGTGCCGATATGTACATGGACCTGGATGAAATGACGGTCGCGCTCGATCATAGCGATGACCTGTCACATGAGCAGGTTTTCGACATTTTCCTGTCGGAACTACGTGCGCGCGGCATAGCTTGCAAAACGCCCAGCGATCCGCTGCACGACCCTGAGTTCATCCAGTTTCTCACCAGCGTATTCGAGCCAGGGCCACCCGCGATGATACCGGAAATATACGATGTCGCCGCGGAATAGTGGTGCGCGGAGGCAGCCTCCAGGCCCGCACTCCGCGATACTGGTTAGTCGATCTTCCTATTGAAGACGGTTGAAACACAAGCGACGGCAATCTTGTTCACATCGGCGCTGTACACCGCCACCTGAATGGCGGGCCACGAATGTACAGCGTCGCGGTGCGCTCCTCATTCTGAGGTGACATGGGCTGAGAGTATCACGTGCGCGTAAGGTGATCGGTAGAAAGATGTCAGGAGACATCATAAGGTCGAACAATATACGCCACTAATTTGAACAGTGAGAGGTAAAGCCATGAGCAAAACGTCCCTATACTATGTCAAACTGATGGTCGGCGATGCGGAGGCTTTGGCTCCTTTTTACCGCGATGTGTTCGGCATGAAGGAGATCAGGCGTATTCACCAACCCGAACATGTACGCCCCCATCTTGAGATATATCTGTCGGCAGCACCAACGGAACAGCTATGTTTGATGGAGTATATCGGCAAGCCCGCCCCCCCTCCGGGCGAAGCGAGGGTCGCGTTCTCGGTTGAAAATGTGGACGCTGCTGTGTCCGCTGCCCTGGCGGGAGGCGGCAGCATAATCTTGCCGGCCGAGACGCTGGAAGCGCATAATTTCCGCTGGGCGACAATCGCTGACCCGGAAGGTCATGTCCTCGAACTCATGCAATTCGGCCTTTGATTCGGACCTAAGTGAACATGCGCGGAAATTGGTGCGAGCCATCTTCTGCGCGTGGAGGGATCAGGGCACCAATATTGCTGGCTACATCTTAGAAAGATTTAGCCGATACAGATTAGAGCATCGTGCGGAAAAGTGGGAACCGGTTTTCCGCAAAAAACGATGCGACAACAAACAGATAGAGCGCGCGACCTGCGTCAGATTTAACGCAGCGCGCTCTAGAAACTATATCAGGACGAGAATGATACCATGGGCAAGGCTTCCTTATACTATTTCAAATTGACGGTCCGCGATTGTGAATCGTTGGCACGTTTCTACTGTGACATATTTGGAATGAAGGAGACTCGGCGCTTTGATGCGCTCGACTACGAAGATCCTCATCTGGAGATCTTTCTGTCGACGGAAGACGAGGGCAATCAAATCGCCCTCTTGCACTATGTGAACAAGCCTGCGCCAACACCCGGCGAAGCAACGATCGCCTTCATGGTTGAAGATGTGGACGCCGTCGTGGCTGCCGCACTGGCTGCGGGCGGCACCAGCATCAGGGCGGCCGAGACGCTGGAAGCACATCAATTCCGCTATGCGATCATCGCCGACCCCGAAGGTCATTGCATCGAGGTCATGCAATCCGTTGCCTGATCAGGGTATGTGGATAAGTAGAGGCATGGGTGTGAGACATGCCTCATTCAGCTTGCAAGTGGCCTTGTTTACCTGAACGGGATCAATTGGGAATTGGGCAGGCGCGCGCGATGCATATTCAGGCGCCGATATTTTAGCGGCAGTTTGGGCATCGGACCTACCGCAGGACTGCACGAAGGCAAAAGTTTATGGCGGAACTTGCTGGCATTGAAGACCCGATGGCGGGGCTGGGAGGGCGCGCAGGTGCCATGCTCCTCCGGGCGACGCTGGCCCAGAATGTGGGAACAGGCTGTGCGTTTGGCGGCATAGGGGTCAGCGTGCTGGCATTCCAGGATCGCTTCCATGCCTCCATGGGCATGGCGGCCATGGGGCTATCCCTGACCGTCCTGACCATGACGGCTATGGGGCCGTTGATGGCGATGTTGTTGGGCCGGTGGGGCCTCCGTCGCGTCATGTCGACCGGCGTCATGGTGTCGCTCATTGGCTATCTCGTGCTCGCCTACGCTCCCAGCATTTCTGTTGCGCTCGCCGCATGTGCGATGTTGATTGGCCCGGGCGCGGCATTGTTCGCGGCGCTTCCGCCTGCCGTTCTGGCAGGGGGCTGGTTCCCCCACGCCCGTGGCAGAGCGACAGGGATCGCCTATCTTCCCCTCCTGAGCACGATCATTCCCGTCATCGGCGTGGGTATCATACAGCATTATGGTTTGCCGGGCCTGTATCTGTCGCTCGCGGCGTTGCACCTGCTGCTGCTGCCCTTCACGCTTACCGTCCTGGAACCCCCGCTGGATGCATCGGACGAAGAGGTGGTAGTCGATGTACCGGACGTCGAAACCAGGCCTGGCGGCGCGATGGGCACGGCGATCTTCTGGCTGATCCTATTGGGCTACGGGATATTGGGCGGAATCTCCATCGCGGGCGCGTCGCATCTGTTGCCAGCGGTAGAGGAGCATGGCGTTTCCGTGGAAATGGGCGCGGTGCTTCTTGGCGTGTCGGGCGTGGCCAGCATCGCGGGTTCCTTGCTGGCGGGCGTTGCATGCGATCGGTGGGGTTCTGCGAACACGCTTGGTCTGGCTGGACTGGGATTTGCGACCGGCTGGGGATTGATGGCGGTTACGGGATGGTTGCCCGCCCTCACCGTGTCCGCGTCCCTCGTGGGCCTGGCCGGAGCGGCAATATTCCCGCCCCTCAACGCCCTATCGGTCGAAGTGTTCGGTGTAGAGGCCTTGGCGAAAATACTTGGCTTGATGGGGCTGTTTACGATTCCATTCACCTTCGCAACGTCCCCGATCGCAGGTTGGCTTCGCGACATATCCGGCAATTATCAATCCGTTTCCACGGCATTCGTCTCAGCGTGCCTCTTCGCGGTGATGATTTTCGTTGCGATCGGCCGCCACCTCCGGCGGAACGTCGAAGCGCAACTCTTGCCGCATGCTCCCGCGCTGAGTCCGCCTAATCCGACATGATATTGCGGGCACTGGCTGCGGACCGAATTCAAACACAAAGATCTGGAGTAACCTGATGAGCACCGTAAAAGAAAAGCCGCTTCAAATATCGCCTGAAGCATTAAAAGAAAAATACCGCATCGAACGCGATAAGCGTCTGCGGGCAGATGGCCCGGAACAGTATCGCGATCTTAGCGGAGTTTTTAAGGACCACGACAAGGACCCTTATGTGGAGCCCGGCTTCACGCGGCCTGCCATCGTCGAGGAGACTGAGGTCGCGATCATCGGTGGCGGTTTCGGCGGCCTGCTGACCGCCGCACGCCTGCGGCAGCAGGGCATTGATGATTTCCGCATGGTCGAGCGCGGCGGCGATTTTGGCGGCACTTGGTACTGGAACCGCTATCCGGGCGCCGCGTGCGACATCGAAAGCTATATCTACCTGCCGCTACTCGAAGAGACCGGCTACATCCCGACCGAAAAATACGCCAAGGCACCGGAGATCTTCGCCTATTGCCAGCTGCTCGGCCGTCATTACGACCTGTATGACCGCGCCTTGTTCCAGACGCAGGTAACGGAGGTTCGCTGGGACGAAGCCCGCGCGCGCTGGCTCGTCCGTACCAATCATGACGACGTGCTGGCCGCGCGCTTCCTCTCCATCACCGGTGGGATCATGCACAAGGCCAAACTGCCTGGCATTCCGGGGATCGAGACGTTCAAGGGGCACAGCTTCCACACTAGCCGCTGGGACTATGCTTATACCGGCGGCAGCCCGACCGAACCCATGAGCCGGCTGGCCGACAAGCGCGTCGGCATCATCGGCACGGGGGCGACGGCGGTGCAGGCGGTGCCCAATCTCGCCCGCGATGCAGAGCATCTCTACGTTTTCCAACGCACGCCCTCCGGCGTGGGTGAGCGGAACAACCGACCAACCGATCCGGAATGGGTCAAGTCGCTTCAGCCGGGATGGCAGCAGCGCCGGATCGAGAATTTCGAGACGCTCGTCAGCGGCCAGACGGCGGATGAAGATCTGATTGATGACGGCTGGACGCAAATTTCAGGAGGCGTGAACTTCGAAGGCGGCGCTGAGGGCGATGACCAGGCTGAACTGGCCGACTTTGCCCGGATGGAGGCGATCCGCGCGCGCATCGATCAGATCGTCCGCGATCCCGCCACGGCAGAGGCGCTCAAACCATGGTACAACACGATGTGCAAGCGCCCTTGCTTCCACGACGAATATCTCCAGAGCTTCAATAGCCCGAACGTCACGCTGGTCGATACCGACGGCAAGGGTGTCGAGCGGATCACCGAGAATAGCGTGGTCGTCAATGGCGTCGACTATCCAGTCGATTGCCTGATCTACGCCTCGGGATTCGAGGTGTCGGCCGGCTATGCCCGCAAGCTTGGCTTTGAACTTTATGGCCGAGGCGGACAGGCCATGACTGAAGCCTGGAACGAGGGCGCGGCGACCCTGCACGGCATGTATGCGAGAGGATTTCCCAATCTGCTGATGAGCAGCCTGATCCAGGGCGGCACGGGCGCCAATGTCGTTCCGATCCTCGACCAGATCGCGATCCAGACAGCCTATACGATCAAGCGCATGGTCGATCTGGACGCGCGGGCTTTCGAGCCGACCGAGGAAGCGCAGCAGCAATGGCTCGATGTGCTCTTCGGCCATATGACGGGGAGCGCCAAGTTCGCTACCGAGTGCACCCCCGGCTTCTACAACAACGAAGGATCGTTCGGCGATCCCCGCATGGCGCGCAACGCTCCGTTCGCCGGCGGCACCATGGAGTATTTCAAGGTACTGCTGAACTGGCGCGACAAGGACGCCCTTGAAGGCCTCGAGATTTCGAGAGGATAAAAAAGAAGAGGAGGCAGTAAGCGGAACGAATTTTCAGCGCAAGATTCGACAATCTGTTGATTCTGACTGACGTGACGCTCGGCCTCCTCATCCGTCTTGTCCTGCACGCCATGGTATCCGCCAAGCGCGACCGCTCAACGGATCGGCAGGCGACTTTCCGGACGCCTGCCAAAGGCAGTTCGGTTGGTCAGCTTGAGGATATGCAGAGCATTTTCTGGTCAGCTGGCGCTATTTGACGCGCCAGGCTGTAGTGACGATTAAAGAGACCTGCGCGCGGGTGGGTGTAAGCCGCTGATATTGGGCGATCTTGGTGCAAATCTCCCGTGAGTTTCCTGGCCGAGGCCGGCGCCTGGCACGGCGTTATGCCGTTTGTGCGGAGAGGATGTTGAGGGTGCGCTTCAGGTTGTAGGCGATGGCGGTGAGATGGACTTGGACGGCGGCTTTGGCGAGGCCTCGCCATCGCATTCTGCGCAGGCCGTAAGAACGTTTCCACGTCCCAAAGATCTTCTCGATCCGGCCCCGGACCCTATGGATCGGCTGGTTTCATTGCCTGAGCTTGCGTTGCGTTTCCTGTTCGCCGCGGCCCCACATGCCGGTGGCGACGACCCGGGCTACGTCGCCTTTCGCACGGACAGCGTCACAGAAGTGATTGCCGCGATAGGCACTATCGGCAAACACTTCACCGGGATTGTCGGGCAGAGCATCGGGCCCTGCCTTGCCGTCATTGATGTTGGCCGATGTGATCGACACCTCCTCGATCAACGCGGTATCGGCATCTGCTCCGACGTGCGCCTTGAAGCCATGAACGGCGCGCTTCCCCTTGTGCTTGACCCAGCGCGCATCATCATCGCCCTCACTGGCCGAAGATATAATCGTCGCATCGACCAGCGTACCGGTCTTGACGGTGATGGCCTTTGATTTGAATTGCGCCGTCACGGTCTCAAACAGTGGCCGATCCAGCTTTCGTGCCGCGAGCAGCTTGCGATATCGGACAAAAGCGGTGCGCCCGGGCGTCGCTTCATTTGCCGAGAAACCGCAGAAACGGCGAAAAGAAGCGCGATCATCACGCGCCTCAGCCAGCTTGACGTCCGACAGGTCATACCAGATCGAGAGAAGCAGTGCCTTGAACATCGCGATTGGCGGCCAGGCGGGCTCGCCTTTTGGTGGCCGAATAAAGCGGATTCAGAAGCTCAGAGACCGAGTCCCAGTCGATCAGCTTGCCAAGCTCGTCGAGCGAGGATCCCGAACAGCCCCGCCCGGCGAACCCAAACCGCTCCTGGCCAATTGAACGATGCGACACGTCTGGTCTCCCTCTTCGGAAAACCCATAGAATCAGCTATTAACGCTGCTGTCTACACCCACCCGCGCACAGGTCTCATTACACCCTGTCCAAATTTCTGGCACCACCTCATGTGTCGGTGCCCCTGTGACGAACAGCTCCGCCAACGCGGCGAGCATGGGCGCCGCCGGCGAGGGTATGGCGCAGCCATGGGATAGAGGAACGTGTCAGACTTTTAGGCGTCATGAACTGCCAAATTTATGTCGTGATAGGATATTTTTCCAGCCCGCTCCTAATCTACTCTTTCTCCTGAGATTCGAACTGCAAAATAAATTTATTGATATCAATCGCAAATTTAAAGGTGATGATGATCAATCGCTATGTAGCCAACAAACATTGCTCAGTGTCGGCTCGATTTAATTTCCTGGCGACACAAATTTTTCTTCAAAGGACTTAAGAGAGCTTTTAAGATATGACGATATCTCGACATAACCATGAAACCGCCAGGCACCGCACTGTTTGGCTCGAATCAGGTCCTGCAGATGGTCCATTGATGATATTCCTCCACGGCTGGCCGGAATTGTCGTTGGTATGGAAAGCGCAGCTAAAGCATTTTGCGTCCGCAGGTTGGCGGTGCATCGCGCCAGACATGCGCGGATACGGCGGATCGTCAGTTCCAGATACGCTTAGCGCCTATACTGTCCGCGAAATAGTCACCGATATGGTTGAAATGGTTGATGCTCTGGGCGGCAAGCCCGCAGTCTGGGTGGGGCACGACTGGGGGAGCCCGATCGCCTGGGCCATGGCCTCACATCATGCCGACAAATGCCGGGGCGTGGTCAGTCTTTGCGTGCCGTATATGTCGCGGGGGCTGACTATCCCAAGCCTTTTGCCCCACGTCAACCGCGCACTCTATCCTGCCGACATCTATCCGGCGGGCCAGTGGGACTATGTTTTCTATTATCGCGAAAGCTTTCAACGCGCGGTCCGCGAATTCGAAGTCGATGTGGGCGCTACTCTTGCCATGGCCTATGGGGCTTTTCTGGATTTCGATGAGAGAGCCCCATCCTTCTCCGCCTGCATACGGCCCAATGGTGGATGGTTCGGAGACGTCGGCAGAGCGCCGACCCTGACTGACGCGAGATTGATCCTGCCGCAGGAAGATTTTGCTGAGATGACAGCCGCTTATCGCCGAACCGGCTTCGGGGGTGGGGCAGCCTGGTATATGAACGACGCTGCGAACCAGGAGTATGCCGCCGAAGCGCCTGCATTCGGTTATCTTTCGCTGCCTGCCTTGTTCGTTCATGCCGCGTGGGACATGGTTCTCGACACGACACGCAGCACGCTCGCCGAACCCATGAGAGAAGATTGTTCGGACTTGACGGAGGTGACGATCGAGTGCGGACACGAAGTCATGCTTGATCGTCCTGACGAACTCAACATAGCCATTGAGAAGTGGCTCGCTGATAAACATATCAGCTGAATAATGTCCTTATTATTATCGTAAATATCAGATATTGAGGTAATAATACATTTTCCAATCAACAATTACTATTGTAATATGGTTTGTCATTTTTTTGAATGATATTAAAATATACTGCGAAATTATGGGAGAAAATTTATTAATAACACGCATCTTTCCGCGCTTACCGATTCCGTCGAGGTCGACGGAACCAGAATCGACTTCTGGCATTTGGCGCAGAACATCCCGAACGCACAGCTGATTATCTATCCTGATGCGGGCCATGGTGCCCCGTTTCAATATCCTGACCGGTTTTTGAAACACGCCATGCAATTTCTTGCGGAATAGACCGGCGCGACCATATTTGGAGAGCGTCTGCCTGCCTATCCCGCCTCCCGTCCGCCCGCTTGTCGTGAAATGACAAAATAATGTCGCACTTCGACACGGTAATCGTTTGAGGGTCCATTAGCATTACCAGAACAAGGGAGCGACAAACGCTTCATGGAGTAGACAGATGAAAAAGCATTGCACTTGCAGGTTTGGCGGCCAATTTTCCGAACTGCTGTGCATAAGTGATTTGGACCGCTGCATTCATGCGAGACCGATGCCTGACTAACCACGGATGGGTCGTCCCTTCACGGCGTACCGGCCAAAACTCCTCGACAAGCAACTGATACAAGGCGGCTAGACATGGCAGGTCCCAAATTCCTCTCTACGGTCGGGCGGGATGCTTATGACTATCCCCTCCTGATCGGGCAATTGCTGATAAACGCCCGTCATGAAAGGAACGAGATCGTCAGTGCCGGGCGCCGCTTTACCTATCCGGATCTGGTGGACCGAATTCACAGCCTGGCCTCTGTCCTCGGCTCGCTTGCCGTTGAACCCGGTGACACGGTTGCTGTCATGGACTGGGACAGCCATCGGTATCTTGAATGCTATTTTGCGGTCCCGATGATGGGTGCCGTCTTGCAAACCGTAAATGTTCGCCTCACGCGCGACGTCATCGCTTTCACCTTGAGGCAGGCTAAGGCGAAGATCCTGCTATATCATTCAGATTTTGCCGATTTAGTCGGACAACTGCGAGAGGTCTTGCCCGACCTTCGCTGCATCATCGCACTAACCGACGATCAGACTCCCGGCACTTACGAGACTCTGATCGATCAGGCTTCGCGAAATTTTGTTTTCCCCAAGCTGGATGAAAATTCGATCGCGACGACCTTCCATACGACTGGAACGACGGGCGATCCAAAGCAGGTGTTTTTCAGTCATCGTCAGCTCGTCCTGCACTCGCTCGCGGCGAGCGCAGCGCTTGCGTACCAGCCGGCCGGACAGGGCCTGCACCGTTCGGATGTCTATATGCCGCTCACGCCCATGTTTCACGTCCATGCATGGGGACTGCCCTATGTGGCAACGATGTTGGGGATGAAGCAGGTCTATCCCGGCCGGTACGACCCCGACAGAATCCTCGCGCTCAAAAACGCGGAGGGGGTAACATTCTCGCACGGCGTGCCGACCCTGTTGCAGATGGTGTTACGCGCAACAGAGGGTACGCAGGCGTCGCTGGAGCCGTGGGTGATGCTGGTGGGTGGGTCTGCCTTGTCCTGCGAGCTGGCCGATCAGGCCGGCGCCCGGGGTATCTCTGTCGTGGCGGGCTATGGAATGTCCGAAACCGGGCCGATCCTGTCCATCGCGCGCACCACGCCGGACGCATCGACCGACCAGCGTTGTCGCGCCGGTATCCCGATCCCGCTCGTACAAACCCGTCTTGATCCCGCCCGGGGTGGCGAGTTGCTCGTCCGGGCACCGTGGCTGACCCTTGGCTATGCCGAACAGGCCGCATCCGACGAATTGTGGGACGGCGGATGGCTGCATACACAGGATATTGCGGAGCAGGACCCCGACGGTGGCATCAGGATCGTTGATCGGATCAAGGATGTCATCAAGACTGGTGGGGAGTGGGTTTCGTCGATCGAAGTGGAAACATTGCTTGTCGAACACCCGGCCATCCTCGAAGCCGCCGTTGTCGGCGTAGCTTCCGCCCGGTGGGGTGAGCGACCCGTTGCTGTCATCGTCGCGGCTCCGGGCGCTTCTGCATTATCCGCAGATGACGTGAAGGCCTTTGTTACCGGTCATGCAGTCAATGGACGGGTCAGTCGCTACGCCATCCCCGATCGCGTCCTGTTCCAGAAGGAACTTCCGCGCACCAGCGTCGGCAAGATCGACAAGAAGCTTTTGCGTAACGCAGTGGCCGTGGCCGACGTGGATGAACCGGCATCACCTGACACGACGCTCGTGTCATTATCGAAAAGCATGATATCATTAAATCAGTGACGAAAATCTCAAAGGATGCCGCGATCAGGGCCGTCGCGAAAGGCGCTGACGCTTGAGAGGAATGCATGATGGAAGCGCTTTCGAATGCCGCCGCCGTACGTCAATTCGTTCGCTACGCACGCGCCACGGGCATCGCGCTCGAATCGATTCTCGACGAAGACTATATGGGTGTAATTCGGGACAGCGTCACCGCTGACAAGGTGCCGGCCCACGCCCTTGTGGACATGCTCCAGATTTGCGCACTCCTGACAAGGCGACCGCATCTGGGCGCGTCGGCTGCCGCATTCGCCAATGTGCGGGGTGGCTATGGTCTTCTAAGCCTGCTCTGGGAATATGCACCGACGCTTGCGGAAGCGATGAGAGTGAATCAGCGGTTCATCCACCTCGAGAACCCCGCCGTCGCATTCCATGTCGAGGAAGATGCGGACGAGGTTACGCTTCACCATTTGCTGATGGTGCCTACGCGCTATGGAGGATCGCAATTTATCGAAGCGTCGATGACATTGGACTTGCGCGTAGCCCAGATCGTGCTTGGCGAAAGCTGGGTGCCCGCGCGCGTCGAATTTGCCCATACCGCGCCGCAGAACACCCGATATCTTCGCACTCTGTTTCGCTGTCCTCTGGAGTTCGGGGCTGACCGAAATGCGATCGTCATCAGGCATGACGACATGACGCGGCCCGCAGTTGACGGAAATGCGCACATGTTCGCCTATCTGGAACGCCATATCGAAAAGGCCAGCTGCGCTGAGCCGCTCGACCTGGCGCAGCAGATAGAATTTGTAATCGCCGCCAAACTGGGAGACGGGCATGCGACCCTGGATTGCGTCGCGCACGAGTTGTCCATGGGGCCAAGAACGCTCCAGCGGCGCCTTTCCGTATATGGCCTGACCTTTGCCGATATATTGGACGCGGTGAGAAAGCGAACTGCCGAAGAATATTTCCGTCTGGAGCGCCAGCCCAACCTCCTGCAACTGGCGTTCAAACTGGGCTATAGCGATGCCAGCGGGGCAAGTCGCTTCTTGCGGGCGCGCCTGCAAACCGGCGCCAAGGCTCTACGCGCACAAGGGACGGACTGTGCCCAGAAAGAGCGACGCCTTTCTTTGCAGGGAATTGGCCGTCGCGCCTGAAACAGGAACGTCGATCATTCCGCGACATCGCCGCATCCTGACATCGGTACGGGCGGGCACATGCCCGCCCGCCCAATCTCAGTCGATCGCCAGGCCTGGATAATCGCCACGGGCGCGCCATTCCGACAGCAGGTTTGAAAACGCGATGGTGCCCCCGCCATAGGTGTTAGCCGACCAGCTCTTGTCTATATCCCCTTCGGCATTGAAATAGCTTGGCGTACAGTTGGCAAGATAGGCGCGCGTGCCCGCCGACTTTTCCAGCAAGATATGCTGCCACGCGTTTTCGGCCTCAGCCGTGGCTTCGATCCGTGTCGCTCCGTCTTGTCGCGCGTGCATGATGACGCTGACAAGATGTTCGGCCTGTTCGGTCAGCATATCCGTGAAATTGGGCTTGATCGCGGTTTGCCCCGCACCCAGCAGGAACAGATTGGGAAATCCGTGGACGAAGAAGCCATGGAAGGAACGCGGGCCATTTTCGAAATGGGTTGAAAGGGTTTTGCCGCCTGCGCCGCGAATGACGACGCCGGCCCGTCGACTGTAATCCGTGCCGACTTCAAAGCCGGTCGCAAAGATGATGCAGTCGACCGGATATTCAACTCCATTGAAGATAAGGCCATGTTCGGAAATCGCGTCGATCCCCGCGCCTTGCGTATCGATCAGCGTGACATTGTCACGGTTGAACACAGGCAAATAATTGTCGTTAAATGTTGGCCGTTTGCAGAGAACGCCATACCATGGCTTCAGGCGTTCGGCCACGTCCGGGCGCTCGATCAGCGCTTCGATCGAGGCACGAAAGTTTTCCCCCGTGCGAAAATCTGCCATTTCGGCCAATTGCATCGCTTCTGAAGGCTGCAACGCACGGTGGTCTTCGGGCTGCCATCCAGCCAGGACGCCGTAAAACAGGCTGGTCCATCCGTCCGCTACCAAATCTTGCTCGGATTTCACGCCTGACACCCAGCTGTTGAAATTCGCCATACGTTCACGCTGCCACCCTGCGGTAAGCGACTTCGCCCATTCGGGATCAGTGGGACTGTTCCCGCGTTCGCCGATGTTTACAGGTGTTCGCTGGACCACATAGAGATGCTTGGCATCCTTGGCGAGATAGGGGATGGCCTGAACGGCGGTAGCGCCTGTGCCGATGACGGCGACGCGCTTGTCCGCCAGTCCATGCATGCCGCCGGAACGGTCGCCGTCCGTATAGTCATAATCCCACCTGCTGGTGTGGAACATATGACCTTTGAACCGGTCGATGCCTGCAATGCCCGGCAGTTTGGGACGGTGGAGCGGACCGCTGGCCGTGAGTACGTACCGCGCCCTTATCGTATCGCCGCGATCGGTCGCGACGATCCAGCGCCGTTCCGCCTCGTTCCAGTCCATGTGGGAAGCCTGCGTCTGAAACAACGCCACGTCGTAAAGGCCGAAATGACTGCCGATGCGCCGGGCATGTTCGAACAATTCGGGGGCGTGTGCATATTTCTCGCTCGGGACGTAGCCCGTTTCTTCGAGCAGCGGCATGTAAATGTAGGATTCAATGTCGCATTGTGCGCCTGGATACCGGTTCCAATACCATACGCCGCCAAAATCGCTCGCCTTTTCGATGATCCGGATGTCATCAATGCCCGCCTTCTTCAAGGTCGCCGCAGCGAGCAAGCCGCCAAAGCCACCGCCCATGACGACGACTTCAACGGTTTCGTGCACCGGATCGCGGCTCAACGGAGTTGTGACATAAGGGTCATCTTCATAATGGCTGAAGTCGCCACCGACCTCAATGAACTGTGCGTTCTTTGAAGGGTTCAACCGACGTCCGCGCTCCAGCGCGTATTTTTTGCGGAGCGCCTCACAATCAATATCCACCGACGAAGATTCAGCAAGATTTTGGATCATGATCATTCCTACGATATTGAGTGAAGTCACTTTGACCTCGATGCCCAATATGTTTTCTACGGCAGCTCCGATCGGCTAGTGTGCCAGTGGACGACATAATATTGGCTGATTGCGACAGGCCTGTGCCGTTTTGGTGCCCAATACGCACAGCGCGGCGGAAACCATTAAAGGCACCGCCGCGTCACTGTTTCGCTAAAGGTCTCCAGCTATGCCGATGATCTTTGAGCGGCATTCGATCAAGCAGAAACGGCCGCTAATAATGTTTATTGTACGCGCTTCCTAAACCAGTACGCGATCGCATTTTCTTGAAAAATGCCTTGGATTGCGCCTTTGCCTCAGAGCTTTATCGTGATGGATTTTGCCGAAGTATAGGCTTCGATACCCTCCTGCCCGAGTTCCTGGCCCCAGCCCGATTCCTTATAACCACCGAACGGCAGGTTCGGATCGTAAACGCCGTGGCAATTGACCCATACCGCGCCGGCACCCATGCGTCGGCTCAGTAAATGAGCGGTGGACAAATCCCGTGTCCATATGCTCGCGGCGAGGCCATAGTGATCATGATTGGCCAACCGGACCACGTCTTCGGTCGCATCGAACGGAATGGCGCATAATACCGGGCCAAAGATTTCCTCCTGCTGCACGCTCATATCCGGGGTGGTGCCCAGCAGGACCGTCGGGGAATAGAAATATCCGGCATCGCCCAGTCCAACACCGCCTACCGCCACATCCGCGCCCGCACGACGGCCAGCCTCGACATAGGAGCCGACACGGTCACGTTGATTGGCCGAAATTAGCGGTCCAACTTCCGTTTCGGCGTTCAATCCTCCGCCGATGCGCAGGCGCGCTGCATGATCGACAATTGCCGATGCAACCTTGTCGAATACCGACCTTTCAACATAGAGCCGAGCGCCCGCGACGCAAACCTGGCCCGTATTGCCAAAGATCGCGTTGGCGGCTGCGGGAATTGCGCTGTCCAGATCTGCGTCAGCGAAGATGATGTTGGGGGACTTTCCACCAAGCTCCAGCGCCACGCGCTTAAGGTTGCCGGAAGCTGCGCTCAACAACGTCTTGCCGACCTGCGTGGACCCGGTGAACGACACCTTGCGCACCAGTGGGTGCGCGACCAACGCCGCGCCGGTCGTCCGGCCAAAGCCGGTGAGAATATTGACCACACCCTTGGGGAAGCCTGCCTCGGCGATCAATTCAGCGAGGCGGATTGCGGTGAGTGGTGTCTGCTCGGCCGGTTTGAGCACCATGGTGCAACCCGCCGCGAGTGCAGGAGCGAGCTTGAAGGCCGCTTGGATGAAAGGGAAGTTCCACGGAATGATTCCCACCGCGACGCCGAACGGTTCGCGCCGGGTGAAGCTGTGATACTGGTCGCTCTGCAAGGACAGGTCGAACGTCTTACCGGAAAGCTTCGTCGCCCAGCCCGCATAATAGCGAAATGTCTCTACGGGAAACGGGATGTCGAGCGCACGGGCGCTGCTCAACGGCTTTCCGCTGTCGATGGTTTCCAGTTCGGCCAGTTCGTCGGCATTGGCCTCGATCAGGTCGGCGAGCTTCATCAGCAGTGCAGCACGCCCGGCAGGTGCCATGTCCCGCCAGCCGTTCTCGAACGCGGCGTGGCTCGACCGGACTGCCAGATCGACGTCATGGTCGGTCGCGGCTGCAAAGTCGCATATCTTAAGGCCGGTCGCCGGATCTTCCGATGGAAAAGTGCCCCCATCGGACGCGTCGCGAAATGTACCGTCGATAAAAAGTTGCTTCGGTCGAGCCGCAAATTCAGCTGCCTTGCGCGAAAGTTGTCTGGAGATGTCATGCGTCAGAACCGGACTCGACGATTGGTTCATGATTTCTATCCTTATAAATGCCATTGGCGAAAACCTCGCCGGGGTCACGCGCGTCAAAGGTCGGCGTAACAAATCTCTTCCGGCCACGGCCCGGGGTGCGTGACGGCGCCCAGATAGGCCGGGCCGACCTGCTGGACATATTTCCAGATTGCTCCCGAACGATATCGTTCGGAGCCGGGCAAACGCCACTGCTCGCGGCGGACGCGCAACTCGTCATCGCTCAGGCGAACCTCAAGTGTGCCCGCTATGACATCGATGTCGATGATATCGCCGTCCCGTAGCAAGGCGATCGGACCACCGACCGCGGCTTCAGGGCCGATGTGGCCGATGCAGAAACCTCTGGTTCCTCCAGAGAAGCGGCCATCGGTGATCAGCGCGACTTCCCCTGAGGTGTCCTGCCCGTACAGCATGGCCGTTGTTGCCAGCATCTCACGCATGCCTGGGCCACCTTTGGGACCTTCATACCGAATGACGATGACGTCGCCCGTCTCATAATTCCGGTCGCGCACGGCTGCGAACGCCGCTTCTTCGGTATCGAAGCAGCGTGCAGGGCCGCTGAAGCTGGTTCTGACTAGTCCGGCAACTTTCACGACAGCGCCTTCGGGCGCCAGATTGCCGCGTAAGGCCGTAACACCGCCGGTCGGACTTTTAGGATTGCTGCTGGGGCTTATGACATCCTGCCGAGGATTCCATTTCACGTGCGCCAGATTTTCTGCGACGGTTCGCCCCGTCACGGTCATGCAATCGCCGTGAAGATAGCCCCCGTCCAGTAGCGTCTTCATCAACAAGGGCACGCCGCCGGCGTCGAACATGTCCTTGGCAACATATTTGCCGCCCGGTTGCAGGTCCGCGATATAAGGTGTCCGATTGAAAACGGCGGCCACGTCGAATAGGTCGAATGCAATGCCGCATTCATGCGCTATGGCCGGCAGGTGCAAAGTAGCATTGGTCGAACCGCCCGACGCAGCAACCACCGCCGCTGCATTCTCCAGCGCTTTGCGTGTGACGATATCGCGCGGGCGAATTCGCAGCTTGACCA
The DNA here is from genome assembly GCA_965653535.1 of uncultured Sphingobium sp. Classification (GTDB taxonomy): domain Bacteria; phylum Pseudomonadota; class Alphaproteobacteria; order Sphingomonadales; family Sphingomonadaceae; genus Sphingobium. The sequence goes on from CBFHAG010000010.1 coordinate 48,595, forward strand.
GCTCCATGATTTTCTCGCCAGAAATGACGCACAGCGCGTCACGGCTGAGATAGGCGGCAGGCGCTCCCGAAGAATAAGGCAGGGCCAGTCCGATCGCTTCCGAAACGCAGGCCATGGTGTTAGCTGTCGCTTGCACCCCGCATGAGCCGGAAGACGGACAAGCCGTCCGCTCCATCTCATCCAGTTCCTCGGCCGACATCGCGCCGGTGGAATGCCGCCCCACCGCTTCCAGCATGTCCTGCACGGTGACCGACATTCCGTTATGGACGCTCGGCAACTGCGAACCGCCATAGATAAAAACCGACGGGACATTGAGACGGATCATGGCCATCATCAGAGCGGGCAGCGTCTTGTCGCATCCGGCCAGACCGACCAGAGCATCATAAGCGTGGCCGCGCATGGTCAGTTCCACGGAATCTGCGATGCATTCACGCGACGGCAACGAAGCACGCATGCCCTCATGCCCCATCGCAATCAGATCGGTGACGGAGATAGTGGCAAATTCTCGCGGAGTACCGCCCCCACGCGTAACGCCGCGCTTGACGGCTTGGGCCTGGCGCATCAGCGAGATATTGCACGGCGCACCCTCGTTCCAGCATGAAACCACGCCGACGAATGGCTGATCGATCTCCTGCTTCGTCAGTCCCATCGAATAGAGCATCGCACGATGCGAAGCACGCTCATATCCTTCGGTAACGTGGCGACTGGGCAACCCTTGCTTGTTCGACCGATCAGTTTCCACGCTTCATCCCTCACGCTGCTTGCATTGGCCACCGACCCGCAAGTGCGTCGGGACAATGTCCTGTCGGCGCTACACTAACAAATATCCAGGGATCGTCAATAATATCTATTTTATGTAACGATCACTTTTTTATCACTCGAAGCTACGCCGTGATCCACATAGGACCGGCCATCGGGAACAGCGGATTGCACGACGTGCGATTCCCTGCCCCAAAGTTCCTCAACCGTATGCCTGAGGTGCAGAGTTATCATCGCACAGGCGGCCTGCACGTCGCGATCGATTGCAGCCCGCGCAAGATCGGCATGCTCGGAATGCACATCCCTTTCCGTCGCCTGCGTCACCAGCGCAAGCGCCCTGAAGCGCTCACTATGCATGTACAGGTTCGCCCTTATCTTGAGAAACCAAGCGTTGCTACAGGAGCTGACCAAGGCTTGATGAAAGTTGGCATGCGCCGTCAACCAGCCATCGGAAACATTGTCCCCGCGCTGCCCGCGCTCCTCCGCCGTCCGAGACAGCTCATGAAGAGCCGCCACGATCCGGCCTTCCCAACCGATATCCGCATGCTGAATCGCATCGGCCATACAGGCGCATTCGATATTGATCCGGGCGTCGAACAGGTGCCGCACTTCCGACAGTTCAAGCGGCGCGACCCGAAATCCGCGCTGGGGCTCCGCTATTACCAGGCCCTCCGACACGAGACGAGACAACGCCTCGCGCACGACACTGGGGCTTGCTTCCATTGAACCTGCAAGATCGGCGATCTTCAGCTTCTCGCCCGGCCTCGCCTCAGCGCTCAATATGTGCGCGCGCATGCGAAAATATGTCGCCTCTGTCAGGCTGGCGGTGGAAGCTCTACTCATCCAGTCAGCTTAGTCCAAATCAAAAACACGTCAATTTTTAATAAAAAAGATTTTCTTTGACTCGCGACGGATGGTTGGTTAGTCGGATGTCCATGGTCGGTGGCACGCAGCGCCACGACCTGGCCGAGTCAGAACATATGGGTGGAGAAAAACTGATGCGCTTGGTGCGCTTTTCCAGAAATGGTGAACTGGGCCTGGCTGTCGCGGGTGACGGCGGGCTCGTCGGCCTGGTCGCATCGGACCCGCGCTATCCGGGTGATATGGTGCCAAACCTGCTTTTGCAAATGTCAGCAGCGGATTTGAAAGCGATTTTAGGCGCAGGCGATCCCATTGACGTCGAGACCATTGATTTTCTTCCCCCTGTCGCAAAATCCTCCAAGATCGTCTGCGTCGGTCTCAATTATGTGGATCATTCGCTGGAGAGCGGCTTCAAGGTTCCAGAGCATCCAACGGTCTTTCCGCGCTTCGCGTCCAGCCTCGTTGGTCATCAGGCGCCCATCACCAAGCCGCGCCTGTCCGATCAGCTAGACTATGAAGGCGAAGTGGCCGTCATCCTAAAAAGGGGCGGACGTTATATTTCCGAAGACGAAGCGCTGTCCTGCGTATTCGGTTATTCACTCTTCAACGACGCCTCCGTTCGTGATTTCCAGTTGCGCACACCGCAATGGACCGTCGGCAAGAATTTCGACGGAACGGGCGCTTTCGGCCCATATATCGTCACGGCCGATGAACTTCCGGCCGGCGCAGCCGGGCTGTCGATCACGACCCGACTGAACGGCGTCATGGTGCAGAATGCCAACACGAACGACCTCGTCTTTTCTGTTGCCGCACTCATATCCAACATCAGCCAAACCATGACCCTGCACGCCGGTGACATCATCGTGTCCGGCACGCCCGCGGGTGTTGGCGCGGCACGCACCCCACCCCTTTGGATGAAGGACGGGGATATTTGCGAGGTCGAGGTTGAGGGCATTGGGATTCTTCGCAACAGGATCGTGAATGAAACCGCAACTGAGGGGAAGCAATTTGCCGAACTTAACTGAGGTAGCGGAAGCCTTTTGGAACGGCCGTGACGCCGTGGGTGTACCTGCGGGCTTTGCCAACATGCTGGGCACCGACGATGGGTTCCGCGTTCAGTTGCTGATGCAGCAATGTTACGATCGCGTTGGCGACATGCGTGTCGGTTGGAAGGTGGCCGCCACCAATCCGGCCGTCCAGCAGCAGCTTGGCGTCGACGAACCTGCTTTTGGCAGCCTGCGGCAATCGCGGCGCTACATAAGCGGCAACCTGGCGGTTTCCCACCTTGTTCAGCCACACATCGAATGCGAACTCTGTTTCGAAGTCAGTGACCGCATTGCCACTGCCCGCACGCTCGACGATGTTCGCGCTTCGATCGTGAAATGTTATCCCGCCTTCGAGATTATCGAAAAGCGGGTGCCGATCACGGATTTCGGCGGAGCGATGGCGGACAATGCCGAACATACCGCTATTGCATTAGGCTCAGGCGTGGCGATCCCGCAGGATCTCGACTTTTCCCAGGTCGAATGCCGTTTGAGCGTCAATGGTACGGTAGCAGGATCGGCTGAAGGCTCAGCCGTACTCGGCAACCCGCTCAATTCCATTCTCTGGCTTGCCGAGCGGCTGAAGCGATATGACGCGGAACTTGCCCCCGGCGCGCTGGTCATGACAGGTTCGTTCCTGCGCCAGCAGCCAATCAAAGCCGGGGACAAGATAATCGCGGATTTTGATGGAATCGGCGCGGTAGAAATTACCGCCGTTGAATAGTGCCTTTGCGGCACCGGCAAGTCGCTGCGACTTTATACTGATGAATTTGAAAGGAAACTGCGATGTTCGCTGTCAATTGCCGGGACAAACCGTCGATGCAGGAAATGCGCGCGGATAACCGCCCGGCACATCTCGATTACGTCAAGGGTGGCGGGTCGAAAATCATTGCCGCCGGACCGCTGCTGGATGCCGATCATCATGCCATCGGCGGCCTGTTCCTGATCGATGTGCCCGACTTCGCAGCGGCGAGGGAATGGGCCGCGAACGACCCGTTTCAGGCGCTGGGCATCTATGAATCTGTAGAGGTTCTGGAATGGAAATATGTGTTCGGGACCGGCATCGATGGAAAGATTTGATCTAACTCAGCCGTCCAACAACCATTTTCTTCAGGAAGGATGGATTTATGCCGATAATTTCATGTGACATTCGAGAAGGGCGCACGAAGGAACAGAGAAGTCAGCTCGCCAATGGACTTAGCCAGGTTCTTGTGGACGTCGCCGGCGTGTCCATCGACAACATATTTGTCGTCACCCGCGAGATGCCGGGATTCAACTTCCTCGACGCGGGTGAACATGTCCCGGATTACGTTCCTGGCCCCAATGGAGAGGATATCGCCGGTGCAGAGCAGTTGCGGCGACGCAACGCACAAAGGCAATGATTGAAATCGGATAATCAGGAGAAGCGCGATGCCGTTTATTCAATGTGATATCGAAGAGGGTCTCTCCGACGAAAAAAAGACTGAGATCATCCGGCGGATGGTCGCAGTAACGAACAAAGCGATCGGATCGTCCTGCGAACACATCAACGTGGTGATCCGGGAACATCCGACGGCCAATATCGGAGAAACTGGCAAGACCAATCTTGGGCTTATCAGTAGACAAGATAGAAATACCAGATAAAAGTCCGAAATATTATTATAATTGTGTTAAATAACGGCAGTTTATCTAACTAAATTTTGATATATATTTCCACAATCTCTGTAATATAAATAATTATACTATAATATAAGGCAGCACTGTGCTGGGATGGTGGCATCCTGTGGTCTTCACAACCATGCTTTAAATTGAATTTCCCGAAACGGCCTAAAATAAAAAGGAGGGGAACTATGAAGCGCATTATGTTATCGGCGAGCGTTATATCAGCCTATGTCATGGCCGGTATTGCTGCGAACGCCCAGGCTGTGCCGACCAGCACCGACAGCGATGATGGCGCGGGTATCAAAGAAATCATCGTTACCGCGCAAAAGCGCTCGGAACGCCTGAACGACGTGCCAATGTCAATCACGGCCAGTTCGGGCGATCAGTTGAAGTCTCTGGGTATCACCAGCACCGACGATCTCGGTAAACTAGTGCCAGGCTTCACCTTCCAGAAGGGCAATTACGGGCTGCCCGTCTATTTCATCCGTGGTATTGGCTTCACCGATACTACCCTCGGCGTCAGCCCGGCCGTGACGGTTTACGTCGATCAGGTCCCGCTTGCTTACTCCCCCATGGCGCGTGGCGCGGCGCTCGATATCGAACGGGTCGAAGTCCTCAAAGGTCCACAAGGCACTTTGTTCGGCCAGAACTCGACCGGCGGCGCTATAAACTACATTGCCGCGAAGCCGACCCGGAATCTCCAGGCCGGCTTCGACATCGGCGTGGGCAGGTTCGACAGCGTCAACGCCGAAGGGTTCATCAGCGGTCCCATCACCGACACGCTGTCCGCACGGATCGCCGTCCGCAACGAATATCAGGGGGACTGGCAGAAGAGCTATGTCAGCAACGACACGATCGGCGGGCGGAAATTCGTCAATGGACGGCTCACGATAGACTGGGAACCGAGCGACAACGCACAATTTTCAGCCACCGCAACCGGCTGGCGCGATCGTTCCGATACGCAGCAGTCGCAACTATTGCTGTTCCAGTCACCGCTCAGCCCGGCCGAGCAGCGACCACTCCCCTTCCCGCTCAGCACCTTCCCGACCGCGCCCAGAAACAACCGGGCCGCTGCGTGGGACCCGAACTATGACTTCGCGAAGGATGACAGCCTGTATCAGTTTGCGCTGCGGGGCGATATCGATCTCAGCGATGCGGTTACGCTGACGAACATCACCTCCTACACGCGCTTTAAAACGCGCACACCATTCGATTTCGATGCGACCAGTTTCCCCGCCGCCCGCGTCGTGACAAACGGCGTCATAAACAGTTTTTCGCAAGAACTCAGACTGAGCGCCGAGATCGGCAACGCAATACGCGTCATGTTTGGTGGCAATTACCAGAAGGATCGTGTTGACGAAACCTGGACGCTGGCGCCGCAGTTTACCACGCCCGGACATATCGGACCGTTCAACTATGACACGGTGGTTGTCGATAACGACCAGCGGATCAGGACTGCCGGCGTCTTTGGCAGTGTCGATTACGATATTTCCGAACAACTGACGCTACAAGCCTCTGTGCGCTACGCGGATCAAAGGCGGCGCTTCGCCGGCTGCACGCGCGACGGGGGGGCAGGTGACCTCTCCACCGCGGTGAGTTTCCTGTCGACGCTGATTACCGGAACGCCACAGACAATCGCGCCGGGAGCATGTGTCACGTTGAACACCGCCACCGGCATCGCGGACCCGATCAACCGCGACGCGCTTAATGAGGATAATCTTTCCTGGCGCGGCAGCATCAATTACAAGCCGTCACGCGATCTCCTGTTTTACGCGAACGTTACCAAAGGTTACAAGTCAGGTAGTTTTCCAACATTGCCTGCGGCGCTCACCCTGTCACTCGCGCCTGTAAAGCAGGAATCGGTGCTGGCATATGAGCTAGGAACCAAGGCCAGTCTTTTCGATCGCAAGGTGCAGATCACCGGTGCCGCATTTTATTACGACTATCGCGACAAGCAATTGATCGGTGCAGCCGTCACGCCTCCCTTCGGCGTCCTTCCCCTGCTCGTCAGCATTCCCAAGTCTAAGGTTCAGGGCGGGGAGGTCAATGTCGTCATTCAGCCCGTGCCTGGGCTGACGATCAACGCGGGCGGCACCTATGTCAAAACCAAAGTCCTCAGGGATCCGACCAACCCGACCGGGCCGTTCGGGTCTCCGGGTAGTTTCGTCGGCAACCCCTTCCCATTTACGCCCGAATGGCAGGGCGTAGTGTCAGCCGATTACAGCTTTCCCCTGTCCTCCGGGCTGGACGCTTTTGTAGGCGGCAGCATCACCGCGCGTAGCAAAACCAACACCGCGCTGTTTACTGGCGGGCCGGGTATCGCGCCTCTGGAACGGTTGATGGTGATTGATGGCTATAGCCTGATCGATCTGCGTGCGGGTCTGGACTTCGACAAGGGGCGCCTCCGTGTCGAGTTGTGGGGCCGAAACATCACCAACAAATTCTACACAACTAACGTCAACCGTGTGTCGGACGTCGTTTATCAATTTGCCGGTATGCCAGCGACCTACGGCATCAACCTGCGCTACCGGTTCTCCCAATAAAATTTTTATCCGGTGGCGTGGACACAGCCGGCCACACCACCGGGCATGACTCGTTCAATGCGAGCCGCTGAAACGGCCTGATGATATCGACACGGAAGAGTTGGCTCGATGTTTTGCGAAATCTGTGACGCGCGCAGCAAGGCGTTTGCCGTTTCTGAGGATCGGACAGATGCCCTGTGGCCTGGATTGACCAAAAAAAGTTACTGCCAATGGACTGGCTCACGTCCAAGCTCCGAAGCCAACCATAGCTTTCCGCCCAGAAAGCAGAGCAACAAAAGCTGGAGAAGATAGACATGGCTGACCTTATCACGAATTCGCCCATCCCCGATCATGTCCCGCCAGAACTGGTGCTGCCCTATCCCTTCGGGTTCGGCAAAATAACAGAAGATGATCCGTTCCTAACTCATGTACCGGATATGCATGCCGGGCCGCCCATATTCTACGCCGTCGACGCTTATTTGGGTGGGCAGCCGGCCTGGGTCGTTCGCCGGGCCAAGGAAGTGCGTCAGATCTATATGGATACGGAGCATTTCTCGAACAAAGGATGGGCTCCCTTTGCCGGCATGATCGGCGAGGACTGGGGCTTGCTCCCGGCCGAATCCGATCCTCCCCTGCACGCATTGCACCGGGCGTTCATGAATCCAAAATTCATGCCAGGCTCGGTTAAAAAGCTCGAAGCGCAGGCGCGCCAGACCGCGCGCGAATATATCGACCATTTCAAGGGTAATGGCGAGTGCGAGTTCATGAGCGAGTTCGCCTGGGAGTTCCCCATCAAGATATTTTTGGGCCTGATGGGCCTGCCGCTGAACAAAACGAAGCTATTTCTCGGCTGGATCGAAAGTCTCATGCACGGCAGCAACGCGCAGGAAATGATCTCAGCCACCAGGGCGGTCGTCGCCTATCTCAATGAGGAAATAGACGAGCGCCGGGCGTGTCCGCAGGACGACCTGCTAACCTATGGCCTGACGGGAAAGATCGGCGATCGGCCGTTGACGGATGACGAATTGACCGGTTTCGCGTTCAACCTATTCGTTGGCGGCCTCGACGCCGTTTCCGGTCATATGGGCTCACTGTTCCGCCATCTGGCCGAAGATGGGGATAACCAACGCCTCCTCCGCGAACGTCCGGAAAAGATTCCAGACGCCGTAACTGAAATGATGCGTGCCTATGGAGGCTCGAATACATATCGTATCTGCGTGAAGGAGACGACCGTTTGCGGCCAGATCATTAGGCCGGGCGACAAGATACAAATGGCTGTCTCCCTCGCCGGGCGAGATCCTGAGGAATATAAAGAGCCAAACAGGATCGATTTCGATCGCAAGCCCAATCTTTTATCCTTCGCCACCGGCCCGCATTTTTGTCTCGGCATTCATTTGGCACGCATGGAAATGCGCATTGCCATCGAGGAATTTCTTAATGCCATTCCAACTTTTCAGGTTAAGCCGGGGGGGAAGATAACGACTCTCCTGTCCGGCGTCCTACAGCCCAGGAACCTGCCGCTGGTCTGGGACATCAAATAAGGCAGCCTCAATTTTCCGAACCATCAGATCATCCGAACGCAAGGCAAAGAACTGGAGCATAGTTCCAACCTATATGGTCGGACCTTGCTCCTGCTCTTGTCATTGCCTTCCGGACGATGGCCTCGCTTTTAAAGGTCGTGATGGAAGAGGGGGGCATCGATCGGATTATGATTTCGCTATCGGACATGAAGCCGCAGCCACGTGCATGAACTACGCCCATGCCACTGTTCACTCGCCCGGTGCCGCTTCGCTCTGCTGTCGCGTGATCTTCATAGAAAGCCGGGACGTGAGAAAGCAGGGTCGGGATAGGAATAGAAGCCGTTGCCGCTTCTCACGCCTAATTTGCCGTGATCGAGCAGCTCGCCCTTCAGATATGCCGTGATAGGGACAAGCTCAGGCTTGCCACCCTTGTCGGCCAGATGCGAAAGCGCCGCGTGAACCGTCGGAATGCCCATAAGGTCGATCATGCCGATCGGGCCGATGGGCGCGCCGGTGCCGAGCATCCAAACACGATCGACATCTTCGAACGAGGCGACCCCCCGGCTGACGAGATCGAGGGAACTGATCACGAACGGCACGATGAGCGAGTTGGAAATATAGCCCGCCTGCTCCTTGTTAAGGAATATGGGCGTAAGTCCGACCCGCGTGGCGAACGCCACGACCTGATCGGTAACGGCTGGATCGGTCGCGGCATGTGGCATGATTTCCAGCATGCCGACCTCCCAGACCGGCCGCCCGACATGGCATGCCAGAAATCGATCCGGTCGATGTGTCAGTGCACCAAGCTCGCTTGCCAGCATGGTCGATGTGTTGGTCGTAAAGATCGTGTGCGGCGGACAATGTCGATCAAGCGCCTCGTAAAGCGATTGCTTGATTTCCAGTGACTCGGTCACGGACTCGCTGACAATATCGACATCGGCGCAAGCCGCGGGAGGATCACTCTCGTAGGTAATGCGCGAAAGTACTTTGCCTGCATCGTCTCCATCGCGTAAAAGGCCTTTAGATTTGAACATGGCGGAATATTCGGCGTGACTTGTCCGGGATTGGTCCAGCGAGCTTTGAGCCACATCGAACATGACCACATTCAAGCCATGCACGGCGCATTGAAACCCGATTTCCGATCCAACCTGACCGGCGCCCGCTATCAGAACTTTGTCGATCATCTGTCGATCCTCTTCTAAAGATGCCTACCGCTTTTCACGCGATCTATCGATTGCAGGTTAGTATCATCGATTGGGTTAAGCCGGGATTTCGGCGACAAGATCTTGCCCAAATGCGTCAGCGTCCGGAGATCGCCCCCCTTGCAGCAGTTCAGGGTCGATCATGATATCGACGGCCCCGCCGTATCGCCATGTCCAGCGCTAGCGTGTGCGGGGCATTGTCAGACGATGATACGGACATCGACATCGTCCTCCAGCAAATGCGTGGCGATGCTGTGACGCAGTGTATGCTGGCCGACCCGCTTGGCGATACCTGCGCCCTCTGCAGCATCAACGACGATGCGATGAAGTTGCCGCGTGCTGAGCGGCTTGAGGTAGTGCATTCCCGGAAACAGCCAGCCATCAGCATGCATGACGCCCTGCTGCCTGCCGACGGTCCACCACTCGCGTAACAGGGTAAGCAGGTCAGCGGGCAGGAGTGCGTTGCGATATCGCCCGCCCTTACCGCGTTACCTTCTCCCTATGCAAGGCGATTTATATCAAACGTCTTTTTGCGATTGAGGGTGAGATTGCACGCAGTCCCGCAGTCGGCACCGCCCGCTCATTCGCCTTCAGTCGCTGTCGGTGCAGAGCCCGAAGCGCTCCATCAGGATCAGCCAACCTTGCCGTACAGGTCAGAATGGGCTTGCTTTCGCATTCAGGCGCATCAGGCCGACACCATATTCCATCTGCCATCGCGCAATGATCTGCGACACCGGCTCGATGCTGGATATGGTGCCAATACCCTGACCAGCGCCCCAAATATCTCGCCATGCCTTGGCGGCGACATCTTCGCCGAAATTCATGACCTTCTGCTCTCCATCCGGCAGATTTTCTGGATCAAGCCCGGCGGCTATAATGGAGTTTTTCAGATAATTGCCGTGTATGCCCGTGAAATAGCTCGAATAGACGATGTCTCGCGCGCTCCCTTCGACGACCGCATCCTTATAGCCCTGGGCAGCATTTGCCTCTGGCGTCGCGATGAAGGCTGACCCGATATAGGCGAAATCGGCACCCATGGCCTGAGCCGCAAGTATGCCCTGACCGGTTGTCATCGCACCTGATAGCGCCAGCGGTCCGTCGAACCACTGACGAATTTCCTGAATGAGCGGAAAAGGCGAGAGTCGGCCAGCGTGACCGCCCGCTCCGGTCGCGACCGCAATCAATCCATCCGCGCCATTTTCCACGGCTTTGCGGGCGAAGCGGTCATCAATGACATCATGCAGGACGATCCCCCCCCAGCCTTTCACCGCGATATTCACGTCCTCGCGTGCGCCGAGCGAAGTGATGATGATCGGCACTTTCCACTTGGCGCAAAGATTCATATCCGCGCCCAACCGGTCGTTCGACCGATGCACGATCTGGTTGACGGCGAATGGAGCGGAGGGACGATCAGGATTGTCCCTGTCCCACGCGGCAAGTTCCTCGGTAATTTGCTGCAGCCATTCGTCCAGCATGGATTGTGGCCGGGCGTTAAGAGCGGGGAACGATCCTACGATACCCGCCTTGCATTGCGCGATGACGAGATCAGGATGGGAAATAATGAACATCGGCGCCCCGATCACGGGAAGGCGCAGGGAAGAAAACAGGGCTTTACTGGTCATCAACGTCTTCCAACTTTCATGCAAAACCTCTCAAGCGACTAGCCATACCGCTGACGCAGAACCTTCTTGTCGAGCTTGCCGACACTCGTTTTTTCAAGCGCATCGCAAAACAGGACGGTCGCGGGCACGGCCCATTTCGAGATGACGCCTCGGTCGCAGAAGTCCTGCAAATGGGCCTTTATGGATGTTTCCAGTCCAGCCCGATCGTACCCCGCATTGATGACGACGATGGCAAGCGGGCGTTCCCCCCATTTGGCGTCGGCAACGCCGATGACCGCGACCTCACTCACGCTTGGGTGCTGCGAAACAATGTCCTCGATTTCGAGCGAGGAAATCCATTCCCCTCCGGTCTTGATGACGTCCTTCATGCGGTCGGCAATCTGGAGATAGCCATCTGGATGGATGAGGCCGACATCGTTGGTGTGCAGATATCCACCCTGCCAAAGCGCCTGCGAACTGCGCGGATCGCCAAGATAGCCTTTTGTCAGCCATGGAGCGCGCGCGATGACTTCTCCGGTACTTTCGCCGTCATGGGCAACGGGACGCATATCCGCATCGACAATCTGCAATTCCACTAGCGGCACGGGCATACCAGCGCGGGTGCGAATCTCAACGTCTGCGGCGACGCCGTCCTTCAACTGATCCGACTCAACGTGCGCGATACTAAGAACCGGGCATGTTTCAGACATTCCGTAACCTGTGAAGACGTCGATGCCGCGCTCAAGGGCGGCATATGCCAAACCCTTCGACAGCGCGGAGCCGCCGACGATCACCTTCCAGCCGGTGAGGTCGGCAGCGGCCCCTTCCGGGCTGGTGAGCAGCATGTGCAGCAGCGTCGGAACGCAGTGCGAGAAGGTGACCTTCTCCGCCTGCTGCAGGGCGATCAGCGTATCGGCCGCATATCGTCCCGGATAGACCTGCTTCAGCCCAAGCATGGTCGCAATGTAGGGCAGACCCCAGGCATGGACGTGAAACATGGGGGTAATCGGCATATAGACGTCGTCGCGATGGAGCCGTCCCTGCACCGTCGAAGCCGCCAGTGTCGTTGCCAGCGCCAGCGTATGCAGCACCAGTTGCCGATGACTGAAGAACACGCCTTTCGGCAGGCCGGTGGTGCCCGTCGTGTAGAAGGTCGTCGCCCGGCTGTTCTCGTCGAAATCGGGAAACGGGAAGTCCGGCGAGGCCGCCTCCAGAATCGCCTCATACTCCCCGGCGATCGGCAGGCTGGTCCCGACCAGTCGACCATCGTCCGTGATCACGATGATTGTGCGCACCGTCTCGACCCGATCCCAAATGGATTCCAGCATCGGAAGGAAATCGACATGCACAAGAAGAGCATCATCCGCCGCGTGATTGATCGTGTAGAGGATTTGCTCGGGCGACAGCCGGATGTTTACTGTGTGAAGAACCGCGCCCATTCCGGGTATCGCGAAATAGCCTTCAAGATAGCGATGACTATCCCAGTCCAGCACGCCGATGACGGACCCGGCCTTCAGGCCAAACGCCGTCAGCCCGGCAGCCAACCGGCCGACGCGATCATTCAGCGTCCGATAGTCGTGCCGAACGAGATCGCGATAAACGATCTCCTGTGTAGGAGCGCGGGCCAGCGCGGTCGTCAGGAGATGTTTGAGGAGAAGCGGATAGTCGTATGCCGAAGCCGCCAGATCGATGATCGTTGCCAGACCTGCATCATTCTCGATTTTATATTCAGCCATTGTTACCATGTCCAAGGGTTACACTGAGCGGTGCGCTCAGGCGGACAACGCCATCCGCGCCAAGTTCATAAAATCGGCCGTCGAGCGCTTCACACGCCCGAACGGCATCACTTTTGGCATCGGTCTGCTGCTCCATGCACCATCTGCGCATTGCCGTGGAAAGCATGCTGAAGAACGGGTGGCTGGTTGGCAGCCCATCATCATAGGCTGCCAACCCGCCACCTCATTCGTCACCCCTGATAGACGACCATGCCATCCAGAATCGTCAAATCGACCGGAATGTCGCTAAGCTTGTCGGGTTTGATCGTCAGCGGGTCCTGCGCAAGTACGACGAAATCGGCAAGCTTGCCCGTTTCTATGGAACCTAGCTGCTTCTCCATAAAATTCGCTTCCGCCGACCAGATGGTGAACATCCGGATGCCGTCCATGACGCTGATCGCCTCCTCCGGCTGCACGATTTTGCCGTACTTCGTATCACGATGCACGGCTCGCTGGATCGAAAACATCGGATATGTCGCAAAATTCTGCGTGCCAACGGTATCCACGCCGCCCGGCGGATGCATGCCGAGATTGATCAGCGTCTTCATCGGAAAAAATTTGACGTTCGGCTCCTTCATGCCAACCTCGGTCAGTCGCCATAGGAAGGCGACTTGAGGCGAGGGGATGACGTGGTCGCGCTGCATACGCGCCAGTCGTTCCTGCGTGCGTTGCGGATCGATCGTCAAATAGTGGGCGAAATGCTCGATCCGGTCCCTTGCGTCGGCTTTCGGGGAAAGCTTGTTGGCATTCTCATATGCAGTGAGCGTCATATCCTGCGCACGATCGCCATTCGCATGGATCTGCATTTGCCAGCCCGCCTGCCTGACCTTCAGGACGATGCCGTTGAGTTGGGTCTGATCCATCATCGTAGAGCCGTAATTGTTAGGCACCCATGTCGTGCCAGCGCCTTTCCATTGTGGCCGATACAGCGCTACGGTTGTGCCCCAGGCCCCATCCAGAAAAAGCTTGATTGCCCCGACGCGAATCCAGTCGTCTCCCATGCCGGTCGTGATGCCAGTCGACAGGAGCTTGTCTGCTGTGACCTGGCCTTCGATCACAGAGGTTGTGGCGTTCGGATTAACGAGCACATAGTTCACGCGCACGCGGGTCGGCAGCCGACCTTCCTTGCGCAACTCCTGATAGGCGAGATAGGTTCGTGGGGGAGACATGTCGGAGACGGTGGTCACACCCTTTTTGAGATAGAAGTCCTGCAGGATTTTTCGCACCCCCTCCTTCATCTCAGGAAAGGTGAATTCGTGATTCTTGGGCCAAGGGGCCGGAGCATCGCGCACAATGACGACTTCGCCTTCGACATTGCGTTCGTAACGCCCGCCAGAGCTGGCTGGCGGCTCGGGCCAGTTTTTGTCCATGCCCATTGCCATGGCGGCTTTGTGGTTGATCATCTTGTCGTGCGCGCTCCAGTCCAGGCGCACGGGATTGTCGGGGAAAGCCGCATCGAGTTCCGCTCGCGAGGGCATGACCTGCATATAGGTGCCCTGCCCGATCAGCCATGCGCCCGGCGGCAGCCTGGCTTGCGCTTCCTTGAGCTTGGCGATGATCGCCTTGCCATCCTTGAGCGGGGGTGCCTGAATATTGATGAAGTTAGCCTCGACATTGGCCATGCCTTCGACATGCGAATGGGCGTCGATGAAGCCGGGCAGCATGGTTCGCCCGCGAAGATCAACCACTTTGGTCCTGGGTCCGCGCCAGGCATCGACATCGTCGCTGACAGCCACAATCCGGTTGGCGACGATGGCGACGCTGCGAACGATCCTGTCCTTGGCATCCACCGTGACAATCTTGCCGTTTGTGAAGATCAGGTCCGCATAAACTTCCTCAGCGGAGGCCGTCCCCGCGACCATTATCCACACAGCGGCAACTCCGGTAAATCCTATGCGAGCGCGACTTGCCATTCCCATTCCCCGTTTGTGTAGTCATCGAACATTTCTATAGCCGTTATGACTGGTAGTTGTTCTCTACATCGCAAGATATCCGAGTTAACTTCTATCGCTCTGACCCTCAGCAGCGATGGTGTAAACGGCTACCCGAGTGGTGTCAGGATATCACTACTCCTGCCGATTACGATCGACACTTTCTGTCACATAGCGATGTGACGTACGCATTATCATACTGAAATAAATACATAAATATAGCCCGTACTCTGGGGGCGGCGGTCTACAGCTACACCTCCGAAACCCAAGTCGAACAGGCAAAAATCGGTTGCAAGCGGGAACATGAACCGTATCGTTAAGGAGGCATATGCTTCCTGAAGGGGAAAACCTCTCAGCGAGGATGAGAATTCCAGAGGGGATAACTGATGACGTTTGAAAGATATCGTTTTCGCTTGCTCACAAGTGCAGCAGTATTGATGCTTGGTATATCCTCTACGTCAGCTTATGGAGAACCTCTCCAGATTGGTGATCATCGATCAAATTCTCAGGATGAATTGCCATCCGATCCGAAAATAGATCATGGTGGTAATGATATTGTTGTCACGGCAACACGACAGGAAGTTCGCGCTTCCAGGGTGCCCATCAGTATCAGCGCCTATGGTCAAGCTAAACTTGATCAACAGGGCATCAAGACATTCACTGACTTGCAACGCCAGCTACCGGGTGTGACAATAAATGAAGACACGCGCTCCGTGGCGGTGCGAGGCATCAGCTCAACTGCGGGTGCGCCGACCACCGGCGTTTACATTGATGATACCCCTTTTCAGCTTCTGAATGTCGGAATTCTCGCGCAGAATGCCTTGCCAACTGTCTTCGATCTGGATCGAATCGAAGTGTTGCGTGGTCCGCAAGGAACATTGTTCGGTGCCGGTGCGCAGGGTGGTGTTGTACGATACATCACACCCCAGCCCTCATTATCTTCGACGAAGATTTATGCCCGCAGCGAAATCGGCGCTATTACAAACGGCGACTTTGACGCAGAAACGGGCGTTGCTCTCAATGTTCCGGTCATTCAGGACAAGGTTGCCGTACGCCTCAGCGCGTTCGCTCGCCGCGATGGCGGTTGGATCGACCAGCTCGATTGGCGAACATACCAAACCGACGCCGAAGACGCGAACTCCCGCAAGACGGTGTCTTTGCGCGGTGCGGTTCGCTTTGCTTTGGGTGCGCTGGAAATCACGCCCTCGCTCCAATATCAATATACGAAGGAACGAGAGAATCTATTCAATATCGCAGCTTCTGATATCGGCGGTGGCGATTTTCGAGCTACCGACGCCACAGTCGTGCCGAACCGGGATAGTTGGTATTTGCCGACCATTAAAGCGGAACTAAATCTTGGTGCCGTGAGCGTTCATTCCAATACATCTTGGTTCCGACGCCGTCAGCGCACCGGCTATAGTGGGACCGACTATCTTGCGCGTCTCTACGACTCGGTTGGACTCCCTACACTCAACAATTTTGGCTCGCTTGGAACACCGCGGGGCATCAGACTTCCGATAGGTGATTATTTTTCCGTCGCCAACATCGAAAACAGCCAGAACAATTTTGTTCAAGAAGTGCGTGTTCATTCAGCAGCAGAGTCGCGGTTAAATTGGGTGGTAGGCGGTTTTTACAGTAATAACCGATTTACAAATTATGAAGAGATCGTTGACCCCATGGGGGATCGTCTCATTCAGGCATTATATGGATTCAGCTACGAAGATTATTACGGTTCGTCGCTTGTGGGTGATCTCAATTATTTCGGGACCAACCGTGTTGAGGATACGCAACTAGCGATATTTGGTGAAGCGACCTGGGAGTTTGTCGACAGGCTAAAGCTCACGCTTGGTGCGCGCTATGCAAAGGTAAAGCTGAAATTCCAGAACGATCAAGGTGGCCCCCTCAACGGTGGTCCGACCGGTTCGACCGGTCGACAATCCGAAAATCCTTTTACGCCGCGCGCCAGCCTCGCCTTCCAGATCGATCCGAACAACATGGTGTATGCAACCGCTTCGAAGGGCTTCCGCATCGGCGGCGCCAATGCGCCAATCCCGGCGGCCCCATGTGCGGGCGATCTGGCTCAACTGGGTCTGACCCAGGCACCGGCCTCCTATAATGGCGACGTAACGTGGAATTACGAGATAGGATCGAAGAACAAGTTTGGCGGTGTCAGCGTTTCTACCAGCGTCTATTATGTAAAGTGGACAGGAATCCAGCAATCGACGATTCTGCCGACATGTGGCTTCCGGTATATCGACAACCTTGGCGAAGCGCGCAGCAAGGGTTTCGACCTGCAACTACAAACAACCGTGTTGAACGACTTCGACATCAATGTTGCCGCTGCATATACGGACGCACGTCTGACGAAGGCGATCGCTCCACCAAGCGGCTCGGCATTGATCGTCAGTCGTGGGCAATCGCTTGCTGCCCCTGAGTGGACGTTAGCTGTCGGCGGGCAGTATAATTTCGAGGCGTTGGGTAATAAGAGCTTTGCAAGGATCGATTACCAGCATATCGATACTTTTGCTGGCCTGACCGCTCAGCTGGATCCCGCGACGACATCTTATGACTCAGCTCTGACGAAGCCTCCCGCACGGGATTATGTGACGGCCCGCATCGGCACGACCATCGGTCGTTTCAATCTTTCATTCTACATCGACAATCTGCTCAACTCCAGCGAGCTTCTCACCCGAACCCGCCCAAGTCAGGGATGGCCTGTATTCTCTGGCACATCCTGGCGGCCGCGTGCTTTCATTCTACAAGCGGTGTTCAGGCAGTGATCATCCAAATGCCGCATTGTCGATCTTATCGGCGCGGCTTTAGACGGGATAATAGCAAGGCAGATTTCGGGGTAGTTTCATGTTTGCATTCTCATCGTTGACCTTGACAGGATGGGCTGGTTTTATTGCCATGGCGGGAGCCGTGTCATGCGCTCCGACCGCAAAGGCGGATACGCCGATTGCATCCCCTCATGTGGTTGTGGAGGCATTGTTGGCGGGCATCGCATCGCCCCGACCCGACGCCGATACCCTGGTCAGCCTGTTCGCAGACGACGCAGTCGTGAGCTTCGGCGAATTTGATAACCCTGGAAACGGCAAATCCGCCGTTACCCAGAAGCTGCGTGAGTTGTTCGCTCACGGCCAGCGCTACCGGATCAGCGTCCATAGTGCCTATGAGAGCGGTAATGTCGTCGTAAACGATCGCGAGGACACTCCCTTGCTGCCAACGGGAGAGCAGGCTCCGTTTCGCGTGGTAGGCGTCTTCGTGGTGGTCGATGGCAAGATCAGGGCTTGGAACGATCACGAACGACGCCCGGTTCGTCCCGTCAAACCGTGACTGCCGCTGCCGACGGGATGTCAATTTTTACAGAACTGAGGATGCGATCATGAACGACGATCAACATGAAAACGGTCGTGAGCGGGGTTTGTCCCGCCGCCAGTTGGTCGGCGGTGCCGGATTTTTGGTTGGGGGCGCCTCCGTCCTGGGTAACGCCGGGATCAGCACAATCGCGCAGGCGGCGACAGAGCCGCCCACATCCTCTCCTCCCTTGCCGCCGGGCACTTATTACCCGCCGACGCTGACCGGGATGCGCGGCAGCCACCCGGGTTCGTTCGAGGCCGCCCATGCTATTCGCGATGGCTCTGCACTCAAGGAAGCGCCTGACATTGGCGAGCGCTATGACCTTGTCGTCGTCGGCGCCGGGATGAGCGGGCTGGCTTCAGCCTACTTCATGAAAAAGAAGTTCCCCAAAGCGAAAATCCTCATCCTCGACAATCACGACGACTTTGGTGGCCATGCCCGCCGTAACGAGACGGATGTCGATGGACGGACTGTGCTCGGTTATGGGGGGACGATGTACATCCTCAGCCCTCACGCATACACCGCCGAAGGACGCCAACTACTGACAGATGTAGGCGTCGATATTAAGCGTTTCCGGGCGGCGGCGGGACCTCGCAGCGTCTGGCGGGGACTCGATACGGCATTCAATCTTCGACGGGCCGTGTTGTTCGACAAGGCCACATTCGGCGTGGACAGGCTGGTTGTGGGTATTCCTGAAGGAGCAGATCGTTCGAACCCTAAGGCATGGTCCGCATTTTTGGTCAAGGCTCCCCTGTCCCAGCGCACAAAAGATGATTTGCTTCGTTTGAACACGCGGCCGGTAGATTATCTGGCCGGTATGTCGGCGACCGAAAAAGCCGCCTTGCTGCAAAAGACCAGCTATGCGGATTATCTCACCCGCTATGTGAAGGTGAACCCGGAAGTCATCACGATGATGATCAAGGAGATCCACAGCGGCGTCAACGGTGCAGCGGGTATTGATACGATCAGTGCCATGCACGCATTCGAGCGTGGCTTGCCCGGTTTCGCCAAGCTCGGGATCGAAAAGCCTGCACCGCAGAGCTGGATACCGGATAGCGAGGGCGACGACATCCATTTCCCGGATGGAAATCACGGCTTGGCAAAATTGCTGATACGGTGGCTGATCCCCTCGGCACTGCCTGGCAACACGCAAGAGGACTCCATACTCACCCGTACCGACTACAGCCAGCTCGATCGGTCGGAGCATGACGTGCGGGTAAGGCTGGGTAGCACCGTCGGGCGCGTCGTGCACAGCGGAACTCCGGAAAGATCGACCGGCGTGGAGATTAGCTACATCCGTGACGGCAAAGCGCAGATGGTGCGTGCGGATGCCGTCGTCATGGCCTGCTACAACGCGATCATCCCATATATTGCCCCGGAAATACCCGCGCCTCAAAAAGAGGCATTGCATAATGCGGTGCGTATGCCGCTCGTGTACGGAACGGTTGTCGTTCGCAATTGGGAGATGCTGGCCAAACTCGGTATTGGAGCCGTCAATTGTCCCGGCAGTAAATTCTGGTGGGACACGATAGGGCTGGATTGGCCGTCGAAGATCGGTGGCTATCGCCCCGCCGAAACGCCTTCGGACCCAATGCCGATTCATCTCTCAAAGGTTCCCACCAGCCCGGGTCTGAATGCGAAGGACCAGTTCCGGGCGGGGCGGGCAGAGCTGCTGGCGACGGATATCGAAACGATCGAGGCGGCGACGCGGGATCTGTTCCGCACCGCGTTCGGACCGGTCGGTTTCGATGTCGACCGGGATATCGTTTCGATCACGGTCAACCGTCACCCCCACGGCTATGCTGCCTGCGCCAATTCGCTATATGACCCGGATTGGGCACCCGAAGATCGACCGTGGATCGTCGGCCGGAAACGCGCCGGCCGAATTGCAATCGCCAATTCCGATGCGGGGGCGATATGTCTCACGCAGGCAGCATTCGATCAAGCCCATCGGGCAGTAAACGAGATCGTCACCGACGTAATGCAGGTACTTCATGAATGGCCATGGGGCACACGCATCTGACCAGGGGCATTGGGCCAGCGAAGCGTGGGGTGCCCAATCGTTGGTGTGCATGAGAGCTGAGCGGCACTGTGCCGTCAGACAAGCTAACTGTCCGCACCACCGCTGTGTGATGATCGCGTCACGCCCGGCAGGTCACCGTAAAACGCTACTTGGATACACCTGATGACCGATACCAACGCCCATACTGTAACGAACGGCCTGACCGGGTTGAAAAACGCATCACTGCTTCGCGATCGCGCCTATATCGGCGGCGCGTGGGTGGCTAGCGATACGGCGATCGAGGTGATAAATCCGGCCACCGGGCAGGTCTTGGCCTGCGTGCCGGACGTGGGGGCAACTGGTGCCACACAGGCCGTGTCGACCGCGCGGACTGCCGGTATGTCATGGCGCGCGCTGGCGGCAAAGGAACGTTCCACCGTACTTCGCCGATGGTACGACCTGATCTGCGCCAACGTCGATGACCTTGCCCGGCTCCTGACCGCCGAACAGGGCAAACCGCTCGCCGAAGCCAAAGGGGAAGTTGTATACGCCGCTAGCTTCGTCGAGTGGTTCGCAGAGGAAGCCAAGCGGGTCAGAGGCGACATTATTCCCGGCCATCTGGCGAACATGCGCCTGTCGGTCACGAAGGAGCCTGTCGGCGTCGTTGCAGCGGTCACCCCCTGGAACTTTCCAATCGCCATGATCACGCGCAAGGTCGCACCTGCCCTTGCAGCAGGATGTACTGTCGTGCTCAAACCGTCCGAATTGACCCCCTTGTCAGCGTTGGCGCTGGCGCAGCTGGCGGATGAGGCAGGGATTCCCGCCGGTGTATTCAACGTCGTCACCGGGATGCCAGCGCCGATTGGCGAAGTGCTGACGGGCGACAGCCGGGTCAGGAAGTTCACCTTTACCGGCTCGACGGCAATCGGCAAGCTGTTGGCGGCCAAGTGCGCTGGCAGCGTGAAGCGCGTCTCGCTGGAACTGGGCGGCAACGCCCCCTTCATCGTCTTCGATGATGCCGACATCGACCAGGCTGTTGCTGGCGCGATGGCGTCCAAGTTTCGTAACAGCGGGCAGACATGCGTGTGCGCCAACCGCTTGTTGGTGCAGGACGGAATATACGATCTGTTCGCCGCTCGTTTGTCCGAACAAGTGGCCCGGTTGGTCATCGGCGACGGTCTGGCCGGCCCAACCGATCAAGGTCCATTGATCGACTCCCGCGCCGTGGCAAAGGCTCAGCGCCATGTTGACGATGCCCTATCCCTAGGCGCGACAAGGATGATTGGAGCCGATCCGCTATCGGTGCCGTCGCAGGGAACCTATTTTCCGCCGACAGTGCTTACCGAAGTTACGACCGACATGATTCTGACGCGCGAAGAGACATTCGGCCCGGTCGCGGGGCTGATCCGCTTTCACGACGAAGCAACGGCCATCTCGATCGCCAACGACACCGCAGCCGGGCTGGCCGCCTATGTTTTCACTCGTGACGGCGACCGGATGACGCGGGTTACCGAGGGGCTGGAATATGGCATGATCGGCCTGAACACCGGCCTTATCTCGACAGAGATGGCGCCATTCGGTGGCGTAAAGGAATCCGGTCTGGGGCGCGAAGGTTCGCATTACGGGATCGAAGAATTTCTGAACATAAAGATGGTGTGCAGAAGCATCGCCCAGGCGTGATGCAAAGGACTATTCGGACCGAATGATCGCCACGGCTGGCTCAACAAGGCGCTGTTCATCGTGATCTGGATCACTGGCACTCACCTGCCCGCTTCGCTACGCTTGGCGGGCAAAGGCCAAAACGACCAGTTGATCCAGATTCATCGCCTGACCTGATCGCAGCCCAATCTACCGCGATCATTGCGAGGTCAGATATTCGGCCAGACGTGCATCCAGCGGCGGCGCTCGGCCCTGATCATCCGCTTCATCGACCCGCGCGAGAGCGTTCTGGGTATATCGCACGCCTGCCCACCGCAATGGCTCCGGCTCCCAGCGCGGCGCTTCGCGTCGATGAAATGGCAGAGTTTCCAAACCCGTCGTCCAACCACCAATAAGACCTGCTAGAAGACGCGCGCACATCGCGCTCGTCGATACGCCACGGCCGGTATAGCCATAAAGCCTCCCGATCCGACTGTCGGGGTCGAAGTTGACCGAAGGCATCCAGTCGCGCGGGATGCCGAGATATCCGCCCCACGAATGGGTGAACTCGATATCGTGCAGGGCAGGCCACCACTCCTTCAGCGTAGACCGCATCCACTCGAAGGTGCCCTCGTCCCGCAACGCGCGTTCCGCCATGTCTGACGCAAAGCGATACGGCGCTCCCCTGCTGCCATATAATATCCGACCATCACGGGTCCGCGTCAGATAATTTTTGGTGTGAACCTGCGAACTCAGGCACTCGCCATCAGCCCAGCCGATGGCGTCCCACTGAGCAGATGTCAGGGGTGCCGTGAGCACGATCATGGACGACATCGGCAGAACGTCGCGATGATATTGAGGCATATCTGTCATATAGGCCTCCCCGGCGGTCACGACCGCGCGTCGGGCACGAATGGTGCCGTGTGCAGTTACAATCGCCGCGTCGTCTCCGCCCCGAACCGTTACCGCGCAAGTGCCTTCGAAGATGGTCGCGCCCATCCGCTCTACTGCGCGCGCCAGCCCTCGCACCAGTTTACCGGGATGAATGCTAGCCCCATGAGCCGATCGCAACGCTCCCGACAATTTTGTGACATGCACTTTCCCATAGGTTTCATCAGCGTTCAGCAGCTGGTTGCCAACGGATAATCCAAGCTTAGCAAAGCTTTCGTACGTCGAAAGAAGTGACGCCATCTGCCCTGGGGTCCGCGCCAGGCTCAAAAGGCCGGTTCGGCAAAAGTCGGCCTCGATGTCGGCCTCGGCGAGAAGTTCCGGGAAGTCCTGGACGCATTGTTGTTGTGCAAGAATTGTCTGACGAGCCGTATCCATGCCAAAGCGGCGGATAAGCGGTCCAGCATCCACCGGAAAGCGCGGTGAGCACCAGCCACCATTGCGTCCAGACGCGCCATAGCCGCAGAACTGCTTTTCAACGATTGCAATCTGAAGATCGGGATTATTCTTGAGCAGGAAAAATGCGGTCCACAAACCCGAAAATCCACCGCCGACAATAGCAACGTCAACGATCAAATCCCCCTGCAATGCGGGGCGCTTTTGAAGGTTGTCACAAGAAGTCGATAACCAGTAGTCCCCTTTGATTACGTCGATTTCGGAATTGCCACAAGCGCCATTAGATGTGTTCACTGGCTATACCCTCGTCGAACACGATAAATATTTTGCGACAGGTTTCATGTATGTCCCACACACCAAGGCTGCACTCGGGAAAATGAACGACATCCCCTGCAGCGATTTCCAGCGCAGGCCCATCATCTGGCGTGAACGTCGCTCGCCCGCTTAGAAAATGACAAAACTCCGCCTGCGTCACCTGGCGGCGCCAGCGGCCTGGCGTGCACTCCCAGACGCCGAAACGGTTTGAGGGCCTGGAACTTGAGTTGATAGCGATAGAGCGAACCTGTGAAACGCTATCGGAGAGCGGGGAAGCAATGGTTGTCGGCGGTCCTGCCGTATTGAGAAGGGTCATCGGATTGAGCAAGACAGCAGGCATAAGCGAGATCCGTGTTTGATGTCCCGCAACGATGCGCTGTCTGCTGTCCGCGTGATAGTTGTGTATTACTTCGACACCGGTGAGCGCCAATCACCATGCGCTGGAACTTCATTCGAAAGATGTTATTCTCTACCTGACAGGCTAATGATTGAAAAATTTCAGATCAGGTTCTCAAGTCGAGACTAAAAAGGGTTGATGACCCGATCCAGAAATTGCTGGGTCCGCGCCGCTTGCGGGTTCTCCAGGACCTGTCGCGCTGGCCCGTCTTCCACCACAACTCCATCTGCCATGAAAATAGCGCGATCGCCGACTTCGCGAGCAAACGTAATTTCATGCGTCACGACGATCATTGTCATGCCGCTTTCTGCCAACGACTTCATGACCTGCAGGACTTCACCCACACGCTCTGGGTCCAGAGCGGAGGTCGGCTCGTCGAACAATATGGCTTTCGGGCGCATCGCCAACGCACGTGCGATGCCTACCCGTTGTTGTTGTCCCCCGGAAAGCTGGCTGGGCATAGCCCCGTGGCGGTCGGCCAAGCCTACCTGTTCCAGCAGAGCCATCGCGTATTCCTTCGCCCTCCCCGGCTCTTCCTTGAGCACCTGAACCGGCCCCTCAATGATGTTTTCCAGGACCGTCCGGTGCGGCAAAAGGTTGAAGCGCTGAAATACCATGCCCACCTGGCGTCGAATGCTCGGATAGTTCGCCGCCGCAACGGAAAGCCCCGACACGAGAATTTCGCCGCCGTCGTGACGCTCCAGGCCATTGATACAGCGCAAGACGGTTGACTTTCCAGAGCCGGAAGGACCGATAAGACAAGCCACTTGCCCTTGCGGAATGGTGAAACTGACGTCCCGAAGAACCTGGTTCGCACCAAAATGCTTGGTCACCTGAGAGAGGCGGATCATGCGCGAGCCATCCGGCGTTCGAACAGGCGGACCAGCGCCGCAAGGGGCAGGCTCGCAGCCAGGTACAACAAAGCAACCAATAAATAGACCGTTTCATTCTTGAACGTCGAAATAGCCAGAAGTTGGCCGGCGCGGGTCAGTTCCGCTATCGTTATGGTCGATGCGATCGACGAATCCTTGAGCAACATGACCGTAGTATTGCCGAGCGAAGGGAGTGCGGTCCTTAGTCCCAGTGGAAAGATGATACGGCGAAAGGTCAGTCCATCGGTCATGCCGAGCGACAGTCCGGCTTCGACCAACTGACGATCGACCGATCCAAACCCTCCGCGAAAATTCTCGGCCTGGTATACCGAGTAGGCCACGCCAAGCCCCACCACTCCCGCCACAAAAGGCGGCAGGTCGACGCCGAACTCTGGAAGCACGAAATAAACGCAGAACAACTGAACGATGATCGGAATGCCGCGCACGGTTTGGACGATCGTAAGGCTGGCCAGGCGCAACAATCTGGACGATGACAGCGCCATCAACGCCCAGATCATCCCCAATATCAGGCTCAGCCCCAACGCGCATAGCGTCAGCAACAGGGTCATCCCGAGCCCACGCAGCAATAGCGGCATGAACTGTACAGCATCAGGCAGAAACTCGCTCAAATCACCCCTCCAGTTTCCACCGTCTCGCGATATCGACGAACTGCCCGCCTTTCATGCGTTCGATCGCAGAATTTACTTGATCAAGCAGTGGGTCGTTCTTGCGCATTATCAGACAAAGTTCTTCTCGCGCAGGTGCCAGAAAATTGGGTACCAACCTGACCGCGCGCCGAGGGCCTACGCGAAGCTGATACCGAAGGATGGGTTCGTCGCCGTAACCGGCGTCTATCCGACCATTGTGGAGATCACGGACGATGTCGAACAGGCTGTCGTAGGTCGAAACATTCTTCACGTCCGCGTCGCGCAACTGGTCAACAAAACGCGTTCCGACTTGCGCGCCGACACGCAAATTCCGGACGGCATACAAATCGCGGTATGCGCGGTTGTCGGCCGCGGACACGACCAGCGCGGCAGAATAGGCGTAGACCGGATCGCTAAAGGCCACGACTTTCTCACGCTCCGGCGTTCGCAGCATGGCCGCAGCGATGACATCGATCTTGCGGGCCAGCAATGAAGGAAGCAGTGCTGAAAAGGGCGTGATCTGCATTTCGGCTTGAAGAGACAAGCTATCGGCAACGGCCTGCGCTATTTCGACGATCGAGCCTGTCATGGCGTTGGTCATCGGATCGACAAAGCTGAAAGGGACACCCGTCGGTGACGAACCGATAATCACTTCGTTGGGATGCCGAACACGTCCGTCGCACGCGCTCAAGGCAGCCCAGCCCAGTACCGAGGTCAAGAGCGTTCGACGATCCATCAGACCTTCACGCAGATTGTTGTTCACGAATCATCCGATCCACGTTCATCGTGCCAGCAGTGCACGTTCGAGCATCGCAAGGCCCTCATCAACTACGGCATCCGATGCCGTCAACGGAACGAGAATTCGGATCGTCTCACCCAGTGTCCCGCAGCCCAGCAGGATCAGGCCTTCGTTCATCGCGTTCATCGTAATTGCCTTCGCTCCGCCCGACGCAGGGTTGCCGTCACTATCCAGAATATCGAACGCGATCATCGCTCCCAGACCGCGGATGTTGCCGATCGGCGCGACGTCGTTGCGGCGGGCGCATATTTGAAGCCGAGTAAGAATCCGGTCGCCCATTGCCATCGATCGGGTCAGCAACCGCTCGTCCTCTATGACATCCAGCACGGCCAGCGCCGCAGCGCAGGCGATCGGCGAACCCCCATATGTCCCCCCCAAACCACCGGGCTCGATCGCATTCATGACGGACGCCCGCCCGATGACGCCAGAGATCGGGAATCCCCCGCCCATGGACTTGGCGATCGTAACCAGGTCAGGCTCTATACCGCTGTGCTCAATGCCGAACATGCGTCCGGTTCGCCCAAATCCAGTCTGGACCTCGTCCGCGATCAAGAGAATTCCGTGCTCGTCGCAGATCGCGCGCAACGCCTTCATCATCGCGGCTGGCGCGATGTGGAACCCGCCCTCGCCTTGTACCGGCTCGACAATGATCGCCGCGACTTCCGACGGATCGATATCTGCGGCAAACATAAAGCGGAGCGCACGAAGCGTGTCCTCCACCTGGCTTCCGTAATGAGTCACAGGAAAGGGTAAATGATATATGCCCGGCACCGACACGCCAAAACCGCGCTTGTACGGGTTCACCTTCCCGGTCAGCGCCATGGTGAGCGTAGTGCGACCGTGGAAAGCGCCGGTAAAGGCGATGATGCCGTGGCGTCCAGTCGCTACCCGCGCGATCTTGACGGCATTCTCGACCGCTTCTGCGCCAGTCGTGAAAAAGATCGACTGGGCATCGCCGGAAAACGGAGCGATGGCATTCAACCGCTCGGCCAGTTCGATATATGGCCGATACGCCACGACTTGAAAAGCCGTGTGGGTATAGCGTTCGAGTTGTTCAGTAACGGCAGCGACCACCTGCGGATGGCAATGGCCGGTATTGAGCACGGCGATACCACCAGCGAAATCAATGAATCGGCGACCGTCTTCGTCCCACAGCTCGGCATTCAGGGCATTCGCGGCGAAGATCGGTAGTGCGGTCCCCACTCCCCGCGGGACTGCCGCCATGCGACGCGTCAGCAGATCGGCGTTAGTCACAACCCTATCCCCCCTCAAGATTACGCCAAAGTAAGGGGTATGTTGCAGGCCACCAGATGACAAAATCCTGATTTCCGGTGTTTAGGGATCACCACGCCGACTTGCCGCAATGGCGTTTTCCAGCCAGCGCCTGAAGCTGGCGATTGCGGTGCCCCGCCAGCAATCCCGTCGTGCAGTAAAATTATAGCTTCCCAAAAACACCTCAGGGAATTGCCCCACCGACACCAGGCGACCGCTGGCAATGTCGTTGCTGACAAGCAGCGCGTTAGCCAACGCAATGCCCTGCCCCTGCCTCGCGGCCGACAAGGTGAGATGACCCTGCCAGAATTTCGGTCCGGCCAGCGGCCCGACATCGAGAAGACCATGCAGTGCGAACCAGTTGCGCCACTGATCATGGCTTGCCTCATGAAGCAAGGTCTTGCCGACGAGCTCAGCCGGGCTGGTGACCGCGCCCATCAATTCAACAAATTGCGGGCTGGCGACCGCCAAAATCGGCGGTCTGACCACCTCGACCGAACGAAGCGACGGTATGACCTGCTCGACAGACCCATCCGCTACATAATGCAGATACGCATCGGCTTCGTTCGCGCCAAAATCCGGCGCATGGTCTGAAGGTTGCAGTTCCAGGTCTATCTTGGCATGGCGCTTGGTAAATTCACCGATTTTGCCTGTCAGCCATTCCGACGCAAGGCCGGGCGCCACCCATAAGCGCAGGCAAGTATCGTCGTCGCGGCGCATCAAATCCTGGGTTGCAAGGGCCACTTCGGCCAAAGCAGCGCTGATCCGCTGATGATATATCCGTCCCTGTGGCGTCAGGGTGCCATAAGCACCGCCCACACGTTGTATCAGCGTCATCCCGGTCCAAAGTTCCAGCGCCTGCAAATGACGACTGACTGCGGCATGATCGACCGACAGGGCAGCCGCTGCGCGCCGGATACCTCCACACGCCCCGACTGCGTCAAACGCTCTGAGCGCTGCAAATGGCGGGATAGATGCCTTCTGCGTCCGCACCAGGCGCAACGATGCCTCGGTGCCGGTCTTTTGGTTCATAATCAGCCCTCGAAGCTGTCGCAGCTTGCTCGATCACATAACATCGCGAAGCCGCTGGGCGACCGATTATGCTGTAGAGGGGCGTGCTTGACAACGCGCTTTTGCGTCGGGCGAAAACAGGGATGACCCACGAAGGCGTCGAGCCTATGAAAAGCTGGTAGGGGCCGGGCGAGAACGACCACGACAGAACTGCGGCACGCCATTGGTTCACGCTGAGGGGGTCATTCCTTGAGCGACAGGAGATAGGCAACAACTTCCGCACGTTTCTTCGAGTCTGGAATTCCGACGAACATTCGCGTGCCCGGCACCATCTTGCTTGGCGCGGCCAGAAACTTATCGAGATTGGCGGCGGTCCACTTCACCTTTGATTGCTTCAACGCAGCCGAATAAGCGAAGGCCGTACCGGCAGCTGTCCTGTTGCCGACGCCGCTTAGATTGGGACCCGGCGCGCCCTTTGCGCCGGGCGTGATCGTGTGGCACATCAGGCATCGCTGCTTGAACGTTGCTCCACCCGCCGCCGGGGATTGAGCGACCGCCCCTACCGATGACACAGCCATGGCCATGGCGACAAAGGTCAGTAACTTATGCATCACGCTGATAACCTCATCTGTTGACCGATCTAATGACGAAACTTCGCTGAACGTCGCATGCATGACCGAAACCTGCTTTTCGATCGACCGACTGTACTTGTTTACCGTCGATCATGAGGCAGCGCTCATGCGGACCACACCGGCATCGTCGATGACACTGGCAGGCGTCGAATTCGTGTACCGTCCAATGCGAAAATGGCGTTGGTAATCGCGGGCGCGATACCGGCCGTGCCAACCTCACCCACGCCGCCCGGATCGGCCTCGCTCGCAATGATCTCGACATCCACATGGGGTGCCGTCGCCATCGTCATCATTGGAAAATCGGCGAAATTGCTCTGCTCGACAGCGCCATTGGCAAGAGTGATCTCGCCGGACAGCGCCGCCCCCGCGCCGAAGATGCATCCGCCCTCGATCTGCGCGCTCACCATGTCAGGGTTTATCGCCCTTCCACAATCGAGCGCCGCCAGCACCTTGCGCACGCGAACGCCACCTTGTTCTCGAGATACGTGCACCGCCAGTGCGCAATAGCTTCCGAACGCATGAAACAGCGATACACCCCACGCGCCAACGGACGTCCTGTTGGCTGGCGCTGTCATCATTGTTTCGAGCCGATCCAGAACGCCCAGCACGCGTTTGTCGCTGAGCATTGCACGGCGATAGGCGATAGGATTAACCTTCGCTGCAAATGCAAGTTCGTCGATGAAGCTTTCCACGACGAACAGGCTGCGGGTGGCACCAACACCGCGCCACCAGGATGTCGGTACTCCCGATTCGACGCGCTGGAACTCAACCTTAAGGTTAGGCAGATCGTAAAGCGGTTTTGCGGCGCATTCCACCGCATCGCTATCCACCCCCTTGAACGCTTCCGGGTACAGGCGTGCTATGATCGAGGAGCCGGCGATACGATGCATCCAGTCGACAGGCCTTCCGTGATCATCGAGGACCGCTTCGATACGATCAGCATAAGCGGGGCGGTACATGTCGTGCTGCATGTCCTCCTCTCGTGACCAGATTACCTGGACTGGGCCCTCCACCTGGCGACCGATTTGCACCGCTCGAAGAACGCCATCGATCTCAAGTCGGCGACCAAATCCGCCACCCATGAGATACACGTTCAGCATGACGCTGGTGACCGGCAGGCCAAGCTGCTTGGCGACGGCCGCGCGCGCGGTAGTCGCCACCTGCGTGCCGGTCCAAATCTCACATCGCTCGTTCGTGACCTGAACGGTACAGTTCATCGGCTCCATTGGCGCATGGGCAAGAAACGGCTGCTCATAGGTCGCCTCTATCCGCCGGCCCGGCACCGCGCCCGGCGTTCCGACGCTGCTGGCGACGACTCCCGGCGCCTCAAGCGCCGCGAGTAACGACGTCCGGATCGCGGCGCTATTGATCTCCGCGGACGGACCATTATCCCATTGCGGTTTAAGCAGAGCGACCGCCTGCCGGGCGTGTGGCATGGTGTCGGCGACGATCGCAACAGCATCGTCCAGCCGCACGATCTGGCTGACGCCCGGTGACGCTTTGGCTGCCACATCGTCTAGCTCTACAAGCTTGCCGCCGAACACCGGGGACTGGATCAGTGTCGCGATGCGTGCACCTGGCACGGCTGCGTCGATGCCGAATACGGCTTCGCCCCGAACTTTCGCGATACCCTCCACGCGGGGACTGGCGCGTCCGATCAGCTTAAAATCTGCCGGTTTTTTCAGCGGCACATCGCTGGGCACGGGCAGCTTCGCCGCATCAGGGATCAAGGCAGCAAAGCTGACGCTGCGGCCCGTCGCGTCGTGGCGCACGACCCCGTCGGCGGTCGAGCAGCTTTCCGGCTTTACGGTCCACCGCGCGGCGGCTGCGGCGACCAGCATCGCTCGCGCCGTCGCTCCGGCATGCCGCATCGGGAGCCAGCCGCTTCGGATCGACTGGGAACCGCCCGTTATCTGCGGCCCATAACGTTCTTCGTCCGCCGGAGCCTGCCGAAGGCGCACAGCGTCCATGGCGACGTCCAACTCCTCGGCCACCAGCATTGCAAGTCCGGTCTGCGCACCCTGGCCCATTTCAATATGTGCCATCGTGATCTCGACCGATCCGTCGGCAAGGACCGTTACCCATGCATTGGGCGCGAATCTGGTTTCGCCCAGCGTTGAGTGGGGTTGCGCCAGCAATCGCACCGGAATCACCAGGGCGGCCCCGGCCAACACACTCGCACCGAGAAAGTGCCGTCGCCCGAAAGCGGGGCGGGATGCATCATCCATGATTATCAGTCTTTGCTGCAAGGTGAATCGCTGCCCGGATGCGGGGATAGGTTCCACAACGGCATAGATTGGTCATCGCCGCATCAATGTCGGCGTCCGTCGGCTGCGGCGTGGACTTCAGCAGGGCGATTGCAGCCATTATCTGGCCGCTCTGACAATATCCGCATTGCACGACAGCCAGTTTTTCCCATGCCGACTGTACCCGCTGCCCCACGGCATCCGCAGCCGCGCCCTCGATCGTGATGATGCTGGCGTCGCCGACCGAGGATGTCGGTGTTACACATGAGCGTGTCGGGGCACCGTCGACCAGCACTGTGCATGCACCACATTGACCTAGCCCGCATCCAAACTTGGTGCCCCGCAAGGCAAGTTGCTCCCGCAAGGTCCACAATAATGGGGTATCCTCGTCAGCCTCGGCTGACATGCTCCGACCGTTCACTGTAATTCGGTGATCCATCTGGCGCATTCCAAATACCGTAGCCGCGATAACTGGTTCCAGGTTACACTGGCATAGCTGTCATCCGAATGACGGTGTCAAATCTTTCGGAATGGTGCACGGATGTCACCATCTATTCCCCACCTGCTGCACTCCAACGCCTCTTAATTAGCGGGTCCTAGGTTCGAGCCCAAGTGCGTCCACCACTTTTCAATGACTTAGCGGAAAAATCACCTCGTAGCAGGCGCGCGACGCCGCCCACGTAATCGCTGCGTAATCGCTTCTCAACCTCCGTACGAGCAGTGCAGCGTAACCGTTCCTTTTCCGCTGACGATCCGCACCGTCTCGTTTTCCTGACCGAAGCAGAAGGCAAACCCAACGGCCCAAGACATGCTATTGGCCCATAGTATTAAGGTAAGGCACATATCGGCTCGATACGCCGGGATCTTTGCAGTACGTCAACGGCTTCTATAATTCCCGCCGGCCGCCATTCATATCTCGGCGGCATCAGCCCGCTCGCGTTTGAAGCCAAGGTGGCATAATGAGATAGGTGACCGGCGCAAAACCGTTACAAGTTCAGCTTGTAGGCGATGCGATCATAGCGGTGCTGATATTTGCGATGGCGGCGAACCGGTTATCCCGTCTCGCCGCCTTGCTCGTAGATGAGGTCGTGCAGGCTGTCGGCATCATAGGCTCGCAACTTGCAGTCATAGATTGTGGCGCCGATGAAGACGATTCCTGAGGCCGTAACGACTGGACCGCCATAGTTCTCCGACCCCGTGTCGCGCATCCCCTTGGCGACGAGCTCCGGATACTCCCCCAGCGACCGCTCCATAGATGTTCACCGGTGCCGCAACCGACGGCCTCCACGAGGCCCACTGCCAAAAAAACTTGGTCAAAGCAGTTTTTCTTGGCGTTCAAGTCTGGGTGCGATGCCGCGCAACTGGTGAGTTGCGCGGCATCGGCCCGTCATCAGCAGCTCGTCCCTATATACTCAGAACGCGAAATCCAGCGCTGCTCCGATCTGTCTGAAGGACTGATAAC
>CBFHAG010000011.1:0-68698 GCA_965653535.1 uncultured Sphingobium sp.
CGCCAAGGCGCTTCGATTCCGAATCGCGACCGTTACGCGATGAACCGCCAGCTTTCTTATGTGCCATGACTCAAACTCCTCGAAACTTGTTTGCCAGAAGCGCTCAGGCGCCGATCGATACGATCTTCAGGATCGTGTGATTCTGGCGGTGGCCGTTCTTGCGGCGGTAGTTGTGGCGGCGGCGCTTTTTGAAAACGATCACCTTCTCACCCTTTGCCTGCGCGATGATCTCGGCGGCTACGGTCAGCTTCTGGGCGTCCTTGACGTCCTTGCCTTCACCGGCGAACAGGACGTCGTCCAGGGTCACCTTGTCGCCAGCCTCACCGGCCAGCTTTTCAACGACGATCTTGTCTCCGGCGGCGACGCGATATTGCTTGCCGCCCGTGCGCACGACTGCGAACATGGCTCTTCTCTTCTCGTTCAAATCTGCTTTGACGCAGATCGTCGAGGACCTTTGAAGTCCTGTTGACCCGCGTGGGAATGTGGCCCGGTAGTGCAATGACTCGGGCCTGTCAACTGATATGGGTTCCGACGGGGGGTGGCGATCGACACTGGTTTTTGGCCTGATCCGCGACTATCTGTGGGCCGAAGGGATCAATAGCGCGCATGAGGTCAACGTCGCTCAGGGACGATAAGTGGAAGGGCCGTCGCCTCTTCTTCGTATCCCTGTGCATGGCGATTGCCGTCGCGCTATTCTCCGCCCTCGCACCGCTAGGCCTGCCTTCAAGCAGGCTGACCGGGTCGGCGTTCAACCCGGCGACGACCAGCGTCGTTCTGAAAGCCCGCTCCCCCTTGGTCGGGGCCGGCCCGGCCCTCCATGAACCGGAAGGCAATGGATCGAAACTTCGTTTCTTTCCTATAATTCCTTCATGGAATCTTCCCGTCACAATCATTTTTCCGGGCACCCGCGCAATCATCGCAGCCCGGTGGACGAGCTATTATTACGGCCAGCCTCGCCCCCTTACGATTGTTTCGAAAAAGCAAGCGCGCGCCCCTCCACCCCGTTTCTGATGGATTTTGTTAGGTCCGCGACCTGCGGACCTCCATCAAACGGAAAGGAGCCTGCCATGTCTCGCAAAAGTCCGGGAGGAGGCGAGCGTCGCCCGCCCTGGTGGTTCATGCCTGCTGTCATGACCGCCCTAGCCGCCGCCGCTGGTTTGCTGTCAGCAGCGATGCTGGCTGAAGGATGAATATTCACGTTTCCGGCGGTCACGTCGACGCATAGGATTAATACATGCCCCACCACACGCCGCTCATCGGCACGATCGTCGCCGGTTTAGTCGTCGCTTTCATCATGGGCGCAATCGCTCACCGCCTGAAACTGTCGCCTCTCGTCGGCTATCTCATCGCCGGGATCCTTGTCGGTCCCTTCACGCCCGGCTTCGTTGCCAATACCGGGCTCGCAAACGAACTGGCCGAGATCGGGGTCATTCTGCTGATGTTTGGCGTCGGCCTGCATTTTTCCCTGCGCGACCTTCTTTCCGTCAAAAATATCGCGGTCCCAGGTGCCATTGGGCAGATTGCCGTCGCGACGCTCATGGGGATGGGGCTGGGCCACTTCATGGGATGGCCGGTCCTTGGAGGGCTAGTCTTCGGATTGGCGCTGTCGGTGGCCAGCACCGTCGTCCTGCTGCGGGCGCTGCAGGGAGCCGATCTAGTTGAAACGCGGCGAGGCCGAATTGCAGTGGGCTGGCTGATTGTCGAAGATCTTGTGATGGTCCTGGCGCTGGTCCTGCTTCCGGCACTTGCCGGGGTGATGAATAGCGCGGAAGGTTCAGGCGGCGCGGAAGCCTTGCTTGCCCCACTTTTTAGCACACTGCTCAAAGTCGCTGGTTTCGTTGCACTCATGCTCGTTGTCGGTCGCCGAGTCATTCCCTGGGTGCTGCATTGGGTCGTGCACAGCGGTTCGCGGGAGCTGTTCCGCCTTGCCGTGCTCGCCATTGCCCTGGGCGTCGCCTTTGGCGCGGCGATCGCGTTTGACGTTTCCTTCGCGCTGGGCGCCTTCTTTGCCGGGATGATCCTGGGCGAAACGCCACTGAGCAGGCGTGCGACCGAAGAGACGCTGCCGTTGCGCGATGCTTTTGCGGTGTTGTTCTTTGTGTCGGTGGGCATGCTTTTCAATCCTGCGATTGTGGTGCAGCAACCTCTGCCGCTATTGGTGACGGTCCTCATTATCGTGATCGGTAAGTCCATCGCCGCTTTCGCTATTGTGCGGGCTTTTGGTCATCCCGGAGACACGGCGCTGACGATCGCGGCCAGCCTTGCCCAGATTGGTGAATTTTCTTTCATTCTCGCTTCGCTGGGTACAACGCTGGGGATACTGCCTGCTGAAGCGCGCGACTTGATCCTGGCGGGTGCAATCGTATCCATCTTCCTCAATCCATTGATTTTCTCGATGATCGTACGTGATCACAAGGAAGAGGAAATTGAAGAAGAGCATGCGGCGGAACAAGCGAGGCAAGTGCCCCTGATTGGCCACGTGCTGCTCGTTGGATATGGGCGGGTCGGTAAGCTGATCGCGGCCCGTCTGACTGAACGAAGGGTGCATTTCGTCGTAATGGAAAGCGATGCTGACCGGGCGGATGAAGCCGAAGAGGATGGTCTGTCAGTGGTGCGAGGTAGCGCGCTGGAGGACCGTCACCTGCTGGCAGCCGGCATCCGCAAGGCACGGCGCATGTTGATCGCGGTGCCGGAAGGGTTTGAGGGTGGTGCGATCCACGAACACGCCCGTCACCTCAACCCTGACCTTCATGTCATCGCCCGTGCCCATTCCGACGCAGAGGTCGCTCATCTCGAAAAGCTGGGCGTCCGGCATGTGGTCATGGGCGAGCGGGAACTGGCGGCGCGGATGTTGTCGCTATGCGGTGCGGGATGAGTTGAAGTTCGTCCCGATGAAGTGATGCAGGGCCGCTTCGTGGAGAGGCGGCCCTGTTCAACTTATCCGCGAGGTTTGCGGGGGCCACCACCATGCCGTGGGCCGCCCTTGAACGGTCGTGGGCTGTGTGCTGGGGGACGCGGTCCCCGATCGCTGTTGGGGCGACCTTTTGCGGGAACGCGTTCCCGGCGGTTCTCCCGCGCGATGTCGCGTGGCGCGCCCTCGATCTGTTCAATCGCTACCTCTGCCCCTTCGTCACTGGCCTGGCCGGTACGCATTACCGCGCTAAGAAAGCGATCGGCAAAGGCAGACGGGATTTCGAACA
This sequence comes from uncultured Sphingobium sp., assembly GCA_965653535.1. Lineage (GTDB taxonomy): Bacteria > Pseudomonadota > Alphaproteobacteria > Sphingomonadales > Sphingomonadaceae > Sphingobium. The sequence goes on from CBFHAG010000011.1 coordinate 3,201, forward strand.
TGGTTTCGTTCGCCGCGATCCTGATCGCGCCGATATCCTGTCGCGAGACATGACCGCGACGGCAGATCAGCGGCAGAATCCACCGCGGATCGGCGTTCTGACGGCGACCGATGTCCATGCGGAACCATATCGTGTCTTCAAAGCCAGGACGGGGGCCTTCACGTCGGGCAGGGGCTTCGCTGGCGTCGAGCAGTTCTTCGGGCGCGGGAAGCGCCGCACGAGCGCTCTTGACCAGCATCGCCGCGATTTCCTTGGCGGATTTTTCGGCTAGCAACTCAGCGCCCAGCGCCCAGTCCAGCTCGTCCAGCTCCGCCTTTTCCATCAATCGCTCGCGCAGGCGGGCATTGTCCTGTTGCTGGATCGCCTCCTTGCTCGGCGGGGTGCCCCATTCGACGGGGATCTTCGCTCCGCGCAGCATGGATTCGACCCGGCGGCGGCGCGGATAGGGCACGATCAGGACGGCAGTACCCTTCTTGCCAGCGCGTCCGGTGCGGCCTGAGCGGTGTTGCATCGTTTCGGCGTCGCGGGGAATCTCGACATGGACGACCAAGCTGAGGTTGGGCAGATCGATGCCTCGTGCAGCTACGTCGGTCGCCACGCAGACCCGGGCGCGGCGGTCGCGCAGAGCCTGTAGCGCATGGTTACGCTCATTCTGGCTATGCTCGCCCGACAGCGCGACGGCCGCGAACCCGCGCTCCGTGAGGCTGGCGTGGAGATGGCGTACATTGTCGCGGGTAGCGCAGAAGAGGATCGCCGTCTCTGCCTCATGAAAGCGCAGCAGATTGACCACGGCATTTTCAATGTCGGCGGGTGCGACGGTCAAGGCCTGATAGCTGATGTCGCCATGACCGCGCTCGTCGCTGACAGTGGAGATGCGCAGCGCGTCTTTCTGATAGCGCTTGGCGAGCGCTACGATCGGCTTGGGCATGGTGGCCGAGAAGAGCAGGGTCCGCCGGTTGTCGGGTGCACCGTCGAGAATTTCCTCCAGGTCTTCGCGGAAGCCCATGTCGAGCATTTCGTCGGCTTCATCGAGCACCACGGTCTTAAGGCCCGACAAGTCCAGCGCGCCGCGTTCCAGATGGTCGCGCAGACGGCCCGGCGTACCGACGACGATATGTGCGCCATGGCTCAGCGCCCGGCGTTCTTTGGAGGCGTCCATGCCGCCGACGCAGGTTGCGATGCGGGCGCGGGCTTCGCCGTAGAGCCATTCCAGCTCGCGACTGACCTGGAGCGCCAGTTCGCGTGTCGGCGCGATCGCAAGAGCGAGTGGCTTGCCGGCAACGGGGAGACGGTTTTGTTCGCCCAGCAGTTCGCCAGCCATCGTCAAACCGAACGCGACCGTCTTGCCGGACCCGGTCTGTGCCGAAACGATAAGGTCGCGGCCTTCCGCTTCCGGCTGAGTGACTTCGGCCTGCACCGGGGTAAGCTTTTCATAGCCCTTGCGCGCCAGGGCGTCGGCCAGAAGGGGAGGGAGATGTTCAAAAGACATTATATTTTCCGTCGGTAAAGCGACCCGCCATTCCCGACGGATACATGATGACCTGATGCGCTCCTGCCTGAGGAGAAGCCCGGGGTGCAAGGTCACACACCCCGAAGTTCACACCGTCCCTGAGAGAGTCCGTGACGGTGTTTAAAATGCCGTGCCCCTGCGCAGGCAGGAGCCCAGTGCCGCTCTCTGAACTGGGCTCCTGCCTGCGCAGGAGCACGTTGCTGTTCAGCTATAATATCACAAAACAAGAAAGCCTCCTTCCCCGCGTGGAGGAAGGAGGCTCCCCTTAACTGTTCAATCCGCGAGGGATCAGGCCGAAGCGACTTCCGCCACATCGACCTTCACGCCCGGACCCATCGACGACGACAGGGCGATCTTGCGGACATATTTGCCCTTCGAACCCGACGGCTTCGCCTTGACGATCGCGTCGACGAAGGCGTCGAAGTTCTTGCGCAGGTCGTCCTGGGTGAAGCTGGCCTTGCCCAGGCCGGCATGGATGATGCCAGCCTTTTCAACGCGGAATTCGATCTGGCCGCCCTTGGCAGCCTTGACCGCTTCGGCGACGTTCGGCGTCACGGTGCCCAGCTTCGGGTTCGGCATCAGGCCCTTGGGACCCAGAACCTTACCGAGGCGACCGACCAGACCCATCATGTCAGGGGTTGCGATCACGCGCTGGAAGTCGATGTTGCCAGCCTGGATGCTGTCCAGCAGGTCTTCGGCACCCACGATGTCGGCACCAGCAGCGGTCGCGGCTTCAGCCTTGTCACCACGGGCGAACACGGCGACGCGAACGGTCTTGCCGGTGCCGGCGGGCAGGGTCACAACGCCACGGACCATCTGGTCGGCGTGACGCGGATCGACACCCAGGTTGATCGCGATTTCGACGCTTTCGTCAAACTTGGCGGTCGCGTGGGTCTTGATCAAGCCCAGCGCCTCGTCAACGCCATGCAGCTTTTCGCGGTCAACCGCAGTGGCCAGGACCTTTGCCTTCTTTGTCAGCTTTGCCATGGTCTTAGCCCTCCACCACTTCGAGGCCCATCGCGCGAGCGGAGCCTTCGATGATCTTCGTCGCTGCGTCGATGTCGTTCGCGTTCAGGTCAACCATCTTGGCCTGCGCGATTTCAGCGAGCTGGGCGCGGGTGATCTTGCCAGCGACGACCTTGCCCGGTTCCTTGGAACCCGACTTCAGGTTGACGGCCTTCTTGATCAGATAGGTGGCGGGCGGTTGCTTCGTGACGAAGCTGAACGACCGGTCCGCATAGACGGTGATGATGGTCGGCAGCGGGGTGCCCTTGTCCATCTTTTCCGTCGAGGCGTTGAACGCCTTGCAGAATTCCATGATGTTCACACCGCGCTGACCCAGCGCCGGACCGATCGGCGGCGAGGGGTTAGCGGCTCCAGCGGGCACCTGGAGCTTGATATAGCCCGTAATCTTCTTGGCCATTGTCACTCTCTTTCAAGTTAAGCGGTATTAGCGGCCCGCTAAAAGCAAGCCTCCCGCACTTATTATCCTCGCCCCTTCAGGGGAGAGGATAGGAGGTCTTAGCGGATCGCCGCTTAGACCGATTTGGAGAGGGGGTTCACCCTCTCCCGCTGCGACTAGGCGGCAAGCCGCCAAGTCTCGCTGCCCTCTCCCGCTTGCGGGAGAGGGGAATAGTTACTTCGAAAGCTCGACCTGTTCGAAGTCCAGTTCGACCGGCGTGGCGCGGCCGAAGATCGACACGGACACCTTGACGCGGTTCTTTTCGAAATCCAGTTCCTCGACCGTGCCGTTGAAGCTGGCGAAGGGGCCGTCCAGTACCTTGACGCTGTCGCCGATTTCGTAATCGACGCTGACCTTGTGCTTGGGCGCGGCCTCGGCTTCCTTGCGGGCACCGAAATAGCGAGCGGCCTCGGTCTCGCTGATCGCCTGCGGCTTGCCCGATGAACCCAGGAAGCCCGTCACCTTCGGCGTGTTCTTGACGAGATGGTAGATGTCGTCGTTCAGGGCCAGTTTGGCGAGGACGTAGCCGGGCATGAACTTGCGTTCGACCTGCACCTTCTTGCCGCGCTTCACCTCGGTCACAGTCTCGGTGGGAACTTCCACCTGCTCGACCAGTTGGGAGAGGCCCATGCGCTCGGCTTCGGACAGGATCGATTCCTTGACCTTGTTTTCGAAGCCCGAATAGGCGTGGATGATGTACCAGCGCGCCATGTTACCGTCTCAAACTCCCGTCAGAGCGATTTCGACGCCGGTCGGACCGGCTGGCTCGGAAATCGCGCCACAAATAATCCCTCAGGCCTGACCGGCGGCGAACGCCAGCAGCCACTGAACAATCGCGCCGAAGAAGGTGTCGATGCCGAAGAAGAAGAGGCCGAGCACCGTCGTCATGATGGCGACCATTATCGCGGTCATCACCGTTTCGCGGCCGGTCGGCCATACGATCTTCGACGCTTCGGTCTTCACCTGATTGACGAATTCGCCCGGAGAAACCTTCGCCATCAATGCCTCTAAACCTTCGAACCAAACACCAAAGCGCGAAGCAACAGTCCGCCCTCCGGACCCCGCCATGTCGGCGTCCCGGGGTGCGGCCGCTGGCTCCGCGACCCATCTTCGCTTTGCCGCCTAGCCCCGAACCCCCGAAAAATCAAGGATAAGCAGGCGCGACGTGGCAGGAGTGGAGGGACTCGAACCCCCGGCATTCGGTTTTGGAGACCGACGCTCTACCAGCTGAGCTACACTCCTGTACCGGCGAAGGACGGCGCTTTAGCGTGGCCTGCCGCGGAGGGCAAGGGAGATAATCACGCCTCCCGTCAAAGGAAAACGCCGCCCTTCATGATGCGGCGGGCGCGGCCTTGCACCGGCATCCGGTCGAAGGGGGTGTTCCCCGCCTGAGCCGCCATTTTTTCCGAGTCCACAATCCATGGCGCGTCGGGATCGATGAAGATGAGATCCGCCGCGCTGCCGGGTGCAAAACTGCCCGCATTGACGCCCAATATCCTGGCGGGATTGGCGCTCAGAAGGGCCATGAGACGGTTCAGCGACACATGGCCGTCGCGGACCAGGTTGAGGGACAGAGCCAGCAGCGTTTCTGCCCCCGCCATGCCGGGCGCGGCGTCCGCGAAGGGCAACCGCTTGTCTTCCGGCCCCCTGGGGTCATGGCTGGATGTAATCACATCGACCGTCCCGTCCGCCACCGCCGCGATGGAGGCTTTTCGATCATCCTCCGATCGCAGGGGTGGCGACATCAGCGCGAAGGTGCGGAAATCCGTGACGGCATTGTCGGCCAGGAAAAGATAGGCAGGGCTGATGCCGCAGGTGACCTTCAGTCCCTCCGCTTTGGCGGCGCGCACCAGGTCGAAGCCGGCCTTCGTCGTGACCAGTCGGAAGTGGATTGCCGCGCCGGTCACGCGCGCCAGCATGATATCGCGCGCAATCGCCATGGCTTCCGCGCAGGCAGGGGCGTGCGGCAGGCCAAGGCGGGTGGCCGTTTCGCCGCTGGTTGCAACGGCTTTCCCGGCGAGCCCGCCATCTTCCGCATGGGTGATGACCGTCAGCCCCAGACCCGACGCATAAGCGAGCACGCGCATCATCACGCCGGAATCAGCGATCCATTGCCGCCCCGTGCCGACCGCCTTGGCTCCTGCCGCCTGCATCATGCCGATTTCGGCTAGCTCCGCACCCTTCAGGCCGCGCGTCGCCGCCGCGATGGGGTGGACCCAGAAGTCGGGTTTGCCTGCGCGTGTCGCCTGGCGGATCAGCCCTGCTTCATCGAGCGGAGAGGATTGGTCGGGCATCAGCGCCGCGCGAGTGATGCCGCCGAAGTGGAAGGCGGGCTTGTCGGTGGCGAAGACGCCCAGGTCGATGAGGCCTGGCGCGATGACCATGCCTGCTGCGTCCACCTGTTGGGCGTCCTGCGGCACGGGAACATCGCCCGCAGCGGTGATGCGGTCATCCTCGACCAGGATGACGCCTGTGGTCAATGCGGACTGCGCCGGATCGGCCAGTTTCCCGTTCACGATGGCCAGTTTGCTCATTGCCATCCCTCCACGCCGCGCGCGCCGCGGGTCAGTACGTCCAGGCATGCCATGCGGATGGCGACTCCCATTTCCACCTGTTCGGTAATGGCAGACCGTTCAGGATGGTCCGCCACGACGCTGGAGATTTCGACCCCGCGGTTCATCGGTCCGGGATGCATGACCAGCGCGTCCGGCTTGGCGATTGCAAGCCGTTCAGGTGTCAAGCCGTAGAGCATATGATATTCGCGCGGCGAGGGGATGAAAGCTCCGTCCATCCGCTCATTCTGGAGGCGCAACATCATCACGACGTCGGCACCGTCCAGTCCATCATCCATGCGGTGGAAGGGCGTTGCGCCTAGCATCTCCACCTCTGGCGGCATCAGTGTCGGCGGAGCGACTGCCCGGACCTGAGCGCCGAGCGCGGCAAGGCAAAGCATGTTGGATCGGGCGACCCGGCTGTGGAGCACGTCGCCGCAGATCGCGACGATCAACCCTTCAAAGCCGCCCTTGCGCCGACGAATGGTCAGCGCGTCCAGCAGGGCCTGGGTCGGGTGCTGGTGCCAACCGTCGCCTGCATTGAGCACCGGGCAATCCACCTTGTCCGCAATCAGTGCCACCGCCCCCGAACTTGCATGGCGGATGACGATGACGTCGGCGGCCATGGCGTTCAGCGTCATCGCGGTATCGATCAGGGTTTCGCCCTTCTTCACGCTCGACTGGCCCGCATGCATGTTCACGACATCCGCGCCCAGCCGCTTGCCCGCGATCTCGAATGACAACAGTGTCCGGGTGCTGTTTTCGAAAAAGGCGTTGATCTGGGTCATTCCCGCCAGACGGTCATCATGCTTGCGCGCATTGTCGCGATTGGTCCTTGCCCAATGTTCCGCCTCATCGAGCAGGAAGCGGATTTCCCAAGGCTTCAGGTCCGCGATGGACAACAGATGCCGATGCGGAAACAGCGCCCGACCGGTCAGGTCAGGCGAGGCGGATGGAACGGTGATGTCGGGCATGAACGGACCCTTTAAGCGAGGCTGAGAAAGAGGGCAAGACGGACGAGGAACGCCTGGTGGAAGACGGCATGTTGGAAAGTCTCTCCTCCTCCCTATCTTGCCTGCATGCGCATTTTCACGATCGGATATGAAGGGGCGACCCAGGCGGAAGTGATCGCGGCGCTCCAGGGGGCGGGAGTGACGTTGTTGGCCGACGTCAGGGCGGTGCCATTGTCCCGGCGACCCGGCTTTTCGAAGAATATATTGGCGGCCGGGCTTCGTGACGCGGGTATAGACTATGTCGGTTTGAAGGCGCTGGGAACGCCGCCTGCCGGTCGAGAGGCGGCGCGCAAAGGCGACCATGCGAAGCTGCGGGAGATTTATGCGGCTCAACTCGATTTGCCTGAGGCGCTGGTCCAGTCGGAGCAGCTTCGAGAAATGGCGGCTGAGCGGCCCACGGCGCTTCTGTGCTTTGAGAGGGAGGCAAGCGCCTGCCATCGGTCTCTTTTGCTGGAAATGCTCTTTGCAGAGGAAGATCGTGTCGACCTCAAACCCTGAGGAATGGGCGGCGGTCCGATGTTCAGAACCGGCGCGCGATTGCCCCGGCGGTCCAGCCCATTCCGACCGCCAGCGCTATGGCAGTCAGGCCATAGAAAAAAGGCCACTCGTCCGCCGCGACTGCCATGAACTGTTCAAAGCCGGATTTGCGGATGGTGATGTCCCGGACTGCGGCGGCAACAACACGGCCATCCTGCACCAGGAAGGTTTCAGCGGTATAGTCACCCACGATCACCCGCGCCGATAATGGCAGGCGCGCGCGATAGAGAACGCCTTTCGTGATTTCCACTGTGCCAGCACGCTCGACATAGAGTCCGGCGCGTTCCCGAAGGTCGATCAGTCCCGCCTGAAACCGATCGAGTTCCGCGCTGTCATTGAGCGATGAGGGAGATAGCTGAAGCTTTTCGACGCCCATTTCGTAGATAGCGGCGGTTCGTTGGTCCACGACCTGTTCGATCGGTCGGGAAGAAGCCATCGCGTAAAAACTGGGGGCGGAACTGAAGCGGGCCGTGTCTGCATTGATCCAGATTCCTGCCACTTTCTGCTTTTCACGCATGGTGATAGACTGGTCGGGGCCTTTCAGGACAACCAGAATATCGGCGGGCTTTTTGGGTTGCCGCCCGTCAGGATAGACGATGGCACCGAACAGCAGCAGGTCCGCTCCGGTGAAGCTGTATTGAATCTCCACCTCGCGCTGGGATACGTCGGGCACCAATATGGGCTGGTCCGCGGCGCTCAACATCAGCAGGGCGGGCGCGAGCAATAGCTGGCGTGTGTGGCGCTTCAACGGACTTCGACCGTGTATATCTCGTCCGGCCGGAATCCCAGGCCCAGCGCCATGCGAGCGGCGACCAGAAGGACGATGGCGGCCAAAAGGATCCGCAGATATTCCGGTCGCACCGTCATGGAAATGCGCGTGCCGATCTGCGCGCCCGTGACGCTGCCGATCAGCAAGAGCATGGCAAGTACCAGGTCGACCGCCTTTGTTGTCATGGCGTGCATCATGGTCGTTGCCATGGTGACGAACAGTATCTGAAACAGCGATGTGCCGACCACCGACTGGGTCGTCATTCCCAGAAGATAAAGCATAGCGGGAACCAGAATGAAGCCGCCGCCCACGCCCAGTAACATCGTAAGTATGCCCGTCGCCATGCCGAGAAGCAGCGGTGCCAGGGGAGAAATATAAAGGCCTGAACGGTAGAAACGCCAACGCATCGGTAGAGCCGCGACGAGCGGATGATGGCGTCGTTTGCGCGCTGCGATGCGCTTTCCGGTCTTGAGCGCGACCAGAGCCTGAATGGATTCCTTCGCCATCAGCATGCCGATACCGCCCAGCATCAGCACGTAGAGAATACCGATCATGGTGTCGATCTGGCCCAGCGCCTGAAACAGGCGGAACAGGAAAACGCCGATGACCGCTCCGACAATGCCGCCTGCGGTCAGTACAGCGCCCATGCGCACGTCCACCGTGCCTCGCGCCATGTGCGTAAAGACGCCGGAGACACTTGCGCCGGTCACCTGACTCGCTGCGGAAGCCGCGGCCACCGTTGGTGGAATCCCGTAGAAGATGAGGAGTGGTGTCGTCAGGAAGCCGCCGCCCACCCCGAACATGCCCGACAACAGGCCGACCACGCCACCCAGGGCGATGATCACCAGCGCATTGACCGACAAGTTGGCGACAGGCAGGTAAAGATCCATTGAGCCATGGAGTTAAGCCCAATGCGCGGCGAGATAAAGGCGGCGGCGCATCAGATGATTAAAAATCAGCGCCCAGGGTAACGGCTAGGCCGGATGGCGGCGCTGCACGGCCTGCGATGCGGGATCGCCATTCCACGCTCATCCGGGCGGCTAAGCGCGGTAGCGGCAGGCGCAGCTGTATTTCCGGGCCTATGTCCAGCCGTTCTATGGTGGGCTGCGCACCTCCCGAAATGCTGGCGCCCAGCTTGAGGGGTGACTTTGCAATTGGGGAGAGAAGCGAGAGCTTGCCATCAGCAAATAGATCGCGTGCGTGGAATCCGACCACGCCACCCTGAGCATAGGCCTCGGCTTCCAATCCGGGGAGAAGCTGCGCTGGCCCAACGCCGCCGACGGCCAGCAGGGCATTGGCGTCACGCGCACCTTTGCCGACGGCGATCCTGCGTTCCGCGGCGAAGGTGATCATGATAGTCCTGAAAGGCTGCCAACTGACGCCCAAGGCCGCTTCGGGCGAGGCCGGGCTGTTCAGAGCGGTGCTGAAGCGTCCGTAAAGGGCGGCGCGGCCCTGCGCGCCAGGCGTGAGGTCATAATCCATTCGCATACCCGCCTGCGATCCACCCAGTCGACCGGTGGGTATCGCATCCGCTGGCGTGGAACTGCCTTCGCGCCACAGCAACCAAGCGCTGCCCCGCCATATCGTGTCTCGGCCCCGAGTTGGTAATGCTGCCAAAATGGTGGGTGGGAGGGGAGCGTGAGGGGTTACAGTATCGCCTGGGCGAGCATCGTGATACGCTAGGGCACTTTCTGGCGGCACCTTTGGAATAGGCAGCAAAGGACGATCGTGCGCCCTTGAAGACTTCAGTGACGGTGCATCCAGAGAAAAAGGAAGAGGCTGCTGTTGCAGAAGGGGAATCGCGTTACGCGACGCCGTATGCCGGAATGCCCCGGTTGTCCCGGCGAAGGATGGGGGTGGTTTATGGGGCGCAGGGCGGGCAGGTGGGTCCGGCCCCTCAGTCATCCCGCTGATGAACCGGACCAACGCCCAACTGCTCATCAGCAGGATAAAGAAGCGAACCGGGCGCCCGCTAAAGTCGGTTCTCATGGGGATCTTACATCGATGGGAAGCGGTGCTGCGTCTTTTCCCAGACCAATGATTTGCCGAACAGCGAATCGAGATAGCGGGAAACGGCGCGCCGGGCGGCAAACAGGGAGATTAAATTGGCCAGGAAGGTCCGGGGGATCGCCCCCAGCCCATAGCGCCAGCCATATTCCCGGCTGACGAAGACCACGCGCATGGCGATGCGCCAGGACAGGAAGGCAATATTGATCCAGAGCAGCAATTCGACCGTCGGGGAGGGCCGATAGGCGCGCCCCAGGCCGAACCATGCGCCGACCTGAAGGATACACCAAAGCAGAAGCGCGATGTAAGCGGCAAACAGGATGAAAGCGGCCAAGGCCGCGCGCCGATCGCGGATCCGCATCCACCATTCCGTCGGCCCGCCACCCCATCCCATCCGGTCCCACCCCGCGAGCGAGATGCCGATGATCCAGCGGGCTTTTTGTCGAACTGCAGCGTGCAGGCTGTCAGGAAAATATTCTCTCGTGGCAACCAGTTGACCGTCGCTGTCGCGCATGCGGACGAAAACGCCGCGACCGCCCATGTCGGCGATACGCAGGCCGACCTCATAATCTTCGGTGAGGGAAACGGGGTCGAACGGACCGCCATTGGCCGGATCGACCAGTTTCTCCAGAGTGTCGCGGGCAAAGGCGCAAGCTACGCCAGCCGATGGCATGGAAGCTCCCATCGCTTCGCGAACCGTCAAGGACTTTCCATGACTCTCGGCAAATTCGTCACAGTAATGATTTGCGATTGCCCGCGCCCACCATCCGCCTTGTCCGGGCAGGGGGAGGACCGGCAGTTGCACTAGGGGGAACCGATCGATCATGAGGTCGAACAGGCGGATTTCGTCGGCATGAACTACATCTTCGGCGTCGTGAAGGGCGATCGCCTTGAAACGGCAGCCCGCGTGACCTTCCTCCTTCAGCATGGCACGCCACAACAGGTTGAGGCAGTCGGCCTTCGTCGTGGGACCTGGCTTTTCATTGATGCATAGGATGAGGCGCGGTTCATTCTCGGCGATTTGCGCAACAGCATTCAGCGTTGCCTCGTCATTCGGATAGCCGCCAACGAAAATGTGATATTGGCCCATTTTCCATTGTGTCAGGGCATTGCGGAGCATCGGACCAATGACATCCGCCTCACCCCAGGCCGGGATGAAGATGGCGATCCGGCCGGGGTTCGGTGACGCGGGAAGCGTTGCCGTGGTCATCCGGGCATGCCGCGAGTACACGGCAAGATTGCGCCACCCGCGCCGACACAGGAAAACCGCGTCCACTATAAAGTCGTCGATCCCAATTAGAGTGAGGCCGACGACCGCGAACAGCAAAATCTCATGATGAATGATCGCCAGAGTGGCGACCAGCATTTCCCCCATGATCAACCGCCCCCCTGATCGAATGGTGCGGTTGCCATCACGCGATTTGGATTTCAATCACATTTTCGCGTTTTTCCTCACAAAGCCAAATGGTTGCTCCGACCGTCGTAAATCCAGGAACTGGTATTTGTGGGCTTGGATGGAGGTGGTTTTGTTCAGCTTGTGGCCAAAAAAATCGACCCGATCCTGATCCGGTTTTTTCCGTTGGAATGCTCCTCCGGTGCGTCGGGACGAATCGCTAGCGCGGGGAACGGCTGCTATGATCGCCCTATCAAAAAGACGACTCGCCAAGGGTCGCGGCACCCCGCCAGTGTCTTTGAACGATAAGATAGGAGGGAGTGAATGACCGGAGAAAAAGATGTCAATTACCTCCTGCGCAGGCAGCAGGTTTCCCTCATTCGGGCTCAGTTGAGCCGGTCTCAACAGGGAAGGGTCGCTTATGAAAGTCTCGCACGCGGCTATTCCGATCAGATCGATGCCTATCGGCGTGAAAACGCCCGGCTGGTAAATCTCGCGCACTGATTATCCGCTGAAATTTGCTCGTAACAGGATTTGAGGTGCCTCTCAGGCGTTTACCCTGTGTTCAGCTTCCAGGAATCATAAGCGGGTAATGAAAATTCGGTCCGTTTTTGGCCTCGGCTATCTCCTGCCTGCTATGTTTCTCCTTAGCTCCTGCGCCACACTGTCGCCGGAAGCGCGATTGCGCGCGGGCCTGATGGATGGCGGGCTTCCCCCAGCGACTGCCGGTTGCATGGCGGAAAGAATGGCCGACCGGCTTAGCCTGCCGCAGCTTCGGCGGATCCAGTCACTGGCCTCGCTCCGCAACTCACACATGGAGGGCCTGACCATCGATCTTTTCCTCCACAAACTGCGAGCGCTCGAGGATCCCGAGATATTCGTCGTGACCAGCAAGGCGGCCATAGCCTGCACGCTGCTGCGCTGATTTCGCAACAATCGACTGCCCAAGGCAAAGTCCATTTGGCAATTTTGCAAAGTGAATTTGCGAAATGGTGCTGGAGTCCAGGATGGCCCTGTGCTTTAGCCGCCGGAACAGCTTTGCAGCGAAAGGACGGGCCGGGCCCATGAACATTCACGAATATCAGGCCAAGGAACTTCTGGCGAAATATGGCGCGCCGATTGCTGCCGGATACGCCGCCTTCACGGTTGAAGAAGCCGTCGAAGCCGCCAAGAAGCTGCCCGGGCCGCTCTATGTTGTGAAGTCGCAAATACATGCGGGCGGTCGCGGCAAGGGCAAGTTCAAAGAGCTGGCCCTCGAAGCGAAGGGTGGCGTCCGCTTGGCGTTCAACCTGGATGAGGTGAAGGCGCACGCTACCGACATGCTGGGCAACACCCTGGTCACTATCCAGACCGGCGATGCGGGCAAGCAGGTCAACCGTCTCTATGTCACCGATGGTGCCGATATCGCCAAGGAATTCTATCTGGCTCTACTGGTCGATCGCGCGACCAGCCGCATCGCCTTTGTCGTATCGACCGAAGGCGGTATGGACATTGAGGAAGTCGCCCATTCGACGCCGGAGAAGATTCACAGCTTCTCGGTCGACCCCGCGACTGGTTTCATGCCGCATCACGGTCGTTCGGTCGCTGCCGCTCTGGGCCTGACCGGCGATCTTGCCAAGCAGGCTTCGAAGGTCGCTTCGTCGCTCTACGCTGCGTTCCTCGACACCGACGCCGAGCAGATCGAAGTCAATCCGTTGGCGCTGACCGAGCAGGGTAACCTGCTGGTGCTGGACGCCAAGGTTGGCTTCGATGGCAACTCGCTGTTCCGTCACAAGGATATTGCCGAACTGCGTGACCTGACCGAGGAAGACCCGGCGGAAGTCGAAGCGAGCGAATATGACCTCGCCTACATCAAGCTGGATGGTAACATCGGCTGCATGGTGAACGGCGCCGGTCTCGCCATGGCGACGATGGACATCATCAAGCTGAACGGCGAGTTCCCCGCCAACTTCCTGGACGTCGGTGGCGGCGCTTCCAAGGAGAAGGTGACCGCAGCCTTCAAGATCATCCTGAAGGACCCGGCGGTGAAGGGCATTCTCGTCAACATTTTCGGTGGCATCATGAAGTGCGACATCATTGCCGAGGGCATCGTCGCCGCCGCCAAGGATGTGAACCTGTCGGTCCCGCTGGTCGTGCGCCTGGAAGGCACGAACGTGCAGCAGGGCAAGGAAATTCTGGCCCATTCCGGCCTAGCGATCGTCCCTGCGGACGACCTGGGCGATGCGGCCAAGAAGATCGTGGCGGAAGTGAGGAAGGCGGCCTGATAAACAGAGCCACCTAAAGGAACACCATGGGGCGCAGGCGATCTTTCTAGGACCGCCTGCGTCCTTGCCCGCATATGCGGGCATTGGCGTGAAGCGAAAGGATGTTGAAGATGAAGATCCTTGTGCCCGTGAAGCGGGTCATTGACTATAATGTGAAGCCGCGGGTGAAGGCGGATGGGACGGGCGTCGATCTGGCGAACGTCAAGATGAGCATGAACCCGTTCGATGAGATCGCGGTCGAGGAAGCCATCCGCCTGAAGGAAAAGGGCGTGGCGACCGAGGTCGTCGCGGTGTCGATCGGCGTTGCCAAGGCGCAGGAAACGCTGCGCACGGCGCTGGCCATGGGTGCGGATCGCGCGATCCTGATCCAGACCGATGATGAAGTCGAACCGCTGGGCGTCGCCAAGCTGCTCGCCAAGGTGCAGGAAGAGGAAGGCGCTGGCCTGATCATCCTGGGCAAGCAGGCGATCGATGATGACAGCAACCAGACCGGCCAGATGCTCGCAGCGCTGCTGAACCTGCCGCAGGGCACCTTCGCATCGAAGGTCGAGGTTGAGGGCGACAAGGTCAGCGTGACCCGCGAAGTCGATGGCGGCCTGGAGACGGTGAAGCTCAACGTCCCGGCGATCGTCACGACAGATCTGCGCCTCAATGAACCGCGCTATGCTTCGCTGCCCAACATCATGAAGGCCAAGAGCAAGCCGCTCGCGACCAAGGCGCCTGCCGACTATGGCGTCGATATTGCGCCGCGTCTGGAGACGCTGAAGGTCACCGAGCCCGCCAAGCGTTCGGCTGGCGTCAAGGTTGCCGATGTCGATGAACTGGTCGCGAAGCTCAAGGCTCTGGGAGTTGCCGCATGAAGACGCTTGTCTGGGTTGAACATGAGGGCGGCGCCGTCAAGGACGCGACCCTTTCCGCCGTCACCGCCGCTGCAAAGCTGGGTGAAGTGCATCTGCTGGTCGTCGGCGCTGAAGTCGGCGGCGTGGGTGAGGCGGCTGCAAAGATCGCGGGCGTGGGGAAGGTCCATGTCGCCGACGACGCGGCCTTCGGTCATGCGCTGGCCGAAAATGTCGCGCCGCTGATCGTCGGACTGATGAGCAGCCATGACGCGTTCGTCGTGCCTGCCACCAGCAACGGCAAGAATATCGCGCCGCGCGTCGCGGCTCTGCTGGACGTGATGCAGATCAGCGACATCCTGTCGGTCGAGAGCGAGGACACGTTCACGCGGCCGATCTATGCGGGCAATGCGATCGCGACGGTGAAGTCGAAGGACGCGAAGAAGGTCATCACCGTTCGCGGCACCGCTTTTGAGAAGGCCGCGCGTGAGGGTGGTTCGGGCGCGGTGGAAGCGGTTTCCTCGACGGGTGACAAGGGGCTGTCGAGCTTCGTCGGCGCGGAGATCGCCAAGCAGGAGCGTCCGGAGCTGACTTCGGCCAAGATCATCGTGTCGGGTGGCCGCGCGCTGAAGGATGGACCGACCTTTGAAGAGGTCATCTATCCGCTGGCGGACAAGCTGGGTGCGGCGGTGGGCGCGTCGCGCGCTGCCGTTGACGCGGGCTATGTGCCGAATGACTATCAGGTCGGGCAGACCGGCAAGATCGTCGCGCCGGAAGTCTATATCGCTGTCGGTATTTCCGGCGCGATCCAGCATCTGGCGGGCATGAAGGATAGCAAGACCATCATCGCTATCAACAAGGACGAGGATGCGCCAATCTTCCAGGTGGCGGACATCGGACTGGTCGGCGACCTGTTCAAGGTCGTGCCGGAATTGACTGGCAAGCTCTAAGTCTCGGCCTGAAGAAACGGAAGGGCGCGGCTGTGATGGCCGCGCCCTTTTTTTATTCGCAGCGTACGTCGTTGCGATCGATCGCGCGACCGGCGAGGGCGCCGCCGCCTGCGCCGATTATGGTGCCGAGCGTTTTTGATCCGCCGGGCGCGATGATATTGCCCAATACGCCACCGGCGATGGCGCCGACGATCGTGCCCGTGGTGCCGTCGTCGCGCTTGCAGTAATAGCGGCCGTCGGCGTCGCGGTAGATGTAATCGTTATCGTTAATCTGGCGTCCCGAATAGGTGCCTGCGGGACGGTTATAGCCATAGCGGTCGCCATAGCCATTTGTGCAGGCGATGAGGGGTAGCGCCATTAACGTGGCGGCGAGGATGGGGGTGGGCTTCATTTTTCTCTCCTTTTTTTAATGCCCCTTGCGAGGGTTAAACCCGTGGAAGGGCGGGAGGTTGCGTAAGCGGAATGGATGATCTTTTGATGGTTCTGAAGACAGACCGCCCGCCAACGGTTCCGCGCTAAAGGGGGGAAAGCGCGGGCCGGGCGGGCGGGTGCCAGTGGCTTAAGGTGGCCGCTGGGAGAGGGGAATGGCTTAGCTTGCTAGGGGCGACGAGGAGGCCCTGTTTTGTGGCGTCGACGTTCTGGTGGGGGTCATTGTGCTGGTGCTGCGGTTGGTGCTGGCGTTTGCGGAGCGGTCGGAGATGTCGTGGCGGACCTGCTGGTAGCGGGCCTTCAGATCGTCCGTGAATTCGGTCAGCTTGCCTTCGTCATAGAGTTTCTTGCCGACATAGCCAGCAATCGCGCCGAAGATGAGGGTACGGATCATGGTGGGAAACTCCTTCGTCAAATGCCGTGGTTGCGGAATTTGAAGGAGTAACGGGCGGCCGTCCTTTGAGTTCCCGTGGCTTATGCAGGAGGCGACGGGGTGCGCCGGATGACCGGCAAAATGGTGACGCTCAGGTCAGGCCAGTTCGTCAGCGGCGTCGGCAGCAGCAGCTGTCGCGGCTTCGCGGCGGGCGCGGTTGCGGTCGGCAAGGTCCTGGCGTTCAGCCATGGCGAGAAAGCCGGCTTCGGAGCGCAGGCAGCGGTCGCGGACATTGGCGAGGGTGGCGGCGTCCGCTTCGTTGCGGGCCTGGGCGGCGAGGCCGCGATAATCGGGATGTGTCATTTGTGCGCTCCTTGTTCGAGGGAAACGTCCGGGCACCGTCGAAACGACGCCCGGACGAACAGCGCAACCGCTTATTCGGCGTGCTGGAGGTTCACAGCCGCCATCTTGCCGCGACGATCTTCTTCCAGATCGTAGGACACGCGGTCCTTTTCGCGCAGCGTGGTGAGGCCAGCGCGCTCAACGGCGGTGATGTGAACGAACGCGTCTGCGCCGCCATTGTCGGGGGCGATGAAGCCATAGCCCTTGTCGGCGTTAAAAAACTTGACGGTTCCGGTGATGCTCATGGGTAGTTCCTTCTTTCGTACGGCCTGTCCCGTGTGGACGGACCGGGTGCTAGAGGGGCAGGGAAAGAAGGAGTTTAGGGCCGCAAAGCGCCGAAAGACCGTCGATTTGCGTCTGTAGCAGCGGATATATGAGCGAAAAGCCGGGAAATTGCAAGGGGTGGGGAGGGGAAGCTGTGTTCCTGTGAAGGCACTCGAACGAGACGAGTGGTTCGCGAGAGCCAGGTCCCGACCCAGGAACTGGGTTCCTGCCTTCGCAGGAACACGGCGGTATCGCGCCTCCTGACGACATCATCCTTCCAGCGCCGCGAAGCCGAAAAAGGCGTCCCGCGCCAATGCGGCGGCGTCTTCATAGGGCCGGCGCTGGGCCTCCGCCAATGCGGCCAGGGCTTCGCTTTCCTGTGGAGTCAGGGCGCGCTCATAATAGTCTATGTCGTAAAGTTCGTCGCTTTCTTCGCCGTCGAAGCCGGGCGGGGCGGGATAATCGGTTCGCCAGTCTTCCCGTTCCTCATCCCACCATGCGCCGCGCAGGCGGGTGGCGGCTTCGTCGGGCGGAAGGGTCATGCGATCGACCACCGGGGGCCGAAGTTCACACCGTTCATGGAAGGGGTAGGGCTGAGCGAAATTGCGGGCGTTCTTGCCATCATGCAGTGCCATGCGCGCGGCGATGAACAGCGCGGCGGATGCGCCCGGCGATAGGGCGGTGGCGGTATCTTCGATGCTGTCGGAGAGGGTGGGGTCGAGCAGGGCGGTTTCGTCCATGTCCGGCGCGGTGGAGGGGGTGAGGGTGAGGCGGTTGTCCTGCGCCGCTGCGTCCTCTGGTGCCCTTTCCTCTGGGCAGAGCATGTCGAGATAGGCGGCGAAATCCTGCGCCACGACGCGGGCGAGGGCGGCGTCGGACCCCGCGGGCGGGTTGTCGGCCATGCGGTCGAGGCGGGAGAGCATCGACATGGCGAGGCGGTTGTCGTGGCGGTGGCGGGTGATTTCGTTGGCGTCAGCGTCCTTGCGGATCACTTCCTCATGGCCGTTGAGCGCACGGGCGAGCAGATCGTCGGCGAGGCGCGCGCGGGCGATGAGGATGGCCGCGTCCCAGCCGAGGCGAAAGGCCGCGCCGTCGCGGCGGATGCGCAAGGCATAGGCGGCGCGGGGCGAGATGTGGACGGCGTCGCAGGCCGTGGTGATGACGCCGGTGGCGGCGAGGGTTTCGAGGAACTGCCGCTGCCGCGCGGGGCTCCAGCCGTCGACGCGGCTTTGATCGGCGGGCGCGGGGAGGGAGGAGAAGTGGTAGGACATGGGCAAGGCTCCTTTTTATGGGAGGGTTTGCCGGGACGGTATAACAGGTGAGGGGTTGTAGGACAGAACAAAATGGGAACGGTAGGCGCAGAGCAGAGCCCTGCACCCGTTCATTTTATGGTTTTATACATCTCAGTAGCTAGCGCTGCATACTGACTGGATTTGAACGATTTAAACTTCACTTTGTTAATCGGCGATAGATCGACTTTTATTTCTTTATGAGTGATTTTCCCAGATTCTATAAGTCGTCGCATAAGTATCGCAAAACTATTTATAGTGGTAACGGACAGTATTCCATTACCATTTTTGTCGACTGGATTCCACTTATCTTTATCAAGAGAATTGCGGATAAGAGTGAAAAAATCAGCAATGTGTTCAGAGGAAAACTTTATGTATTCTTCCAAAATCTTATCATCTCTATTTCCATCTGAAATTCCGGATTTTCCTGGATTATTCCAAATCGTAAAGACGGAGTCATTTCCGCTTCTTTTTACTAAAGGTTGAATCCCATATGACACAATTGTTGTGGTGGGTATTTTTTCAATGTCATAGTCCGTCCTTTGGATAAATCCGTTGAGCGGAAGAGTGGATGCAAGGCGATTTACCACTGTTCGGGCAACAGAAACTGGCTTAAAAGGATCTAGAATAAGCCAGATGGCTTGTTTCAGATCCGATTTCGCGCCAGATTGGTTGGAATTTATCTCTAGAAAAAGAGCAGCTTCAAACTTTTCTTTGTCTGCTGCGGTTGTTCCAGGCGGATAAACAATTCCTGTAGCCAACAAATTCTGTTGTTTGCGATATTTATCTATCAGAACGTCTGGTGACAGGTCCTCATAGTATGAAAAC
This sequence comes from uncultured Sphingobium sp., assembly GCA_965653535.1. Lineage (GTDB taxonomy): Bacteria > Pseudomonadota > Alphaproteobacteria > Sphingomonadales > Sphingomonadaceae > Sphingobium. The sequence continues at coordinate 22,079 of CBFHAG010000011.1, forward strand.
ACGCGATGCTGTCCATCAACTATGCCCACCGAATTGGGTGCTTCTGCAATGTGGACCCACGCAGGCGTTGATTCTGCCAGCTTAGCGGTGTCGATGATCACATTTTTGTTGTCCCGAAACTCGGTGTTATCGGGAAGGGTGATCACGATATTGTTGGCGAAAACGCGATGATGTTCTCTAAGATACTTGCGAATTGCACTGATCTTTGCAGGAATAATCATCCGCTGGTAAAGGTTAAGCGAATCTTTCCATCCGCCTTGCCTTAGAACGTAAGCGCGTTTTAGCAGTGCTTCGGGATCGACGTAAAAAGACGCGACTTTAAATCCTTTGGGAAAATTCGAATGTTCTTCCGGCAGAAGCGAGCCATGGTAGCGGTCAATCTTGCTGGCTCCCGCAGTGATCCCGTTCGCGCCAACCTTGCTGATGTTTATTCCTAGAAAATCGAAAAGCTCATATCGAGAGGATTTCTTCAAAGTTTTGGTGAGCTTCTTAAAGTAAGCTCTTTCAGACCTTGAAATGAATTTCGTTTTTTCGAAAAAAGCCTGATGATGATTATCAACCGACGCTTCAGAGGCATAGATAATAGCAAAAATCAGCTGCTTATGAGTATATGATGACGAAGTAATTTTTTCGTTGAGAGCAGGGCAAAGTTCCGACAATTCTTGAATGAACTGGACTGGCTCGCCTATAATTTTGTTGTGGCTGCCAGCCTTACCTTTAGCGTGAGTGCCCAAGTTCGAGGTATTTGACAGAGTGTATTCTGCGAATACGATGACATTTTCGTAAATGAAAATGTCATCGAGCTCGCTCTGTATGCCTTCGAAGTCAAAGTGCTTTCCATCTACGCCAGGAACCAATTCGAATCCTGCGGACAGAAAAATGTCACGGTTCTGCTTCGTAAACGATCGCTCCCGCCGACGCTGCTCCTTCAGCTCGGGACTCGGCTTTTTTGGCTTGGGTTTTTTCTTGGTAGTTTTGGCTAGAAGAGCCACGCCTGTTCCCCCTTAACTAAACTGCCCATTCCGTCGGCTTCGTGGCAACTTTTTCATTGCCTTTAGGAACTGCGGGAGGCTTGCCCGAATGGCGCAACGGAAGGTCGCCTTTTTCTAGTAGCGCCAAGCGATTTTTCGCTTCGTTCGCATAAGCTGCCTGAATCTCAATGCCGATGCCAATTCGTTTGCGGCCTTCGGCACAAATCGCAGTTGTTCCAGTTCCTACGAAAGGGTCGAGGACAACATCACCGATGTCAGAAAATCCTAAAATACACCGTTCCGCCAGTTCGTTCGGAAACTGGCAGGGGTGTGTCGTTTTCTCAGGGTGGTTAGCTTTTACATTGGGAATGTCCCAAACGCTGTCCCCGAAAAAGGCATCTTTAGGATCGAACATCCAGAAATCGGAAGGATTTTTTCCCTTTGGATTTCCGCTCGGTTTCCCTGCCTTTGTGCCTTTTTTGGCGGAGTGTCGCTTGCCGGGGTAGAGTTGCTCAACTCTTATCGCATCTAAATTGAACTTGTAATCCTCTCCCTTAGTTAACCAAAGGAGCGTCTCATATCGACCTGATAGCCGATATTGAGCATGTAGACCGAAATTAAACTTCCAAATGATTCTATTGCGCAGAATAAACCCTATATCTTGAAGAATAGGTACGAACACATAATCAAGGGGTGTGACTCTACTATTCGAAACGTGATTGCCCACCTGTAAGCACAAGCTTCCAGACGAAGAAAGTTTTAGATATATTTCTGATAAAACTTTCCTCATCCACTCTTCATACTCTTGAAAGGTGGCGAAGGTGCCCTTCTCATAGGACTTGCCAATGTTGTATGGTGGGGAAGTAACGCACAACTGGACACTTTCGTCAGGGAGTCCCGCCAGTACGTCGAGTACGTCCCCTTCCACAATCTGGGTATGATCAAGTGTGATTTGGTTGTGCCGCCCGCTCATGAGCCCTCACTAATATGAGCTTGAAAGCTGGCACAACGAAAAAATCGTTTAATCACTTGTTAACTTCACTCCGCCGCCACAGCCTCCATCCCCAACAGCGGTGCCAAGTACCGCCCGGTAAAGCTCCGGGCGTTCTTCGCTACCTTTTCCGGCGTGCCTTCGGCGACGACTTCGCCGCCCTTGACGCCGCCTTCCGGTCCCATGTCGATGATCCAGTCGGCGGTCTTAATGACATCCAGATTATGCTCGATCACGACCACGCTGTTGCCCTGTTCGACCAGGGCGTGGAGGACTTCGAGGAGTTTGCGGACGTCTTCGAAATGGAGGCCGGTGGTGGGCTCGTCCAATATGTAGAGGGTCTGGCCGGTGGCTCGGCGGGCGAGTTCCTTGGCGAGTTTGACGCGTTGGGCTTCGCCGCCGGAGAGGGTGGTGGCCTGCTGGCCGACCTTTATGTAGCCGAGGCCGACTTCGGCGAGCATCGCCATCTTGTCGCGGATGGGGGGGACGGCCTTGAAGAATTCCACCGCATCCTCGACGGTCATGTTCAGCACGTCGGCGATGCTGTGGCCCTTGAACTTTACCTCCAGGGTTTCGCGATTGTAGCGCGCGCCGTGGCAGACGTCGCAGGTGACATAGACGTCGGGGAGGAAGTGCATCTCGATCTTGAGCAGTCCGTCGCCGGTGCAGGCTTCGCAGCGGCCGCCCTTGACGTTGAAGCTGAAACGGCCGGGCTTGTAGCCGCGCGCCAGGCTTTCGGGGAGGCCCGCGAACCAGTCCCGGATGTTGGTGAAGGCGCCGGTGTAGGTGGCCGGGTTGGAGCGGGGGGTGCGGCCGATGGGCGACTGGTCGATGTCGATCACCTTGTCGCAATGTTCGAGGCCGGTGACCTTGTCGTGGGGGCCAGCGACTATGCGCGCGCCGTTCAGCTGGCGCGCGGACGATGCGTAGAGGGTGTCGATGGTGAAGCTGGACTTGCCTGAGCCGGAGACGCCGGTGATGCAGGTGAAGGTGCCGAGCGGGATCGACGCGGTGACATTTTGCAGGTTGTTGGCGCGGGCGTTGTGGACGGTGAGTTTCTTGCCGGTGCCCTTGCGGCGCTTTGGCGGGACTTCGATGCGGCGGGTGCCGTTGAGATAGTCGGCGGTGAGGCTGTCGCGGTGGGCGAGCAGTTCGTTGAGGCTGCCTTGTGCGACGATCTGGCCGCCGTGGACGCCTGCGCCCGGTCCCATGTCGACGATATAGTCGGCGGTGCGGATCGCGTCCTCATCATGCTCCACGACGATGACGGTGTTGCCGAGGTCGCGCAGGCGTTTGAGGGTGATGAGCAGGCGGTCATTGTCGCGCTGGTGCAGGCCGATGCTGGGTTCGTCGAGGACGTATAGGACGCCTGACAGGCCGCTGCCGATTTGGCTGGCGAGGCGGATGCGCTGGGACTCGCCGCCGGACAGGGTGCCGCTGGTGCGGTCGAGGTTCAGATAGTCGAGGCCGACATTGTTGAGGAAGCCGAGGCGCTCGACAATTTCCTTGAGGATGGCCTTGGCGATCTGGTTGTGCTGGTCGTTGAGGTGGGCGGGGAGGGTCTGGAAGAAGGCGAGCGCGTCCACGACCGAGCGGCGGGTGGACATGGAGATGTCTTCGCCCGCGATCTTGACGGCGCGGGCTTCGGGTTTGAGGCGGGCACCGTGGCAGGTCTCACACGGCATGGCGGTTTGGTATTTGCTCAGTTCCTCGCGCATCCAGGCGGATTCGGTCTGGAGCAGGCGGCGGTTGAGGTTGCCGATGACGCCTTCGAAGGCTTTCTTGACCTCGTAGGATTTTTTGCCGTCGACGAAGCGCAGGGTGACGGGCTTGCCTGCGGTGCCGTGGAGGATGATGAGCTTTACCTCCGGCGGGAGGTCTTGCCACGGGGTTTCGAGGTTGAAGCCGAACTCCTTGGCGAGGGAGCCGAGGACTTGCATGTAGTAGGGGCTGGGCGGGTTGGATTTGGCCCAGGGGACGATGGCGCCCTTTTTGAGAGTGAGGGCTTCGTTGGGGACGACGAGTTCGGGGTCGAACTCCTGCCGTTCGCCCAGGCCGTCGCAGGCGGGGCAGGCGCCTTGCGGGGCGTTGAAGGAGAAGAGGCGGGGCTCGATCTCGGGAATCGTGAAGCCGCTGACGGGGCAGGCGAATTTTTCGCTGAAGACTATGCGGTTGTCGGGGATGCCGGCGTTTTTCATTTTACCGGGGGTTGGCGCGGGCCCACCCCCGGCCCCTCCCGCTTGCGGGAGGGGGGCAACAGTGCCGTCTGCCAGGTCGATATAGGCCAGGCCGTCCGCCAGCTTCAGCGCCTGTTCGAAGCTGTCGGCGAGGCGGGTGGACATGTCCGCGGCCACGGCGAGGCGGTCCACTACCACTTCGATGTCATGCTTGTATTTCTTGTCGAGGGCGGGGGCGTCCTCGATCAGGTACATTTCGCCGTCGATGCGGACGCGGGTGTAGCCGGCCTTCTGCCACTCCATCAGCTCCTTCTTATACTCGCCCTTGCGGCTGCGGACGACGGGGGCGAGGAGGTAGAAGCGGGTGCCTTCGGGGAGTTGCATCACGCGGTCGACCATCTGGCTGACGGTCTGGGCGCTGATGGGTTCGCCGGTCGCGGGGCTGTAGGGAATGCCGACGCGCGCCCAGAGGAGGCGCATATAGTCGTAGATCTCGGTCACGGTCGCGACGGTGGAGCGCGGATTGCGGCTGGTCGTTTTCTGTTCGATCGAGATGGCGGGGGAGAGGCCGTCAATATGCTCGACGTCCGGCTTCTGCATCATCTCAAGGAACTGGCGCGCATAGGCGGAGAGGGACTCCACATAGCGGCGCTGACCCTCGGCATAGATGGTGTCGAAGGCGAGGGAGGACTTGCCCGAACCGGACAGGCCAGTGATGACGATCAGGCTGTCGCGGGGGAGATCGACGTCCACGCCCTTGAGATTGTGTTCGCGCGCGCCGCGGACGGAAAGTGTGGTCAGACTCATGGGGCGTGTTGTTCCAGATTTGTTCCTGAGGGGCAAGGGCGTTGCCCGGGCATGGGCGCGGATATGGGCGCGCGACACCTGAGCCGCAAGCGGTGCGGAACCGGGCATCGGGACTATCCGTTTCATCAGGGCAGGCGCGGAGACGATCCATGGACCGCGCGAGGAGAATGAGATGACGGACAAGACCGATATCAGGCCCAACAGCCGGGAAGAAGCGGGCGATGAACGGCCGACCGACGCCCAGGACCATGCCATGACGCCGGAGGAAAAGCTGGAAGAAGGGCTGAGGGATTCGATGGACGCGTCCGATCCTCCGGCCGCGACGGCACCGGGCGACGATGGGCACCCGGTTCCCTCATCGGGATATAAGGAAGATGAGCAGGATTGATGGACGGTTCGATTAATGCTGATATGATCGCGAAGAGGTCGAACCGCTTCGGTTTCATGACCGGGCGGTTCGCCTCCAACGGAGAGAGGAACCCTGTTTCATGCCCACTTCCGCCACTCCCGCGATCGAACGCATCGCCCGCGTTCTGGCAGGCCGTCAACTCAGCCTGAATGGCGAGGGAAGCGACCCGCATGCGTCGAGCGCGGTGGACGCCAGATGGCGCGAGCATGTGGATGACGCCTATGCGATCCTGCATACATTGCGCGAGCCGGACGCCGAGATGGCCGAGGCTGGCGATGTCGCGATATGGCGCAAGATGATCGGCGCTGTGCTGGAACGGCGGGCCGAATGACCGCCGGGCCGAAAGCGGGACGCTTTCCCCTTGGCGCCGCTTTTGGCCGCGTCGGCGGTCGTCGCGCCATGCTTCACGCTGATCAAATCATTCGCATCTTTCGCAAATTTATATGTTGCGACGCACAAGGAAACGTGATTCCCTGTGCAGGTCGGCAGGGTTCGCGCTTAATCTTCCAGTAACCATGATGGGCGCATCCTTTGTCGATCGACTAGAAGTCGGAGGGCAAGAGCATGGGCACCAATGCAAGACCGGCTGACGGGGCCGTCACACTCGCGGAACTGCGCGAATTCGCCAGTTTCCCGTCTGCCACGCAGCGCTATATCCGCCGTTCGCTGGACATCGGCCTCCATCGCCGTGACGCCATGATATTATGGTCGCGCGACATGGTGGAGGAAGCCAGCATTCGCGCGCAGGCACGCATCTATGGGCGGCTGGATGAGATCAAGACGCGAGTGCCCGACGATAGCGGGCTGGACCAGATGGAGCCGTTCATGGCCCCGCTGGTGACGATTTCCGCGTTCGATCTGGGACAAGACCGGCTGGGCAGCTTTTCCGCCTATCGCTTCCTGTATGAGCGGCTGTTGGGGGCGGGGGCCAGGCCGTGGCTGCCGGGGGCCTTCTGCGCAGCGGCGAGCCTGCCGCACCTTCATCCCGAAAAGCGCCGTGCGCTGCTCCAGTCGATCAGCGAGGCGGCGGCGACAGCGGTCGGCTGGTCAAACCGCGAGCCGACCTTTTACCCCGAATGGGTGGAGAAGGTCGACATGAGCAAGGCGAACTGAGCTTTTGGAAGCGGTCTGCCCCATGCGGGCGGGCGCTTCATGTGCCCTTCCCCGCGCGCAACGGGCGTGACGGGATGCGTGTTCCAGTTTGAAATTGCCCCATGCCCTGTCGCATCCTGACGCGCGCTCCTGTATGGGAGCGCAAAGCATGGAGACGAAATGGCCGATTTATACCTGAAGGCGCTGGAATCAGAGCGCAGGAGCCTTTGGGCCGCATGCCGGTTGAAAGGCCTTGCCAAGGATACGCCGGAACGCCTGCGCATCGCTGAACTGGATGTGCTTCTTCGCGAGCATAAGGAGAAGAAGGGGGTTAAGACCCCGGTGGAGAAAAGCGCGTCGCCGAAGTGAGTGGCGATGCCATCAAGACCGGGCAGTCAGCCAACCCTGATTATTTCCGGGTTTCTTTGCACACATTGATGCCGTTCAAATCCGCGCGCGGCTCGCACTTATATCCGCATTCATAATCGCCCCCGTCAGGATCGGGCAGCGCCCTCAGTTGGTCAATCGACGCCTGCTGGCAAAGGTCGAAGGTTTTAAAGCCCTTGATTTCCTTATGCTTTGTGAGGTCATTCCGGTCGGGATATATGAATGCGTCCCACTGGTCGGGACGGTTGTCACAAGCAGCAGCGAACAAGGCGAGAAGCGGCAGCAGCCATTGGGCGATGCGGCTATCTTTCATCGGCTATGACGCCCGGTATCGACAGGAAAAACCCAAGGCCATGCTCACTCCGAAAGCGGTGGGGCTTCGAAGCGGTCGATTACCCATTCTTCGGCTTGTGCTTCGCCGATCCATTCCTGCATCCAGGGGTGGGCGACCACTGCCTGCATATAAGCCCGGGCAAAGCGTGCGACGGGGAGTTGGTAGGTGATGAAGCGAGTGACGACCGGCGCGAACATGACGTCGACCGCGCCGAATTCGCCGAACAGAAAATCGCCCTCTCCGCCATGACGGGCGCGGGCCTGCGCCCATAGTTGCATGATGCGGGTTATGTCGTGCGCCACGCCCTCCGACGGCGGGACCGGGGCATAGATCTGGCGGATGTTCATGCTGTGCTCGCGCCGGAGGGCGGCGAAGCTGGAGTGCATTTCCGCCGCCATGGACCGCGCCATCGCCCGCGCCGCAGGGTCGGCGGGCCAGAATTTATCGCCGCCGGTTTTGTCATTCAGATATTCGATGATGGCCAGGCTGTCCCAGACGACGATGTCGTCACCATCCCACAGGATCGGCACCTTGCCGGAAGAGGGGGCGAATTCGTCCCCTTCGCGCCGTTTTTCCCATGCTTCGTCATAGAGCGGGACGACGACTTCCTCGAACGGCAGGCCGCTGAGCTTGCACGCCAGCCAGCCGCGCAGCGACCAGCTCGAATAGGCCTTGTTACCGATAAACAGCTTCATCATACCCCCTCTTTAGACGGGGGCGGGAAAGGAAGTCGAGAGCGGCTTTCGCTATCCGTCGATCGGGCGTCCGGGCGGCGCAGTCTGTGCCGCGCGCCGGATCAATTGTCGCAATATTCCCAGCGACCCGCGTTGCATGCAGCCACCGCGCGACGCCAGGCCGCCATTTCGCGGGCATAGTCGGCGCGGGCGTTATCATAGGTTTCGCGATCGTCGTCGGCCACGCGGTAGGTCGGACGGTTCCGAGCGTCGCGTTCGCGGACATAGGCGAGTTGCTGCTGGTTCATCCGCTTGATGATCGCGCGGTCGCGCGCCTGCGCCGCCGCGCTGCGCATGGAGGGGTCGCGGGGATCGTCGGCCATCGCGGCAGCCGGAACGAGCGCGACGACCAGAGCGAGCGCGCAACCAAACAGACCAACTTTCATGGAAATCCGACCCCCTATTTGCGCTGACTATTCGCCTGACAGCGTGGGGGATGGCAACCGAATTGCGACGAATTGTGGAAGGGGCTGTGGGCGGGGTTGGCCTATCGCAACGAAGCGGGGCTTTATCGAGCCGACCCTGGAATGGGGCACGGGTTCATATCGATGGCCCCGCAGTCAATGCGCTTGAGGTTGCCCTTCTGGCGGCACTGATAATGGCTTGCGGTCTGGCGGCGAAGAGTGAGGGGCCTGAGGCTTAGCGCGGGACGGGACCTTCGAGGAACTGACGATAGCTGAAGATGCCAGGTGGTTGCTCGATGGAATCACGGCTTTCAGCGCGCACCAGGAGCCAACCAAGAAGGCCGCTAGCGCTAGGATCGCGCTTCCCAGCGCGCCCCATTCAAACATGGTGCCAAGCGAGGAACTGTGAGCTACCTCCTTCACCCATTTGGGCGGGCGACCGTGCATTTGTTCTTGTGCATTCCAGGCACCCGACATGTCGTGCTGCCAATAGGCAGATTGCGTGACGTATGCTCCAAAGTTGGAAAGGAGTGTGGCACCCAATCCGATTGCGAAGGTCAAGAAGGCCCACCATAACCAGAATTTGTCGACGGCCAAATCGCTGTTGCCGATCAGAGTAAAGAGGGCAACGATTGCACCCCCGTTCACGATCATCAGTGATTTCCAAAGCGATTGAGCAAAATTGCTAATCGATTCGAGGCGGATCATCGCTGACGATTGGAAAAACGTTTGATCGAGAGCCGCGATTTTGCGGTCATCCTCATCAGGTTCGGGAAGGGGGTGACCGCTCATGCAAGCTTTTCTCGGAGGGTTTGACGGATGGCTTGGGCTCGCGAGAGTTACGGAAGCTGGAGGCCCGACCGAGAATCGAACTCGGGTGCACGGATTTGCAGTCCGCTGCGTCACCACTCCGCCATCGGGCCTCGCCAAGTGGGACGCCGCAAATGTGCGGCTTTCGTTGCAAAGTCAAGCGTTGGGGGACGCGGGTGATCCCAAGATTCTTGGCTCACAGCGTGGAAAGCCGCTTGGCGTTGCCTGCATGCTGATTTAGAGGTCCAGTATGTCAGTGCTGTATTGCTTTCACAATACAGTTATGCCAATCGAGGAAATGTCGTGACCGAGCAGAATTTTTCATCGATGCGGGCCGCTATGGTCGAAAGCCAGCTGCGCACGAGCGGGGTCGATGATCAGCGTGTTGTCGCCGCGATGGCGCGGACGCCGCGTGAGGATTTCGTCCCGATCGAACGGCGCGCCATGGCCTATATCGACCGCGCGATCCCGCTGGAGGGCGGTCGTGCGATCAATCCGCCGCTGGCGACTGGCCGCCTGCTGACGGAAGCGCAGGTAGAGCCGGGCGATCGCGTCCTGCTGATCGGCGCGGCCACCGGTTACAGCGCCGCGCTGCTGAAGGCGCTGGGCGCGCAGGTGACTGCGGTCGAGGAAGAAAGCGGGCCTGACGTCATGGGCTATGACGGCGTGATCCTTCGCGGTCCGCTCAGCGCGGGCGCTGTCGATGGCGCGCCTTATGATCTATTGTTCATTGACGGAGCCGTGGAGGAAGTGCCTGCCGTGGTCGTGCAGCAACTGGCCGATGGCGCGCGCGTCGTGACGGGCATAGTCGAGCGGGGCGTGACCCGGCTGTGCAGTGGCCGCGCGATAAATGGCATATTGGGGCTGACCAGCGTCATGGACGTGGAAATGGTGGTCTTGCCAGGTTTCGCTGCGCCGGCAGCTTTCATTTTCTGACGGGTCGGGGGTTCATGACGGCAAGGCAGGTCTTTCCACGGCGCTCCGCCACGACGCTCTTGCTGTTGGCCTGCTGCGCCATGCCGGTCGCGGTGGGTGCGGAAACCCTGCAGGGGGCGCTGGCCAAGGCCTATCGCTCCAATCCCACATTGACCGGCGCGCGAGCGGAACAGCGCGCCAATGATGAGAATGTGCCGATCCGCAAGGCGGATGGACGCCCCGCTCTGGAGGCGACGGGAAGCTATTCCGAAAGCATATTGAAGCCGACGATCAGCTTCACCTCACCCCAGCGAACGGTCAGCGCCAACGCTCAGTTGACGGTGCCGATCTATGCAGGCGGCGCTGTGCGCAACGGGGTCAAGGCCGCGAAAACGCGGGTGGAGGCGGGCCGCGCCAATTTGCGGGGAACCGAGGCGTCGGTCTTTTCCCAGGTGGTCGGGGCCTATATGGACGTGATCCGCGACAGTGCCATCGTTTCGCTCAACCGGGCGAATGTGAATGTGCTGGACGTCAATTTGCAGGCGACGAACGATCGGTTCGAAGTCGGCGACCTCACCCGTACCGACGTGGCGCAATCCGAATCCCGCCTGGCGCTCGCCCGGTCGGATTTGCAGATTGCAGAGGCCAATCTGATCACCAGCCGCGAAAATTACATCGCTCTGGTGGGGGATGTTCCGGTCGATCTGGAGCCGCCGCCGCCTTTGCCCGGCCTGCCTGCTTCGCCCAGCGATGCTGTTGCCTTGGCGCTGAGGGACAATCCCGACATCGCCGCGGCGAACAAGGCGCGGGAGGCGGCGGGATATGATGTGCGCGTCGCCAAAGCGGGGCCGCTGCCCAAGCTGTCCGCATTTTCGACCGCTGGCTATACCAATTTCCTGAATACGCAGGATTATCTGGACGAATTTAGAAACCCGACATCGGGTCCGCAGGTGAACAAGCAGGCGGCGGCGGGCGTTCAGCTGACCATTCCGCTCTATCAGGGCGGGCGGCCCGCCGCGCAGGTGCGGCAGAGCCAGGCGCTGCAATCGCAGGCGATGGAGCGGGAGATTGAGATCGAGCGCGGGGTGATCGCGCAGACGCGGTCCGCCTTTGCCAGCTGGCAGGCGTCGCTCCAGACGATCCAGTCCAACCAGACGGCGGTAGAGGCGGCGGACCTGTCGCTGGAAGGCGTGCGGGCGGAAAATTCCGTGGGTAGCCGCACCATATTGGACATATTGAACGCCGAACAGGAAGCGCTGAACGCCAAGGTCGAGTTGGTGTTCGCGCGGCGTAACGCCTATGTCGCGGGGTTCAGCCTGCTGGCGGCGATGGGCCATGCCGAAGCGGACGACCTGAGCTTTGACACGGGCGCGCTATATGATCCCCTCATCAATTATGAGCGGGTGGATGACAAATGGTTCGATTGGGATTTCGACCGCGCGCCGAAACCCCAGGCGACGCGAACCGTTGACACGCCGACACAAAATGCCAATGTGCCAGCTGGCCTGGCGCAGCAACCTTAGAATGATCGGGGATAATTGGTGGGCGACATGAGCAAGGAACCCTCGATGGAGGACATCCTTTCGTCCATCAAGCGGATCATCGCCGAAGAGGGCGAGGAAGCGGCGCAGACTGTGTCGCGCCGTGGCCGGGCCGAGGCGAAACAGGTCCCGACCGAACAACCCGCCGTCGAGGAAGTGCTGGAACTGACCGACGAGGTTGAGGTGGAAGAACCGACGCCTGCGTCCGACGCATTTCCAGCTACCGCCGAGCCGACGGCGCAGGGGGATAGCTCCATCCTGTCGGTCGAAAGCGAAGTTGCGGCCCGCCATTCATTGTCCGCGCTGTCTTCCCTGATCGTGACGCCCAGGGATGGCGATGATAATACGCTGGACGGGCTGGTCCGGTCGATGCTGAAGCCGATGCTCAAGGAATGGCTCGACGCGCGGCTGCCTGCGCTGGTGCAGGACATGGTCGCGAAGGAAATTGCGCGCATCACCGCCCGGTAAGGCGGCGGACGCCTTGCGCGTTGTGTTGCAGGCGTTAAAGCGCGATCATGACCGAACTGCCCAAGACATTCGACCCCGCCGAAATCGAAGCCCGCTGGTACGCCCATTGGGAGCAGAACGGGCTGTTCCGCCCGGAACGGCCGGACGCGGAACCCTTTACCATCGTCAACCCGCCGCCGAACGTGACGGGCAGCCTGCATATCGGCCATGCGCTGGACAATACGTTGCAGGACATCGTGATCCGGTATGAGCGCTTGCGCGGGAAGGACGCTTTGTGGGTGGTGGGCACCGACCATGCGGGCATCGCGACGCAGATGGTGGTCGAGCGGCAGATGGAGGCGCAGCAGGACAAGCGCACCAACTATAGCCGCGAGCAGTTCATCGAAAAGGTTTGGGAGTGGAAGGCCGAAAGCGGCGGCGCGATTACGCGTCAGCTGCGGCGGCTGGGCTGCTCCATGGACTGGGCCAATGAACGCTTCACCATGGATGAGGGCTTTTCGAAGGCGGTCATCAAGGTGTTTGTGGAACTGCACAAGCGCGGGCTGCTGTATCGCGACAAGCGGCTGGTGAATTGGGACCCGCGTTTCCGGTCGGCGATTTCGGACCTTGAGGTCGAGACGCAGGAAGTGAAGGGTGGCTTCTGGCATTTCCGTTACCCGCTGGCCGACGGCGTTCACCTGGCCAATGGCGCGGACCATATCGTCGTTGCGACGACGCGGCCTGAAACGATGCTGGCGGACATGGCGGTTGCCGTGCATCCCGAAGATCCGCGCTACAAGGATGTGATCGGCAAGGACATATTGCAGCCGATCACCGGGCGGCGGTTCAAGATCGTGCCGGACGAACATGCCGATCCCGAACTGGGGTCGGGCGCGGTCAAGATCACGCCGGGGCATGACTTTAACGACTTTGAAGTGGGCAAACGGGCGGGTTTCCGCGCTGGCGAGATGCTCAACATGTTGGATGCGGACGCCAATGTGGTTCAAACATCCGATGGTTTGATCCCGGATCGGTTCGTTGGGCTGCATCGCTTCAAGCGCGACGGCGTCGATGGCGCGCGCGAACTGGTCGTGGCGGAAATGAAAGCGCTGGGCCTGCTGGTGCCGCATGTGTCGAAGAATAAGGACGGCGAGGAGGTCGAGGCCGATTTCGAGCCGCGCACCATCCAGACGCCTTTTGGCGACCGGTCCGGCGTGGTGATCGAGCCGTGGCTGACTGACCAATGGTATGTCGATGCCGAGAAGCTGGCGGTCGCGCCGATGCAGGCGGTGCGCGACGGGCGGATCGATATCGTCCCCAAGACGTGGGAAAAGACCTTCTTCAACTGGATGGAAAATATCCAGCCCTGGTGCGTGTCGCGCCAGCTTTGGTGGGGGCATCAGATACCGGCTTGGTTTGGGCCTCATGTTAATGAACATGCCATCATGCCTGGATCGCGAGATTTGATTTTCGTCGCAGAGACTGAAGAAGAGATGCTCGCTAAAGCGCGCGCGACATATGATCCTGATGTCGAAATTGTGGTGGGCAGTTCTTGGGAAGAGGCGTCGGGATATGAGTTTGATCCTAGACGTGCCGTCATCTTCCGCGATCCCGACGTGCTTGACACATGGTTCTCGTCGGCGCTGTGGCCGTTTGGTACTTTGGGCTGGCCGGATGGTGCTCCTGAGAAGGCCCTCCCCTTTACGGGAGGGGTTGGGGTGGGGCCTGACGGCGAGGCGCAGCGCTTGGGGCAAGACCCCACCTCCAGCCCCTCCCCTGAAGGGGAGGGGGGCAATAGCTTGTTGGCGCGCCACTATCCCAACGATCTGCTGATCTCCGGCTTTGACATTCTGTTTTTCTGGGATGCGCGGATGGCGATGCAGGGGATGGAGTTCATGGGCGATGTGCCATGGCGCAAGCTCTATCTGCACGGGCTGGTGCGGGCGGCGGATGGGCAGAAAATGTCCAAGTCCAAGGGCAATGTCGTCGATCCGCTGGGCCTGATCGACAAGTTCGGCGCGGACGCGCTGCGGTTCTTCATGAGTGCCATGGAAAGCCAGGGCCGCGACGTGAAGATGGATGAGAAGCGCGTCGAGGGTTATCGCAACTTCGCGACGAAGCTGTGGAATGCCGCGCGCTTCCTGCAGGCCAATGGGGTCGGGGCATCAGCCACCCATGAAGCGCCCGCCGCACAGGCCCCCGTCAACCGCTGGATCATCGCGGAAACGGTCGCCACCGTGCAGGCGATCGATACGGCGATGACCGAACTACGTTTCGACGCGGCGGCGAACGCCATCTATCATTTCGTCTGGGACCAGTTTTGCGACTGGTATATCGAACTGAGCAAAGGCCAGATGGACGAGGAAACCCGCGCCGTCGCGGGATGGGTGTTCGACCAGATATTGGTCATGCTGCACCCCTTCATGCCTTTTATTACCGAAGAGTTATGGCATGCGATGGCCTCTCCCGCCCAGCCGCGCGATTGCGACCTGATCGTCGCGCGCTGGCCGCAGGCGCTGTATGCCGTGGACAGCGAGGCACAGGCCGAGATCGACTGGCTGATCCGCCTGATCAGCGCCATGCGCACGGCGCGCACCGAATTGAATGTGCCGCCGGGTGCCAAGCTGCCCGTCGTCGTTCATGATGCGTCGGAGGAAACCCGTCGCCGCATCGATCGTCAGGGCGCGGCGCTGGCGCGTCTGGGCCGCGTCGACAGTCTGGCCTTTGGCGAGAATGTTGCCGGTGGCGCGGCGCAGATCGTGGTGGACGAAGCCACCTTCATCCTGCCGCTGGAAGGCGTGATCGACATCGCGGCTGAAAAGGCACGGCTCGCCAAGGCTCTGGCGGCGGCTGAGAAGGAGCGGGATGCGCTGGGGGGGCGTTTGTCGAACCCCGCCTTTGTCGAAAAGGCCAAGCCCGAAGCGGTTGCCAAGGCGCGCGAAGATCATGCGGAAAAGTCCGCCGAAGCGGAAAAGTTGAAAGCTGCTCTGGACCGTCTCGCCTGATCCGCTAGTTGTGGATCACAGGCTAGAGCATGATCCGATCATAGCGGATCGGATCATGCTCTATTTTTCTTTCGTTTTCCGCATTTTCCGAGTCAGAAGATGAGTCCATCTGCTTCGAAAATGCCCTAGGAAGGGGATAAAGAGTGGCGGTTGGCCAAAGGGATTTGACGCAAGGACCGATCGGGTCGACCCTGTTGCTCTTTGGCCTGCCTACCTTGGGGTCGAACGTCCTCCAGTCGCTTAACGGGTCGATCAACACCATCTGGGTTGGCCGTTTCCTGGGTGAGCAGGCGGTGGCGGCGACGGCCAACGCCAACCTCATCATGTTCCTGATGTTCTCCATCGTCTTTGGCTTTGGCATGGCGTCGACGGTGCTGATCGCCCAGGCTGCCGGAGCCCGGGACATGGATGCCGCCCGGCGCGCATTCGGTTCGGCCATCGGATTTTGTTTCCTGTTCGGGGTGGTGGTTGCCGCCGCTGGCTGGATCGGCGCGCCTGCGCTGCTGCGCCTTTTGGGCACGCCGCCCGAAGCGTTCGACATGGCGCTGGCCTATTTGCGCGTCATCTTCGTTTCCATGCCCGCGACGCTGCTGAGCGTGATGATGACCATGGGGGTGCGCGGCACGGGTGATGCGCGCACCCCCTTTTACTTCATGCTGTTGAATGTCGGGCTGGACCTGGTGCTGAACCCGGTGCTGATCCTGGGCCTGGGGCCGGTGCCGGCAATGGGGATAGCCGGGTCGGCGGCGGCCACCGCCATTGCGGGCGTTATCAGCTTTATAGCCTTGACCGTTTTCATTTACCGCCGCGATATGCCGTTGCGGTTGAGGGGCGATGAATGGGGGTATCTGCGCCCCACCATGCCGCAATTGCGGGTGCTGGTGGGCAAGGGGCTGCCCATGGGATTGCAGATGATCGTCGCGTCGATTGCGGGGCTGGTGATGATCGGCCTGGTCAATCGGGAAGGGTTGATGGCGACGGCAGCCTATGGCGCGGCGCAACAGCTGTGGTCCTATCTGCAGATGCCCGCAATGGCCATTGGCGGCGCGGTCAGCGCGATGGCGGCGCAGAATATGGGGGCCGGGCGATGGGACCGGATCGGCAAGATCACGGGCTATGGCCTGGTCTATCTGGTCATCTTCACTGGGTCGATGGTCGCATTGATGCTGTGGTTTCACCATCCACTTCTGGCCCTGTTCCTGGGGAGTGAAAGCGCGGCCATTCCGTTGGCCTGGCGCATGCAGTTGATCTCAAGCTGGAGTTTCATTCTGTTCGGCGGGGCGATGATCTATTTCGGCATCATGCGCGCCAATGGCGTCGTCATCAGGCCGCTGATCATCATGATCCTGTCCCTGTTCGGGGCGCGGCTGGGATTCTATCTGCTCGCCTATCCCCATCTGGGGGCGGATGCGCTGTGGTGGAGCTATCCGGCGGGGTCGCTGACCGCGTTGGTGCTGGCCGCACATTCCTATTATGGCGGGGCATGGCGCAAGACGAAGCTGGTCATCCCGCCCAGCCGGGAAGAATGCGTGGAAAGCGTCAATTCTGAAGCGGAAGCCACTGGCCGGATTGCGCCGGTCGGCTGATCCGCGGGGGTGGGATCAGCGCCCCTGGCTGCGCCAGCGCGTGATGGTGCGATCCAATATGTCGGCTTCGCCGCCGGTCTGACGCCATTGCTGCGTAAAGCTGGGGTCGCCGGATGCCGGGCGACGTTCTTCTTCCAGATTGTCCAGCGCCACGCGGATGGGGACGGCGACGCCTTCGCCGCAGATGATCGCTTCCCGGTTGCGGAGCGCCGGGATGGAATCCAGGAAGCCGCGCGCGCCTTCGGGCATCGCCGCTTTCACGAAGGCCTGATCCCGGTCGTTGTTCAGGCGCATGGAAATGATGGTGCCGCATTGCGACAGCACGCCTTCGGCTAGGTCGGACGGGCGCTGGGTGATGAGGCCCAGCGATACGCCATATTTGCGCCCTTCCTTCGCGATCCGTTCCAGAATGCGGCGGACGGCCTGGCCGTTTCCGGTAGTGGAACTGGGGATGTAGCGATGCGCTTCCTCACAGACCAGCAGCAGCGGGCGTTGCGGTTCGTCGCGCGCCCAGATGGCATAGTCGAACACCAGCCGCGACAGTACCGATACGACGGTGGAGGTGATGTCGGACGGCATGGCCGACACGTCGATGATGGAAATGGGCTTGCCGTTCGAAGGCAGGCGAAAAATCTTTGCGATGAAGTCCTGCATCGTGTCGGCGACCAGCATGCCGGAAAACATGAAGCTGTAGCGCGGATCGCTCTTGATCTCGTCGATCTTGGTCTTGAGCCGCATATAGGGGAGCGCGCCGGTGCCTTTGTCCAGTTTCCCCATCTCATTCTGAAGAATGTTGGTCAGGTCGGACAGAAGATAGGGGATGGGCGAATCGACGGTCAGCCGACCCAGGCTTTCGGCCAGCCGGTTCTTTTGCCGGGCGGCAAGCAGGCATTTGGCGAGGATGTCGCAATCGACGGTGCGGTCCGAACCGGACGAGGTCACGAAGACTTCGCAATGTTCTTCGAAATTCATCAGCCAATAGGGCAGGGCTAGGTTGCCGATGTCGAACACCGCGCCATTATGCGCGAAGGCCGCGCCATATTCGCCATGCGGGTCGATCATGACGATATGGCCTTCGGGCGACAGGTCGCAGATGCGGTGCAGGATCAGCGCGGCGCTGGTGGATTTTCCGGTGCCGGTCGATCCCAGCAGGGCGAAATGCTTGCCCAGCATGGCATCGACATAGAGTGCCGCGCGCGTGTCCGCTGTCGGGAATACCGTGCCGATCTGCACATGTGGTCGATCATCGGCGGCGTAGATCTGGCGCATGTCTTCGCTGGTAAGCGGGAAAATTTCGGTGCTGGGCGGGGGATAGTGGGTGACGCCACGGCGAAAGCGGCAGATGCGGCCGGTCAGCTGGTCTTGGTCGCCTTCGCCCAGAAAGTCGATGTCGGCGACGATGAGGCCGCTATTCTGCCGGTCGAGCATCATCGAACGCACGCTGGCGATCAGCCAGGTCGCCCCGACGCGCATTTTGAGCTGGCTGCCGACCTGTCCCGCCATTGCAATGCAGGGGTCATTGTCCTGCGCCAGCGCGTGCAGGCTGGCCGCGTCCATAAGGACCTTGGAACTGGAGCCGGCGATCTGGAAAACCTCACCTATTGTGGCGGGCAGGGGGGCTGTCATCTGCGATTGAGCCTCGGTAAATTCAGCTGCTGCTGGCATGTGACTCATATGCGCTCCCGTCGCGTCGCCGGAAAAGATTCGGGCGGCCCCCGCGAATTTCTAACCCGACAGTGGTAAAGAATATGCTTATCGCGGCCATCCGGCGCGATCACGGCTCCGTTGAACGCTTCGACAGGGCGCGAGCGTCGCGGGGACCATATTTCGTCGCGGTTAAACGCCGCCGATGGTGCGGCACCAGGACGGGATATTGGCTTGCAGGACATCATGACTGCCGACATGGCGCGCCGATCCGACGCGATCTCCATTGCCCGCGTCATCTGCATTTTGGGCGTGGTCTATGTTCATGCGTGGACGGGCCTGAACGGCCATGATCTGGAAATCGCCAGGGGCACGCCGCAAGAAAATCTGCGCTGGCTGCTGATGGAGATTTTCGGGCGCAGCGCCGTTCCCCTGCTGGGCGTGATTTCGGGCTGGCTTGCCAGCGGGTCTTCGCAGACGCTGAACTGGCCGCGCCATGTTGTGCGCAAGGCGCGCACCATATTGCTGCCGATGGTGTTGTGGAACGGCATCGCCATCCTGTTCGTGTCGGGTTCGGCGTTGCTGTTGCACCTGCCCGCGCCGGTCCCGGTGTCGCTGGAGTGGATGGTCCAGGAGTTGTTCATCGTCAGCCGTAACCCCGACATCAACGTGCAGATGCCGTTCCTGCGCGACCTGTTCCTGTGCATGGTCGCCGCGCCCTTGCTGGTGCGAATGCCCGGCAGGGTGCTGATGGCGGTCGCAGGCGTGGCCGGGTTGGCGCAGGTTATGGGGTGGGGGGCGCCGGTCCTGATGCGGCCTGCGATCCTGTTCTTCTTCGTCATCGGCATGATGGCGCGGCGTAGTGGCCTGGCCGGTCGTGTCGCGGCGCTTTCCTGGCCCATGGCCGCAGCCCCGTTCCTCCTGCTGATGACGGTGCAGCTTTATTTTTCACTGAAGGTCATGCCGGGGACGGGGCTGGGTGTCGGGCTGATCGACCTGGCCGTTCGGGTTGCCGCCGCCCTTTGCTTCTGGCGTCTGTCATGGGCGCTGGCGGGCGGGCCGGTGCGCGAGATGCTGTTGCGGATTGAGCCTTTTGCCTTCTTCCTTTTTTGCTCGCACCTCATCCTCATCTGGCTGGGGGGGCCGGTGCTGGGGGCGTTGTTCGGCAAGCTGGGGTCGCCGCTCTATCCTGCCTATCTGATTGGGCAGCCGTTGATCGTGCTGCTTGCGGTTCTGCTGCTGGGATCGATGTTGAACCGTGCGTGGCCCGGCCTGGCGACGCTGTTGAGCGGCGGACGGCTGCGGGCGGCGTAGGGGAGGAGGGCGCGGGACGGGTCAACCGCGCGCGGCGGCTGCGGCGATTTCCAGGCTGCGTTTGCGGGCGTTGAAGTCGTGAATCTGGCCGCCGAGGATTAACTCATCAACGCCCGTTCGTTCGATGAAGCTCGCCATGTCGCGCTCCACATCGGCCTGGGTGCCGATGCTGGTGGCGCGCAGCACGTCGGACAGCATTGCCTGCGCGGGGGGCGGGAGGCTTTCAAAATAGCCTTCGACCGGCGGTTGCAGCTTGCCCGGCTGGCCGGTGCGCAGGCGGACGAAGGCCTGCTGCATGGAGGTGGCGATAAGGCGCGCTTCATCCGCGCTGTCGGCGGCGAAGACATTATATCCCGCCATGACATAGGGGCGCTCCAACTGTGGGGAGGGGCGGAAATCCCGCCGGTAGACGGCAATCGCGTCTTCCAGAGCGCCGGGCGCGAAATGGGATGCGAAGGCATAGGGTAGGCCGAGCGCCGCCGCGAGTTGCGCGCCATAAAGGCTGGACCCCAATATCCACATCTGCACGTCTTCGCCCGCGCCCGGCGTCGCCTGAAAACCCAGCCGGGTATCGCCAGCGAAATAGGCCTGCAATTCCATAACGTCGCGGGGAAATTCGTCGGGCCCGCCGGACAGGGTGCGCCGCATGGCCTGAGCGACGCGCTGGTCCGATCCGGGGGCGCGGCCAAGGCCCAGGTCAATCCGACCGGGGAACAGTGCGGCCAGCGTGCCGAACTGTTCCGCGATCAGCAGCGGTGCATGGTTGGGCAGCATGATACCGCCCGCGCCGATGCGAATGTGCGACGTCGCCGCGCCGATATAGGCGAGCACGACCGAGGTCGCTGCCGATGCAATGCCGGGCATGCCATGATGTTCGGCGACCCAATAACGGTGAAAGCCCAATGCTTCGGCATGGGCGGCGAAGGCGGCGGATTGGCCGAGCGCGGCGCGAACGTCGCTTCCTTCGATGACGGGGACAAGGTCCAGAACGGAAAAACGGATCATCGCCCGCATATGGGGGCGTAATCCGTTGCATTTCAATACGAAAATCTTGGGTGGATCAGACGGCCCGTCCGAAACCCTGCGGTCCCCCATCGGTGCGGCGACCGAAAGCAGGCTGACGCCGCGCCACCAACGGGTTGGAGTCGCGGTCGAGCAACGCCATGGTTTCAGTGAAGCAGGGGCGGAGCGCCACGACGACCTCGATCAATTCGTCGGGGTCCTCCCGCGTTTCCACGCAGCGGCGCGCGACCGTTTCGATGCGTTCGGCAATGGCGCTGAGGCGATTCGCGCCGAACTGAGCCGATTCGCCCTTCAAAGTATGGGCGGGCCTTACCAATTCCACGGCATTGCGCTCGCGAATGGCCTGTTCGATCGCGCTGATGGCTTTAGCGCCGTCTTCCCGGAAATAGCCAAGGATACGAAGAAAGGCGCTGCTCAGCTCCGTCTTCGTTCGCGTAAGCTCGTTCCAGTTTACCAGTTCCGTTTCTTGATACGGCACTCGCAACACTCCCTGAAGTTCAATGAAGCATAAGAGATGTGCGTAAACAGTCGGTTAAACGGTTAAACCGCTACGGACCCAGTCCCGGTATTTTTTCAGGGCTGTCGTTCCAGCGCAAAAAGATGATCGTCATGGGTCGCGAACCGCCAGCCATGCTGATCGGCCAGCGCCTTCAGTTCGCCCGGCGCGATGGGATCATCCGCGTTGATCGTCACGGACTGCGCCGATCGCATCGCCCGCGCCGCGCGCAGCACCGGCCATGGACATTTCATCCCGCGCGCGTCGATATGAAGAACGTCATTTGTTGGCATAGGGGTTCTTGGCGCTGCGAAGCGTCAGGCGAACGGGCACCGCGCCGAATCCCAATTCCTTGCGGATGCCATTGACCAGATAGCGACGGTAGCTTTCGGGCAGGTCATCCAGACGAGTGCCGAACAGGACGAACGTCGGCGGCCGGGTCTTGTTCTGGGTGATGTAGCGCAGTTTGATGCGCTTGCCGCCGGGAGCGGGGGGCGGGTTGGCCTCCAGAGCGCGTTCGAACCAGCGGTTGAGGATGCCGGTCGATACGCGTTGCGACCAGGCGGTGCGTGTTTCGAACGCAACGCGGATCAGGTCGTCCAGTCCTTTGCCGGTCAGGCCCGACACGGTCATGATCGGAACGCCGCGCACCTGCGCCAACCCGTCGGACAGCGCCTGCTTGATCCCCTGATATAAGGCCGAGCCATGTTCCACCGTGTCCCATTTGCTGAGACCGATGACGAGCGCGCGTCCTTCCTCCAGCACCTTGTCTGCGATCCGCAGATCCTGCGCCTCCAGCCCCCGCGTCCCGTCGAGCAGCAGCACGACGACCTCGGCGAAATTGACGGCGTTGAGGCCATCGGACACTGCGAGCTTTTCCAGCTTGTCCTGCACCTTGGCGCGCTTTCGCATGCCGGCGGTGTCGATCAGGCGGACGGGCCGTTCATTGCCTTCCGCGTCGGCCCACTGCCAATCGACGGCGATGCTGTCGCGAGTGATTCCCGCTTCAGGCCCGGTCAGCAGGCGATTTTCGCCCAGCAGCCGGTTGATGAGCGTTGATTTTCCGGCATTGGGTCGCCCGACGATCGCCAGTTTCAAGGGGGCGGATTCAATATCCGCCTCCTCCAATTCGGCCTCTTCCTCTTCTTCCTCTTCACGGTCGATATAAGGAAGCAGCGCCTGGAACAGGTCGACCATGCCCTGCCCATGTTCGGCGGAAAAGGGCACCGGTTCGCCCAGCCCCAGGCTGTACGCTTCCATGACCCCGTCTCCCGCGGTCTTGCCTTCCGCCTTGTTCGCGACCAGCACTACCGGCAGATCGCCCTCGCGCAGCCAGCGGGCAATTTCCTCGTCCAGCGGGGTGATACCGGCCCGTGCATCGACCATGAACAATGCGAGGTCCGCGCTTTCGACCGCGGCCTGCGTCTGCATCCGCATGCGACCGGGCAGGGTCTGCGGGTCTTCATCCTCATAGCCCGCCGTGTCGATGACGGTGAAATCGACGCCCAGCAGGTTCGCCTGCCCTTCGCGGCGGTCACGGGTCACGCCGGGCTGGTCGTCGACCAGCGCCAGCTTCTTGCCGACGAGGCGATTGAAGAGGGTGGACTTGCCCACATTGGGCCGCCCTACAATTGCAACTGTGGGCAGCATGGTGGGCCCGTTTCCTTTTTTGGTCGCCTGTTCGCACATCAGGCATAAAAACATGAGTGCTCCTGCGAAGGCAGGAGCCCAGTCCTAGCGTTGGAACTGGGCTCCTGCCTGCGCAGGAGCACATTTATCTATCATCAACGCAGGCGTTAACGAAGCGCCGTCAGTCGACCGTCATCCGCCAGTATATACAGCATGTTGTTGGCGACGACCGGCGAAAGCGACATGGACCGGTCCATGTCCACGCTTGCCTGAACCGCGCCGGTTGCCGGATCGACATAGTTGAGGTCGCCATGGGTCGACACCAGGATCAGGCGACCGCCCGCCAGGACCGGGCCGGTCCAGCGGATGCTGTTCGCTTTTTTCTTTTCCTTTTCCCAGCGGCGCAGCTGGCTGATCCAGCGGATCTTGCCGGTGGCGCGGGCCACGCAGAGCAGCTTCGCGTCGCTGGTGACGACGAAGACCCATTCGCCCACGACCCATGGGGTCGAAATGCCGGCGATGTTGATTTCCCACAGGCGCTGGCCGCTGACGAGTTCATAGGATGCCATGCGACCGCCCTGGCCGATGGCGAAGACGCGGCCACGATCGATCACAGGATCGGCATCAATGTCGGTCAGCGAGGCCACTGCGGTGGAGATGCTGGTGCGCGACAGGGCGTCGCCCCACAAGGTCCGACCGTTTTCATAGCGATAGGCCGTCAGTTCGCCGGAACTGTAGCCCGCGATCACCGTGCCCTGCGTCGCGGCGGGGGCGGCGACGCCGAAGACGCCAGTGACTTGCAGCGTGCCGCTGTCGGTCCACTGTACCGCGCCGTCGCTCTGGTTCAGGGCGAAGATCTGGTTGTCCTGACCCATCACATAGACATGGCCGTTTGCCAGCGTGGGAGCGCCGCGCAGCGGGCCACCGGGGCGTTTTTTCCACAGGACAGCGCCATCGGCGGCGTTGAGCGCAGCCACGTCGCCCACGCCGGTGCTGGCAAAAACCTTGTCATCGACGATGCTGACGCCGCCGCCGAAGAGCGCGCGGCCACTGCCTTCGGCGGGCAGGGCGGTCTGCCACAGCCTGGCACCGCTGGTGGCGTCATAGGCGATGACATGCGCGCCCGCGTCGATGACGTATAGCTTGCCATTGGCGACCACGGGGGCGGAAGCAAGACGCGCGCGGGGTGTGCTGCCTTCGATCGAGGTGGTCCATGCCGTACTGGGCGAAGCGCTAAGCGCCAGATGGCCCATCGCCTTGGCAGGGCCGCCGCCGGGCTGCGACCAGTCGGGATTGACGGCTGGTTCGGGCAGCGAAACCGGAACGTCGGCCAGCGCCGGATCGACTTCGACGCCCTGTTCATTGGTCAGGATCGACACGCGATTGCCGACTACCGGCGTCTTGGGCCCGCCCTTTTTACCGCCAACAATGCCGCAGCCCGCCAGCAGCGCAACCATTGCGGCGACAGTCAGGGCGCGGCGCGTCCCCGCAAAATTCGTCATGCTGTGCATCCCCATGCGCTTTTCCGTTATTCCTGTCCTGGCCCAGCCGAAGTATCGACCGCGTCCACCCCCAATAGCCCAGCCATCTGTCGCGCCCGTGAACGGATCGACTGAGGCACGCTGCCATCCTTTGCCATGGCCGCGAACATCGGGCCGGCAAGGTCGGGCTTGCGCATCTTCATATAGGCGATGGCGACCATTTCACCGGCGCTGCCGAACCAGGGCGCGCCTTCCACGGCGAGCGGTTTCAAGCGGTCCACCACCTGTTGCGGCTGAAGGGCTTCGAATTCCAGCGCCGTTTGCCGGATCAGGGCCAGGTCGCGATAGGGCTGGTCGAGCGACGTGTCGGCGGCCATCGCCTTATAGGCGGCGATCGCTGTCTTGGCGTCGCCCTTTTTCGATGCGGCACCCGCCTTTACCAGCAGGGCCGAAGCGCGGAAGCCCGGCTGGCTGGCGTCGGCCAGCGCATCAAGCTGTTTGGCGTCGGGCGTTCCGCCGCCGGTTGCGGCGACGATGACCTTGTCCATCTCTTCTGAAACGGCCTCAGACTGGGTCTTGCTGTAATGCTGCCAGTAGAGCCAGCCACCGAATGCCGCGAGGCCCAGGATGACGAGCGCGACGATCCATCGGCCAAAGCGCTGCCAGAATGTGATCAGCTGGTCATGCCGCACGGCCTCATCGACCTCGCGCATGAAAACTTCGGTATTTTGCGGCGTCAGGGCCACATCGGTCTCCAGATACGTCAGAAAAGTCGGGCGGAAGGCGCGATCAATAGCGGGAGCGAGGCCCAGCGCAAATCACTTTTTGGGGCGATAGACCTGATCTTCGGTCGGAAAGCTGCGGTTACGCACTTCTGCGGCGTAGCGTTCGGCTGCGCCGCTGATGGTCCCGGCGATATTTTCATAGACTTTGACGAAGCGCGGCGTGCGTTCGAACATGCCCAGCATGTCTTCGGATACCAGCACCTGCCCATCGCAATGGGCGGATGCGCCGATGCCGATGACCGGAATGTCGAGCATGTTCGTGACCTCGATCGCCAAATCCTCCATCACGCCTTCGAGCACGACGGCGAAGGCTCCGGCATTCGCCACGGCCTTTGCATCGTCCATGATCCGGGCATGTTCCTCCTGGCTTTTGCCGCGCGCGCCATAGCCGCCCAGCGCGTTCACCGCCTGCGGGGTGAGGCCGACATGCCCCATGACGGGGATGCCCCGGCGGCTGAGGAAGCTGATCGTTTCCGCCATCGCCTGACCGCCTTCCAGCTTGACGGCGGCGCATCCGGTTTCCGCCATGACCCGGCTGGCGCTGGTGAAGGCGTGGGCGGGCGATGCTTCGTAACTGCCGAACGGCATGTCGACCAGCACGACGCTGTGATAGCTGCCGCGCACCACGGCGGCACCATGGGCGATCATCATGTCCAGCGTGACGGGAAGGGTGGAGGGCAGGCCGTATATCACCTGACCCAGCGAATCGCCGACCAGCAGCATGTCGCAATGCGGGTCGAGCAATTGCGCCTGGCGCGCCGTGTAGGCCGTGAGCATCACCAGCGGTTCGTTCGTCCGACCTTCCACCTTGCGCCGTTGGATGGCGGGGACGGTCAGCCGCTTCATGGGCGCGGGCGTCGGATTCGCGCGGCTGGTGGAGGTGTCGAGGGTAAAGGTCGTGGACATGGCCCGGCTTTAGCCCAGCGGGCGTTGGCGCGCAAATCGGCGAGGGCGTGGGACCCTCACAAGGAAAAATGCGGGAGCGGCGGGCTTGTGCCGCTCCCGCAGGGGGTGAGCCCTGTCAGAACGAGAATTTGATCGTTCCGCCCCATGTCCGTGGATCGCCAACCTGACCGGCGATCAGGCCCGTGTTGCCCGGCGCTACCTGCAGATTTTCGATATAGTTCACGTCAAAGGCGTTGCGGACCCAGCCGAAGACATCAAAGCCTTCGCCACGGAAGCCAGCGCGGAAGTTGGTGAGGGCATAGCCCTTCACATCCGTGTAGCGCGACGGTGAGGCGTTGGAATTCCAGCGCGAACGGTAATTGCCGTCGACGCCCAGATAGACCTGGCCTTCCTTAGCCAGCAGCGTGACCGGAATGTTATATTCCGCGCCGTAGGAGAAAGCCCATTTGGACACGCCGGGGAGGTCCTGGCCGGAGGTGTCGCAAGAAGGTCTGCTGTAGGACGGCTGGGCGGTAGTGCCAGCTTGGCCAGCAGGACTCCAGAGCGCCGGATTGGTGGTGACAGTGCCACCAGCCAGTTCCGGCGGGCACGGCGCGTCAACGAACTTCTTGTACTTGGCGTCGGTATAAGCTGCGTTGGCATAGGCAGTGAATCGATCGCTGGCGACGACCTTGAAGTCAGCTTCGATGCCCTGCGAGCGCACCTTCTCTGCATTGGCGAGATAGCCGCGCACCACGCCGAACTGGCCATTGTTTACGGTCGCCTGGAAATTCTTGATGTCTGTGCGGAAGGCCGTGACATTCAAGGTTGCCCGTCGATCCAAGAATTGGGTTTTTATGCCCACCTCAAAATGGTGGACGGATTCCGGCTTCACCGTGCCAGCGTCTGCGATCGGCTGGTTGTTCGCGTCGAGAGGCAAGCCGTTCTGGTTGATTCCCAGTGTCTTGAAGCTCTTGGCATAGGTCGCGTAGGCCAAGATGTCCGGCGCGATTTTGTAATTGATGTTGAGGTCGTAGGTGAAATTCCACGCGCTGTCCGAAGGCGCGCTTACCTGCGGCTGATAGACGCCGCATTGCACGGATGTTCCGGCGATGGTGCCGGGAGCAGGGGGCGTGGTGCAACTGATGGCCTGACCCTGAGCGTTGGTCACAACGCGTTGGTAGAAGCCGGACTTCTTGTCATAGTTGAGGCGCGCGCCCGGCTGAATAGTCAGGGCGTCGCTCACATGCCAGCTTAGCTGACCGAACAGAGCGGCGCTGCTGCTTTTCAGATATTGGGTGTTGCTGGCGGTCAGGCCCTGAAGCAAGGCCGGGTTGTTGGCGTTTGCGCCGGTAAGCGTCCAGCGGCTGGCATCCGCGCCCTGTTGTTCCGTACCCTGGGTGTCGATCCGCTGCTTGAAACCGAACAAACCAGCCACGAAGTCGATCTTTTCGCCATCATAATTGTAGCGGAATTCCTGGCTATACTGGTCCTGCTGAGAAGGATTTTGCGACTTGGACACGACCGACAGGCCAGTGAAGTCGCGATCATTTTCCGGTTTCCAGTCCCAGAAACGCCAGGCGGTGACGGAAGTCAGCGTGCCGGGGCCGATATCCCACTTCACGCGCGCCGATACGCCGCCGATCTTGTTGCCAGCGTTCAGATTGCTGTCGAGGTCGGTCAGGCGGTCATAGGGGTTGCGGCTGGGAACGGCGTAAACGCGACCGGGGAAGGCGGGGTTCGGGGTGCCGTTGACCGCCGCGACCAGTGCGTCATATTGGCGACCGATTGGCCGCTGTGTCGTGCCCACGCGGACGAAGGTGGTGCCGCAGCATTCCGGGTCCTGCTTGCTGTAGTCGCCCGACAGGGTGATATCGAGGTCATCGTTAGGACGGAACAGCAACTGGCCGCGGAGACCGAGGTTGTCCTGTTCGTTGATCCAGCGCTGCGACGTGACGTTATAGAGGGTGCCACGGCGGCTGGTCGCGGCAACGGCGAGGCGCGCGGCGATCGTGTCGGACAATGGGCCGGAAATCGCGGCCTTTGCCTGCCGGTAGTTCAAGTTGCCGACGCTGAGTTCCGCGCGGCCTTCAAAGTCGAAGGTCGGCTGGTTGGTCGTGATGTTGATCGCACCGGCAGTCGTGTTCTTGCCGTAGAGCGTGCCTTGCGGGCCACGCAGCACTTCGATCTGGTTCACGTCCAGGAAGTCGAAAGTGGCGGCGGCGACGCGGGAGTTATAGACGTCGTCGACATAGATGCCGACGCCCTGCTCGAACCCGTCGCTGGTAAGGCCGAACGGCACGCCCAGGCCACGGATGTTGACCGAGGTGTTGCGGGGATTGGTGGTGTAAACCTGCAATGTCGGGGCGAGCTGCTGGAGCTTTACCACGTTGAAGTTGCCGGTGGCTTCGATGCTGTCCCCCTTGATGACGGAGATCGCCAACGGCACTTCCTGCGCGGTTTCAGCGCGGCGGCGGGCGGTGACGATGATCACCTCTCCGCGGCTGATCTGTTCGGCAGTCGCATCGGCTGCATCGGCGGCTGGCAGGACCGCATCCTCTGCCTGAGCGCTGGACGCAATGATGGAGGTGCTCGCCACGCTGGCGAGCAACAGGAAACGCGCAATCATAAAATTCCCCTTCCCGGATGTCCGGTTGAAATGTGATCGCGACCTTTCCGGTGATCCGGTCAAAGCCGATGGTCTAAAAGATGTCGGGCAGTTGGCGGCCACCCTTGCCGCCGTTCATCGCCGCCTGCCGGGCGGCCTGAGTTTGCAACCCAGATTATATGCCTGCGGCCGGTCAGGCCGTAAGGCGCGTCTTTTCGGTAACTTCGATCTGCACCACGCGCGCATCGTGGACGGTCAGCGTGACCGACCCGAAACGGAGCGATTCCAGAACATCCCGCAGCTTTTCGATGCTGAGGGCGATGTCATGACGTTGTCCGACGGGGCGGGCATTATAGGTAGATTCGATGGACAGATTTTCAGTCATAAGCACCTCGACGCCCTCTTAACTCAACTATTTTAGTAGACAAAAAAGCAATAATATTGGCCCTGCAAGTTCATCTTGTCGCTTCGTCTGGTCAGCCGACGCTCCGCACCGCGCTGACCCTGCGTTCATGGTGAGCGAGCGGGATTGCCGGGCGCATATGACGCATGGCGGATGCCTGGTCCTGTGCATTGTCGATCAGGCCTTCCAGCAAGGCTTGGCCAAAGGCCCACTCGCCCAGTCGGGAGTCGGCATTGATGTGACCGCAAAGACCAGCATCGACAAAGCTGCTGCCCCAGTTCTTGCTGATGCTGTGTGCGCGTTCGAAAAAGATATAGGGGTCGTCGCGGCTGGCCACGACGATGGAAGGAAATGGCAGCTGCGCGCGGGGCGTAGGGCCAAAGCCGCCGATCGTTTCGGGTGTTTCCATCCGGTCGCAATCGGGCGGCGCGACGAGCAAGGCCCCCGTCACCGGCCATCCATAAGCCTGACTTTGCAACGCGCCCCACCAGGCGACGGCCATGCAGCCCAGGCTGTGCGCCGCCAGCACGATCGGGCCGTCCGCTTCCCGGATCGCCGCGTCCAGCCGCGTTACCCAGCTATTGCGGGTCGGGCTGGCCCAGCTGCCCAGGTCCACCCGCTGGCAGTCTGCGCGAGTATTTTCCCACATGGTCTGCCAGTGGTCTGGTCCGCTGTTGTTGAGGCCCGGTATGGTCAAGACCACCGGCTGGCGGGCATCGCCCGGATGTCCGAATCGATCCATGGTCAACTCCTCGTCCTTGATTGGCAGTCACGATAAATCTATTTTTTCAGTAGACAATAGCGAGGCGATGGAATGTGGCGAAATCTGGGCAGTCCGATGGTTGAATCTGCGGCTACGCAAAAGGGCCCGGAAACGCGGTGTTCCCGAACCCTTTCGTCCGTCCCTTTGGTCTATCACCAGGGATATATGAGGCCGTAATATTGGAAGACACTGCGGCCATAGGCGTCGGTATAATCGGGACGTTCGCCCGGCAGGTGCCTGGGTGCGTTGTCGAGCGTTTCGCGGCTGAGGTCCACGACATAGCCGCCCTTGTCCGTTTCATAATTCAGCATCGACCAGGGCAGGGGATAATGATCCTGCCCCAGCCCCAATATGCCCCCGAATGAGAGGACGGCGTAGCGGACCTGGCCGCTTAGCTTGTCCACCATGAAGTTGGAGATATGGCCCAGCCGTTCACCCTCGCGGTTGTAGACGGCTGTCCCTTCAACCCGGTCCGATGCGATCAGATCGCCGGGATTTTCGGTCATCGCGTCAGTCATCGTCACTCTCCACCAAGATTTTAGGCTATCATGATGAAACCGGGCGGACGCGCCCGAGTTCCTTCCCCCAATGGCACAGGAGGATAAGGTGAAGATCAATCGCAGTGGATCGGCCGTGTGGAGCGGCGGGTTGAAGGACGGCAAGGGCACCATATCCACGCAAAGCGGGGCGCTGGACGCGCATCCCTACGGATTTGCCACCCGGTTCGAAGGCATGCCGGGCAGCAACCCGGAAGAATTGATCGCCGCCGCGCATGCGTCCTGCTTCACCATGGCGCTGTCGCTGATATTGGGCGAGGCGGGCTTTACCGCCGAGAAGATGGAAACCAATGCCGTCGTCACGCTGGAAAAGCAGGAGGACGGTTTTGCGATCACGGCGAGCAAGCTGACGTTGAAAGCGACGATCCCAGGGATTGACGACGGTGGGTTTCAGGAGCTGGCGGCGAAGGCCGAGGCGAATTGCCCAGTGTCGAAGCTATTGAACGCCGACATTAGCCTGGACGCCGAATTGCTAGGCTGACCGCTGTTTCCGGGCGTGGACATGCTCTCTCCAGGCGATGTAGAGGCCGCTTGCCGTAATCAACCCCGCGCCGATCCAGGTCGCGGCCTGCGGCCATCCCTGACCGATGAGCAGGCCGAGCAGCGCTATCCACAGGATGCTGGAATAATCCATCGGCAATACCACCGACACCGGCGCCCATCGCAGCGCGCCGGTGAGGCAGATTTGCGCGACGCCCCCGCTGATCCCGATCAACGCCAGCAAGCCCCAGGTGACGGCGTCATGCGCACCGCCATAAAGTATCGCGCCAAGGCCCAACGGGGGAAGTGAGAGGAAGGTAAACCAGAAGACGATGGTGCCGGGGTCCTCGGTGCGGTTGAGTTTTCGCAGGATCAGGCTGACGCAAGCGGTCAGGAAAGCCGCGGCTATGGCGACGACCACGCCCAGGGAAAATAGTGCGCCCGCGTCGGGCCGCTGCGTCACCAGCACGCCGACAAAGCCGACCAATACCGCGCCCCAGCGATGAATGCCGGTCTTTTCCTTCAATATGGTCGCCGACAATATGGTTGCGAAAATGGGCATGGTGAAGCCGATGGTCACGGCTTCGGCTGGTGGCAGCAGGATGTAGGACAGGAAATTAAGCGCCATGCCCGTGACACCGACGACCATTCGTGTGGCATGCGCCCCGATCCTGCGCACGCGGATGGAGCCAAGGCCCGTGGTCATGGCGATCCAGCCGAGCACGACCGGCACGGCCAGCGCCTGCCTGTAGAACAAGGTTTCGAAAATATGGACGCCGCGCGTATCGGCGGTGCGCCCGGCAATGAACATGATGGACACGCACACCACCCCCAGCAGGCGCAGGGCCATGCCCAGTAATGGCCTGTGCGGGCGGGGTTCGATCAGGGTGGCGGGCATCGCCCCGCCTTAGAGCAAGCGGCGCGAAATGTGAATCGCGCAGCTTGCTCTATGCCTTTGTTGCCGCATCGCTTTTTGCGGAAAACCGGTTCCCACTTTTCCGCGCGATGCTCTAGTGCGGCGGGGCATTTGCGCAACCGCTCCGCTATCGTTTCTTGAGAGCGGCCTATGTTTAGAGGGGCTTGCGGAATTTCAGGGTCATGCGATCGCTTTCTCCGATGGCCTGATATTTGGCCTTGTCCACGTCTCCATGGCTCAGCGTGGGCGGCAGGGTCCACACGCCCTTGGGCCAGTCCGCGCTATCCTTTGCATTGGCGTTGACGTCCGACGATCCGACATATTCGAAACCGGCGGCTTCGGCGATCCGGCGGACGGTGGAGGTTTTGAGATAGCCGCTGCTCTTTTCCAGGGCCGCGTCGCGATCTTCCGGCAGGCGGTGATCCACGATGCCCAGGATGCCACCCGGTTTCAGGACATTGTAGAAGGTTTTGAAGGTTGACGTCTCCGTCCCCGACATCACCATGTTATGAACGTTGCGGAACGTCAGGACGGTATCGACGCTGCCAGCCGAAATGGTTGCGGCATCTTCGGGGAAAGCGACCAACTTTACCTTGGCATAGGCGTCCGGCTTCGCTGCCAGGAAGCTTTTGTACCGGTCCAGATAGCGCCCGCTGGGCTGGAGCGCGATCAGGCTGCCCTTGTCCCGCAGCAGCGGTGCCAGGATTTCGGTGTACCAGCCGCCGCTGGGCGCATATTCCACCACCGTCTGCTGCGGCGTCACGCCAAAGAAGCGCAGCGTTTCGACCGGGTGGCGATAAAGGTCCCGCGCCACATTGGCAGGCGTCCGGGAAGGGGACGCTACTGCGGCCGCGATCGGATCGGCTGCCATATGGGCAGTATGATCGGCATGGCCGTCATGCTGCGCAGTCGCCGGAGCCAGGGGCAGGGCGAACGCTGCGGACACTATGCTGATACGGATGAGGCGGTTCATCGGAATCTCCATGTCGGGAGCTTTCCGATGTGCCTTTCATACCGCTTGCGTGCAACCAATTAGAGGCAGGCTTCCAGGAAAGGCTGGTCGAAACCGAACTGTCGCGCCTTGTCCAGCGTGTAGGGGCGCAGGCCCATGGAGCGATATTCGCCCACGATCCGGCCACTATCATCTTCGTCATGATATTCGAACTTGAACAATTCCTGGGTGACGATGACGTCGCCTTCCATGCCGATGACTTCGGTCACATTGGTGACGCGGCGCGAACCGTCGCGCAGGCGTTTGACCTGCACGATCAGGTCGACCGAGTCGGCGATCTGTTTGGAAATGGCTTCCTTCGGGATTTTGATGTCGCCCATCAGGATCATGTTTTCCATACGGCCAAGGCATTCGCGCGGGCTGTTGGAGTGGAGCGTGCACATGGAGCCGTCATGGCCGGTGTTCATCGCGGCGAGCAGGTCGAAACATTCCGCGCCACGAATTTCGCCCAGGATGATGCGGTCGGGGCGCATACGCAGGGCATTCTTGACGAGGTCGCCGATGCTGATCGCGCCCTGGCCTTCCAGGTTGGCCGGACGGGTTTCGAGCGGCAGCCAGTGTGGCTGTTGCAGGCGCAGTTCCGCCGCATCCTCGATCGTCAGCACGCGCTCGCCCGGATCGATCATCTTTGACAGGGCGTTGAGCATGGTGGTCTTGCCGGAGCCGGTGCCACCGGAAATGACGATGTTGAACCGACTGGCACCCGCGATCTTGAGCGCGGTCGCCATCTTTTGGCTCATCGCGCCCCATTGGGCGAGCATGTCGATGGTGATCGGCTTGGCCGAGAATTTACGAATGGAAATGGCGGTGCCGCGCAGGCTGAGCGGCGGCACGATCACGTTGACGCGTGAGCCATCGGGCAGGCGGGCGTCGGCCAGCGGCGTGGTCTGATCGACGCGACGACCGACCTTGTTCACGATGCGCTGGGCGATCTGGAACAGATGCTCTTCGTCGCGGAACTGGATCGGCGCGATGACCAGCTTGCCCTTTTTTTCGATGTAGGTCTGTTCCGGGCCGTTGACCATGATATCGGTGACGTCCGGGTCGGCCAGCAGCTCTTCAAGCGGGCCGAGGCCAAGGAGTTCGTCGACCAGCACCTTTTCCAGCGCGAATTGTTCGCGGCGGTTGAGCGTGAACTTGAGTTCGGCCAGCACTTCCATGATGATCGGGCGGAATTCCTCCGCCAGTTCATCCTTGCTGAGCGTCGCAGCCGCTTCCGGGTCGACGCGTTCGAGCAGGCGAGGGAGTACCTGTTCCTTGATCTTGTGGACCGATGCCTCGAACCCCTGCGGGCCAGCGTCGGCGACATGTTCGGCATTGGCGCGATCCGACAGGCGCTGCATGGCGTCGGCATTGCGCAGCACCTGGCCGGTAGGCGCTGAAAGCGGATCGACAGGCGATTCAGCGGGCAGGGGCGCCATGTCGAGTGGCGGGAACTGATCGCCGCCACGCACTTCGTCCCGCGGGGGGCTGCCGCCGCCGCTGTGCATCGGTCGGGCCACGCCAAAACCCGGCTTGATACCGGCCGGTCCATTTTTCCGTCCAAACGCGCTCATAATTCTCCGCCGACATATTTGGATCAGCCCAGCCGTGCAGAAACAGGCCGATCTCATTTGGCTGCAATGGTGAATAGGGCGGAAACTTTGACAAATGGCTAATGGCACTGAAAGGGCGGGCGGGGCGTTGGAGGATGAGGTTGTGCGCGGTTATCGGGCGGCGCGGGGAAAAGGCCTGCGTGGGCAGCCCAAGAAAAAGGCCGCCTTCCCATCGGAAAGCGGCCTTTTTATCTCACCTTGCGGGTGAGAATAGTCGGACGGGAATGCCGTCAGCCTACATGTTCTGCCAGGACGGTCAGGCCCTTTTCATTGACTTCCGCGAAGCCCCCCTGAACCGGGATCACTTCGGGGGTCGAGCCTGCGGCGGCGTAAATCTGGATCGTGCCGTCGCGGACGGTCGACATGAAAGGCGCGTGGCCTTCCAGCACGCCGAAGTCGCCATCGGTGCCGGGGACGACGACCTGATAGACCTCTTCCGAACGGACGAGCTTTTCGGGGGTCACGAGTTCGAAATGCAGTGCCATCTTCTTCTATCTCCCCCCTCCCGCTTGGGGGAGGGGTCGGGGGTGGGTGCCATCGCATCGCGATGGCCTGCGCCCTAGCCGAGAAGCAGGAGGTTCGCTTCGCTCACCACCCACCCCTCAATCCCCTCCCGCTTGCGGGAGGGGAGGGTTAGTAGGTTACGCCGCTTCGGCAGCCAGCTTCTTTGCCTTTTCCACGGCTTCGTCGATGCCGCCGACCATGTAGAAGGCGTTTTCGGGCAGATGGTCATATTCACCGTCGACCACGGCCTTGAACGACTTCACCGTGTCTTCGATCTGGACGAACTTGCCCGAGATGCCGGTGAAGACTTCGGCGACGTGGAAGGGCTGCGACAGGAACTTCTGGATCTTGCGCGCGCGCATGACGGTCAGCTTGTCCTCTTCCGACAGCTCGTCCATGCCCAGGATCGCGATGATGTCCTGAAGCGACTTGTACTTCTGAAGGATCGACTGAACCGCGCGGGCGGTTTCATAATGTTCCTGGCCCACGACGCGGGGTTCCAGAACACGGCTGGTCGAGTCCAGCGGATCGACCGCCGGATAGATGCCCAGTTCCGAAATGGCGCGGTTGAGAACGGTGGTGGCGTCCAAATGCGCGAACGAGGTTGCGGGTGCCGGATCGGTCAAATCGTCCGCGGGGACGTACACGGCCTGAACCGAGGTGATCGAACCCTTGTTGGTCGAGGTGATGCGTTCCTGCAGCGCGCCCATGTCGGTCGACAGCGTCGGCTGGTAACCCACCGCCGAGGGAATACGGCCGAGCAGCGCCGACACTTCCGAACCCGCCTGGGTGAAGCGGAAGATGTTGTCGACGAAGAACAGCACGTCCTGGCCTTCCTGATCGCGGAAATATTCCGCGATGGTGAGGCCCGACAGGGCGACGCGTGCGCGTGCGCCCGGCGGTTCGTTCATCTGGCCGTAGACCAGCGCAACCTTCGAACCTTCGCTGATCGCGTTGCCGTCGGCGTCCTTGGCGATAACGCCGGCGTCGAGGAATTCGTGATACAGATCGTTGCCTTCGCGGGTCCGCTCACCGACGCCAGCGAAGACTGAGGTGCCGCCATGGCCCTTTGCGATGTTGTTGATCAGTTCCTGAATGAGAACCGTCTTGCCAACGCCCGCGCCGCCGAACAGGCCGATCTTGCCGCCCTTCGCGTAGGGGGCGAGAAGGTCGATGACCTTGATGCCGGTGACAAGGATCGAGCTTTCGGTCGACTGGTCGACAAACTCGGGAGCCTTGGCATGGATGGGGGCGGACAGGGTGGTTTCCACCGGGCCACGCTCGTCGATCGGCTCACCGATGACGTTCAGGATGCGGCCAAGCGTCGCCGGGCCGACGGGAACGCGGATCTGCGCGCCGGTGTCGGTCACTTCCTGGCCACGGGTCAGGCCGTCGGTCGAATCCATCGCGATGGTACGGACAGTGTTTTCACCCAGATGCTGGGCAACTTCCAGCACCAGACGCTGGCCGTTGTTGCTGGTTTCCAGCGCCGAGAGAATCGCGGGGAGCGCATCGGGGAAGGTCACGTCGACGACAGCGCCGATGACCTGCGAAATGCGGCCTACATTGTTGGTGGTTGCCATGACTGCTTCCTTGCGTGCGTGATCTTTAGAGGGCTTCTGCGCCCGAGATGATTTCGACCAGTTCGGTGGTGATCGCGGCCTGGCGGCTGCGGTTATACTGAATGGTCAGCTTGTTGATGAGGTCGCCGGCATTGCGGGTCGCATTGTCCATGGCGGTCATCGATGCGCCCTGTTCGGACGCGTTGTTTTCCAGCAGCGCCTTGAAGATCTGCACCGTGACGTTGCGCGGCAGCAGGTCGTCGAGGATAGCTTCCTCGCTCGGTTCATATTCGACCGTCGCGCCGATGGCGTTGCGGTCGGCGTCTTCCGGGATTTTCACCGGGATGATCTGCTGCTCGGTCGGGATCTGGGCGAGGGCCGATTTGAAGCGCGAGAAGAAGAGGTGCGCGACATCGAACTTGCCGTTCAGATACATGTCGGTCAGTTCGTGCGCGACCTGCTGCGCCTGGTCGTAACCTGGCTCTTTCGCGCCGGTGGTGTCGAACTGGGCGACGATCATACCGGGGAAAGTGCGGTTGATGACCGGGCGACCCTTGCGACCGATCAGGTAGAAGCGGACGGTCTTGCCCGCGTCGATCAGTTCCTGAGCCTTGGCGCGCGCGGCCTTGACGATGTTGGCGTTGAACGCACCAGCAAGGCCACGGTCGGAGTTGGCGACGACCAGCAGATGAACCTCATCCTTGCCGGTGCCAGCCAGCAGCGGGGAAGCGCCTTCACCCGAACCGCCAGCGATTTTGGACGCGAGGCTGGCGACGACGGCTTCCAGGCGGCTGGAATAGGGGCGGGCGGCTTCGGCCGCGGCCTGCGCCTTGCGCAGCTTCGCGGCGGCGACCATCTGCTTCGCCTTGGTGATCTTCTGGGTCGATTTCACCGACCCGATGCGGATCTTCAGTTCCTTGAGGCTGGCCATGACGAACCTTCTGTTCGTCATCCTGACGAAAGTCAGGATCTCGTGCCTCAAGGTCGAACCTTAGTGGCCTGAGATCCCAGCCTTCGCTGGGATGACGGATTATCCTTTACGCAAACGTCTTGCCGAACGAGTCGAGCGCGGCCTTCAGCTTGCCCTTGGCGTCGTCGCCCAGGTCCTTGCTGTCGCGGATCGCGGTGAGGACGTCGGCATGGTCGTGACGCAGATAGGCGAGCATCAGCTCTTCGTAACGGGTCACGTCCTTGACCGGGATCGAGTCCAGATAGCCGTTGGTGCCAGCGAAGATCGACGCGGTCTGCTCTTCGAAGGGCAGCGGCGAGAACTGGGCCTGCTTCAGCAGCTCGGTCAGGCGCGCGCCACGGTTCAGCAGCTTCTGGGTCGAAGCGTCGAGGTCCGAACCGAACTGGGCGAAGGCCGCCATTTCGCGATACTGCGCCAGCTCCAGCTTGATCGAGCCGGAAACCTTCTTCATCGCCTTGGTCTGCGCGGCGGAACCGACGCGCGACACCGACAGGCCGACGTTAATGGCCGGACGGATGCCCTGGTAGAAGAGGTTGGTTTCGAGGAAGATCTGGCCGTCGGTGATCGAGATCACGTTGGTCGGAATGTAGGCCGACACGTCGCCCGCCTGCGTTTCGATGATCGGCAGCGCGGTCAGCGAGCCGTTGCCATTGGCGTCGTTCATCTTCGCAGCGCGTTCCAGCAGGCGGCTGTGGAGATAGAAAACGTCGCCCGGATAGGCTTCGCGGCCCGGAGGACGACGCAGCAGCAGCGACATCTGACGATAGGCGACGGCCTGCTTCGACAGATCGTCATAGACGATGACGGCGTGCATGCCGTTGTCGCGGAAGAATTCGCCCATGGTGACGCCGGTATAGGGTGCCAGATACTGGAGCGGAGCGGGTTCCGAAGCGGTCGCGGCGACGACGATCGAATATTCCATCGCGCCATTTTCTTCGAGCTGCTTGACGATCTGCGCGACGGTCGAGCGCTTCTGGCCGACGGCGACGTAGATGCAGTAGAGCTTCTTGCTCTCGTCATCGCCCGCGTTGATGCCCTTCTGGTTGATGAAGGTATCGATCGCGACGGCGGTCTTGCCGGTCTGGCGGTCACCGATGATCAGTTCGCGCTGGCCACGGCCAACGGGGACGAGGGCGTCGATTGCCTTGAGGCCGGTCTGCACGGGTTCGTGCACCGACTTGCGGGGGATGATGCCCGGAGCCTTCACTTCGACGCGCATGCGCTTGTCGGCGACGATCGGACCCTTGCCGTCGATGGGATTGCCGAGGCCGTCCACAACGCGGCCCAGCAGGCCCTTGCCGACGGGAACGTCGACGATGGTGCCGGTGCGCTTGACGGTGTCGCCTTCCTTGATCTCGGCGTCCGAGCCGAAGATCACGACGCCGACATTGTCGGCTTCGAGGTTGAGCGCCATGCCCTGCACGCCGTTGGCGAACTCGACCATTTCGCCCGCCTGGACGTTGTCGAGGCCATGGACGCGGGCGATGCCGTCACCCACGGTCAGCACGGAACCGACTTCGCTCACCTGCGCTTCGGTGCCGAAATTGGCGATCTGGTCCTTGATGACCTTCGAAATTTCTGCGGCGTTGATATCCATGTTCAGCCTTTCATCGCCTGGGCGAGACTATTCAAACGGGTGCGAATGGAGGAATCGATCATCTGGCTGCCGATCTTTACGACAAGGCCGCCGAGGATCGCGGGATCGACCTTTGCATCGAGCGCGACTTCGCGACCGACGCGCGCCCGCAGATTTTTCTGCAGGGCGGCGGTCTGGTCCGAATCGAGCGGATGCGCGCTGGTCACTTCGGCGCGAACTTCGCCCTTGTGATTCGACAGCAGCGTTTCATAGGCGCGAATGACGGCAGGCAGCTGCGACAGGCGACGGTTTTCGGCGAGGACGCCGAGGAACTTCGTCGTCAGCGGGTCGGTCCCCATAGAGGATGCGACGGCTGCGATCGTCTTGCCAGCCGCATCGCGGCTGAGCACGGGATTGTTGATGAGGCTTTTGAAATCAGCCGATTCGGCAATCGCCGCCTTGATCGCGCCGAGGCTGTTCGCCACGGTGTCGAGGGCGTTGCCGTCACGGGCCAGATCGAACAGCGCAACCGCGTAGCGTCCGCTGAGGCTAGCCTGAATGCCGCCGGTAGTCTCCACGCGCTTACCGTCCTCCGTTGGGTTCACTGGCACTTGATCTGCCGGTCATGCAAAAAGAGGGGCGCGGTTTTATCCGTCCCGTTCCCCTGTCGCCGGGCCGGTTAGCAGCGGGATTATGACTATGCAAGTCATGGAACGCGATTCCGTCAGATCAGGAAAATTGCTGGCCTTTTTATCGGTCAGTTCGCCGGGTCGGGCGGAGCCAGCCGCCCCTTGCGGCAATGATAGACCAGCCGTTCATTGGGCTGGGCAGGGAGCAGCGCCGAAAGGTCCGATCGCAGGCCCGCTATGCCGGCGAGAAGATCGGGATCAGCGCCGCAGCCCTTGGCAGAGCCGTTCTTTGAAAAGGCGCGCGCTTTGTCCATCGTTTCGCTGTCGGGCAACCAGCGCTGGATGCGCAATGTGCCCGTGGCGGGATCGAAGCGGCTGAGGGTGACGAAATTGCCCGACTCAGGCACGGTTGCGCGTTCCCAGTCGTTGCCGGAACTGACATATTGCGTATC
Organism: uncultured Sphingobium sp.; assembly: GCA_965653535.1. GTDB lineage: Bacteria > Pseudomonadota > Alphaproteobacteria > Sphingomonadales > Sphingomonadaceae > Sphingobium. The sequence goes on from CBFHAG010000011.1 coordinate 61,973, forward strand.
GCCGTTGACACAGCCGCTGCCCGCCCAGTTGAAGGGGATGTCGTTTGCCTCCGACACGGTCAATCGGCTGCGGTTGAGGTCGATCTGGCAGCTATTGTCGCCTTCCCAGGCATAGGCGCTGTTGCCGCTCACCCGATCATCGTCGGGCAGTTTTACCCGGTCGTCGATGCTGGAAAAGCTGGGCTTGAGGAAGAACAGGGCGATGGCACCCAACAGCAGTACCCCGCCGCCCGCCAGCGCCCATGTCGCGTGCCGTTCGCGACGCTGGCTGTAGAACAGGCCGCCCGCGCCCAGTCCCAGCACGGCGAGCGCGAGCAGAACCGCCGCGCCAGCCATCGCATTTTCGCGTGCGGAAATGACGTCCCGCTCCGCCGTGTCGCGCGCCTTGTCGAGGGCGGCTTCGCGTGCGTCTGCCTTTGCGCGTTCGGATTGTTCGCTCTGCTGCGCTTCCCGCTGGGTCAGTGCGGCTTCGGCAGCGTCGGCTTCCGCCATCGATCGGCACGGGACGACCGTGTGCAGCGACGCCGCGCCCGCCTGACGCAGGAAGGATGCGATTTCCCGCCAGGAAACGGCGAATCCGAATTCCGCGTCATTGCCGTCGGAGATCGACCCGAAGCTGTTGACGCCCAGCACCCGGCCGCAATCGTCCACCAGCGGACCACCGCTGTTGCCCGCCGCGAGCGGGGCAGTGTGGAGGACGGTGTCGAAGCTGTGGCTGGACCGGCCCGACGAGACGTTGCCGCTGGTCTTCACCGTGCCCAGCGGTTCGATCATGTCCTTCAGGCCCAGGCCCTGCGCCCGATCGACCGTTCCGGGATAGCCGATGGCGGTGACATGCTGTCCATCGCCGACGGCCCCGGCGTAAAATGTGCTGACGGGGAGGCGGCCTTCCTCCAGCTGGATCAGCGCAAGGTCATTGCCGGGCGAGTAAGCGATGACACGGCCGCCATAGCTTTTGCGCCCTTCCGACGGGATGACGCCGATGACGAGATTTTTTTCCTCACGCGTCAGTTCGACGACATGGGCGTTGGTCAACACCTTGTCCGGCGCGATGGCGAAACCGCTGCCATGGCCGACGAAATAGGCTTCGCTGCCATCGGTCGCGACGATGACGATGCGGACGACCCCGCGTGCGGCGGCGGCGATGTCCTGCTGTTCAGCCGATGCCGTTGCAGGCAAGGCGAGGGCAAGCAGGATGAAGAGGCGGCGGATGATAACGATCATGATCGGGCGCATTCATATGCGAACCCCCTGCGGAGGCAATGGGGAAATGCTTTGACCGCAAGCGACGGGAAGGCTGGTCCAAGCCGCTATGCTATTCCATATATATGAACCAGATGACCGACATATCCATCCCGACCCAGCCGCTGCTGGATGACAAAGCCTGTTGGGAAGCTGTCTTGCGCCGTGACCGGGCGGTGGATGGGCGCTTTGTAAGCTGTGTGCTGACCACCGGCATTTATTGCAAACCCAGTTGCGCGGCGCGCCACCCGCGGCGCGAAAATATGATCTTCCTGCCCGATCCGGCGGCGGCGCGACAGGCGGGGTTCCGTGCCTGCCTGCGATGCAGGCCTGATGAAATCGGGCGGGACCATGTGGCGGTGGAGGCGGCGCAGGCCTTCATCGCGGCAGCCGAGGTGTTGCCGTCGTTGGAGGAGGTCGCCGCGCATGCCGGTTATGCGCCGCATCATTTCCACAGGCTGTTCAAGCGGGAAACTGGCCTGACCCCGGCGGCCTATGCGCGGTCGTTACGGGCGGAACGGTTGAAAGCGGCGCTGGAGGAAGAAGGCGGCAGCGTGACCGGCGCCATCTATGAGGCGGGATATAATGCGCCCAGCCGGGCCTATGCCGATGCGCAGCGGCATCTGGGCATGACCCCCAGCGCGTGGAAGGATGGCGGGCGCGGCGTGACCATTTCCTACATGGTCGTGGGATCCAGCCTAGGGCCGGTTCTGGTCGCCGCCACGGCCAAGGGGTTGTGCCGGATCAGCTTTGACGAGGATGAAGGCGCGTTGCGGCGGCGCTTCCCCAAGGCGGAGATCGCGCCGGGCGACGCGACGTTTTCGGTTCTGGCGGCGCAGGTGGTGAAGTTGATCGAAGACCCGACGCAGCCTGTGGACCTGCCGATCGACATGTGCGGAACGGCGTTCCAACAGGCGGTCTGGGCCGCGCTGCGGGCGATACCGCCGGGCGAGACGCGCAGCTATCGCGAGATTGCAGTGGCGATCGGAAAGCCGGGCGCGGTGCGGGCGGCGGGCTCGGCTTGCGGGGACAATGTGCTGGCGGTGGTGATCCCTTGCCACAGGGTGCTGCGGAGTGATGGCGGGCTGGGCGGTTATGCCTATGGGGTCGAGCGTAAGCAGGTGCTGTTGGAGCGGGAAAGAGGGGAGTGAAAGGGTGGCGGTTACCGGCTATTATGGGTGGATAGGTGACTGGTGGCTTCCGGGCGGAAACCATACGCCAGCTGACTTTCATGGATCAAAACATCAAGGTTGCCGCCGCTCCATTGCAGGCATTGCAATATGCCGTCATCATGCCAAGTAGCGTTTTGTCGTTAAGGGGGCAGCAGTTGATTTGGGGGCGTCGGGCACAGATAATATTGGGGGGAATGGCAATGGCATCATGTGCCCAAGCCAAAGAGGAATCCCGACCATCTTTATTGCCTGCACTATCGAACATGGCATCTGTCATCGCTTGCATTGATGCGGCACCTCGTGACGCAAAAGCTGCGCTGGCCGCCTGTGCAGATCAAGCGGGGATACCAATTGAAAAAGATGTACAGGAACCCAAATCGCTTGCTGATTTCAAGCAACATGTTGTTCTGGTGTGGTTGATGTTGGACAGAGATCCAGATCGACCGTTAACGCCAGAGACGCTCACAAAAGCCATCGATTATGCGCGGTGCATCGAATCCGTCGCCTATGCAGATAAGGCTTTTTCGAGCCGAAGAAGCAAGGGTGTTGAGGAAGCGCGATTTCGGGCTGAATTAGCATGCAAAGATCATCCGCTGTCGATAAGAGGCTTGCGTCCCATTGATGCCGCCTCGTCGCCTGACCTAACTGAAAGGCTGTTCGCGAAGGCAGTAGCAAATTTAACGTTCACTTACGCCCTTGAAGCCAACGGTTGGTTCCCGAATGAGATGCGTCCCTGCATTCGGTATTTGGACGGGAGACCGCCATCAGCGGGTTGTGCAGGCAAGCCAGAACCACGCGCACCAACTCCACCCATGTGACCGTGCGACGATCAATGTCAGGTTTTGAAAAGCTTGATTGTACCTGAGCGGCAACAGATGGTCGTGCGGGTTCAGTCAGTTTTGCCGTCTGGAGGCTGCCCCGGATTGAAGGACTGTCGTGCTCCTGCGCAGGCAGGAGCCTAGTTCATACGGCGGGACTGGGCTCCTGCCTGCGCAGGAGCACGTAATGCTCCATGGCCGCGACTGGTTGTTTGCAGACCGGCCGTCAGGAGCAGTCGTCCGCAGTTGTGGTCACTACTGCGTCTTTTTCCGCAATCGTTCCATGATGGTCCGGCGTTCGTCTGGGGTCATGTCCCGCCAGCGCGTGATTTCTTCGACCGTGCGGCCGCAGCCGGTGCAGGTGCGGCCTGCCTTGTCCAGCTTGCAGATGTTGACGCAGGGGCTTTCCACGGGCGTTTAGGCCATCACATGAAGCTATAGGGGTCCACGTCCACCGCCACGCGGGTGCCTGATTTCCAGGTCAGGTTGCCCAGCCATTCGCGGATGGCGGCCTGTACATCGATCTGGCGGGTGGCGTGGATCAGCAGGCGGTGGCGATGGCGGCCGCGCAGGACGGAAAGCGGCGCGGGGGCGGGGCCATAGACGCGCATGCCGTCGATCATGGGCGCGGACTTGCCGATCAAGCGGGCAACCTGCGCGGCTTCGTCGGCGTCCTCGCTGGACACGATGATCGCGGCGAAGCGGCCAAAGGGCGGGGCATTGGCGCGGCGGCGATTTTCCGTTTCCACTTCGTAGAAGCGTTCCGGGTCGGCTGCGATCAGCGCCTTGATGACTTCCGCTTCGGGCATGCGGGTCTGGATGAAGACGTGGCCCGGTTTCTGTCCGCGCCCGGCCCGGCCCGCGACCTGCACGATTTGCTGGAAGGTGCGTTCGGACGCGCGCAGGTCGCCGCCTTCCAGGCCCAGGTCAGCATCGATCACGCCGACGAGGGTGAGGTTGGGGAAATGATAGCCTTTGGTGACGAGCTGGGTGCCGATGATGATGTCGACGTCGCCCGCCTCCACCGACTTCACGAATTCGGCGGCCTTGGCGGGGGACCAGAGCGTGTCGGAGGTGACGATTGCGATGCGGGCCTGCGGCCAGAGCGCCTTTACCTCGTCCGCGATGCGTTCCACGCCGGGGCCGCACGCGACCAGCGAATCCTCTTCCTTGCATTCCGGGCAGAAGCGGGGGGCGGGGATGACATGGCCGCAATGGTGACAGGCGAGCCGCCGCGTCAGGCGATGTTCGACCATCCATGCCGTGCAGTTCGGGCATTGAAAGCGATAGCCGCATTCACGGCAAAGGGTGAGCGGCGCATAGCCGCGCCGGTTGAGGAAGAGCAGCGCCTGTTCGCCCTTTTCCATCGTTTCGTCGATCGCAAGGACGAGCGGAGGGGCGATCCAGCGTCCGCGTTCGGGTGGGTCGGTCAGCAGGTTGATGCCTTCGATCGCGGGCATTTCCGCGCCGCCAAAACGGGACGGCAGCTTGATTTCACGATAGCGGCCCAGTTCCACTTGATGGCGGGTTTCTATGGCGGGCGTGGCGGACGCGAGGATGACCGGGAATTTTTCCATGAGGCCACGCATCACCGCCACGTCGCGGGCGTGATAATGGACGCCGTCCTCTTGCTTGAAGCTCGCTTCATGCGCTTCATCGACGACGATGAGGCCGAGATTGGGATAGGGCAGGAACAGGGCGGATCGCGCGCCGACGACGACGGCTGCTTCGCCCGAAGCGATGGCGCGCCAGGCCCTCCGCCGCTCGCTTTGGCGCAGGCCGCTGTGCCAGCTGATGGGGACGGTGCCGAACCGCTTTTCGAACCGTTCCAGAAAAGGCTCGGTCAGGGCGATTTCGGGCAGGAGGACCAGCACCTGACGGCCTTCGCGGATGGTGGCGGCGATGGCTTCGAAATAGACTTCGGTCTTGCCCGACCCGGTGACGCCGTCGAGCAGGAAGGGGGCGAAATCCCGCTGGTGAACGGCCTGTGTGAACTGGCTGGCGGCGGCGGCTTGGCCGTCCGAAAGTAATGGTGGCGCATGGTCGGGATCGGGGCGGGGGAAGGGCGTGTCGATGCTGACTTCCACCGCTTCGAACGCGCCGACTTTCACCAGGCCGCGAATCACGGCGTCGCTGACCCCGCCGATCATGGCGAGTTCACGGATCAGGCCCTGGCGATCGCCGATGCGTTCCATGGCCTGGGCGCGCTGATCCGTCATGCGGTCGGGCAGGTCGCCGGTAGCGCGATATTCGATGACGGTGCGCGCGCCCTCCAGCGCCGACATGGACGCCAGCGTCATGCGCAGAACCGACGCGATGGGGGCGAGATAATAGTCCGCCGTCCATTCGATCAGGCGACGCAGCGTTTCCGGCACGGGCGGCGCATCGACAGGGCCGACGATGTTGCGCAGGCGATTGTCGCCGACGCTTTCGACATCGGGAAAGGCGTCCTCTTCCCACACGACGCCGACGATCTGGCGCGGTCCCAGCGGCGCGATGACGATGCTGCCGGGCTTCACGTTCATCCCATGCGGCACGCGATAGTCTAGCGGGCCGAGGGCGGCGTTGAGGAGGATGACGCGGGCGCGAGAGCTCATGGCTGCCGTCCCTAAAGCATCATGCGTGAAAGCAGAACCGTGTTGAGCGGATCAGATCTTCCAGTTGAGTGTCAGCCATGGGACATGGGCCACGGCGTCAGGGCGGTCGTCGCGAAATCCCTGCTGGCGCATATAGAGGAGTTGCACGTCCAGCGCCTTGCTGAGCGCGTGGCGCAGGCCTGCTTGCTGGCGCATGACGGCAAGGCCGGTCTTGTCGCTGGGTTTGGCGCGATTGAGGTGGAAGAATAGCTCGTTCGCGGCAACCAGCGTCCAACGCTTGGCGGTGTCGAGCGGAATGGAGGCCTGAATACGGTGCCGCAGCCGCCAGCTTACTTTGTCCGCCGTGTCGAAGAAGCGCTGCTCCAGCCGGATGCGGTTCTGCAAGATGCCGTGGGTGGCGGTCAGCTGCTGGAACAGGCGCAGTTCCTGTTCCGGTTCGGAATGGAAATAAGCGATGCCGCCGCCGACATGGATATTCTTCGCCACCGCATGGTCCAGCGCGATGCGGGCCAGTTGCTGCTCGCCGTTGGATTCGTCCCGGCGAAAGCGATGGCCGATGTCCACCAGGACCACATCGCGCGGGCTGGCCTTCATCGTTGCGGACGCGCCGAGCCACAGCTGCGATTCTTCCTCGGTGGCGCGGGCGAGCGGGCTGATGGCCAGCGAGAGCAAGGCAAGAAGTGTTAGGCTGCGGCGGGCAGCGGGAAGGGCGGGCATGCAACGGTCCTCAGGAAAGGTGCGGCGGTCTTAATGTTACGGAGCTGTTTCCGTAAAGCCTGCCGCTGGCAACAATGGCTAAACCGGGGATCAGCCGCTAAAGGGGAGGCGATTCGCATATCCCGCCCGGAGCAGACCCATGAAGTTCTTCGTCGATACCGCCGACACCAACGAAATCCG
>CBFHAG010000012.1:0-66945 GCA_965653535.1 uncultured Sphingobium sp.
ATCAGAAACTAACGCCAAACGGAATCCCTGAATGCAGACACAACCTAGAGCATCGCGCGGAAAAGTGGAAACTGGTTTTCCGCAAAAAGCGATGCGACAACAAGATCGAGGGCAAGCTGCGCGATTCACATTGTGCGCTGCTTGCTCAGAACATTTCCGAAGCAGATGGATTCATCTGCTTCGGAAAATGCGAAAAACACAGATGAATAGAGCAGGCCATGATCCGGCCAGTGTCATACCCAATTTATAAGATTGCCCAGCCGTCAGGCGATCCGAGGTCGGGCGCAGCGACCCACGACCGCTGATCAGGACAGCGCGCCGTGGCAATGCTTGTATTTCTGGCCCGATCCACAGGGGCACGGTGCGTTCCGGCTGATGTCGAGATTGGCGAACTCACCCAAAGCCGCATTGCCGATCGACGGACGCGGTAGTGTGGTGGTGATGCCGCCAATGCGTCCGGCGTCAATGTCCGCGCTGTTATCCTCTCCTGAGAAGGGATCAATGTGCGTGGTGATGAAGTCCGGCAACACCGGCAGATCGAACTCCGGCAGCGGCTCTTCCATGCGAAACTGGACGCGCGCGATGGAGCCGGTCACATCCTCACGGATATTGCCGAGCATGCGCTCGAACAAAGCGAAGGATTCCTGCTTATACTCGTTGATCGGCGTCTTCTGGGCATAGGCGCGCAGATGGACGACCTGACGGAGCGCGTCGAGGGTCGACAGATGCTCCTTCCAATGATGGTCGAGGCTCTGGAGCAGGATCGACTTTTCGATCATGTGCCAGTTTTCAGTATCGATCTGACCCACCTTGTCCGCCACAGCCTGATCCGCGAGCGCCTTCAACCGCTCCTCGATCAATTCGGGATCGACCGCGTCTTCCGCCAGCCATGCGTCGAAATCGGGCTCCAGCCCCAGTATTTCAGCGGTGCGAGCCTTGAGGCCATCGATATCCCATTGTTCAGGATAGCTGCCCGGCGGACATGATGCGCCGACCAGGTCATTAACCGTCTCATGCCGCATGTCGGTGACGACATCGTCCACAGTATCCGCATCCATGATGTCGGCGCGCTGTTCGTAGATGACCTTGCGCTGGTCATTCATCACGTCATCATATTCGACGACCTGCTTGCGGATATCGTAGTTGCGCGCTTCGACCTTCTTCTGAGCGGTCTCTATGGCTTTGCTCAGCCATTTGGACGGGGGCAGCGCCTCGCCATCTTCCAGATTTGATCGGATCATCTTAGCGAACATCGTGTCCGGGCCGAAGATGCGCATCAGATCATCATCAAGGCTGAGGTAAAAACGTGAAAGGCCGGGGTCGCCCTGACGCCCTGAACGCCCGCGCAACTGATTGTCGATGCGGCGGCTTTCATGACGTTCGGTGGCGAGTACGAACAGTCCGCCTGCCGCAAGCACTTCAGCCTTCTCCGCCTCGATCTCGGCATCGATACGGGCGGTAGCCGCGTCGCGCTCCGGGCCTTCGGGCATGTCGCGCAGTTCATCCTCGACCCGCATTTCCAGGTTGCCGCCCAGTTTGATATCGGTGCCGCGCCCGGCCATATTGGTCGCAATCGTGACGGCACCCTTGCGGCCTGCCTGCGCGACGATATGCGCTTCGCTTTCATGGAAACGGGCGTTGAGGACGGCGTGAGGCACGCCTTCCTGGTTCAAAAACTCCGAAAGCATTTCCGACTTTTCGATCGACACGGTGCCAACGAGGACGGGCTGGCCCTGTTCTGCATGGACCTTGATGGTCTTTGCGATGCCGCGGAACTTGTCTTCCAGATTCTTGTAGAAGCTGTCTTCTTCATCGACACGCTGCACCGGCCGGTTGGTCGGGATGGTGACGACGTTCATCTTGTAGATTTCGTAAAATTCCGTTGCTTCCGTGGCAGCCGTGCCGGTCATGCCTGCCAGCTTGGGATACATGCGGAAATAATTCTGGAAGGTGATGGAGGCGAGCGTCTGGTTTTCCGGCTCGATATTCACGCCTTCCTTGGCTTCCACTGCCTGGTGCAAGCCGTCCGACCAGCGACGACCGTCCATCATGCGGCCGGTAAACTCATCGATGATGACGATCTTGCCGTCTTTCTCGATATAATCGATGTCGCGCCGGAACATGGCATTCGCGCGCAGCGCCTGGTTCACATGGTGAACGACGGCGGTATTTTCAAAATCATAGAGGTTCGCGCCCTGCAACAGGCCCGCTTCCTCCAACATACGCTCGATCTTCTCAGTCCCGTCCTCCGTAAGGGTGACGGTGCGCTGCTTCTCATCCTTCTCATAATCGGACTCGTCCAGCCGCTTCACGATTGCATCGACGGAGACATAGAGCTCCGACTTGTCGTCGGTCGGACCGGAGATGATAAGCGGAGTGCGCGCTTCATCGATCAGGATCGAATCCACTTCATCCACGATGGCGAAATTGAAAGGCCGCTGCACCATAGATGCGCGGTCATATTTCATATTGTCGCGCAAATAGTCGAAGCCGAGTTCGTTGTTCGTCGCGTAGGTGATGTCGGCATTATAGGCCTGGCGGCGCTGATCCTCGCTGAGGTTCGGCACGATGACGCCCGTAGTGAGGCCGAGGAAGCGATAGACCTGGCCCATCCATTCGCAATCGCGTGACGCCAGATAGTCGTTGACCGTGACGACGTGAACGCCCTTCCCCTCCAGCGCGTTCAGATAGGTGGCGAGCGTGGCGACCAGCGTCTTGCCTTCACCCGTGCGCATTTCGGCGATTTCGCCGCGGTGCAGGACGATGCCGCCCACCATCTGCACGTCATAATGGCGCTGGCCCAGCGTGCGCTTTGCAGCTTCGCGAACAGTGGCGAACGCTTCGGGCAACAGGTCGTCCAGCGTCTCCCCCTGGCTCAGCCGCTCCCGGAACCGCGCCGTCTGTCCGGCAAGTTCCTCCTCACTCATCGCTGAAATCGCGGTTTCGAAGGAGGCGATGCGTTCGACGATCTTGCCCAGCGACTTTACATAGCGATCATTGGACGATCCGAAGAGGGATTTGGCGAGTGCGCCGAACATGCAAGTTCCTGACAAAAGGGGAACGTGCGCCCATGAAGGCGACACGCACAGACATGCGCCGCGATTTAGGGGGCAGGAGTCCGTTAGTCAATCAGACGGGACGGTCGGTTCGCACGATTGACCGGCTGCCATATTGCGCTAAGCGACGGACATGACTCAACGCTCTCCCCTCGCACCCGCCGCATTTCCCGACCTTCCGCCCATTGCGGGTGTAACCACCAGGGTCGCCCGCGCGCGCTACAAAAATTGGGACCGTTGCGACCTGACCTTTGTCGAACTGTGTGAGGGCACGGCGGTCGCGGGCGTCACCACGCAAAGCAAATGTCCTTCACCTGAAGTCGAATGGTGCCGGGATGCCATTCCCCTGGGTTCGGCCCGCGCCCTGGTGGTGAATGCAGGCAATGCCAATGCCTTTACGGGCCACAGGGGACGCGCCGCGGTGGAAGCAATCGCCGCGAAAGTCGCCAATCATCTGGGCTGCCTGCCTTCAGGCGTTTTTGTCTCCTCCACTGGCGTGATCGGTGTGCCGTTGCCGGTGGACAAAGCCGAGGCGGGACTGGACGCCGCCTTTGCGGCCTCCCCCTGCGGCTGGGAGGATGCGGCTAATACGATCGGCACGACGGACACTTACGCCAAGGGCGCGCATGTCAGCGCGATGATCGGCGGGGTTCGGGTCGAGCTGGTGGGGATCATCAAGGGGTCGGGCATGATCGCACCGGATATGGCGACGATGCTGGGCTATATCTTCACCGATGCGGCCATCGAGCCGAAGCTGTTGCAGCAGATGCTGTCCGCCGCCAACCGGCAGACATTTTCCTGCATCACAGTGGATAGCGACACATCGACCAGCGACACAGTCCTTGCCTTCGCCACGGGCGAGGCAGGCAACGCCTTTCTGACGTCCATGGACGATGCGGGCGCGGACGCTTTCAACGCGGCACTCAGCGACCTGTGTCGTCACCTGGCGCATTTGGTCGTGCGCGACGGTGAAGGCGCGTCGAAGTTCATCGAGGTCAGCGTGGCGGGCGCGGACAGTGACGCCAGCGCGCACCGGATCGCCCTTTCCATCGCCAACTCTCCATTGGTCAAAACCGCCATCGCGGGGGAAGACGCAAATTGGGGTCGCGTGGTCATGGCCGTGGGCAAGGCGGGCGAACCGGCTGACCGCGACAAGCTGTCGATCCGCTTCGGCACGACGCAGGTCGCGTCCGGCGGGCTGGCGGTCGATGGCTATGACGAAAATCCGGTCGCGGCGCATCTGAAAGGACAGGACATACAAATCGGCGTCGATCTGGGCCTGGGTGAAGGGCGCGCGACGGTTTGGACCTGTGACCTGACGCATGGATATATTTCAATCAACGCGGATTATCGCAGCTGATGCCCATCGAACTGCACGATCCTGTCGTCGCGCTGATGCGCGAGGTGGCGCGCGACGTGGTCATGCCACGCTATCAGAATTTGCACGCTGACGAGATCAGCGAAAAGGCCGTCGATGACTTTGTCACTATTGCGGACAAGGAAAGCGAAATCAGGCTGGCGGAAGGGCTTAACCGCATCCTTCCCGAAGCGGAGATCATCGGAGAGGAAGCCTGCGCGGCTGACCCGGCGATCCTGGACCGCGCGGGCGAAGGGCTGAACTGGATCATCGATCCGATCGACGGCACCGGCAATTTCGCGGCAGGACGCGCTCCGTTCGGCATCATGATCGCGCTGGCGGACGCGGGAACCACGCTGGCGGGATGGATATTGGACCCGCTGACGGGCCGACTATGCCACGCCACCTTGGGCGCGGGCAGCCATATCGACGGAGAGAAAGTGCAGGCGCGGGAAAGTGGCGATCCGCTGCCGGTCGCAGCGCTGGCAGTCTATTTCATGACGCCTGAGGAACGCGCCGATATTCAGCGGCGGTCATCGGGGCAATTCGCGCTGGTCGATATTCCCCGCTGCGCTGCCGAACAATATCCCAGACTGGTGCTGGGACAGAATGACATATCGGTGTTCGCGCGGACCCTGCCGTGGGATCATGCTGCGGGGACGTTGTTCCTGAACGAAGCTGGCGGACGCTGCCAAAGACTGGACGGATCACCCTATCGCGTAGGCGACCTTCGCCGGGGCCTGTTGGGCGCGTCGTCGCCACGGCTTTGGGACCTGGCAGCGGAAAAGCTGTTCCGGTAAGTTGTAACGCGTGTCGCACCCCCCCCTCCCCGCCACGGGAGGGAGATGGCGGTTTCCGTCAGAGGACGCTTTCGATCCAGCCCTTGAGCGCGCTCTTGGGAGCGGCACCGACCTTGGTTGCAACTGCTTCGCCATTTTTGAACAGGATCATCGTCGGAATACCGCGAACGCCATATTGCCCCGGCGCATCGGGATTTTCGTCAATGTTGATCTTGGCGATGATCAACTTGTCAGCCAGTTCCTCCGAAATTTCTTCCAGGGCAGGGCCGATCATCTTGCAGGGACCGCACCATTCCGCCCAGAAATCAACGAGCACGGGCTTGTCAGCGTCGATCACGTCCGCCTTGAAGCTGAGGTCGGTGACTGCCTTGGTAGCCATTTTATTTATCTCCTTCAGTTGGACGAGTATCTAGGGCCGCGACGCGTCTGTCTCAACGGTCGAGTGCGGCAAATTCTCCTGCGTGGGCACAAAGCCGGGCTTGTGGGGCGCAAGCAAGTCAACGGGTAGCAGGATGAGGCGCGGCGCGCTTGTGTAAAGCAGGCCCACGTCGATCCGACGTCCAGGGAAGATCACTTCCAGCGCGGCGGCGTAGGCGGCCATCTGCCGCACATGTGCGTCCGGCACCTCAACGACGGACATGGGAGCGACGCGTCCGGTCTTGAAATCGACCAGTTGGACCCGATCCTCGCTGACGCAAAGCCGGTCGACGGTTCCGGCGATTACCATGTCGCCAACCACGGCGGCGATGGGTGCTTCCGCCAGTGCGCCCGGCGCGAACAGCCCGGCGAATTGCGGATCATCAATTACGCGCATCGCCTGGCTGATCACATCGTCGCGCAAGGGACCATCAGTGACTCCCTGCTGCTGTAGCAAGATGTCAGCACGGACGCAGCGCTGGTCCGGCGCGATGTCAGGCAGCTTTTCAAACAGTGCATGGAGCCAGCGGCCTCGCTCTGCCGCCTGTCGCATCGCGGGTGTCGGCGGTGGATACGGAACATCATCTTCAACCGGAGCAGACGGGGCGAGTGGACGAGGCGGACGCGCTTCAGCCGGTGCAGGCTCCCGAAGCCATTGCGGTTCGGGATGAGCGATGCGTTCGACAACCCCATCGGCTTCCGCGCGGCGGGGGGCCAGGATTTCCGTCCCGCGCCAACTGCGCCGCGCGCCCCACAACGGGTCCGCATCCCAATCGGTCCCAAGCGCCGTCATGGCGTTTTCGACCGCAGTGAACCAGCTTTCAGGTTGCGGCTCACCCCTGGCGCGCGGGCCAAGCGATCCGGTGACAACCAGCTTTTCCTCAGCCCTGGTCAGCGCGACATAGAGCAATCGCCAATGTTCCTCGCGCTCGGCGGCGCGCGCTTGTTCCAGCGCTTCGCCAATCGGGCCTTGCCGCTCCGGCTTGCGCGGCGCGAGGATGGGGATGCCACTCCATTCAAGCGAGCCGGTGCGCGCGCCCGCATCGGGATCAAGGCAGGCGTCTGCCAGAATCACGATGGGAGCCTGCAACCCCTTGGCCCCGTGAACCGTCAGCAGGCGCAGCGAATCACCCTGCGCGGCTGCGTCGCGGACAATCTCCACCTCTCCCCGATCAAACCAGTCAATGAAGCGTTGGAGCGAAGGCTGGTCATCGCTTTCGAACGTCAGGGCGGCGTTCAGCAACTCCTCAATCGGGTCCAGCGCCTCTGCGCCCAGCCGCTCGACCAGACGGCGTCGACCCTGCGCAGGCCCCGACAGGATCGCTTCCAGATAACGATAGGGCGTAATGAAATCAGCCCGCGCCAGCAGCGCGCGGAGCGGCGCGAGTTCGACCTGATCAAGCGTGGCATTCAAGTGTCGCCACAACCCCGTGCGCCGCCCGATCAGGCGCGTCATCAATTGATCCTGCGACCAGCCAATCAGGGGCGAACCCAGCAGCGACGCAAGGTTCAGGTCATCTTCCGGCTGGACTGCAAAGCGCAGCGCGGCGAGCAGATCGCGCACCGCCAGCGGCGCGTTCAGCCGCAGCCGGTCGATACCGGCGACCGCCACCCCTTCCTCATATAACCGTGCCACGATCAACCGCGCCAGTTCGCTGCGGCGTCGGACAAGAATCATGATGTCGCCAGCAGTCACGGGTCGCCCCCGGCTTTCCAGCATCATCCCGTCGTCGATCCACTGACGGATCTGCCGGGCGATATTCTGGGCCAGCACACGCTCCTGATTGGCAGCCCAATCCTCTTCGCCCTCCGCCTCATCAAAAAGACCCGCGACGATCGGCTTCCACAGCAGGACTTCGCCCGGAAAACGGTTGGCGCTGACATGGCGAACTGCGCCGGAGGGCAGGCCCAGCCGCTGCGCGCTGAGCGTCGCGATGGTCTGATCGACGACATCCAGTACGGCGGGGGTCGATCGGAAACTACGTTCCAGCGACAGGTCGTGGAACGGATGCTGGGCGTCATCGGCATGACGTTGGAACACGGTCTGGGCAGCAGCGAAGGCTTGCGGACTGGTCCCCTGGAAACCGAAGATCGCCTGCTTGAAGTCCCCGACGGTGAAGATCGTGCGAACGCGGTCGCCCTTTGCCCCCTCGCCCGCGAAGAACTCCGCTGCCAGAGCGCCCACGATCTGCCATTGGCTGACATTGGTGTCCTGCGCCTCATCCACCATGATATGGTCTATGCGCTGGTCCAGCTTGTAGCGAATCCAGTCGGCGATGCCGGGCTGGGCAAGCAGGGACGCGGTGCGCGCGATCAGGTCGTTGAAATCAACCGACCCGGCCAGATTCTTGGCCTCCTGATAGGCCTGTGCATAGACCCGCCCGGCATGCAGCGCCTGGCCCAGCAAATCTGCATAGGATGCCATCGCCTGCAGGCCCAACAGCTCAGCGCAGCGCCCATGCAGGCGCGCGGAAGCGTCGGCATAGCCGTCCACCGGCGGAACCCACCCCTTTGCCGAAATGATGGAGCCGTCCGACTTGCACCATGCCAGATGCAAGTCACCCAGCATCGCGGCACGATCAGCGGGGCTGAGCGCCCGCCACCGCGCTATCCTGTCGCAGCGTTCCAGCGCGCGCCCCGTTCCCCAGTCCGCATTGGCCTGAGCGACCCAGGCCAGCGACCGCATATCGAAAACCGCGTCACCGCATTCTTCCGCGATATGGTCGGCTATATCCCCTTCGGGCAGGCCTAACTCGCTCCGCAACCAAGGTCCGATGTCGTGTGGAAGCTGTTCCAGTGCCGGAAGCCGGGATGCGCAGCGCAGCATGAACTGTTCGGCTCCGCCCTCGCCCAGCCGCAGGCTGAGCACCTGAAGCGCGTCGATCAGCGCGTCGTCGCCCTGTTCCTGCGCCCGAACCACCATGTCGGCCAGCGTCTGCCGGGCCAGCACGGCCTGTTCGCGTTGGTCGAGCGGACGGAAACCGGGTGGCAGTTCCGCCTCCAGCGGGAAAGTGGTCAGCAATTGCTGGCAGAAACCATGGATCGTCTGAATGCGAAGGCCGCCGCCGGTCGACTCCAGCACCTCCGCGAACAAGCGCCGCGCCCGATCACGTGCGTCCGGGCCAGACTCCTCGCCCAGCGCCTCCATATCTTCGAACAGATCCTTTTCATCCATTTGCACCCACGCCGCCAGGCGGTCGTGGATGCGGTTGGACATTTCCGCCGCCCCGGCCTTCGTAAAGGTCAGGCAAAGGATATTTTCCGGTCGAACCCCTTGCAGCAGCAGGCGGAAAACGCGGGCGGTCAGCACATGGGTCTTGCCGGTTCCCGCCGATGCGGACAGCCAGACATGCGCATCCGGCTGCGACGCGCGCGCCTGGTCGCCCAACAGCTTTTGCAAAGGGCTGGCTCTTCTAGCCATCGTCGCGGCCATACCATTCCTCCAGCCGCATCAACTGGTCATAATCGCCATAGCTGGCGACTTCCGGGTTCACCTGAGCATCGAAGGGGGCGTCGCCTGTCAGGAATGCAGCCGCCACCTGTTCGAACTGGGCATGGACCCAATCGGTAAAGTCAGCAGTCACGATCTTGTCGCGCTTGCCCAGCGGATCGACGGGGCTGTCGCGATAACCGAACGCGTCATTCTTCTTTGCCAGGGACCAATATTCGAAACAGCCTGCCTCCAGCGGAGGGTCGATGCCGGGAAATCCGCCTTGCTCCGCGATCAGGCCCAACAGGCCAAGTTGCAAAGAATAGCCCGCCCGGACCTGCTTTGCGCTTGGCGGCTTTCCCGTCTTATAGTCCACGATCCCCAGCGATCCGTCAGGCATGCGGTCTATACGGTCGGCCTTGCCGGTCAGGGTGACGCCCGCCACTTCGGCCCGGCCGTCCGCCTCAACCGCCAATATGGAGCGCCCTGCTGCCCTGTCGGCCATCACCTCCGCTGCGATCCAGCGGATGGCTTCGATCAGCCGTGGCTGCCAGAGCGCCTTCAGCAGCGGATGCACATCCGGTCGGTCGAATATGGCGCGCGCCTGTTCTTCCAGACCAGCAGGATCACGCGCCGGGGATTCCGCCCAATGTTGCAAGATTTCATGAACCGCCGTCCCGCGCCAGGCCGGGCCAGCGTCGGCATCGACCGGATCGAGCCGGGCAAGGCGCAGGATACGCTTGGCATAGAAGGCGTAGGGATCCGCCTTCAGGCGATCGACATCGGTGACGGGAATGAGCTTGGGGCGGACTGACGCGGGCGGGACCGGTGCGGGGCGGCTTGCCGGGCGATGCACGGGGGGACGATCCAGCGCCTGCGCCAGGGCGGCATAGCGTTTCGCGGTCTTCCAATGGCCGCCCGCCATCGCCTTCAGCCGCAACCAGAATCGGGAAGGAACCGCCGGTCCTCCAGCCCCACGGCGAGCGCGCGTGATCAACACTTGTGGAGCGCCCAGTGAACTCGCAAAATCATGCGCGGCAAGGCCGATGCGCGTTTCCAGGCCCGGCAACCCCAACTCCCGTCGGATTCGTGGAGCCAGCCACGGGTCGACGGCGGGCAGGCCCGGCCAAGTGCCTTCATTCAGCCCGCTTAATATCATGACGTCAGCCTGCACCAGTTGCGCCTCGATCAGGCCCAATATAGCGATGCGCGGGTGGCCGCCCTGCGGGGGACGCACGGCCACGCCACCCAGCATATGGTCGAATAACGCGGGAAGTGCCCGGACATCCGCCTGGCGCGGCCCCTCTTCCGCAGATATTTCGATCTCGGCGAACAGGTCAGCGGCGGCACGACCCTGATGCCCTGCCCAGAGGGCATCACCAGTGAGCGCACCCGCCTGTTCGCGAATGACCGCGAACTGTTGCGCCAGCGACGGCGCACCTGTGAAAGCCTGTTCCAACGGCTCCAGCAACGCGCGAGCTTGCGGCCACCATTGCCGCGTGGACATGCGTAGCGCAGCCTGACGATCATCGTCATCCCGCGCCGCAAGCAGCATATCGATCCCTTGCAGGCCTGCGGGCGGTCGCGGGCCACGGAGCAGCAGATCCAACGACCGAACCCCCTCCAACCAGGCGACGCGTCTTTCCCCCCGCATCACCAACGGATGTTTGAGCAAGGTCAGCAGCGCCACCGGCGCAAATCGTTCGGCCACCGCGTCCGCCATGGCGATCAGCAGCGTTCCCGGCGGCAGGCGGGATAGTGGCAGACCAGCCGAATCGTCCGCTTCTATCCCCCATCGCGCCAGATGCGCGGACACGCGGGTCGCCAGTTGCCGGTCGGGCGTAACCAGCGCCGCTGTGCGTCCCGGTTCTTCCAGGGCTTCACGCAACGCAAGGGCAATCACCTGCGCCTCTTCGCCGGGCGTGGCGACTTCCAGTGCCTCGACCCCGGCCAGCGACCGATCGGCGGATTTCAGGTCCCGCCACCGGCTGGTCAGGCGGGGCGGCAACATGGCGTTCGAGATGTTCCGCCCCCGAACCGCGCGCGCGTCATGTTCGCTGCCCCAACGCCATGCCGCCACATCATCGCGTGTGGCGCTCATACGGTCCAACAACTGCTTCAGCGCATATTGGGGATGGCTTTCGTGGCCCGTAGGTGTCCGGCCCGTCACCGGATCGGGATCGAACGGGCCAATCGCCTGCCACGCCTCCTCATCCATTTCCTGATCGAGGCCAGCGAAAACGACGCTGCCTTGCTGCATGGTGGCAATGCGCCGGAGCAGGTTGGCGACAGCGGGGGCAGTGCTCGAAACGCCCGCAGCGACGACGAAACCGGAAGGTGCCTCCTTGCTCCATCGGTCCGCAATCCGGTCGAACAGCCGGTTGCGGCGATCGGCGACGTCGATCACGCCCAGCCGTGCCAGTTCATCGGGCCATCGCCGGATTAGAATGGAAAACAGGTCGAGCGACCTTTGCCAATGGGCGGAAAGCTCATCGGGCAGGGACAGGTCGGCCAGCGCCGTGACCGGCACGCGTTCCACCTGCATCTGGTCAAGCACCGCGCCCAGCGCCTGGCCCAGCTTCAGCGCCTGCCCAGCGTCGACCGGATGGCTCGATGTCTCCTGGACCATGCGCGCAAGGATCATTTGCCGCCGTAAAGGCGCAATGGCGGGCGGAATCGCCTCACCTTCGCCCAGCGGATCGAGCGCGCCGCCAGCCTGTTCACCCAGGTCCGGGTCGCCGATCGCCACGAGACGCGGCAGGAGCAGTCCGCCGCCCGACTTGCGCACAAAGGCGTCGCTGACCGCACGAACCGCGCGATTGCTGGGCAACAGGATCATGCCCTGCGCCAGCCGGATGATGTCCCCGCCATGTTGGGCAAGGATGCCAGTCACCAACGCATCGGAAAATGCGCGATGGGCGGGAATGTTATACAAAGCTGGTCGGCTGCGCTCACCCATGAGCGAGCATGGCCTCCACTACGGGAATCGCGCGGGGGGTGCCGACATCGAACCATAGCCCCGGATGAGAGATGCCATAGAGCCGCCCTGCCTCAATCGCCCGATTCCAGAAGATATTGGTGGAAAATGCCTCGCCAGGTGGATCGACCAGCAGCGTGGGCGACAGGATCTGGACCCCGGTAAACACGAAAGGCGCGACATGAGCGGCCTTGCGACGGCTCAACTGGCCACACGGTCCCATATGAAAGTCCCCCGGCCCGCTATGGCAATGGGCGCGCGCCAGCGGCACGAGCAGCAACAGTGCGTCCATCCGGTCCGGGTCCCAAATGCGCTGCATCATGCCCAATGTTTCCTGCGCTCCATCGACCCACAGATTGTCGCTGTTGGCGCAAAAAAAAGGTCGATCGCCCAGCAATTCCCGCGCGTGCATCAACCCGCCGCCGGTTTCCAGCAGCTTGGTCCGTTCATCCGACACCAGCAATTCGATGCCGCGCCGATCGGCCCGCAGGTGCGCTTCCACCGTGTCGGCAAGATAGTGGACATTAACGACCACTTTCCTGATGCCGCCAGCTACCAGGCGGTCAAGCGCGTGATCCATCAATGTCTTGCCAGCGACCTTCACCAGCGGCTTGGGTCGCGTCGCGGTCAGCGGACGCATCCTCTTGCCCAGCCCAGCCGCCATCAGCATCGCCGTGTCAATCATGCGGGCACATGGTCCTTCAGCGCATCGTGCCGCATATCGGCGGGAATACTCGCCGCAAACCATTCCGCCACAGGCGCGAGTGCAGGATGGGCCAGATCGCGTTCCAGCAGGCCCCACATCCGAGGCAGAAATGACAGGTAACGCGGCTTGCCATCGCGTTTCCACAGACGCGTGAAGATACCGATGATCTTCGCATTGCGCTGTGCGCCCAACACGGCATAGGCCGCGTCGAAATCGGCGGGCGGGTTCGCGACTGCCCGATAATGATCCAGCATGGCCGTTTCCAGCGCGGGCGATACATCGCGCCGCGCATCCTGCAGCAGCGAAACCAGATCGTAAGCAGGATGGCCCGCCAACGCATCCTGAAAGTCGAGCAATCCCAGGCCACGCGCCTCAGGCCGATCGATCAGCATGATGTTTTCGGCGTGATAATCCCGCAGCACGGTGACGGCGGGGCTGGTGGATTGTTCGACGATGGGCAGCACCCTGTCCCATGCGCGAGCATAGGCTTTTCCATCCACCGACAGGCCGATGGCGGGGCAATAATATTCCGTGAGCAAGCCTGCCTCACGCTGGTAGACTGCGCGGTCATAGGGCGGCAAGCTGCTGGCGGCAGGCAGGCGGTGCAAATCGGCGAGCAGATCGACGGCGCGCGTATAGACGCCAACCTCGTCGGCGGCTGCCTCCTCCAGATGTTCCTTGACGCGCAAGTCGCCAAAATCCTCGATCAGGACCAGCCCCTGCTCCAGGTCCCGCGCCAGAATGTGCGGCGTGGCAAAGCCCTGGGTTTGCAGATGTTCCGCAACCAGGATGAAGGGGCGCGGGTCTTCATGAGGCGGCGGCGCATCCATCAGCACGGCCCGCCGCGCGCCATCCACGACACGGAAATAGCGTCGGAACGAAGCATCCCCTGCAAGGGGTAGGATTGCCGCATGTTCCCATCCCGCGCGTGCGAGGAAAGCTGGGGCATCGGCGGGGGGGATCATATCTGTGACCATCGGTCCGTCCAAGCGCTCGGCACGCACGCTGTCAAGCGCCTAGCGCCGTCGGGTTCGATGTCGATGTGGAGCCGCAGGGCGTTGGGCCACGCGTCCTCGCCCAGCCGGTCCGGCCATTCGACGATCAGCAGGCTGTCCATCATATATTCGTCCAGCGCCAGTTCCTCCGCTTCGTCGGGGCTGTCGAGGCGGTAAAGGTCCACATGCGCGACCGGCAAGCGAACGTAGGGCACATCATAGGGCTGGACGATGGCAAAGCTGGGACTGGGCGCTTCTTCCTCCAGCCCCAATCCTTCCAATATGCCGCGCGCGAGCGTCGTCTTGCCTGCGCCCAAGCCGCCTTCCAGAGCGATCACGTCGCCAATTCGGGCCAGTCCGGCCAAGGCGTGGCCCAGCGTCAGCATGGCGGACTCATCCTTCAGCAGGAGCCTCGTTTCAGCCACGGGGCAGTTCTATTATGGCCATAGTGCCCTGCCCCGGTTCCGACACAAGCTGAAGGTTGCCACCATGGGCCTGCGCAAACTGCTTGGCGAGCGGCAGGCCGATGCCAGCCTTTTCCCCGCCGCGCGCCTGTGCGGCACGTGCGGCGGCATCGAATATGGTGGCCTGCCTTTTTGCGCTGATACCCGGCCCATTGTCGGAAACCACCAGCCTTGCATTTTCAGGCGTGCCGTCGCCATGAAGCAATACACGCGCACCCTTTCCGCTATAACAGACGGCATTTTCAAGCAGATGATCGAGCGCCTGGCCAATTCTGCGCCGATCCCCCCGCACCGTTCCGAGCGAACCTTGAAGCGACAGGGCAAGGTCGATCCCCTTGGATGCGGCGTCGCCCTTAACCCGCGCCATGCTTTCCCGCGCCAGCTCCGCCAGATCGACGGGGCTGAGTTCGATCGACAGCATCCCGGCTTCGCCCTGCGTCAGGTCCAGCACATTGTCGATCAGCATCGCCAACCGGTTCGTGCTTTGCAGGATGCCGTCGACATAATCCCGTGCGGAATCGCCCAGTTCGCCCGCATAGCCTGCGCTCATCATCTCCGCAAAACCGGCAATGGTGGTAAGCGGTGTGCGTAATTCGTAGCTCATGTTCGTGACGAACGCGGTCTTGACCTTGTCCGCCTGCTCCAATGCGTCGTTGCGATCGCGCAGCACCTGTTCGACGCGGCGGCTGTCGGTGACGTCCAACATGGTGAAAAGCGCGTTGCCATCCGGCAGGGGAATAGCGGCGAATTCGAAGGTGCGGCCGTCCGCAAAGCCCACATGGCCAACCCGCTGCTTCCTTTCCACCGTCGCCGCGCGCACCAGTTCCCGGACGAGATTGGATTGCTGCGGCTTGGCCAGGCGCGACTCCACGGCGCGCATCAGTTCATCAATGCGCGGATGTCTCGCCAGAAGATCATCGGAAATGCCCCAGATAGAACGGAAGCGGCTGTTCCACAATTGCAGTCGGCCGTCGGAGGAAAAGACGCCTATCGCTTCGAACAGATTGTCGAACGTCGCAGTCCGTACCCGAAGCAGCGTATCGCGTGCGCTCGACAATTGGACCTGCTCTGTCCGATCCTCGAATATCAGGAGCAGCCCTCCATCGGGCAGTGGCTGGGCATAGACCCGCAAATGGGTGCCGTCCGCCAGCAACCAGTTTTCCTCCAATGGATCGGGCGAAAGGAACCAGTCGCGACGCTCGGCGCGCCAGGCGGGGAAATCGCGATGCTCGGGCAATCGCCGGGTCTCACGCATGCGATCCAGCACCCGTTCGAACACTGGCTGGTCGGCCAGATGATCCTGATCGAGGCCGAACAGGCTCATGAAGGGCTGGTTCCAGAAGCGCAGCGTACGGTCGGAGCCAAACCGCGCCACGCCCGCCGACAGTCGATCGAGCAGATCGCGCTGGGCGGCCTCCAGGCGACGATACTCGACCTTTGTCTGCTCGAGTTCATTCTGATCCACAGCAAAGCCCGCTACACCAGCCTCACCCAACGGAACGTCAACCACGCGCATGGTCCGACGCTCGCCGTCTATGGTAGCCGGAACGATGCGCTCAACAGGCCGGTTTTCACTCAGGGCCTGCTCCGCAGCTGCCTGAGGCGTCAATGTGCCCACCGTTTCGACAAGCTCGGTTCCGTTGTTGATCACCTCGCCCGCGCCTTCGCCATCCACGGCACGGACATAGGCAGCGTTGACCAGGCTGAGGCGCATGTCGGGGGTGCGGTGCCACATCGGGAACGGTGCGGCCTCCACCAGCCCAGCCAATGCCTCCAGCGCTTCGCGCAACTGCTCGACTCGCGCCTTCAACGTCTGGATTTCCGACTGGCTGTCGGTTGCGTCAAATATCCAGAGGACGACCCCGCCGCTTTCCGCCAGCACCGGCCCAGCGGGCGCGCCGCGTACCAACAGCAGCCGGGACGACCCTTCCCCCCTTACTGGCAGGGCAAAACTACGACCCGCGCGCTGGGTGGCCGCAATCTCCTGTGCCAGTGCAGCCGCGTCGGCCTGCGTCAGCCCGCCATCGGGTGCGGTAAGTTCGGACACGAAAGACGGCACCCGGTCCTTGCCCAGCCATTTGGCAAGCCTGTCGGCTGCCTCAAGCCGTCCGTCGGCATGGATAATGACCGGCGCGGCCGGGGCTGATGCGAGCAGGCTGGTCAGCCGATCGAGTTTGCCCTGCGCCTGCATCCCCTCACGGCGCATCCGCTGACCGCTGGACAGCGCCCAAATCGCGGCTGCCAGCCAACCGGCCAGGACAACGCCCAGAATGATGGCGGCAAAAGGGGTCAACGACGTCATAGCGCCTGTTTCGCTTCCCTGCCGATCTGCATGCCCCTTACCATGATCAACAGGGGACTAGACCAAGTCGAAACCAGCGTGAAGCATTCAGATAGAAAGATTTTTTGCGCGGGTGGGCGCTTCCTTTCCAAAAGCGCGCCATATCGTGAAAAAGGGGAGGCTTTCGCCTCCCCTTCAAGTTCGATCAGTAGCGGTAATGGTCCGGTTTGAACGGCCCTTCCGGTGCCACGCCGATATAGGCCGCCTGCTTGGGCGTCAGCTTCGAAAGCTTCACGCCCAGCTTGTCCAGGTGAAGCGCCGCCACCTTTTCGTCCAGATGCTTGGGCAGGACGTAAACGTCGTTCTTGTAAGTATCCGACTTGGTCCACAGTTCGATCTGCGCCAGGACCTGGTTCGTGAAGCTGGACGACATGACAAAGCTGGGGTGGCCGGTGGCGCAGCCCAGGTTCACCAGGCGGCCCTTGGCAAGGACGATGATCTTCTTGCCGTCGGGGAACTGCACTTCGTCCACCTGCGGCTTGATCTCGGTCCACTGCATGTTGTTGAGGCCGGCAATCTCGATTTCGCTGTCGAAATGGCCGATGTTACAGACGATCGCCATATTCTTCATCGCGCGCATGTGATCGACGGTGATGACCGCCTCGTTGCCGGTCGCGGTGACGAAGATGTCGGCGCGCGAGGCGGCTTCTTCCATCGTCACGACTTCATAGCCTTCCATAGCGGCCTGAAGCGCGCAGATGGGATCGACTTCGGTCACCAGAACGCGGGCGCCGCCGTTGCGCAGCGATGCAGCCGAACCCTTGCCGACATCGCCAAAACCCGCGACGCAGGCGACCTTGCCGGCCAGCATGACGTCAGTGGCGCGACGGATGGCGTCGACCAGCGATTCCTTGCAGCCATAGAGATTGTCGAACTTCGACTTGGTGACGCTGTCGTTGACGTTGATCGCCGGGAAGGGAAGCTTGCCCTTCTTCGCCAGCTCATAAAGGCGGTGGACGCCAGTGGTGGTTTCTTCCGAAACACCCTTGATCGCGGCGACGGTCTTGGTGAGGTAGCCCGGACGATCGGCCAGGAAGCGCTTGAGCGTCGCGACGAAGATTTCTTCTTCCTCGTTACCGGGGCTGAACAGTTCTTCGCCTGCCTCGACCCGCGCGCCCCACAGCGCGAACATGGTGGCGTCGCCGCCATCGTCCAGGATCATGTTGCAGGGCGTGTCGCCCCAATCGAAGATGCGGATGACATAGTCCCAATATTCTTCCAGCGTCTCGCCCTTGACGGCGAAAACGGGAATGCCGCTCGCGGCGATGGCGGCGGCGGCGTGGTCCTGGGTCGAAAAGATGTTGCACGAGGCCCAGCGGATTTCCGCGCCCAGTTCAGCCAGCGTCTCGATCAGCACGGCGGTCTGGATCGTCATGTGCAGCGATCCGGTGATGCGTGCGCCCTTCAGCGGCTTGGCTGCGCCAAATTCCTGGCGAAGCGCCATGAGGCCGGGCATTTCGGTTTCGGCGATCTCAATTTCCTTGCGGCCAAAAGCTGCAAGGTTGATGTCTGCGATCACATAGTCCTGCGCCTGAGTGGCGGGTGCGGTGGCCACGAGCCTGTCTCCATCGATCTAGAATGTGCCGGATCCGCTCGAACCAGACGAGACGGGGGCGATGGTCGGCGCTTTACCAACCGTCGCCGATGATGGCAACTTCGATATAAAGTTTTCTTTATGTACCGATTAGCGCGACAGTGCGACGCCCATCAGGCAGAACCTGCGCCGCCGACCAGATGGGACGCATCGACCCCGGCGGCGGCATAAGCTGCGGCCCATTTGCGTTCCGGCGGGACGTCGAACAATATGTCGGCGGTGCATTCCACCGGAAACCAGCTTTCCCCTGTCATTTCCTGATCAAGCTGACCCGCTCCCCAACCAGCATAGCCCAGCGCGACGATATAGCGGCGCGGACCGCGTCCTTCGGCGATGGCCTTCAATATCTCCAGCGATCCAGAAAGTCCCCAATCGGGGCCCACCTCAACCATGTCCTGTTCCTGCCAGTCGAGCGAGTGGAGCACAAACCCCCGCCGTGGCTCCACTGGTCCCCCTCGCACTACGGGCGTATCCGGTACATTGGCCGGGTCGATGTCGAAACTTTCGAGCAGGTCGTGCAGGCCCACCCCGTCAATCTCATCGCTGACCGCGATGCCCAGGGCGCCATTTTCATCATGCACGCACACCGCCACGACGGAATGATCGAAGCGTGTATCCTCCATACCCGGCAAGGCGAGAAGGAACTGACCGACATAGGAGCAAGGCTGGTTCATGAACATGAATATACGCCCCTTCACGCCGTTGCCAATGGCGGGTTGTCGCCGGGAAAAGGCAGAGCGGCACGTTCCGATACCGTCGACAAAGGCCTTGCACCGGAAAGGCGAGGCCGTCTTTCTTCCTTCACTTATCTGCGGTAGCAAGGATCGATGACGAAAAGCATCGGCAGCGCGATCGTCGCGCAACTTGAGCAGATATATCAGGCGTCCATCGAGAATCTGCGTGACGCGATGCAGGCCTACGCCCGCGACGGCAGCCTTCCTCCGCCAGAAGCTCGGAAGGACAGGCGGTTCTGTTATCCTGAACTGCGCATTACGCATAAGGCGGAAACCGACGCACCGCCCCCCGGTCGGTCCTTTGCCCGTCTTTCAAAGCCTGGCCGCTATGTGACCACGGTCACGCGTCCCGCTATGTTTGGCGACTATCTGGCCGAACAGTTGGACCTCCTGGTCCGCGATTATGGCGTAGAGGTCGAGACCGCGGTCAGCGACCAGCTGATCCCATTTCCCTACGTTCTCGATGGTCTGGACATCACCGCGCTGGACGGGATACCCCCAACGGAACTGGCGCGTCATTTTCCGGCGACCGAACTGGCTGAAATTGGGGACGAGATTGCCGATGGGCTGTTCATGCCGGACGCGGATGGGCAGCGCCCGCTCGCTCTGTTCGACGGCCTGCGCACCGATTTTTCCCTGGCGCGGCTGAAACATTATACCGGCACGCCAGCCGAGCATGTCCAGCGCTACATCCTGTTCACCAACTATCATCGCTATGTCGACGAGTTCGTGCATTGGGCCTGTGAGCAGTTGCAGCGGGATGACAGCCCTTATACTGCCCTGTCAGGCGCAGGGGGCGTGTATGTGACGCGCGAAACGGCAGACCCCGCACGAATGATCGCCGACAGCGCCTGGCGCAAGCATCAGATGCCCGCCTACCACCTGATCGCGCCTAACCGTAACGGCATCACCCTGGTCAACATCGGCGTCGGCCCCGCCAATGCAAAGACGATCTGTGACCATCTGGCCGTGCTGCGTCCCGAAGCATGGCTGATGATCGGCCATTGCGGCGGCCTGAGGCCCAGCCAGCGGATTGGCGACTATGTGCTGGCCCACGCCTATCTGCGCGATGACAAGGTGCTGGATGCAATGCTGCCGCCCGAAATTCCCGTGCCCGCCATCGCGGAAGTCCAGGTCGCCTTCGCCAAAGCGGCGCAGGCGGTGCTGGGGGGCAGCGGCGAAGAAGATTTCAAACGTCGGCTGCGCACCGGAACCGTCGTCACCACCGACGACCGTAACTGGGAACTGCGTTACTCCAGCTCAGCGCTGCGCTTCAGCCTGTCCCGTGCGGTCGGCATCGATATGGAATCGGCAACCATCGCAGCGCAGGGCTACCGATTCCGCGTACCCTACGGAACGCTGCTGTGCGTGTCGGACAAGCCGATCCATGGCGAACTCAAGCTGCCGGGCCAAGCCAATCGCTTTTATGAGGAGGCGATCGCCGGGCATCTTCGCGTCGGATTGATGACGTGCGAATTGTTGCGGCAGGAAGGGCCAAAGCTGCACAGCCGGAAGTTGCGGGCGTTCAATGAACCGCCGTTCCGCTAAAGTGCCGGTCAAGCGGTGAGGAAATCCACCATCGCTTGCCCCAATTCCTTGCGGGTGACCGCGTTCATGTGATTGCCGGGAATCTCGACATATTGGCCGTTGGGTAGAATATCGGCCAGTTCCTGCGCCACGCCATTATCCTGATCTTCGGTGCCGCAGATGATTGCCGTCGGCTGGGCAAAGGTCCTGATCGTTTCCGCCGACGTATCCACAAAGGTGTTCAGGATGTGGAGCATGGCGACCGGATCGCCCTTGGTCGTCTTGAGGAAGGCTTCCGTCATCCATTCCGACGTGCCGCGTTCAAAACTCCCCAAATTGGTGAGAACATTGCGATAATAGCCGCCCTTGTCCAGCGTGTGGACAAGGCCGCGCAGCCCCATCCCCGCCAGGATCACGCGGCGCGGCGTGGCACCCCGGGCGAGCATACGCACCGTTGTGCGCGCTCCGAGTGAATAGCCGCCAAGATCATAGTCGGTCAGGCCTAGCTGATCGATCAGCGCCAATCCGTCGTCCGTCAGAGCGTCCGGCAGATAGGCAGCCGCATCATGCGGCTTTCCGCTTTCGCCATGCCCGCGAAGGTCCGGCAGGATCAGGCGGAATCCTGCCTCGACCAGCTTCGCTGCATGCCCGTAACGTACCCAGTTAGTGGCGGCGTTGGAAAAATAGCCATGGATCAGCACAAGGTCCCGCCCCTCGCCCGCAATGTGCACGGCGATGGGCAGCCCGCCCAGCCCTTCAATCTCACGTTTTTCAAACTGCAGGTCGGTCATACGCTAGGGTCCCTTGGCTGGTCCCCGTCCGATATGGGTTCGCCCCCGGCTTGTCGAGGGCCGCGCGCGCCCGGCAACAGCAAAGCCAGCGCCGCGCCAATCTGTGCCGCGGCCAAATCCTTCTGCGGGTCCCATACGTCGCCTTGCTGGCCGTTATACCAGTCGGCGGTTTCTCCGGCGGCGATCAGGGTCAGCAGCCATTCGAATATCTCGTAAAATGCGCCGGTAAAGCCGACAGCGACAAAGGCGAAGCACAGGCTCCAGCGAGGGCGCATGCCTCCATATCGGCGGGCGACCTGCGCGATCGGCACCGTCAGCAGCAGTCCGAATGCGAAATGGACGAACCGGTCATAGCCGTTGCGCCGCCAGCCCAGACTGGTGGAAATATCATGCCCGCTGATGGCCCGCGCCCAATCGTCATAGGGCACGTAGGAATAGATGTAACGCCCGCCCAACGTGTGCAGCAGCAGGAAGACCAACACATAGGCGACCGCACTGCTGGACAGCGGCCAGCGATGAAGCAGCCATGGCGCAGCAAGCGCCAGGATGAATGTCGGCCCATGCTGCAACGGGGCCAGTTCCGGGAATGGCTGGTTGATATTCGCCGCGCCGATGGCGGCGATCAGCAGCAGGATCATCCGGCGCTGCGCGACTGGAATCGACTTCCAGACAACGACAGCGCCGGGGATCATCGAAAGGACTTAGCCCTTCTTGAGGTGACGGCGGCCCAGCAGTTCCGCGATCTGCACCGCGTTGAGCGCCGCACCCTTGCGGAGGTTATCGCTGACGCACCAGAGCGACAGGCCGTTGTCGACCGTTGAATCTTCACGCACGCGGCTGATGAAGGTGGCGTAATCCCCTACGCATTCGACCGGAGTGACGTAGCCACCGTCCTCACGCTTGTCGACGAGCATCACGCCCGGCGCTTCGCGAAGGATGTCCTGTGCTTCTTTGGCCGAAATCTCGTTCTCGAACTCGATGTTCAGCGCTTCGGAATGGCCGACGAAGACGGGCACGCGAACGCAGGTCGCGGTCAACTTGATCTTGGGATCGAGGATCTTCTTGGTTTCCGCGACCATCTTCCATTCTTCCTTGGTCGAACCATCGTCCAGGAAGACATCGATGTGCGGGATCACGTTGAAGGCGATCTGCTTGGTGAACTTCTTCGCTTCGGCGGGGTCGCCAACGAAAATGTTGCGCGATTGCTCGAACAGTTCGTCCATGCCTTCTTTGCCCGCGCCCGACACCGACTGATAGGTCGCGACTACAACGCGCTTGATCGTCGCGGCGTCATGCAAAGGCTTCAAGGCCACCACCATCTGCGCGGTCGAGCAGTTGGGGTTGGCGATGATGTTCTTCTTCTTGTAGCCGTCGATCGCGTCCGGATTCACTTCTGGCACGATCAGCGGCACGTCCGGGTCCATGCGGTAGAGCGAGCTGTTGTCGATCACGACGCAGCCAGCCGCAGCCGCCTTGGGCGCATATTCAGCCGTTGGGCCAGAGCCCACGGCGAACAATGCAATGTCCCAACCGGTGAAGTCGAAATGTTCGATATTCTTGCATTTCAGCGTCTTGCCACTATCACCGAAATCGACTTCGGTGCCGTGCGACCGGGATGATGCGACCGCCGCGATCTCGTCAATCGGGAACTCGCGCTCGGCGAGAATGGTCAGCATTTCGCGGCCCACATTGCCCGTGGCACCGACGACGACGACCTTGTAACCCATGACTAAAGACTCCACTCCATGCAAAATTGCGGAGTGCGCGCCATAGCGCCGCAGCCGAAATTGTCCAGCGCGAACCGGCTTACAGCGGGGAAGCAGTGGTTGTGCATCCTAGCATTCCTGCGAAGGCAGGAACCCAGTCCAAGCGGCAGAACTCAAGCTATTGGCTATGCCCTTGCTCTGCCGCCCCTTGCCGGGCCAGGAAATCCTCTATCGTGCGCCACAGATGAACGCTGACGCCCGGACCACCTACGCGGTGGGTTTGCCCCGGATAGACCATCATTTCGAAAGGGACGGCGGCCGCCTGCATCTTCGCAATCAAAGCCGTTGCATTGTCAAACACGACATTGTCGTCGGACATGCCATGGATAACCAGCAACGGATCCTTGATCTTCACCGCTTCATCCACCGCGCCCGCCGCCGGATAAGCACTCCGCTCATCCTGCGGCATGCCCAGATAGCGTTCGGTATAATGGGTATCATATAGCTCCCACCGCGTGACGGGCGCGCCCGCGACTGCTGCGGAAAATATACCCGGCGCCTTTTCAAGCAATTTGAGCGACAGATAGCCGCCATAGGACCAGCCATAGGTCGCGATCCGCGCCGGATCGACATAGGGCTGCGACTTGAGCCACTCTACGCCCTTCAACTGGTCCTCGACCTCGACAGTGCCCATGGCACGGTACAACTGATCCTCGAAAGCCTTGCCGCGATCGGGCGTGCCGCGATTGTCGATGGCGAAAACGATCCAGCCGCGATCGACCAGATATTGATAGACAGGTGAGTTCCACTGGTTGGTAACGACCCGCCCCGCCCCCGGCCCACCATAATGGATCATGAAGACGGGATAGCGTCTCCCCGGTTCAATCGGTGGCGTCATGATGCGTGTGTAAAGCGTCGATCCGTCCGCTGCCTTCACCATGCCGAAACGGGTCGGAACATGGCTGGCGAGGTAGGGCGCATAAGGGTGGTCGCCCGTGATCGCATTTTCCGACAGCCAGCGGACCCGCTTCCCATCGACGTCAGCAAGGTAAAGCTGGTTTGGCTGATCGCTATTGCTGCGCGATACCACCAGATGCGTTGCCGCTCCGTCCATCACCGCGTCATTCCACCAGCCATTGCTGGTCAGCTGGCGAACGGGACCACGGCCGTCTAACGGCGCGGCGTAAAGCTGCTGCTCCAGCGGCGTTTCCCTGTTGCCGGTGAAGTAGACGACGCCCCTCCCCTCATCCACGCCGACCAGGTCGCGAACCTCCCAGTCGCCACGGGTGAGCGCAGTCCACCGCTGCCCCTGCACATGATAGAGATGACCATGGCCGCGCTTTTCCGACCACCAGAGGAAGCTGCCGTCACCAAGGCTGCGGAAATTGTTGGAAAGGTTGATCCAGCTCTTCGCCCGCTCCGTAAGCACGGTTCTGGCCTTGCCCGTCATCGGGTTCACCGCCAACAGGTCCAACATCTTCTGATCCCGGCTCTGCCGCTGGACATAGAGCGTCCTGCCGTCCTTCGACCAGTTTACACGCGCAAGGTAGAAGTCGGGGTCCGTGCCCAGATCGACCTTCACTCGGCCAGATCCATCGGGCTTCGTCACATGAAGTTCGACCAACGCATTGGATGAACCGGCGGCGGGGTAGCGCTGCTGATAGACCCTGGTTCCTTCGCCCCCAATGGCGGTACGTGTCACGATCCCGACCCGGCTTTCATCGACGCGGGCCACGGCGATCATCCGGTCGTCAGGCGACCACCAATAGCCGGTGCGGCGATCCATTTCCTCCTGCGCGACGAACTCCGCCACGCCCCAGCTGACCGTATCGCTCGCGCCCTGCGTCAACTGCCGCTCTTGCCCGCCGATCGGTTGGACGAACAGGTTGCCGCCACGCACAAACGACACAAAGCCGCCTTTGGGGCTGACGACTCCATTCAATTCCCCGTCGGGCGTATGGGTCAGGCGCGTGACATTTCCATCCAGCCCGGCAAGATACAGATCGCCGTCCACAGGAACCAGGATCGATTTCCCATCCGGCGCCCAATCATAGCTGACGATACCCGTGCTGCCCGCAACCGAACGGTCACGTTCCCGCTGCATCTTTTCGGCTTCGGACAGATCGGCTCCGCTGCCCGTCTTCTTCGAATCCACTAGCATCCGTTCCGCGCCCGTCGCGCTGTCGATTGCCCAGAGGTCGAGCCGTTCCTTCTCATCCGGGCGCGGCTTCAGCAGCGTGATAAGCCCGCCATCAGGCGATATCTTCAAGGCGCGGGGTTGAGGGCCGGAAAGGTCCGGGCTGGCAAAGACACGCTCCAGCGTCAGCGCTTCGCCCGCATGTGCCGACACCGTGGTCAACGCCAGCACCGCACCCATCGCAACGCCGCTGTTGATTGTCGCGGGCATCGTCATCCTTTCGCCTTGGCCACCGGGAGGCGGCCCAAATCCAGAAGCAAAGGATTAACGCGGCGTGGATGAAAAGATCAATGCAGGGAAATTATATTTCCTGCCATGGCGATGATGCCATGGTGGGCGCGACAGGGATTGAACCTGTGACCCCACCCGTGTGAAGGGTGTGCTCTACCGCTGAGCTACGCGCCCCCTGAAAGGAGGATGCGGCCATTGGCACCCAGGTCTGTTCCTGTCAAGCATGCGCGGGGAAAGCTGCCAAAAATGACTTTGCCCGTTATTTAAGCGCTGGCTATAGAAGGCGCATCATAGAGGAGCGTTCATTCCATGCGTCAGACCATTGCCCTGCTGCTTGCAGGGTTGATCCTATCCTCGGTCACTGCCTGCAACATGGTGCAGGGTGCCGGCCGCGACATCGAATCCGTGGGCCGCGCGGGCAAGGACGCGATGCATTAAGGCAGGGGACGACGTCCCACCCTTTTATTGAATCACAGGGTGAAGCGGGCCGCCGTTTCTTTCCAGGCGAACGCCGTCGCAGTCCGGCTCGCCGCAATGACATGCGGCGATCGTATAGCGGATGCCACACATCACCAGCACGTCGTCGTCGAAAGAATAGTTGGAGATCCCCGCCCGCTCGACCTTCTCCCTGGCTCTGGTCTTGAGAGACATATGCTACCTCTATTCATTGGCTGGGCATGATCCGTGTTGCATTGCACAATGTCAATTAACCGGCGTTGGTTCCAGAACCGAATGTCATATTCCATCGGTCGAATGAAACGCCCTGGCGCGAAGTCGCGTGGCGCTTGCGCGGCGGGGCCTTCACCACCATATGCCGCGCTATGAGTGACCAACATTCCAGCAGCTTCCCCGTCTGGCACGGGACCACCATCATGTCGGTACGAAAGAATGGAAAAGTGATCGTCGCGGGCGATGGGCAGGTTTCCATGGGCCAGACCGTGATGAAGCCCAACGCGCGGAAGGTCCGCCGCCTGCATGACGGATCTGTCATCGGCGGATTTGCGGGTGCTACCGCCGATGCCTTCACCCTGTTCGAGCGGCTGGAAGCGAAGCTGGAGCGGCATAATGGCCAACTCATGCGCGCCGCCGTCGAACTTGCCAAGGATTGGCGCACCGACAAATATCTGCGCAACCTAGAAGCGATGATGATCGTCGCCGACAAGGAAGTGACGCTGATCCTGACCGGCAATGGCGATGTGCTGGAGCCGGTTGGCGGCGTGGCAGCGATCGGCTCCGGCGGCAATTTCGCCCTCGCCGCCGCTCGCGCACTGGTGGAATATGAGGAAGATGCCGAAACCCTGGCGCGCAAGGCGATGGCGGTGGCGGCGGAAATCTGCGTCTATACCAACGACCAACTGGTGGTCGAAGAGCTGGCCTCAATATCCTAATTCCCGTTCGGGCTGAGCTTGTCGAAGCCCCCCTTTTCTCTTCAAATAAAGAAATGCCCTCCGACAAGTCCAGGGCGAACGGATTTCCATAGACATGAATGACAATCTGACCCCCAAAGCCATCGTCGCCGCGCTGGACGCGCACATCATCGGCCAGGCCGACGCCAAGCGCGCCGTCGCCGTCGCCCTGCGCAATCGCTGGCGACGCCTGCGCCTTTCGCCTGATCTGCGTGATGAGGTCACGCCGAAAAACATACTGATGATCGGCCCCACAGGTTGCGGCAAGACGGAGATCAGCCGCCGTCTGGCCAAGCTTGCGGACGCGCCTTTCGTGAAGGTGGAAGCGACCAAGTTCACCGAAGTCGGCTATGTCGGCCGCGACGTGGAGCAGATCGTTCGCGACCTGGTCGAGGAAGCGGTGCGCCTGGAAAAGGATCGCCGTCGCGAGGCCGTGCGCGAAGCCGCTTCCGAAGCCGCCATGGCTCGCCTGCTCGACGCGCTCACCGGCAAGGAAGCGAGCGAAGCCACCCGCCTCTCCTTCCGCCAGCGGATCGAAGGCAACCAGATGAACGATATCGAGGTTGAGGTGGAGGTCGCCGACAGCCCCTCCATGCCGATGGAAATTCCCGGCATGGGCGGACAGGTCGGCATGATCAACATTTCCGACATGATGTCGAAGGCGTTCGGCCAGACCCAGAAGAAGCGCCGCAAGCTGCGCGTGGCCGAAGCCTGGGACAAGCTGGTCGAGGAAGAGCAGGACAAGCGCTTGGATCAGGACGATGTCGCCCGCGTCGCCATCGCCAGCGCCGAACAGAATGGCATCGTGTTCCTGGACGAGATCGACAAGATCGCCGTCAGCGATGTGCGGGGCGGGTCCGTCAGCCGTGAAGGCGTACAACGGGACCTGCTGCCGTTGATCGAAGGCACGACGGTCTCGACCAAATATGGACCGCTCAAGACCGATCATATCCTGTTTATCGCGTCAGGCGCATTCCATGTGGCAAAGCCGAGCGATCTGCTGCCGGAGCTTCAGGGCCGCTTGCCGATCCGCGTGGAACTCAAAGCCCTGACCGAAGATGACTTCGTCGCGATCCTGTCCGACACCAAGGCAAGCCTGGTGGCACAATATCGCGCACTGCTCGCCACTGAAGGCGTCACCATCGACCTGACGTCCGATGGCATCTGCGCCGTCGCCCGGATCGCTGCCGAAGTGAATGGAGAGGTGGAGAATATCGGTGCCCGACGGCTTCAGACCGTCATGGAAAAGCTGCTGGAAGATGTCAGCTTCGATGCAGAGGATCGCGCGGGCGAAACCCTGGTGATCGACGCGGCCTATGTCGAAAAACAGTTGGGCGATGTGGCGCGCAACACCGACCTCAGCAAATATGTGCTGTAACTGCTCCCCTCCCGCAAGCGGGAGGGGAAATTGGATCAGTAACTGCGCCCCACGAGCACACGCTCAACCGCCTTATCACCGGTGAAGATGCATGCACCATCCGCAGCTTCCGCGTCCGTCGGCACGTTGCGCAGCGTTAACTTCTCGCCCTTTAGCCACTCGATCACTTTATCGAGAACAGCGCCCGTGGGCTTGGACCATTGCACCAGCGCCCAGCCCTGCTTCTTGTTCGCAGCGAAATAGGCTTTCAGCGCATCCAGCGACGTAATCGACTTGTCGATGTTCCCATGCAGCCGCGATTGGGCGTCGGCGAACAGAGCCTGCTGAACTTCCTCCAGCATGCCGGTCGCAGCAGCGAGGAAATCCGCTTTCGCCACGATCTGGCTGTCGAGCTTGCCATCTTCGCGATAGAGGCGGTCGCGCCGAATGACGGACACATTGCCGCCCGCCACATCGCGGCCGCCGACCTCTATCACGATCGGCGCACCCTTCTTCACCCAGCCCCAACGCTTGTTCGCAGCCTTCGCGGGACGCTTGTCCAGAAGCGCGCGGACGGGCTCGCGGAACACGTCCTGCTTGTTCAACCCGGCAACCAGATCGTCGCAATATGCGATAATCGCCGCGTCTTCATCGGTATCGCGCAGCATCGGAACCACGACGACCTGATAGGGAGCAACGCGCGGGGGCACACGCAGCCCGTCATCATCCCCATGCACCATGATCAGGCCACCGATCATGCGGGTCGACATGCCCCAGCTGGTCGTCTGAGCGAGTTCTTGACTACCCTCGGCATTTTGAAACTTGATGTTCTGCGCCGATGAAAAGGTCGTGCCCAGAAAATGGGACGTGCCTGCCTGCAACGCCTTCCCATCCTGCATCATCGCTTCGATGGAATAGGTCGCCACCGCGCCGGGGAACCGCTCATTCTCCGGCTTTTCGCCCGCGATAACGGGCATGGCCACGCATTCCTCGGCGAAGCTGCGATAGACTTCCAGCATCTTCATCGTCTCTTCCATCGCCTCTTCGACGCTGGAGTGAGCCGTGTGCCCTTCCTGCCAAAGGAATTCGGCGGTGCGCAAAAACATGCGCGTGCGCATTTCCCAACGAACGACATTGGCCCACTGGTTGATCAGGACTGGCAGGTCCCGCCAGCTCTGCACCCAGCGCGAAAAGGCCGCGCCGATCACAGTTTCGGATGTCGGACGAACGACCAGCGGCTCTTCCAGCTTGGCCTCCGGGTCGGGCACCAGCTTGCCATCCTTCTGGATCAGGCGATGGTGCGTGACGACCGCCATTTCCTTGGCAAAGCCGTCGACATGCTCCGCCTCCTTCTCAAAATAGGAGAGCGGGATGAAGAGCGGAAAATAGCAGTTTTCATGGCCGGTCGCCTTGATGCGATCGTCCAGCAGTTTTTGAATGCGTTCCCAGATGCCATAACCCCAGGGGCGAATGACCATGCAACCGCGCACGCCGCTTTCCTCTGCCATGTCGGCTTCGGAAACAACGGCCTGATACCAGGCGGCGAAATCCTGTTCGCGGGTAACGGAAAGGGCGTGCTTCAATGGGGACCGACCTTGATCTTCATTCTAGAGCATCGTGCGGAAAAGTGGGAACCGGTTTTCCGCAAAAAAACGATGCGACAACAAACAACTAGAGCGCGCGACCTGCGTCAGATTCAACGCAGCGCGCTCTAAAGGATGGCGCGCCATAAGCGAAGCGCGCCGTCCCGTCGACCCCGAACGCGCGCCTCAGTTCAGCTTGTCGATCTTCGCATTCAGCGCGGCGAGTTGCGCTTTCAAGAGCGCGATCTCATCATCCTTACTCTCTTCAGACGCCGCCGCATTCGGGGTGGGGGCAGGTGCAGCGCCAGGAACGCCCGGCATGCCGGGCGCGCTTCCAAAGGCATTCGCCGCCGCTTCGAACATCTGCATGTTGCGCTTCGCTATCTCCGCAAGGGGACCGCCACCAAAAGCGCCCTTCATAGCTTCCTGAAACTGCATCTGGTTCTTGCGAAACGCGTCCATCGACGATTCGAGATATTGCGGCACCATGGATTGCATCGAATCCCCATACATGGAGATGAGTTGACGCAGGAAATTCACCGGCAGCATATTGGTGCCCCGCTGCTCTTCCTCCATGATGATCTGGGTCAGGACATTATGCGTGATATCCTCGCCGGTCTTTGCGTCTACGACAACGAACTCGCGCCCCTCACGAGTCATTTGCGACAGCAGATCAAGCGTGATGTAACTCGACGTTTCCGTGTTATAGAGCCGTCGGTTCGCATATTTCTTGATAATGACCGGTTCTGATAAATTGGCGGTCTTGGTTTTGGCCATGGATTCCTCTCCCACACCTGTACTTTCCGCGTTAGCACACAGCCTTGCCGCGCCGCAACATGGACCACGGCCATTGCCCCTGTTTCTCAATATTCTATGGCGGGAAACCGAAGCAAATCCCGATTTGAGACGATTGGCGTTCCAGGGGCTGCGCAAATATCAGGAAGCGGTTCGCCCGCCGCCACCCCGCGCACCGACGCCTTTCGCAACTGCGGGGAGCGCGAAATTGCTGCGCTTTGGCCGCGATAATGGCCGTGCGCCGGTTGTTTTCGTGCCGTCATTGATCAATCCGCCGCAGGTGCTCGACCTGTCGGAAGGCCGGTCCATGCTGCGCCACATGGCCACAGCAGGACATGACGCTTATCTTGTCGAGTGGGGCCGTCCGGCGAAGGACGACACGCATTTGGGACTGGATGAGCATGTCACCGATCGCCTGCTGCCCATGTTTGCCGCCCTGCCCCGTCCGCCGATTTTGGTCGGCTATTGCCTCGGCGGCAGCCTGGCGCTTGGTGCGGCGGCCATCATGGATGTTCAGGCGGTAGCGACTATCGCCGCACCATGGCAGTTTGACGGCTTTCCTCCCGCTGACCGGGAATTGATCGCGTCACTTTGGAAGAGCGCCAAGCCTATCTGTGAAAAGCTCGGCTATGTTCCGATGGAAGTGCTTCAATCCGGATTCTGGGCGCTCGATCCGGCGCGCACCATCCAGAAATATGCCGCTTTTGCATCGATGGCAGCAGGATCGGACGCGGAGCATGTGTTTTTGTCCGTTGAAGATTGGGCCAATGGCGGCGCGCCGCTCAGCTTCCCCGCTGGTCGGGATCTATTCGAAAACTTCTACGGCGGGAACCAGCCCGGTCGTTTGGAATGGCGAGTCGGCGGTAGGCGAGTAAAGCCCGATGCGCTGAGCTGCCCGACGCTTTCGATCCGATCTTCCACGGATCGGATCGTGCCTGCGAGTGCTGCTCCGGCCCTAGATGGCGGCTTTACGCTGGACCTTGGCCATGTTGGCATGATCGTGGGTGGCAAGGCGCGCGCCCTGTTGTGGGACCCCCTTTCCGAGTGGCTTTCCACCCATGGTGGATGATGATAAGGCGGCCCCAAAATTGGCTCATGATCAAGGATTGGGACTTTGTCAGACATCGTCATCACCGCCGCCAAGCGCACCGCTGTAGGTAGCTTCATGGGGGCCTTCGGCTCCACCCCCGCCCACGAACTGGGCCGCGCCGCCATCGTTGCCGCACTTGCTCAGGCAGGCGTGTCGCCCGAGGAAGTCGATGAAGTCCTTCTGGGCCAAATTCTGACCGCCGGTCAGGGCCAGAACCCGGCGCGTCAGGCAGCGGTTAACGCCGGAATTCCCGTTGAGCGGACGGCCATTGGCCTCAATCAGTTGTGCGGGTCCGGCCTGCGCGCCGTCGCTCTCGCGGCGCAGGCGATCAAGGCTGGTGACGCGCGCATCATGGTCGCTGGCGGTCAGGAAAGCATGTCGTTAGCTCCCCACGCTCAGTACATGCGCGCCGGTGCAAAGATGGGGCCGATCAGCCTGGTCGATACCATGGTCCATGACGGTCTGACCGACGCCTTCCACAATTATCATATGGGCGTAACCGCTGAAAATCTGGCGGAAAAATATCAGATCAGCCGCGAATCGCAGGATCGGTTCGCCGCCGCCAGCCAGAACAAGGCGGAAGCCGCCCGCGCGTCGGGTCGGTTCAAGGATGAAATCGTGCCCTTCACGGTCAAGGGCCGCAAGGGCGACACCATCGTCGACGCAGACGAATATATTCGCGCGGGAGCCACATTCGACGCGATGCAGGCCCTGCGCCCGGCATTCAAGAAGGACGGCACCGTCACGGCGGGCAATGCGAGCGGCATTAACGACGGTGCCGCTGCGCTGGTGGTGATGAGCGCGGAAGAAGCGGCCCGGCGCGGCGCTCCCGTACTGGCGCGGATCGCCAGCTTCGCCACCTGCGGCGTTGACCCTGCGATCATGGGCATCGGTCCGGCCCCGGCCACTCGCAACGCACTGGCGAAGGCTGGCTGGTCACTCGCCGACCTTGACCTGATCGAAGCCAATGAGGCGTTCGCGGCGCAGGCGCTGGCGGTTGGTCAGGAACTGGGTTGGGACCCGGAAAAGGTCAATGTGAACGGCGGCGCAATCGCGATCGGCCATCCCGTGGGCGCGTCGGGCGCGCGCGTGCTGACCACCCTGCTCTATGAAATGCAGAAGCGCGACGCGAAGAAGGGCCTTGCGACCCTTTGTGTCGGCGGCGGCATGGGCGTATCCATGTGCGTCGAACGCTGATCTGATTGTTTGAACCAAATAGGCCGCCGCTCTCTTTCCTGGAGATCGGCGGCCTTTCTCTTTGCCTGAGCTGCGCGCTCTAACTCCAGACCCGGTCAAATCGCGGACCCAGGCCCGTCAGCAATTCATATTGGGACAGGTTCGAAATAGCGGCTGCCACCGGGAGGGCATAGTCGATTTCCAGCCAGTCACCCTCCGCGACATGGGGCGATCCGCTGATATCGACGGCAATCAGGTCCATCGACACACGCCCCACGACCTGCATGCCTATGCCCTGAAAAGACACCCGTCCGCACCCGGAAAATCCCCGTAGATAACCATCGGCATAGCCCAGGTTCAGCACTGCGATTTCCATGTCGCGCCCAGCCATATGCGTGGCATTATAGCCAATCGTATCGCCAGCAGGCACCCGCCGCCGTTGTAATATCTGCGCTTGGGGGAACACGACCTGCCGGATAGCGCCTTCGGCTTCGGGCCGGGGAATGCCACCATAAAGCGCCAGGCCGGGGCGGGTCAGATCGAATGCGTAGCTTTCGCCCAAACATATCCCTGCGCTGTTCGCCAGGCTGTAGCGCGCAGCAGGTACATGCCCCGTCAGATCTTTGAAGCGCATCAACTGGGTGGCGGTGAGCGGCGTGTCATCATCCGCCGAGGCAAGATGGCTGAGCAGCGTTTCCACCTTCAAACCCGCCAGCTGCGCCTTAACATCGGCGCGCCAGTCAATACCCAGCCGGTTCATACCCGTGTCGACCATCACGTCACATGGCCCGCCGCCCGCCGCTTTCCAGCGCGCGATCTGGACCGGCGTATTCAGCACCGGACGCGCCCGCGAACGCAGCGCCACGGTCATGTCCTCTTCCCGCACGCCGTGCAGCACCGCGAGCGAGATACCCTGTTCCAGCAGCGGCTCGACAATGGCGGCCTCTGCCCAGTTGGACACGAAAAAATCCCGGCAGCCCGCTTTGACCAGTCGGCGCATCACCTCCACCGCGCCCGCGCCATAGCCGTCTGCCTTGATCGCAGCGCCACAAGCCGCGGCACCGCTACGGCGCTTCAACCAGGCCCAGTTCGACACAAGCGCATCACTATCCAGACGCAGGCGCAGCGGAGCAATGAAAGCGGTCATCGCCCCGCGATAGCCGCATCCACTACGCCCGTCGAGGTGCCTTGGCGGAGGCGAAGGCCCATCAAGAAACGCCAACTCCAGCGCGGAACGGGCTTTCCCCTCCCCGCTGGAGTTTTCTGCGTCGGCCTTATTCCAGTTCCAAGATGATCGCGTCCACCGGCAGGCTTTCGCCCTGTGCCGCCGATACGCTCTTCACCACGCCCGCCTTGGCAGCGCGCAGGATATTTTCCATCTTCATTGCCTCGATGACCGCGAGCGGCTGACCGGCCTCGACCTTGTCGCCTTCCTTGACGTTCAGCGCGACCAGCAGGCCCGGCATCGGGCAGATCAGGAAGCGCGATAGGTCCGGCGGGATCTTTTCGATCATATGCTTGGCATGGGGCGCGGCATGGGCGGGCAGGATGCGCAGCTTGTGGCTCGCGCCATGGGCCGTCAGCACGAAGCCGGCGCGCACGGGGGCGATCTTCACCGCCAACTGCTCTTCGCCGAACTCAGCCTCGATCAGACGGTCGCCTGGCGTATATTCCAGCGCCAGATCAATCTCTTCGCCATCGACCGTGACGTCATCGCCATTGATGACGACATCATGGATCGAATCGCCGATCTTGACCTGCCATCCGGTCGGAGCGCGCAGCTTCTTGCCAAGCTGGCCATCGATACGGCGGGCACGATCCGCTTGAGCCATGGCGGCAAAGGCACCGATGGCCGACAGCCGCTTCAGCAGCTCTTCGGAGGCAGGCGCACCAGCGAAGCCCTCTGGATATTCCTCCGCGATGAAGCCTGTAGTGATGTTGCCCGAGCGGAAACGCTCATGCTGCATCAGCGCCGAGACGAAGTCGATATTGTGACCCGGTCCCTCGATCTCGAACTGATCGAGCGCGACGATCTGTTTGTCGATCGCTTCCAGACGGGTCGGTGCCCAGGTGATGAGCTTGGCGATCATCGGGTCGTAGAACATCGACACTTCACCACCTTCGACCACGCCGTCATCGACGCGCACGCCATCGACGGCTTCGGGCGGATTGTAACGGATCAGTCGGCCCGTCGAGGGTAAGAAGCCGCGATAGGGGTCTTCGGCATAGACACGATTCTCGATCGACCAGCCGTTGATCTTCACATCTTCCTGACGGAAGGAGAGTTCCTCGCCATTGGCGACGCGGATCATCTGCTCGACGAGATCGAGGCCGGTAATCTCTTCCGTGACCGGATGCTCCACCTGCAAACGAGTGTTCATTTCCAGGAAGTAGAAGCCGTCGCCGGTCTTGTCCGCGCCCGACACGATCAGTTCGACCGTACCCGCGCTGAAATAGCCAACGG
Source organism: uncultured Sphingobium sp. (assembly GCA_965653535.1). Lineage (GTDB taxonomy): Bacteria > Pseudomonadota > Alphaproteobacteria > Sphingomonadales > Sphingomonadaceae > Sphingobium. The sequence goes on from CBFHAG010000012.1 coordinate 35,195, forward strand.
CACGGGCGAGAGCCACGCACTGCTCACCCATCTTCTTGCGCATTTCCGGGCTGACGAAGGGCGAAGGCGCTTCCTCGACCACCTTCTGGTGGCGACGCTGGATCGAGCATTCGCGTTCGTTCAGGTAAACGATATTGCCGTGCTGATCGCCCAGCACCTGGATTTCGATATGGCGCGGGCTTTCGATGAACTTCTCGATAAACACGCGGTCATCGCCGAAGCTGTTGAGGCCCTCGCGCTTGGTTGCCTCAAAGCCTTCGCGCACATCCTGCTCGGAATAGGCAAGGCGCATGCCCTTGCCGCCGCCGCCCGCCGAAGCCTTCATCATCACCGGGTAGCCGATCTCATTGGAGATGCGGACGGCATGCTCCGTATCCTCGATCACGCCGACATAGCCGGGGACGACGTTGACGCCCGCTTCCATGGCGAGTTTCTTGGACTCGATCTTGTCACCCATCGCGGCGATGGCATTGGCAGGCGGGCCGACGAAGATGATACCCTCCGCGTCCAGCGCCTTGCGGAAGCTCTCGCGCTCCGAAAGGAAGCCATAGCCCGGATGCACCGCATCAGCGCCCGTATCCTTGCACGCCTGAATGATCTTTTCGGCAATCAGGTAGGACTGAGCAGCGGGCGACGGGCCGATATGGACCGCCTCATCCGCCATCAGCACATGGGGCGCGCGCGCATCAGCGTCCGAATGGACCGCCACGGTCTTGATGCCCATCTTCTGCGCGGTGCGGATGACGCGGCACGCAATTTCGCCACGGTTCGCGATCAGGATCTTGGTGATTGCCATGTCTATCTTGCCCCAGTCCTATTCAAATTACCCACCACCGTTCGTCCTGAGTAGCCATTGAGCGAGTCGAAATGGCGTATCGAAGGATGCTTCGATACGGGCCTTCGACAAGCTCAGTCCCTACTCAGCACGAACGGAAGTGGAAAAGGTCACTCAGCCGCCACGGCCTCCAAATGGCCATGCGGCTGCGCCATCATCGGCGTCAGCCCGAGCTTGGAGAGCAGCGCGCTATCCTTGTCATCCCCGGCGTTGGCTGCGGTGAGCAGCTTGTCGCCGGTAAAGATGCTGTTCGCCCCCGCCATGAAGCAGAGCGCCTGACAGGCCTCGCTCATGCTCTCGCGGCCAGCAGACAATCGCACCATCGACTGCGGCATGACGATCCGCGCCACGGCCACGGTGCGGACGAACTCCACCTCATCGATCTTGGCGAGCGGCGTGTCCTTGAGCATGTCGCCCAGCACAGTGCCTTCCACCGGCACCAGCGCGTTGATCGGCACGCTTTCGGGATGCGGCATGGTGGCGAGCGCATGAAGGAAACCGATGCGGTCAGACCGCGTCTCGCCCATGCCGACGATCCCGCCGCAGCAGACATTGATGCCCGCGTCGCGGACATTTTCCAGCGTCTCGATCCGGTCCTCGAAGGTTCGGGTAGTGATTACGTTGGCGTAATTTTCCGGCGAGGTGTCGATATTGTGATTGTAATAATCCAGGCCCGCATCCGCGAGCTGCGTCGCCTGATCGGACGACAGCATGCCCAGCGTCATGCAGGTTTCCATGCCCATCTGGCGCACGCCCTTCACCATCTCGATGAGCTTGGGCATGTCCCGTTCCTTGGGATTGCGCCACGCCGCGCCCATGCAAAAACGGCCCGATCCATGGTCCTTCGCCTGCGCCGCCGATTGAAGCACGGCCTGAACGTCCATCAGCTTGGTGGCTTTCAGGCCGCTTTCTGCCTCAGTCGACTGGCTGCAATAACCGCAATCCTCCGGGCATCCGCCCGTCTTGATCGACAGCAGCGTCGACAGCTGCACCTCATTGCGCGGATGGTTCGCACGATGGATCGACTGCGCCTCGAACATCAGGTCGTTGAAGGGCAGGTCGAACAGCGCGGCGATCTCGTCGCGGGTCCAGTCGGTGCGGGGCGTAATCTGGGTCAAGCGGCTTCCTCCAGCCCCGTCGGGGGCATGTTGTGGCCGAGGAGGCGCAGCACATCGGCCGCGCATTCCACGACGTTCGAGCCAGGTCCATAAATCCCCTGAACGCCCGCGTCACGAAGGAAGTCATAATCCTGCGGCGGAATTACGCCGCCCGCGATAACCTTGATGTCGTTGCGGCCCTTTTCGCGAAGCTGCTTGATCAGTTCGGGGATCAGCGTCTTGTGCCCGGCGGCCAGCGACGACGCGCCAACCACATCGACACCGCTGTCGAGCGCCAGCACCACCGTTTCCTCCGGCGTCTGGAACAGCGGACCCGACACGATGTCAAAACCCATGTCCCCGAAAGCGGACGCGATCACGTTGGCGCCCCGGTCGTGGCCGTCCTGCCCCATCTTGGCGATGAGTAGTTTCGGCTTGCGACCGAGGCGCCGCTCGACGGCCTGCACGCCGTCAAGAACCTGTTTCCAACGGCTGTCCTGCGCATAGGGCTTGCCATAGACGCCCTTCACCGGCGTGGGCACCGTGCCATAGCGATCGAAGCTGTCCTCCATGGCAGAGGAAATCTCGCCCAGCGTAGCGCGCGCGCGCGCGGCTTCGACCGCATGGGCGAGCAGGTTGTTTTCGATCGACTGCGGCCCGTCGGCAGCCTGACGCAGCGATTCCAGCGCGGCCTGGCACTTCGCCTCATCACGCTCAGCCTTCACCCGGTCGATGCGGGCGATCTGCGCCTCGCGGACCTTGGTGTTGTCGACTTCCAGCGTCTCCAGCAGGTCTTCGCTCGCCAAGCGATATTTGTTGACGCCGACGATGACGTCCTCGCCCCGGTCGACCCGCGCCTGACGAGCGGCGGCGGCGGTCTCGATCATCGCCTTGGGCCAGCCAGCGCCCACGGCCCTCGCCATGCCGCCCTCGGCCTCGACGCGATCAATAATCTCCTGCGCCGCGTCGACCAGCCGCTGGGTCAGTGCTTCGATATAATAGCTGCCACCCAGCGGATCGACGACATTGCACATGCCGGTCTCTTCCTGGATGACGATCTGCGTGTTGCGCGCGATGCGGGCCGAAAAGTCAGTCGGCAGCGCGATCGCTTCGTCCAGCGCGTTGGTGTGCAGCGACTGAGTGCCGCCCAGCATCGCCGCCATCGCTTCGATGGTGGTGCGCATGACGTTGTTATAGGGGTCCTGCTCGGTCAGCGACACGCCCGAGGTCTGGCAATGGGTGCGCAGCATCTTGGAGCGTTCGTCCTGCGCGCCCAGCTTCGTCATCACCCGATGCCACAGCACGCGCGCGGCGCGCAGCTTGGCGATTTCCATGAAGAAGTTCATGCCGATCGCGAAGAAGAAGCTCAAACGCCCAGCAAACTTGTCGATATCAAGGCCGCTCGCCACGCCATAGCGCACATATTCCGCGCCGTCCGCGATGGTGAAGGCCAATTCCTGCACCTGCGTTGCCCCGGCCTCCTGCATATGATAGCCGGAGATGGAGATGCTGTTGAACTTGGGCATTTCGCGGCTGGTATAGCCGAAAATGTCCGAGATGATCCGCATGCTGGGTTCAGGCGGGTAGATATAGGTGTTGCGGACCATGAACTCCTTCAGAATGTCATTCTGAATGGTCCCGTCCAGCAGCTTGCGCTCGACCCCCTGCTCCTCACCCGCGACGATGAAGAAGGCCAGGATCGGGATCACCGCGCCGTTCATGGTCATGGAAACGGACATCTTGTCGAGCGGAATGCCGTCGAACAGGATTTTCATGTCCTCGATCGTGTCGATCGCCACGCCGGCCTTGCCGACGTCACCGACCACGCGCGGATGGTCGCTGTCATAGCCGCGATGAGTGGCAAGATCGAAGGCAACGCTGAGGCCCTTTTGCCCAGCGGCGAGGTTACGGCGATAGAAGGCGTTGGATTCCTCGGCAGTGGAGAAGCCCGCATATTGCCGGACGGTCCAGGGACGACCCGCATACATGGAAGCGCGCACCCCGCGCGTGAACGGCGCAAAGCCCGGCAAGCCCGGATCGACGGTCACGTCCTCGGCCGTGTAGAGCGGCTTGACGGTGATCCCCTCCGGGGTCTCCCAGTTCAGGTCCTTGCCCTTGACTTCCTTGGCGGCGGCGGTCGCCCACTGATCCAGCGTCGGCTTGTCGGTCATCTCAGTTCACCCAATCGTCCCCCCGGACTTGATCCGGGGTCCAGCTTCCCTTGACCCGCTAAAGAAGCGGGATGCCGGATCAAGTCCGGCATGACGTAGTTCAATGCTCCACGCCGTCTTTGGGCGTCTCCATGATCTCCGTCAGCACCCCGTTCATATCCTTGGGGTGCACGAAGAAGATTAGCGTCCCATGCGCGCCAATGCGTGGTTCGCCCAGCACCTTCTTGCCCAGCCCTTCGAACCAGACCTTGGCCTCATGAATGTCTGGCACTTCATAGCACATATGATGCTGCCCACCCGCCGGGTTCTTCGCGATGAAGCCATGTATCGGGCTGTTCTCACCCAAAGGTTCGATCAATTCGATCTGCGTGCCTTCGGTGCCATTCTGTCCGGGCGTATCGACAAAACAAACCTTCACGCCCTGCGCGGGCAGGTCGAATGGCTCGTGAATCTTCGTCGCGCCCATCACATCGCGATAATAAGCGATGCTGGCTTCCAGCGAAGGCGTGGCAACGCCGATATGATTGAGACGGCCGAGTTTCATGCACGCTCTCCCGGTAGGAACGAGAAATTAATCTCATCTTCGGTAAAGAGCGTCGCGCCGTTCTTAAACCCATCTCTGGTAGGGCGACGAGTAAATCGATTGTTCTCGACTTGAGAAAATGATGCCTGACCGAGCGACAACCGCATCGAGGCCGTACTACCATGCAACATTTTATCAAGGTCACCCATCAGATGATCAAAGCGCTCATCACTTAATACCACGACTGCGCTCACGGTCTCCTCTTCGGGCCAATATGATATCCATGATGTGTCTTTGCACCGAAAATCCGTTCCGTATCTCTGAAACACCGCGTCAGCATCCCAGCCATGATTAGCAATAGAAACCAAGCCTTGACGCATCCCATACAGGCCAACAATGGTTAGCTTGTTATCGAACTCGCTGCTTGAATGCTCTCCGAGCATCGCCGATCTAGATGCAACAAAGTTATACGCAGCCTTGCCGTCGGCTCCGATTTCTTTTGAGGTTAGGTTGCAGTGGAATGCCCAAGTCATAGCGGAATATTGTCGTGCTTCTTCCACGGATTCTCCAGGCTCTTGTTGCGCAGCTTGCGCAGGCCAAGCGCAATCCGCTTGCGCGTCGAATGCGGCTGAATCACCTCGTCGATGAAGCCCTTGCCCGCCGCTACGAAGGGATTGGCGAAACGGTCCTCATATTCCCTGGTCCTTTCCGCAATCTCGTCCGGCGTCTTGCCACGGAAGATGATCTCGACCGCGCCTTTCGCGCCCATCACCGCGATCTCAGCGGTGGGCCATGCATAGTTGAGGTCGCCGCGCAGATGCTTGGATGACATGACGTCATAGGCGCCGCCATAGGCCTTGCGCGTGATGACGGTGATCTTCGGCACGGTCGCCTCCGCATAGGCGAACAGCAGCTTCGCGCCATGCTTGATGATGCCCGAATGCTCCTGCGCGGTGCCCGGCAGGAAGCCCGGTACATCGACGAAGGTCACGATCGGAATTTCGAACGCATCGCAGAAGCGCACGAACCGCCCCGCCTTCTTCGACGAGTTGATGTCGAGCACACCCGCCAGCACCATCGGCTGGTTGGCGATGATGCCGACCGTCTTGCCCTCAACCCGGCCAAAACCGCAGATGATGTTCCCCGCATGGGCCGGCTGCACTTCGAAGAAGTCGCCTTCGTCAATGACCTTCCGGATCAGCTCATGCATGTCATAGGGCTGGTTCGCATTGGCCGGGATCAGCGTGTCCAGGCTCTCTTCCATCCGGTCCCAGGCGTCCGCGCTCGGCCGTTCCGGCACCGGCTCCCGGTTGGAGGCAGGCAGGAAGTCCACGAAGTCGCGCACCGCTAGCAGCGCCTCGATATCATTTTCGAACGCCACATCGGCCACACCGGACTTGGTGGTGTGCGTGACTGCGCCACCCAGCTCTTCCTGCGTCACGATCTCGTTGGTGACCGTCTTCACCACGTCTGGACCGGTCACGAACATGAAGCTCGAATCCTTCACCATGAAGATGAAGTCGGTCATGGCAGGCGAATAAACCGCGCCGCCCGCGCACGGCCCCATGATGACGCTGATCTGCGGCACCACGCCGGATGCCAGCACGTTGCGCTGGAAGATTTCCGCATAGCCCCCCAACGAAGCAACGCCTTCCTGAATGCGCGCGCCCCCGGAGTCGTTCAGGCCGATCACGGGCGCGCCGACCTTCAGCGCCATGTCCATGATCTTGCAGATTTTCATCGCATGCCGCTCGGACACCGCGCCGCCGTAAACGGTGAAGTCCTGGCTGAACACGAAGACGAGGCGACCGTTGATCGTGCCCGATCCGGTGACGACACCGTCGCCCGGAATATGCTGTTCATCCATGCCGAAATCGATGCAATTATGTTCGACATACATATCGATTTCTTCGAAGCTGTCCTCATCCAGCAGGACCTCCACACGCTCCCGCGCGGTCAGCTTGCCCTTGGCGTGCTGGGCGTCGATGCGGCGCTGACCACCGCCAAGGCGCGCGGCCTCGCGCTTTGCTTCCAGCTGTTCGGTGATGGCGAGCTTCGACATATAGAATATCTCTCCGGTGACGGCACGGATGACTAATGGTGCCCCATCTCCTTCTTTCGCATTTTTCGCAAATGCAAATTTGCCAATTTGCAAATCACCATTTCGCAAATTATGAGCCGGGCATGGCTAGAGGTAATCGGATTTTCGCAGGACCGCGGCTGCGGCAACTGCGGCTGGACCACCGGATGGACCAGGCCACCATGGCCTTGGCGCTGGGGATTTCGGTCTCCTATCTCAGCCAGTTGGAAAATGACGACCGCCCCCTCACCGCCAAGGTAAAGGCCGCGGTTGCGAGTGCTTTTCCCACCGATTGGGCAAGCTTCGACAGCCGCGAAGAAGAGCAGTTGCTCGGTGCCTTCACCTATGCGCTCGCTCATCCAGAGCTGCCCGGCCCGCTGATGGAGCCTGAACGGGTCGAAAAGCTGCACCTCCAATTCCCCGAATTCGCGGCGCGGTACATTGACCTTTACAACGCCCATATGCGCGCCAATGAACGCATCAACATGATCGAGGAAGCGATCGCCAACGATCATGAGGTGCAGGCGCGCCTACCCTGGGAAGCGGCGCGCGACTGGTTTCACGAGGCGGGCAACTATGTCCACGCGCTTGATTGCCTGGCGGAGGACATGGCGTCCAGCTTCACCGCCGGACAGGTCCTTGACGAAGGCATGCTGGTGGAAGCGCTCGCCCGCCGCCACGGCATAGAAACCCTGATCGCCGATACGCCCGACTCAGCCCTTCGCTCTTATTCCTCAGCCGATCGTCGGCTGTTTGTGAACGCGGCATTGCCCATCGAAAGTCGCAAGTTCATGTTGTCGCACCAGCTGATGATGCTGGAAGGGCAAGCGGTGATCGCCGACGTGGTGAACCGCGCCGCCCTGCCGGTGGAGGGTGCCGACCGGCTCCTCGCCATTGGTCTTGGCAATTATGCCGCAGGTGCGCTCCTCATGCCTTACGCCCAGTTCCGGCAGGCCGCGCGGGACGTGCGCCATGACATCGACCGCCTGAGCCGCCGTTTTGGCGTAAGCTTCGAACAGGCCTGCCATCGCCTTTCGACGCTCCAGCGGCCCGGCCTGCGCGGCATCCCATTCTTCTTCTGCCGCGTCGATATGGCCGGTAACATAACGAAGCGGCACAGCGCGACCCGCCTCCAGTTCGCCCGCTTCGGCGGTGCCTGTCCCTTGTGGAACGTCCATGAAGCCGTCGCCGTCCCCGACCGGATCAACGTCCAACTGGGCGAAACGCCCGACGGAGTCCGCTATGTCTCCATGGCCAAAGGTTTGGTAAAGCCGTCGGGCAGCTATTCCCGCACTCCCCGCCGCTACGCCGTCGTGCTCGGTTGTGAAATCGCCCACGCGGCGAACTTCGTCTATGCCGATGGCCTGCAACTGGAGATGGAGGGGGCCGCGACACCGATCGGCATCACCTGTCGCCTGTGCGCCCGCCAAAGCTGCGATCAGCGCGCCTTTCCTCCCGCCGATCGCCCGATCCGCGTCGATCCCGACAATCGGCAGATCGTGCCTTACTGGATCGGTTGAAAGGCATGGCATCCGCTTTGACCCCTTATCCGCACAACAAAGAACTGAAGGCTGATCTCGCCCGCGACGGTTATGCGCGAATGGCGGGCGGCAACATGCTGTCGCAGCTGGCGATCAACGATCCTGACTGGTGCGCCTTTGCGGACAGTTGGGATGATCTTGGCCCCGACCTCTACATGGCCGATGGAGGACGCTATCGCCGCAGGCTCCATGCGGCATTTCGCTGTGAAAATGGGCGCTTCACGCGCAAACCGCATCAGCCGCACTTTCAAAGCCGCGATTATAATGTCCTGAACGGCGACGTGCAGCGCTGGTTCGATCCGGTGGCCCAGGCGACCATCGACAATGACGTCATGCAGGCGATCTTCGCCTTTTGCGCGTCAATCTTTGGCGCGGCGTCGCAACAGCCATGGCATGTCGAAATGCACCAGTTCCGCATCGAAACGCGCGAAGGTCAGGTCGGTCGCCCCACGCCTGAAGGGCTGCATCGTGACGGCGTCGACTGGGTCTTCGTCATGCTGGTCGAGCGGCGTAATGTCCGTGAAGGCATCACCCGCATTGGCGCGCCCGATGGCACGCCGTTGGGCGAGTTCACACTGGCCACGCCGGGCGATACCATCCTGATCGACGACCACCGCATCCTGCACGGCGTCACCGAAATCCATCCGATCGACCCGGCGCAGGCGGCGTGGCGCGACGCACTGGTGGTAACGTTCGCCGCGTCGGATTAGCGGGTCTGGCTATTTCAACAGCACCAGCTCCTCCGCCATGCTGGGATGCAACGCAACCGTGTCGTCAAACTGCTGCTTGGTAAGCCCCGCCTTGACCGCCACCGCCGCCGCTTGAAGTATCTCCGGCGCGTCGGGTCCGATCATGTGGAGTCCGACGACCCGATTGGTCGTAGCATCGACCACCATCTTGTACAGCGCCCGTTCGTCCCGACCCGCCAGCACATTCTTCATCGGCCGGAAGTCCGAAGTATAGACCTTGACCGTGCCCAGCTTGTTCTTCGCCTGCGCTTCGGTCAGGCCGACGCCCGCCAGCGGCGGATGGCTGAACACGGCCGACGGAACGCAAGCATAATCCACCGTCCGGGGATTGTCGCCGAACACAGTGTCGGCAAAAGCATGCCCTTCCCGAATGGCCACTGGCGTCAGTTGCAGGCGGTTGGTGACATCGCCCACCGCATAGATGCTCTTGCAACTGGTGCGGCTATAGTCATCGACCTTGATCGCGCCCTTGTCGTCCAGTTCAACGCCCGCGCTTTCCAGCCCCAGTCCTTCCACATGAGGGACGCGGCCAGTCGCGAACATCACGGTGTCGCAGGGGATCGGATCGCCATCTTTGAAATGGATGCACAGCGTGCCATCGGCGTTTTTTTCTATCCGCTCCATCTCCGCATTAAAACGGAACTGGATGCCCTTCATCGTGGAGATTTGCAGCAACCGGTCGCGGATCTGCTCGTCGTAACCGCGCAGCAGCACCGACGATCGGTTGACGATGGTCACGTGGCTGCCAAGCTGGTGGAAAATACCTGCAAACTCATTGGCGATATAGCCGCCGCCGACGATTACGATCCGCTTGGGCGCGTCCTCCAAATGGAAGGCTTCGTTGGAGGTGATGCCGTGCTCGGCTCCTTCCAGCTCTGGCACGACAGGCCAGGCACCGGTGGAAATCAGGATATATTTCGCGGTGACTTCGCGTCCACCCGACAGCTTCACCGAATGCGGTCCAGTGATGGTCGCGCGCTCCGGGATCATCTCGACCTTGTGGCTTTCCAGGGTGTTCTTGTAGAGTCCTTCCAGCCGGTCGACTTCGGCCAGCACATTGTCGCGCAGCACTTTCCATTCAAACCCGCAGTCGGGCACGTTCCACCCAAAACGGCGCGCGTCCTTCAGATCCTCGGCAAAATGCGCGCCGTAGATCAGCAGCTTCTTGGGCACGCAGCCACGGATGACGCAGGTGCCGCCGACCCGATACTCCTCCGCCACCGCGACCTTCGCGCCATGCGCGGCAGCCACGCGGGAAGCGCGCACGCCGCCCGAACCTGCGCCAATGACGAAAAGGTCGAAATCATAGTCGCTCATGCTGATCTCCGCTGGATTGCGGCCGGATATGGCGGCTCTCCGGCGGAGTTACAAACGGCTTTTATGGTTCAGGCAGCACCCAAAGCGAGATTGATCAGCGCCATCGTCGATGGATCGAACCCCTTGGGGCCGTCCATCTCGATCGACTTTGCGATTTCCTTGCCAAGCTCCACGCCGAACTGATCGAACGGGTTGATCCCCATCAGCACCGCATTGGCGAAAGTGCGATGTTCGTAAAAAGCGATCAGCGCACCCAGTGCATCCGGCGTCACATCGTCCAGCAGGATCGTGGTCGACGGACGATTACCAGGATAGGCCCGTGCCGGATCAGCATCATTCGCCCGTCCCTGCATCAACGCAGCACCCTGCGCGAAACAGTTGACCAGAAGCGCTCGGTGATGCGCCGGGTCCAGCACATGACCCGGTTCGATCGAAGCGACGAATTCGACAGGCGTCAGGATCGTTCCCTGATGCAGCAGCTGAAACACCGCATGCTGCGCGTCCGTGCCGACGCCACCCCAGGTGATCGGCGCGCTGGGTCCATCGACCGGCTGGCCGTCGCGGGTCACACTCTTGCCATTGCTCTCCATCTCCAGCTGCTGGAGGTAGGAGGGAAGCAGCCGCAGCCGCTCATCATAAGCGAACAACGCGCGCGTCTGGCATCCCACGACCCGCGTATAATATTGATCGACAAAGGCCGCGACCAGCGGTGCGTTGGCATGGAGCGGAGACAGGCGGAAATGCCGGTCCATCGCCGCCGCACCCTCCAGCAAGCTTTCGAAAGCCCCCCAGCCGAGCGCCAGCGCCGCCGGAAAGCCAATGGACGACCAAAGCGAATAGCGGCCACCCACGCTTTCCGAAAAGGGAAGGATGCGGGTTTCGTCCACGCCCCATTCAATCGCCTTCTCAGGCGATGCCGTCAGGGCGATCACCCGGCCATAGGGGTCCTCTACCCCGCTTTCGACCATCCAGTTGATGGCGCTGGCGGCGTTCAGCATGGTTTCGGTGGTGGTAAAGGTCTTGGAAGCGACGGCGATCAAAGTGGCTTCGGGATCGAAGCGCGATATCGCCCGTTCCAGCGCCGTTCCATCGACGTTGGACACGATTGCTACATCATATCGCGCCCCGTCACCGCCCAGCGCATCGACGATCAGGTCCGGGCCTAGCGCCGACCCACCGATGCCGATGTGCAGGATGTGGCGGATCGGCCCCAACGCCTCCCCCTCAATCGCATCGATCAGCGCCCGCATCCGGGCATGGAGCATCTTGGCGCGGGACACGCTCTGCGCATTGCCCTCGCCCCGCTCCGCCGGATGTTCAGCGGCGCGCCCTTCACTATTGTTGATCGGCTCGCCCGCGAACAGCGCATCGCGCTGAGCGGCAAATCCCTTTTCCCCGGCCAGCTTTACAAAGCCGTCCAGCAGTTCATCGGTCAGGTGCGTCTTGGACCAGTCGAAACGGATCGGCCCCTGGGTAAGCGTGAATTTGGTCAGCCGATCGGGATCCGCCTTAAAAATGGACTTGAGTTCCACCTGGGGAAGCGCCGCGATGGCCTCCAGTGCAGGGCTGGACATGGACAAGGGAATCCTCTTTGCCGTTAATCGGTATCGACGCCGCACCCGTCGATTCCCGCCCCTCTTAGCCAAGCCCGCCGATCATTGCACCGTCCCTTGCGCTTGACGCCGGGTTTCCCAGGCAGCAAAAGCCGCGTCGGCCTGTTTTCAAGGCGGAATGAAGGATTAGACGACACGGCATGAGCGCAAAATCCGAAACGCGGGACTTCATCTGGTTTCTCGCAAAGCTGGCGGTGTTCGTCTTCGTCCTGCGCAGCTTCATTGTCTCGCCCTTCAACATTCCTTCGGAATCGATGCAGCCGCGCCTGCTGATCGGGGACTATCTGCTCGTCGCCAAATGGCCCTATGGCTATTCGCGCTACTCGCTGCCGTTCAACCTACCGCTCATTCCGGGCCGCCTGTTCGCCTCTACGCCTGAACGGGGCGACGTGGCCGTGTTCAAGGCACCGCCCAGCCAGAAAAATGATTATATCAAGCGCGTGATCGGCCTGCCGGGCGACATGATCTCGGTACGGGGCGGCACGGTCTACCTCAATGGTCAGGCCATCCCGAAACAGAAGGTTGCCGACCTCGTCATCCCGGTTTCGCCCAACATGCTGGACGCCGCCGCAAAGGAAGGCAGCCCGTCGCCCTGTTACCGCCCGAAATTTGAGGAAGACGCGCCCGACGGCGGCAGGCAGTGCCGCTATCCGCAATATCGTGAAACGCTGCCCGGCGGGAAAAGCTACAATGTGCTCGACCTCGTTCCCGATGGCGTGGCCGATGATCGTGACACGGTGCTGGTGCCCGAAGGCCATCTGTTCATGATGGGCGACAATCGGGATCGCAGCGCCGACAGCCGCTTCCCTGCGGTCGAAGGCGGCGGCATCGGCCTTGTCCCGCAGGAAAATCTGGTGGGCAAGGCGATGGTCTCGGTCTTTTCCACCGACGGCAGCGCCAACTGGCTGCTCCCCTGGACCTGGTTCACCGCAGCGCGCTGGAACCGCATCGGGGAAAGTTTTTGACGAAGCCCGACACGGCTGGCTGGCTCGCCGGATTGATCGGGCGCGCGCCCAATGATCCGGGCGCCTTCACCCAGGCGCTGACCCATGGCAGCGCCAACGCCGTCAACTATGAACGGCTGGAGTTTCTGGGCGACCGCATCCTCGGCCTGCTTATCGCCGAATGGCTCTATGATCGCTTTCCCAGTGAACCGGAAGGCAAGCTGTCCCGCCGCTTCAACGCACTGGTTTCCGGCGAAACATGCGCGGACGTCGCGCGCGGGGCCGGCGTGCCCGCCCATCTCATCCTGGGTAAGCAAGCCCGCGACGACGGCGCCACCGACAGCGACAATGTGCTGGGCGACGTCATGGAATCGCTGATCGGCGCGCTCTATCTGGAAGCCGGGCTGGAAGAGGCACGAACCCTTGTCCGCAGCCTGTGGAGCAGCCGCGTCGACACGCAGGAAAGCGCGCCCAAGCATCCAAAATCCGCGCTTCAGGAATGGGCAGCGGCCAACCGGCGCAAGCCGCCCGAATATGCAATGACCGACCGCTCAGGGCCCCATCATGCATTGCGATTCACCGTGACCGTCTCCATCAAGGGCGCGGGCGAAGCGAGCGCGACCGGCGGCAGCAAGCAGGAAGCGGAAACAGCGGCGGCGCAGGCTCTGTTGGATAAGCTGGTAGGCTGATCCCGCACCTCCCCCGTTCGCCCTGAGCCTGTCGAAGGGCTTTACTTACTTTTGGAACGACCGTGCCCTTCTGGACCTACTTGCTCCACTGCGCCGACCGCAGCTTCTACATAGGCCACACGGATAACCTGCAAATTCGTATCGCCCAGCACGAAGCAGGCAAAACCGCAGGCTACACTCAAAACCGAAGGCCTCTAAAACTGGTCTGGTCACAGCAGTTTGGCACGCGTATCGAGGCGCTTGAAGCAGAGCGACAAATCAAGGGCTGGAGCCGGGCGAAAAAGCTGGCTTTGATCCGCGAGGATTGGAAACTAATTTCCAATTTGGCGCGCTCAAAAGTAAAGAAATAGAGCCCTTCGACAAGCTCAGGGCGAACGGAGTTTTATTTGACGATTGATATTGAATCTCAACGCTGCGGCGTCGTCGCCATCGTAGGCGCGCCCAATGCGGGCAAGTCCACGCTGGTCAACGCGCTCGTCGGTCAAAAGGTGGCGATCACCAGTCCCAAGGCGCAGACCACCCGCACCCGCGTCATGGGCGTCGCGATCGAAGGCGATGCGCAGATGGTGCTGGTCGATACGCCAGGCATCTTCGCGCCCAAGCGTCGTCTCGACCGCGCCATGGTTCAGGCCGCATGGGGCGGCGCGCAGGGCGCGGACCTCATCGCGCTGATCGTCGATGGCAAGGCGGGCCTTGGCTCCAAGATGGAACCAATCATCTCCGCCCTCGCCGCGCGCCCGGAAAAGAAATGGCTGATCCTCAATAAGGTCGACATCGCCATCAAGGAAAAGCTGCTGGTCCACACCCAGCGGCTCTATGAACAACTCGACATCGCCGAAACCTATTTCGTGTCGGCCCAAACCGGCGATGGCCTGCCTGAACTGAAAAATGCCTTTGCCGCCGCCATGCCTGAAGGCCCGTGGCACTTCCCCGAAGATCAGGTGTCGGACGCCACCGACCGGATGATGGCCGCCGAAATCACCCGCGAACAGCTTTATCATCAGCTTCACGCCGAACTCCCCTATGCCGCCGCCGTCGATACGGAACAGTATAAGGAACGAGAGGATGGATCGGTCGAAATCCACCAGCAGATCCTCGTCGGCCGGTCCAGCCAACGCGCCATCGTGCTGGGCAAGGGCGGTCAGCGCCTCAAGGAAATCGGATCAAAGGCCCGCGCCGAACTGGCGCAGTTGATGGGCGTCAAAGTCCACCTCTACCTCCACGTCAAGGTGAAGGAAGATTGGGAAGACGACCGCTTCATCTATCGCGATATCGGCCTGGATTGGGTGGAGTAGGCTACCTCACCTCTTGGAACCACCCAGTCCGTTCGGGCTGCCCCTTGCTTCTCTTCGAAAAGAAGGGAAGTCCTTCGACAAGCTCAGGACAAACGGAGATAGCTTTTACTCCGCCGCCGCCTTCTTCTTAGCCGGAGCCTTCTTGGCCGCCGGCTTCTTCGCCGCAGCCTTTTTAGGAGCCGCCTTCTTTTTCCCCTTCTTCGCAGGAGCCGCAGCAGCCCGCGCGTCGATCAACTGGGCCGCCTCCTCCAGCGTCAGCGCATCCTTGTCGATCGTCTTGGGCAAGGTCGCGTTGGTCGTACCGTCAGTGACATAGGCACCATAGCGGCCCTCCATCAGCTTGATTTCCAGTTCCGTGCGGGGATGCGCGCCCAGCACCTTCAACGGCTCACGCCCGGCGCTGCGTGGCCCGCGCGTTGCCGCTTCGGCCAGCTTCACCACGGCGCTGTTCATCCCGACCTCGAAAATCTCCGACGTCGATGACAGCCGCCCATATTTGCCGTCATGCAGCAGATACGGCCCGAACCGCCCAATATTGGCGACAATCGGCTTGCCCGTCTCAGGATGCATCCCAACCTCACGCGGCAGGCTGAGCAATTTCACTGCCCATTCCAGCGTCATTTCGCCATCAGGCAGATCCTTGGGAATGGAGCCACGCTTGGCCTCCTTCCCCTCGCCCATCTCGATATAGGGACCAAAGCGCCCGGATTTGCGGACGATGTCCTGCCCGGTTTCCGGGTGCTGACCCAGCACCTCCGGTCCCTTGTCCTCGCCCCCGTCGGCACCGCCGGGCTGTCCGAACTTGCGCGTATATTTGCACTCGGGATAGTTGGAACAGGCGATAAACGCACCAAACCGACCGCCGCGCAGCGACAGCTGTCCGTCACCGCATAATGGGCAGGCACGCGGGTTGCTGCCGTCCGCCTTGGGCGGGAACAGCATTGGCTCCAGAAACTTGTCCAACTCGGCCGTAATGTCCGATGGCTTCTGCTCCATCACCTCGGCGGTCTTGGGCTTGAAGTCCCGCCAGAACGCTTCCAGCACCGCTTGCCACTGCGCGCGACCGCCGGAAATCTCGTCCAGTTCATCCTCAAGGCCCGCCGTGAAGTCATAGGACACATAGCGTTCGAAGAATCGCTCAAGGAACGCCGTCACCAGCCGCCCGCTTTCCTCTGCGAAGAATCGGTTCTTCTCGATCCGCACATAGTCACGGTCCTTGAGCACCTGAAGCGTCGAGGCATAGGTGGACGGCCGCCCGATCCCCAGCTCCTCCAACCTCTTGACCAGCGACGCTTCGGAAAAGCGCGGCGGCGGCTGAGTGAAATGCTGCTCCGCCGTCACCTTCTTCTTGGCAGGCGCATCGCCCGCGCCCAGGCGCGGCAGCAGCTTGCTGTCGTCATCGTCGGCGTCGTCGCGCCCTTCCTCATACAGCGCCAGAAAACCGGGGAAGATCACCACCTGACCCGTCGCGCGCAGCCCATGCTGCCCGGTCGCGTCGGCCAGATCGATAACGGTCCGCTCCAGCCGCGCCGAAGCCATCTGGCTCGCGAGCGCCCGCTTGTAGATCAGGTCGTACAGCCGCGCATGATCGCCCGAACCCACCTTGTCGCGGGAAAATTCGGTCGGACGAATCGCCTCATGCGCTTCCTGCGCATTCTTGGCCTTGGTCTGATATTGGCGCGGCTTGTCCGGCAGGTAGCCGCCATCATAGCGCTCCGCGATCGCCTTGCGCGCGGCGGAGATGGCGCTGCCGTCCATCTGCACGCCGTCGGTCCGCATGTAGGTGATCGCGCCATCCTCATAGAGCTGCTGCGCGATCCGCATCGTGTGGCTGGCCGAGAAGCCCAGCTTGCGCGCGGCCTCCTGCTGCAACGTCGATGTCGTGAAAGGCGCGGGAGGATTGCGCGAAACCGGCTTGGTCTCGACCTTGTCGACCGTAAAGCGCCCCGCCTCCACGTCCGCCTTAGCGGCCATGGCGTCGCCTTCCCTGCCGATGGTCAGGCGATCGATCTTCTCGCCCTTCCAACGCACCAGCCGCGCAGTGAAACCTTGGCCGCCCTGCTCCATCTCGGCTGCGACGGACCAATATTCCTGAGCGATGAAGCTCTCAATCTCGCGCTCACGTTCGACCACCAGCCGCAACGCGACCGACTGCACCCGCCCCGCCGACTTCGCACCCGGCAGCTTGCGCCACAGCACCGGCGACAGCGTGAAGCCCACCAGATAATCGAGCGCCCGTCGCGCCCGATAGGCGTCGATCAAATCTTCATCCAGCGTGCGTGGTTTCGCCATCGCATCCAGCACGGCGGCCTTGGTGATGGCGTTGAAGGTCACTCGCTCCACAACCGCTGGCAGCGCCTTCTTCGCCCGCAACACTTCCTGCACATGCCAGCTGATCGCTTCACCCTCACGATCAGGGTCAGTCGCCAGGATCAGGCGCGTGGCCTTCTTGGCCTCGTCCGTAATGGCCTTGAGCTGCTTGCCCTTGTCGCCATAATTCTCCCACTGCATCGCAAAGCCCGCATCGGGATCCACCGAACCATCCTTGGGCGGCAGGTCGCGGATATGGCCATAGCTGGCGAGGACGTGGAAATCGCCGCCCAGATATTTCTCGATGGTCTTCGCCTTGGCTGGCGATTCAACGATGACAAGCTGCATTAATGCCCCGGTTTTTGAGTGCTCTCACGTACACGCGCGAGTCTGGAAGGCGATAACAGCCCACGTCAATAGCATCATGACAGGCTCACCTTGCCACCTGCATGGCGTTCCAGTCGCGCGGCCAGCTCCAGTTCCAGCAGCACCGTCTGCACGATGGCGGGGCTAAGGCCGGACAGGCGAATGACCTCGTCAACCGGCACGGGTGCGTGGCCCAGCAGGCCCGTCACCTCCGCACGGTCGCGGGCGGCAACGTCAGCTGACATAGGCTCCCCTGCGAAGTTCAGGCTGTCCTGCCGAACCATCCGCACATCGATGCCGCCTATCGCTTCCATAACGTCAGCGCCGTCCTGCACCAAAGTCGCGCCCTCGCGAATCAACTGGTTGCATCCCTGCGCGCGCGGGTCGAGCGGTGATCCCGGAACTGCCATAACCTCACGCCCCGCTTCAGCGGCCAGGCGCGCCGTGATCAGCGACCCGGAACGCGGCGCCGCTTCGACCACCACCGTCCCGGCGCTCAGGCCCGCGATGATCCGGTTGCGCGCTGGAAAATGCCGGGCGAGCGGCTGCGTTCCGGGCGGATGCTCCGTCACCAACAATCCCTCATTCGCCAACTGCTCCTGCAACGTGGCATTTTCCGGTGGAAAAACGACGTCGATCCCGCAGGCGATGACGCCGATCGTCCCGGTAGCGATCGATCCCTGATGCGCCGCCGTGTCGATCCCCCGCGCCAGACCGGACACCGTCACAGCGCCACGCTGCCCCAAATCCTGCGCCAGCGTCCGGGCGAACCGGCAAGCCGCAGCCGAAGCGTTGCGTGCGCCCACCATCGCCACGCACTGTCGCGTGGTCAGTGTGACGTCGCCCCGCACGATCAGGGCAGGCGGAGCGCCCTCCATCTGGTCGAGTAGAAACGGGTAATCGGCGTCACCCATCAGCAGATAGCGACCACCCACGGCACGGCTGCGCGCGATTTCCTGCTCCACACCGGCGGCCTCGGCCACGCTGCCCTTGCCCCCGCCACGCGCCGCCAGTTCAGGCACCGCACGAAGCGCCTCCGACGCCGTGCCGAACCGCGCAATCAACTGCCTGAAAGTGACCGGCCCGATCCGTGGAGAGCGGATCAGACGAAGGCGATCAAACCTGTCCTGCTCGCTCACCCCTTGGCGGCTCCGATCTTGGGCTCTGCGCCCTTGGCCAGGCGGGCGATGTTCGCCCTGTGCCGCCACAGCACGATCAGGGCGAGCGCTAGCGCCACGGGGACCAGGTCGATCCGGTCCATGAACCACATGGCGACCGGCGCGCTGACAGCCGCCGCCATGCCGCCTACCGACGACCAGCGCGTGCCGAACAGCGCCGCCAGCCAGACCAGCGCAAACACGATCCCGGCGGGCCAGTGGAGCGCAGTGATCACCCCCATCATCGTCGCGACCCCCTTGCCACCGGCGAAGCGCAGCCAGACCGGATAGCAATGGCCGATAAAGGCCATCGCGCCCGCCATCGGCCCACCGCCATCAACCAACGCCGCGCCGACCAGGACAGCCGCAGCGCCCTTCAGCAGGTCGAGCAGCAAGGTGGCCGCAGCCAACCCCTTGCGCCCGGTCCTCAGCACGTTGGTGGCGCCGATATTGCCCGACCCGATCTGACGCAGATCACCAGCCCCGGTCATGCGCGTCAGCAGCAGCCCAAAAGGAATGGAGCCGAGCAGATAGCCGATCAGCAGGACGGACGCGGGAATTAGCCAGGGTGGAGTCATGATCTCGCCGAAATTGTTGCGGGCGCGACCATAGCGTTCCGCGCGCACCGGGCAATGACGAAGACACGGTCGGGTGCAGGTTGACAGCCCCACCCCCGTCGCGACATGTGCCCCATGATGAAGGTCGCACCAACTGCCCCCCTGCTATTTTTCGATTCCGGCGTGGGCGGCCTATCCATCCTCGCGCCAGCACGCATTGCGCTGCCCACCGCCCCGATCGTCTATGCCGCCGACAGCGCCGGTTTCCCCTATGGGACCAAGAGCGAGGCGGAAATCGCCGCCCGCGTGCCCGCGCTTCTCGGTCGACTGGTGGAGCGTTTCCGCCCCCGTCTGGCGGTGATCGCCTGCAACACCGCGTCGACCATTGCCTTGTCCGCCGTGCGCGCTGCGCTGGATATTCCCGTCGTCGGCACGGTCCCGGCCATCAAGCCCGCCGCGCTCCTGTCGAAAAGCCGCGTCTTTGGCGTGCTGGGCACCGATGCGACCGTGCGCCAGCCCTATGTTGACAGGCTCGCCGCTGAATTCGGGTCCGACTGCACCGTCCTGCGTCACGGCTCCGCAGCGCTGGTCCAGTTGGCTGAAGCCAAGCTGCGTGGCGAACCGCTCGACCCCGCCATCGCGCGAGACGCGCTTGCGGGCCTTCTGGAACAACCGGGCGGCGACCGAATGGATGTCGTCGTCCTTGCCTGCACCCATTTCCCGCTGGTGGAGGCGGAACTTGCCGCCGCCTCGCCCCGTCCACTGCACTTTGTCCATGGTGGCGAAGGCATCGCCCGGCGCATCGCCTTTCTGACGCAGGGGCAAGCTTGGCCGTCCTCTCCTCCGCCGGGGAAGGCGGTTTTCACTCGCCTGGACGGCAACGTCGCGACACTTGCCACCGCGCTGGCGGACGTCGGAATTGACGAGATGGAGGCGCTGTAGGGGTGGGACCTTTGGTCCACTCCCAACTTCCTCTATCGATATGCTAGGTATTTCTCTCTGGCGCTGCGAACGGTTATCGCTGGTAATAGAACGGCGCAGCAGGTAAACGGCCCGCTAGAGGGGAATGCGGGCCACAAGGGACTAGGGCGCAAGGTGAATTACAAGCATATCTTCGCACAGGCGATTGACCGGCTTCATGAAGAAGGCCGTTATCGAGTGTTCATCGATATTCTGCGCAACAGGGGTTCGTTCCCCAATGCCCGCTGCTTCCATGGTCATAATGGTCCAAAGCCGATCACCGTCTGGTGTTCGAACGACTATCTCGCCATGGGACAGCATCCCAAGGTCGTCGCCGCAATGGAAGAGGCGCTGCATGATGTCGGCGCAGGCTCCGGCGGCACCCGTAATATCGGCGGCAACACCCATTATCATGTCGATCTGGAAGGCGAACTGGCCGATCTGCATGGCAAGGAAGCGGCCCTGCTGTTCACGTCGGGCTATGTCTCGAACGAAGCTGCGCTCTCCACCCTGGCCAAGTTGCTGCCCGGCTGCATCGTATTTTCCGACGAACTGAACCACGCATCGATGATCGCGGGGATTCGCAATTCGGGCTGTGAAAAGCGCGTCTTCCGCCACAATGACCTCGATCACCTCCGCGAACTTCTCGAAGCGGAAGATCCCGACGCACCCAAGCTGATTGCCTTTGAAAGCGTTTATTCGATGGACGGCGACGTCGCCCCCATCGCGGCCATCTGCGACCTGGCGGACGAATATAACGCTCTCACCTATCTGGACGAAGTTCATGCGGTGGGCATGTACGGCCCCCGTGGCGGCGGCATTTCCGAACGCGATGAGGTCGCGCATCGCCTGACCATCATCGAAGGAACGCTGGGCAAGGCGTTCGGCGTCATGGGCGGCTACATCGCGGCCGACCAGATGATCGTTGACGTGATCCGCAGCTATGCGCCGGGCTTCATCTTCACCACGTCGCTTTCACCAGTCCTGGTCGCGGGCGTACTGGCTAGCGTTCGCCACCTCAAGCAATCGAGCGAAGAACGCGAAGGCCAGCAAGCCGCTGCCGCAACCCTCAAGCGGCTGATGGCGGACTCCGGTCTGCCGGTGATGCCGTCGGTGACGCACATCGTGCCCTTGATGGTTGGCGATCCGGTGAAGGCAAAGCGCATCAGCGACATATTGCTCGCCGAATATGGCGCCTATGTGCAGCCCATCAACTACCCCACCGTTCCGCGCGGCACGGAACGCCTCCGATTCACCCCCGGCCCCGCGCACACGGTGGAGATGATGCAGGAACTGGTGCAGGCGCTCGTAGAAATCTGGGACCGGCTGGAACTGGAACTCAAGAAGGCGGCCTGAGAGAGTCATAAAAGCGTTCCGTGCTCTTGCGTAGGCAGGAGCCCAGTCCGTCGGTTTGAACTAAGCTCCTGCCTACGCAGGAGCACTCGCGCTCTGGATTCACTCAAACCCGGATCAATCCCCCGCGCACCGCATAACCGCGATACAGCGCCCGACTATGCGGGAACCCGCCCATGTCCGCCGCCAGCCGCTCGATCGCCCGCTTCATATCCGCGCGCGGCGACACATGAAACTTCGCCAGCCACCCGAACAGCGCCCGTTTCCAAAGGGCAGGCAGGCCGTCCTGCTGGCCGAAATCGACAACTTCCAGCCTGCCGCCATGCGCGACGCACTGCGCCGCTTGCCGCAGCGCGCTTTCCCAATCCGGGATCATCGACAGCGCATAGCTGATGAACACTCGCTCAAACGTCTGCCGCCCGAACAGCGCTGCCGCATCGAACCTGCAGGCGTCCCCCTGCACCAGCACGACCCTGTTCGCCATGCCCGCCCTCGCCACGGCCTTTCGCGCCGTTTCCAACATTACCTCGGAAATATCGACGCCATAGAGCCGCGCCTGCGGCCATGCGCGTCCCACGGCAATCAGGTTCCGCCCGGTCCCGCACCCGATTTCCAGCACCACCCCGCCAACCGGAGGCGCAAGTTCGGCGATCAGATCGTCCCGCCCCAGCAGATAATATTTGCGGGACAGGTCGTAAATGCGCCGCTGATGCCGGTAGACGCTGTCCATCAGCCCGCCTTGGCCTCCGCTCATCACGCGTCCTTCAGCACATAAAGATGCACGCCGCCGTAAATGGCTGACCGGTCCCGCGCGGTATAATCCAATGACTGCTCGGCCCGATAGTCCCAGCGCGACAGCACCGCCTCGTCGACGCGTCCCGGCAGGATGCTCAGCTTACCAGCGGTGCGAAAAAGAACGCGCGCGCCGGGCTTGGCCGTACGCGTGATCTGCGTCCACAGCGCGTTCAATTGCGCGTCATCCATCCAGTCCTGCGCATCCAGCAGCACGTATCGATCGGCTGAAGTTGCCGATTGCGACGCCAGGAAGTCGGTGTAACTCGCATGCCGCACCTCCACCCGCCCCGTCCGCTCGGTGACTGCATCATGGTTTTCCGACCGCAGATAGGGCGGCAACGGCCCCTCACCGCCAGCATAGCCGCGCCCGAACGCCTGCACGGCGAAATAATTGTCACTGATATCAAAGTCGCAGGCGAGCTTCCTGAGACGCGCCTTGAGCACCGCGTCCATCCGCTCGTCACCCGCCAACGCCTCATATTGCGCCGGTGGGATGCCCAACCCGAACAGCGAAGCCGGTTGGCCGGTCAGCCACCGCATGAAGGCGCTGTCGAACACCGGTGCAATTTCCGCGTCGAATATCACGCGCTGCTCATCCAGCGTCCGGGCATCCAGCATGCGCCGGGGATCGACGCCGTGCAGCCGGGCCAGCAGATGCGCCGCGCCGATGAAGCGGCCCAGCAGCCCATGCCTGTATATGCCCCGCGCAAATCCTCCGATGCGTCGCCGCCCGATCAGGTCGCGCCCTTCCCAATAGCGCCGCGTCGCTTCGTCCAGATGGGGCGCGACATGCGCGCGATAGGCCGCCACATTGTCCCGGCAATCAGCCTTGGCGAAGAAGCGATGGAAAGCCGCATGATCCGGCAGCGTCCGCGCCGCCGCCAGCTTCAGCCGGTTAAGCGCAATATGCGCGGTATTCAGGTCCACCGCCGTGATCTTCGCCGGATCGACCGTCAGATAGCTCAGTACATTGCACCCGCCCGAAGCGATGGTGACGACATGGCAATCGAGCGTGATCGCCAGCGCCTCCATGTCCACCTCCGGGTCTTCCCAGATCTGGGCATAGACCAGACCCCGAAAGGCGAAGGTAAAGGCCCGTTCCAGCAACCCCTGTTTCGACAGATGCCGATGCCGGTGCACCGCGCGGGTGATGTTCCGATGTGCCACAGATGCCATATGCCGCGCCTCCTCGATGCCGGGTCGTCTGCGAGCGCTTAGGGCCATGCCATGTCAGCGGGATGACGCTTTGGTTACGCATCCGTGAAGCCCCTTGCGGAACCCAAACCCCCGCCCCCATCTTCTACAGGAACATGCCGCACTGGATCGAACCGCACCCGACCGGAATCTACGTCCGCCCCGCCGACGCCTGGATCGATCCATCCCAGCCTTGTGAACGGGCGCTGGTGACACATGGCCATGCCGACCATGCACGCGGCGGTCACGGCCATGTTTGGGCGACGGAAGAAACGCTCGCCATCATGGCCCTGCGCTACGGAACGGCCAGCGGCACAGCGGTCGGCTATGGCGAGCAAGTCCGCATGGGCGGCGTCGACATATCCTACATTCCCGCAGGCCATGTCCTGGGTTCCGCCCAGATCCTCCTCGAACATGCGGGCGAGCGCGTCGTCGTCACCGGCGACTACAAGCGCCGCCCCGACCCCACCTGCAAGCCGTTCGAACCCATCCCCTGCGACATCTTCGTGACGGAAGCGACATTCGGCCTCCCCGTCTTCCGCCATCCTGACACCGGCAGCGAAGTCGATCGCCTTCTCGCCGCGCTCCATGCCCATCCCGACCGCTGCGTCCTCGTCGGTGCCTATGCCCTGGGTAAGGCTCAGCGCCTCATCTGCGAAGTCCGCGCGCGCGGCCATCATGACCCAATCTACATCCACGGCGCGATGGAACGCATGTGCGCCCTCTATCAGGATTTCGGCATCGACCGAGGCGAACTCCGCCCCGCGACCGGCGTCCCGGCTAAGGAGATGCGCGGCCACATCATCGTCTCGCCCCCTTCCGCCCTCAACGACCGCTGGAGCCGCCGCCTGCCCGACCCGATCACCGCCATGGCGTCAGGCTGGATGCGCGTCCGCCAGCGCGCCCGGCAGAAGAATGTTGAACTCCCCCTCGTCATCTCCGACCATGCTGACTGGGACGAGCTGACCGACACCATCCGCGAAGTGGCCCCCACCGAAACCTGGATCACCCACGGCCGCGAAGAAGCCCTGCTCCACTGGTGCATGACCCACCAGATGCGCGCGCGGGCGCTGGAACTGGTCGGCCGCGAAGATGAGGATGAGGGGTAATGGCCAACCACACACGCCCACCTCCGTTCGGGCTGAGCTTGTCGAAGCCCTCCACTTCTCTTCAAGAAGGAAAGACCCTTCGACAGGCTCAGGGCGAACGGGCGAGAGGCTTCTCATTGTGAGACAATTCTCCCAACTCCTGGACAGCCTCGTCTACACCCGCTCCCGCAACGGCAAGCTGGACCTCATCGCCCGCTACATGCGCACCGCCCCAGACCCCGACCGGGGCTGGGCGCTCGCCGCCCTCACCGGCAATCTCGACATCAAAGCCGTCAAAGCCTCCGCCATCGGCGAAATGATCCGCGCCCGCACCGACCCGGTCCTCTACGAAATGAGCCGAGAATATGTCGGCGACCTGGCCGAAACCGTGGCCCTCCTCTGGCCCAAGCCCGAAGGCCAGCCCGCCGAAATAGACGACGCCACCCTCACCCTGTCCGCCATCATCGACCGCCTCCACAGCGTCAGCCGAACTGCCGCCCCCAATACCCTCGCGCAAATGATGGACCATCTCGACGCCTCCGGCCGCTTCGCGCTCCTCAAGCTCGCCACCGGCGGCCTGCGCGTGGGCATCTCCGCCCGCCTCGCCAAGACCGGCTTCGCCCAAGCCTTCAACCTCGACGTCGATGATGTGGAGGAATGCTGGCACGCCCTGTCCCCACCCTACACAGCCCTGTTCGACTGGGCCGAAGGTAAGTCAGACCGCCCCGACCCGGCAGGCACGCCCTTTTTCCGCCCCTTCATGCTCGCCCATCCGCTTGAAGCCGACAGCGTCGATCTCACCGACTATGCCGCCGAATGGAAATGGGACGGCATCCGCATCCAGATCGTCGGCACGGGCGAGCAAACCCGCCTCTACAGCCGTGCCGGAGACGACATCACCGCCACCTTCCCGGAGATTGCGCAAGCCTTCACCGCCCACGCAGTCCTCGACGGAGAACTCCTCGTCAAAGGCGAATTCCAGGGCGGAGAGGCCGCCAGCTTCAACGCCCTCCAACAACGCCTCGGCCGAAAGGCAGTGACCGCCAAGATGATGGCCGACTACCCCGCCTTCGTCCGCCTCTACGACATACTCCTCCACGCCGACGAAGACCTCCGCCCCCTCCCCTGGGAGCAACGCCGCCCCCGCCTCGAAGCCATAGTCCCAACCCTCGACGCCGACCGCTTCGACATCTCCGCCCTCATCACCGCCGCCGATTTCGAAGCTCTCGCCGACATCCGCGCAGGCGCCCGCGACGCCGCCATCGAAGGCGTCATGCTCAAACGCCGCGACAGCCCCTATGTCGCCGGACGAAAGGCCGCCCTCTGGTACAAATGGAAACGCGATCCCCTGACCGCCGACTGCGTGATGATGTACGCCCAGCGCGGCCACGGCAAACGCTCGTCCTTCTATTCGGACTACACCTTCGGCTGCTGGACGGCAGAAGGCGAACTGCTCCCCGTCGGCAAAGCCTATTCAGGCTTCACCGACGAAGAACTGAAATGGCTCGACCGTTTCGTGCGCACCAACACGGTCAACCGCTTCGGCCCGGTGCGCGAGGTCGAAAAGTCACTGGTGCTGGAAGTCGCCTTCGACAGCATCCACGACAGCAAGCGGCATAAGTCCGGCCTCGCCATGCGCTTCCCCCGCATCGCCCGGATCAGGCGCGACAAACCAGCGGCGGAGGCGGACACGGTGGAGGGATTGCGCCGCCTCGTCAGCTAAATCCGCGCTCCACTCATATCTTCCCAACTTCTCTCCAACTGAGCAACCGCGCCACGCTCGCCCGGCGGGGCAACCACGCGCGACCATTCATCCTGCTACCCGACGAGGACCAGCCCCTTGCGCGCCGCCATCGCCGACGCGCGGCCAGATATTGCGGGTCAAGAAGGGATAGCATCGTCAGCATCAACGCGCTCGCGGGCCAACGTACCTGAACCATGCGCCGCCGATATTGCAACCTCGCCCGAATGTCGCGGATCATATGGTCGGGCACCGGCAACCCCAGCAGTCGATGCGCCGTCAACAACTGCGTCCTTGCCGCCGCCCGTGCGTAGCCCGGCGGGAACAGCCTGTCCAAACTCTCCCATTCAGCAGGGCCGAACCCCGCCGCCAGCGACTGCATGTCCAGCATGTGGCGAAGATCGATCCGTCCCCTCAGATAATCCCTGCCCTTCAACTGGTCATGCAGCAATAAAATGGCCATGCTGGCAACCGCAGAGGGAAGATAGGCAACACTGCCCGGCAAGCGGCACCGTGTCCCCCCGGCGGTCATATCCGTATGACGAAAGCGCAACGTCGTCGCCCCGCCATATTCGCTGTGCAGGTCGATGGTTCCGGCATCCTCCGGGCGCAGGAGGACCACTGGCACATCCGTGCGGATTTCCGGGGCTTCCAACCTGAACCCAGCCCGCACCAGCTCATCGACGACGTCATGAAATCGTGCTGGCGGCACCATCAGGTCCAGATCGGTGAGCAGGCGGTCGGCCCGGTGCTCAACCTTGGCAGCCGCCAGCCACGCTGTGCCCTTGAGCAACACGGGCTCCACACCCACCGCGTTCATGATCGCGGCGGCCTCATCCAGTTGCAAAAGAAGCCGCCGGTTGCGCTCTCTATTGCGGACGTGGATTTCCTGCAGGAACCGCTGCAGATCAGGCGGAAGGGCAGGAAGTCGATCCGCCGCCTGAAGCCGACCAGCCACCAGCGGCGTGCACAATGAATGATTGGCCAGTTCAATGATGTCGATCCAATCATCATGTTGGGGGAGGTCGCCATCCAGACAAGCGAGCAGACCCTGCAGATGATCAATCCGATTCATCGTCGCACAATCGCATCAGCAACCGGGACGCATCTTCAAGCTGCGTATAGTGCAATTGACGGCACTGAGCGCCCGCAATCGCCTGTATCATCACATCGAGCGACGGACGTTGCAAAGCCTCACCCTGCGAAGCCGCTTCGGCCAGCAGATGCTTGAGCGCCAGCGCCGACGTTATCGGCTCAAGCTTTGTCGGACCGGCACGTCGACGGCGCAACTTGATGATCCAGCCGATCTCGGTCATCTCGCCACCGGCCAACTCGCTGGGCTTTGGAAATCGAACGCGCCGCCGATCGGGCCGAACATGCACCGGCAATCGCGCCAGATTGTCGTAAACCGACGCCAGCAGCTTCCACCCCCCAGCCTTGACCGACGGCAGGAAAGGCAGGCCTTGTACTCGCCCATCGCTGCTGACAACGGTGATGTCATCGCCGCCATAGACAAATCCTCGCCCCGTCAGCCAGGACGCCAGGGTCGTCTTCCCAGCCCCCGGTTCTCCCAGGATCAGCAGCGCCTTGCCATTTCGATGCAGGCAACCGGCATGCAGGGCCAGCAGCCATCGCTGATCTTTCAGAATATCGTCGGCGATCCTGGCCTTGATGACGGGGGCCACCTGCGCAGGCCGCATGACCGACGCCGGTTCGCCATTGCGGCTAAGGCACGCCAAGCCGTCATCCTGCCATAGCTCATACATGAAGCTGGCGGGCGCGCCCTCCGCTTCGAGATGAGCGAACAGCGGTGCCACGCGGGCAGCCAGACTTTCCTCATGGTAGCGCAGCGCAAAGCCGATGCCGCCGATCGAAATCCGCTGAATGACTAGGGGCCGGGACGATGGCGGCGGGTCACAGGCATTGACCAGCCCCTGCAAAGACCAGTTGGCCAACTCGGTCCGCAACATCGCCCTGGGTTCGGCAAAGCCCCGCTCCAGCACTTCCTGCGCCAGTTGCTTGAACGGAACGCCATCTTCCAGGCGGCAGCCAATATAGCCGGCGATTTGGTTCATCCCCAGAAGCGCCTGCCTGCCGGGCGAAAAGATCAACGGCTGCCCGTCGATGAAGACAATGGATGTGCCCTGTGAAAGACGCAGCATCATCTCCACCGCTCAGCAGGCCGCCCCAATGGCCGCACTCAGATCTAGGGGCGCCTGCCCGGATTGCCCGGACCTGTACCCGGACCATCGTTGATCGGCGGATTGCCGGGCGGTTGCGGATCGGGGCCGTTGCCCACGCCGTTATTGCCCTTCGGACCACCGCCGCCACCGCCGGCGGACTTGGCGATCGCTTCCGACGACAGCGACGTCGATAGCAAAATGGTTACCGCAGGGGGAACAGTCACGGCGAACCGCCCGCAGGTCTTCAGGAAATCGCGCCTGTCTTCCGCGCCTGAAATCTGGTTGGGATCCTCTGGCAAGGCAGCCTCCTTCATATGCTAGAGCGCGAAACTATCACGCTCCCGACGGGGCACGCACTGCAATCACGGAGTATATCCTTGGCGATAATCCAGCGAAAAACAGCTGCGGTCCTAAGCCATTAGGCCTAGTCTGATGACACCCGCACCGATGTCCGTTCCCTTTGCGCAGCTAGTTCCCATCTTCCCATGCAACCGATAAGCTCCTTTACCAAAAGGAGTCCCCCAATGCCCTACACCGGAAGCTGCCACTGCGGCGCAGTCACCTTCACCGTCGCCGCCGACGCGCCCATGCAAGCCATGTCCTGCAACTGCTCCCATTGCAGCCGCAAGGGCTTCCTCCTCACCTTCGTCCCCGCCGATCAGTTCACCCTCGACAGCGGCGAAGATAAACTGACCGACTATCAATTCTACAAGCACAATATCACGCACCGCTTCTGCAACATCTGCGGCACGCAATCCTTCGCAGAAGGCGACTCTCCGAACGGCCCAATGCGCGCCATCAACCTGCGCTGCGTGCCGGATGTCGACATCGACTCGCTCAACGTCAACAAGGTCGACGGCGCGAGCTTCTGACGCTCCCCCTTACAGCTATTTCAGCGCGATCGGATTGACGGGGGACCCAACTGCCCCGGTGAAAGCCAGCGGCGCGGCGGACAGCATGAAGCTGTAACGCCCGTCCGCCGCGCAATCCGCCGCCAGCGCTTCCATATCGAACATCTCGCCCAGCGGCATGCCCATTTCGCGCAGGCAGCAGACATGCAGGGGCAGCCCGGTGCTGTCATCCATGTTCGCGATATCGACATATTCGACAGAAAGATTGTCCGCCGCCAGCGCCGCGACCGACACGTCATGCAGATATTCCGCGCAGGAAAAATGCACGCCTGATCCGCGATACAGGAAACGGTCCCGATCTTTGTCGATGGTAAAGCACCGGATCTGGCCCGTCCGCACCAGAACGACGTCGCCGGGCATGATCGTCGTGCCTTGCGCTTCCAATACCGCGCGAAGATCATCGACGCTGATCTCATACCCTTCGGGCAGGCGATCGACCTTGAAATGGCGAGCGACGTCGATCAACACGCCGCGCGACACGATGCCCGGATTGGCGAGATGTTCGACACCATGGCGCATCGCTCCCTTCTCGCTGATGCTGTCGCAGACCTTGCAGCTATTATACATCTCGCCATCATAATGGACGTGCGACAGCGCATCCCACTGGGTCGCGCATTGCAGGGGCATTTTCACGAAATCGTCGGAAAAGGTCGTCCGTCCACCCTTGCCGATCGGCTGGGCTACCAGAACGATGCTGAGATCGGGGTTGGGTCGAGTGCGGCCGTCCTGCGGGCCATCGCCGTCAAAGGGCAGCCCCAGTGCAAAGGACTTGCCCGACCGCACCTCTCGCGCCGCACGCTGCAGGGCTTCGGGGCCGATATGGTTCAGCGTCCCGCGCGCATCTTCAGGACCCCAGCGGCCCCAGTTCCTCACGCTCTCGGCGACCAGGTCGAAATTACGATGGTCCATCATGCATCCTCTGACGGCGGTCATCCGCTTCGTTTTTGATGGTTAGACCATGGTCGCAATATCCTGATCCACTGCATAATAGCCCGTTCCTTCCGCGGTCGCGGAAAGGCGTCATTCGCTCTGACTTTGCGCTGTCACGCGCAGCCCCTATATGGGCGCTTTCGCGCGCCCTGCGCGTCTCATTCATGGAGCAGTGGAATTGAGCAAGGTTCTGGTCATCGGCGCGGGCGGCGTCGGGTCTGTCGCGGTTCACAAGATGGCGATGAACGTTGACATTTTCAGCCATATCACGCTCGCCAGCCGCCGCCTCATCAGCTGCCAGAAGGTCGCCGAATCAGTGAAGGCCCGCACCGGCGTCACCATCGACGTGGCGCAGGTCGATGCCGACAATGTCGCTGAAACCATCGCCCTTATCGAGAAGGTCCAGCCCAAGCTCGTCGTGAACCTGGCCCTGCCCTATCAGGACCTGGCGATCATGGACGCCTGCCTCGCGACCAAGACCGACTATCTCGACACCGCCAATTACGAACCGCGCGACACGCCCAAGTTCGAATATAGCTGGCAATGGGCCTATCAGGAACGCTTCAAGGAAGCCGGCATCATGGCGCTGCTGGGTTCGGGCTTCGACCCCGGCGTCACCAGCGTCTTTGCGTCCTACATCAAG
This sequence comes from uncultured Sphingobium sp., assembly GCA_965653535.1. Lineage (GTDB taxonomy): Bacteria > Pseudomonadota > Alphaproteobacteria > Sphingomonadales > Sphingomonadaceae > Sphingobium. Next base: position 66,237 of record CBFHAG010000012.1, read on the forward strand.
AAGCATTTGCTCGACCGGATCGACACGCTCGACATTCTGGACTGCAATGGCGGCGACCATGGCCAGCATTTCGCCACCAACTTCAACCCGGAAATCAACATCCGCGAAGTCACTGCCCCCTCGCGCCATTGGGAAGGCGGCAAGTGGGTCGAAGGGCCTGCGCTCAAGCACAAGCAGGTCTTCGACTTCGATCAGGTCGGTGAGAAGAACATGTACCTCATGTATCATGAGGAACTAGAATCTCTCGCGAAATTCTACCCCGAAATCAAGCGCATCCGCTTCTGGATGACGTTCGGCGACGCCTATTTGAAGCATCTCGAAGTGCTCCAGAATGTCGGCATGACCCGCATCGATCCGGTGATTTATGAGGGCAAGGAAATCATCCCGCTCCAGTTCCTTAAAGCCGTGCTGCCCGAACCGTCCAGCCTTGGCTCCACGACCAAGGGCAAGACCAACATCGGCGACATCGCAACCGGCGAAAAGGACGGGAGCCAAAAGACCGTCTATCTCTATCAGGTCTGCGACCATGAGGACGCCTATGCTGAAACCGGCAATCAGGCGGTCAGCTACACCACCGGCGTCCCTGCGATGATCGGTGCGGCCATGATGCTGACCGGCGCGTGGAAAGGAGAGGGCGTATTCAACATCGAGCAATTCGATCCCGATCCCTTCATGGACATGCTGAACAAGCACGGCCTGCCCTGGCAGG
>CBFHAG010000013.1:0-66149 GCA_965653535.1 uncultured Sphingobium sp.
ACCGGAGCCGCCGCCCACATGTCCCTTCATCATACTAACAATGTCAAAGAACCGAACCAAACATTGATGCGGACAACTGTTGATCCCCGATCCTTACGTTTCGAGGGACAGCGTCCGATTATGTTGGCGACCGATCGAAGCGAGAACCAGTGGCGCTCACCGCGTCGGTGGAGTGGCATCTAGGCGCGTCGATTGAGTCGGTCAACAGGAAAAAACACAAAGGCGACTTTTCTTCTGCCAAGGCCCCTCGCACGCCCGAAAACTCGGGGTTTCAGGCCAGTTCCTCCCCCGGCCACGTCTCTGTCCCAACCTGTGCCTGCGCCGATATACTGTAGCGCGCGCCTGACGCCGCGCCGACGCCAAACAGGCGATCGACAGCGGCCAGCTGGTCCGGTGAGAGCTGGAGCGCAACCGCCGCCAGATCCTCATCCAGATGGGCGATGCTGGTTGTGCCGGGAATCGGCACGATATGATCGCCCTTGGACAGCAGCCATGCCAGGCATAGCTGGGCAGGTGTGCATCCTGCCGCCTCCGCTAGCCCGGCCAGCCGGGCGTAAAGCACAAGGTTCCGTTCCAGATGCGGGGACTGGAAACGGGGCATGTCCGCGCGCAGGTCCCCAGCTGGCACCCCCTCCCCGCTTACTCCACCTGCCAGCAGTCCCCGGCCCAACGGCGAAAAGGCTACAAAGCCGATGCCCAGTTCTGTGCAGGCATCTAGCACCGCTATTTCCGGGTTGCGCGTCCAGGGCGAATATTCCGTCTGCACCGCGGCGATGGGATGCACGCGATGAGCGGCGCGTACCGTGCCGGCGGACATTTCCGAAAGACCGATGGCTCCGATCTTTCCTGCCTCCACAGCACGGACCAGCGCGCCGACCGATTCCTCGACCGGCACCTTGGGGTCCAACCTGTGCATATAATAGAGGTCGATATGATCGGTTCTCAGCCGCCGAAGCGAATCCTCCACGGCGCGCTCGATCGCCGCCGGTGATCCGTCCAGCCCCCGCCTGCCATCGACCTGACCCAGCACGCATTTGCTGGCGAGGATGAATTCGGACCGGCGGGACATTAATGTCCGGCCCAGCAATTCCTCATTCGCGCCAAAACCGTAGAGCGACGCCGTATCGAAAAAGGTGACGCCTGCATCCAGCGCGTGCAGCAACAGACGTTCAGCAATCACCGGATCGGGACGGGGCAGATAGGCATGCGACAGGTTCATGCACCCGAGGCCAATGGCGGAAACCGTCAACGGGCCGATCTTCCGGGTGGGCAACGGGTGGCTCATAAACAGTTCTGCTTTCTGCTACTGTGACTGGCGCAAGCTATGCTGATTTTCGTCCGATGCGGCTTTCATCGGATGATTTATAGCCTGTGATTGCGAATTTGAAGTATTTCTGCAATAGCTTGGTGGATCGAGCTTCAACTTCTCCGCCGAGGGCCAAAATGAACGCAGTCGTAGATCAGATTGGCGACCTGGCAGAAGCGGGTGAAAAGATGGTGGAACGCCTGCGCCGCAAGGCCTTCCTACCCGACAGCCGCAAGGAGCTTAACGTCCGCTTCGGCATAGCGGAAGCCGCACAGTTGCTGGGATGTTCGACGAATCGCATTCGGATGGCGGAGGATGACGGGCGCTTGCCCCCTGCCCCGCCCACCGGCAATGGCCGCAGGCCGGGCTACACGGTCGAGGAATTGCTCAACATGCGGCAGGTTCTGGGGGCCAGCCCCGAACGCGCGCCGCTGGACGTGCCCGCCATTATCGCGGTTCAAAATTTCAAGGGCGGCGTCGGCAAATCAACCGTGACCACCCATCTCGCGCATTATTTCGGGGTGCAGGGCTACCGCGTGCTGGTTGTCGATTGCGACAGTCAGGCGACGACGACGACCCTGTTCGGATTCAACCCGCATTTCAACATTCAGCGCGAAGAAACGCTCTACCCCTATCTGTCGATCGACCCGACCCAGGTCGACCTTCTCTATGCGGTCAAGCATACCGCCTGGCCCAATGTCGATCTGATCCCATCAAACCTTGAGCTGTTCGACGTGGAATATGAGCTGGCGGCGGCGGGCAGCGACGGCGGCTCCGTCCTCGCGGCGCGTTTCCGTAAGCTGAAGCAGGGCCTGATGGACTTGGCCCGCGATTATGACGTGGTACTGCTTGATCCGCCCCCAGCACTCGGCACGATCAGCCTCGCCGTCATGCAGGCGGCCAATGCGCTGCTGGTGCCGCTCGCCGCGACGACGCCGGACTTCTGCTCGACCGTCCAGTTCCTCTCGATGATGGATCAGGTCATCAAGCAGCTTCAGGCCGCGGGGATCGAAGTCGATTACCAGTTCATCCGCCTGCTTTGCTCGAAATTCGACAGCAATGATCCCAGCCACTCGATGGTCCGGGCGATCATGGAGCAGAGTTTCGGCCCTGCCCTCCTTCCCATCCCCATCCTCGACAGCGCGGAAATCAGCCATGCGGCGCTGCGCATGATGACGGTTTACGAGTTGGAGAAGCCGATCGGCACCCCGCGCACGCATAAGCGATGCCGTGCCAATCTGGATGAAGCCATGGGGCAGATCGAAGCTTTGGTCCGCCAGGGTTGGGGCCGCGTGGCACCTGCCAGGGAAGAGGATATCGTCAATGCAGCTTGACCTTGCGTTGAGACAGAGGCGTTGGAAATCAACGCTGTCCTACATTGATATGTTCGCCTTATGTTCCCCCCGAATCGGAGGACAGGCCCATGGCGCGTAAGCAATCGGATTATCTGGCGGCGCTTTTGTCGGATGAGGCAGAGAATCCTCAACACGCCTCAGCGTCGCCAGAGATCGCGGAGGTGGAACCGTCCGCCTCCCCTGCCCCGCCGCGCACGACCGAACGCAGCCGGGGGGCGACGCTGATCGGGCGGGAGTCCGCGCTCGCTCGGCTCGCGTCGGGCGAAGTGCGGCAAGTCACCCAATTGTTGCTCGATCCGGCGCGCGTGCGGATCTGGCGCGGCAATGCGCGGCTTTATGACCATCTGAACGGCGATAACTGCCGCGAGCTGATCGATTCCATCATTGCCGAGGGCGGGCAGAAAGTGCCCGCCGTCGTCCGCCGGGTCGAAGGCGATCCCGATCACGACTATGAAGTGATCGCCGGTACGCGGCGGCATTTCTCCATCAGCTGGCTTCGCGCGCACAGCTATCCCGACATGATGTTCGTGGCGCAGGTCGCCCAACTGGACGACGAGGCCGCATTCCGCCTAGCCGATCTGGAAAACAGGGCACGCAAGGACGTCACCGACCTGGAGCGTGCGCGCAACTATGCCGAAGCGTTGGGCGCTCATTATGGCAGCCACCTGACCCGCATGGCCGAACGGCTCAAGCTGTCCAAGGGCTGGCTGAGCAAGATGATCAAGGTCGCGGGCATCCCCGACACCATCATCGCCGCCTTCGCGTCGCCCGGCGACGTCCAGCTCAAGCCAGCTTACGCCCTGGCCCAGGCGCTGGACGATCGCATCGCCGCGCAAGTGATCGCTGCGGAGGCCGCTCGGCTGTCCACGACACAACAGGAACGGCGTCGCGCGGGCGAACCGCCTTTACCCGCAGCCGAAGTCTTGCGGCGTCTGCTGGACGCACCCCGTGTCGCCCAGTCGGAGCCAAAGGCGGACCCGTTTGTCTGGGTAACGCGCTATGGGCGTCCCGCCCTGACAGTACAGTCGGCCAACCGCCAGGGTGTTACCATTCGCCTTCACGCCGGATCGGGCGCGGACATGGACATGCTGGCGACAGCATTGCGTGACGCGCTTGACCATCTGGAACGGCAGGGGATGGGCCTACAGAAATGATGGCGTCGGGGGGCGAACATATGCGCGCGCGCTTTGAAGGATCGCCTTGTTGCGCCGGGGTTTGTTTCCCCAGGGAAACAGATCCCTCCCCACTCGCCCCTACCCCGATCATCCCCGTTTCCCCAGGGAAACACTTTACCCCCCTCCCCTTCCCCGGCACCCTCGCCCGCATCAGGAACCAGCCATGATCCGTGCCGCCAAGGCCGAGGCCACCGATCAGTTTGAGCTGTTCCTGCCTTATATCGCGGACATGCCGCTGCGCGACCAGCGCGAGATGATGGAGCGCCCCTTCTTCAGCCTCGCCAAGTCGAAGCGTGTGAAGCCCATCGATTACACCTCGCCCGACGGCAAAGCGTGGGTGCACGTCTCCGCCAATCCCGATTATGGGATGGCCACGATCTGGGACGCCGACATTCTGATTTACTGCGCATCCGTCCTCGCCGACATGGCGCGGCGCGGCCTCAATGACGTCCCGCGCAAACTGCACCTCATGCCCTATGATCTGCTGCGCGCCATTCACCGCCCGACAACCGGTCGCGCCTATGAACTGCTCGGCCAGTCGTTGGACCGGCTCGTCTCCACCACGATCAAGACCAACATCCGCGCCGAAAATCGCCGCGAGGCCACGTTCAGCTGGCTCGATGGTTGGACCCAGCTGGTGGACGAACGCACTGAACGGTCGCGCGGTATGACGATCGAGCTTTCCAACTGGTTTTATGAAGGCGTGTTGATGCAGGGCGGCGTGCTGTCGATCGACCGCGCCTATTTCGACCTCACCGGCGGGCGAGAGCGCTGGCTATACAAGGTCGCACGTAAACATGCGGGCGGGGCAGGGGAGGGGGGCTTTGCCATTTCCATGCCAACCCTGTTCGAAAAGTCAGGCGCGGAAGGGGCCTATCGCCGCTTCAAGTTCGAAATCGCCAAGATTGTCGAACGCGACCCACTTCCCGGCTATTCCCTGCTGCTGGAACATCCCGACGGCAAGCGCGAGCCTTCAGTGCGGATGCGGCGACGCACGATGGAAATGGAAGGCCCCCGAAAGGATGCCGGTCCGACGGTTCGGCCCAACCAAACCGCCTCGCATCCGACGGGTGAGGGCAAGGGCGGCCAGCGTCCCTCCGTAAAGAAGGCGCGCGACGCATCCGAACCGCTTTTCGACGCCAGCGATGTCATTCGCCGCACCGTCACCGGCCTGTCTGCGCGGTCCACCGCCGGAGAGATTACCGACGCGACCCTGGCCACCTTGCGATCCAACTATCCAGGGTGGGACTATCAATCACTGCATCAGGAGTTTCGCGATTGGTTGATCGCCGACCCCGCTCGCACGCCGGTCAATTATCAAAAGGCGTTCATCGGCTTCGTCCGCCGGTTTCACGAAAAGAACCGCCACCAGCTTTGATCGCTTGGCTTTTTGCAAGTGAACCGGGTCGCAAACTTGCTGATCCGCAACAGTTGGTGCCCCGTCTCACCGCCGCCCTCGTGAAAGCGTTCCTGAAGTGTCGGGTTGCCGAAATAACAGGTGCGCTTCTTCCGCTGTCCCAGTCGGCCACGCAAAACTGTCCACAGCTTTTGAACCTCTCTACCGGGCACGTCCGGCAAACTGATTCAATCTACCCATCGCAAGCCTCGCGGCGCGACACCCATCGACACTCCAGGAACAGTCGACGCACCATCGGGAACGCTCACCCGACATTTCAGGAACAACTGGTTCGACATTACAGGAACGAATATTCGACCTTACGGGAACGCGGCCCCTACGCCGACTCGTGGCGTTCCGGGCCATTTGACCGCCTTATCCGAGGCTTAACTCTCTAACTTTTCTAATAAACCTTATAACCTTCACGATATAATATCTGTCTTTGAAGAGGATGATCGCCAAAGGCACCGTGGCTTCTTCAATCCCAGGCTCCACCAGTGGCGAGGGATATCTGCGCCATCAATTTCGTCACCCCCTGATGCGATATTCCCAGCAGACGCGCCGCGGCCGTGCGGCTCAATCCTGGATAAGCAAGTTCCAGCCGCATCAGCAGCGGTGCCTTGCTGCGTTTAGTGACCCCCAGATCTGACGGCATAAGGCTGAGGCGTCGTTCGATCCGGTCGAGCTCGCGCAGACCCTCAGCCGCCTGACGCGCTATCATCACCGTCAATTGTTGCACCAACATCTCCCTGTCATCCGCCAGGAAGCGACCTAAATCAACGAAGGAGGGCAGGTTCCGCAAGGCAACGCCACAGCTTCTCAGCGCAGCGGGGAGGTGGCAGGCGATTACCCAACCCAGGTCAGATCGCCGCGGGTCGAGCTGGAATTGCCTGCCATCGACCGTGGTCAGCAGTTGACCTGCCGTCACAGGCGCTTCCAACTGCGCCCTGGCGGCAATCAATCGATCAGCCACTGCCTCCAGCGTCGCGGTGGGGTAGGGGGCCTCCAGCGCCTCCTGAACCGTCCGCCAGACCGGACCAAAGCGCACCAGATCCTCCGGTGCCCACAATTCCGCCTCCTTGCGGTCGTCCAGCAAGGTGCGCGACATGTTGAGCGTGGCGCGCGCCACAGGATCATGTTCCGCGCCGGAGGCTGACAAGGCAAAATGCACGAGCGCCGCGACCGACAGCGGATCATTCAGACCTTCGCTATGACGGGGAGGGGGGCGTCGGCCACATATCCAGTCCTCCAATTCCGTCACCGTGATCGGGATGGCGGCGGAACTGGCCAGCAGCGCAGCGCCCTTTAGGCGAGAGCGTGCGAGCCAGATGTCCACGGCAGGGCTGTTGACCAAACGCCCATCAAGGCGTCCAAGCATCAGGAGTGCCTGGTCTCGATCAGATGAAAAATCACGCATTTACAAGGGATAGCGCAATATTCATGTAACCAAAAGCACTGGTTGGTTACATCAGCTAATATCGTACAATTTAAGAGGCGAGGGGTGGGCTATCACCCGTCTTTATACAGCGATGATGCCGGACGAGCCGCCATTTCGCAAGCGTCTTTGCGCGCCTCGGAACCGGAAGGAGCAGATGGATAGGCGGGAATGGCTGGGCGTAATCACGTCACCGACCCAAAGCGTTGTCCGGCACTCTCATTCCATAAGCAAAGGGCCACTGCATCTGCATGCAGTGGCCCCAAACCCCGTAATTCGTATGTAAGCAACTTAGCCCTTATCGCCGCCAGCGGCTGCGGCCGACGCTCCCTTTGCCTTCGCACGGCGGGGCTGTGCCGATTTGGCAGGTGCTGATTTGGCCGATCCCGCTTTGGCCTGCGCTGCTTTTCCTTGAACCTTGGCAGCTGGCTTGGCCGCCTTTTTCGCGGGTGACTTGGCCGGTGCCGCTACAACTGCCGCTGATGGGGCAGGGGTAGCGGCGGCGATCGCCGGGGCCTTCGCGGCAGCCGATTTCGCTATGGGCTTGCGACCCAGACCCAACTTCGTCGCGACGGCGCGCCGGGCCTCGGAATAGCTGGGCGCAACCAGCGGGTAGGATTTGGGCAGATTATAGCGCTCGCGATATTGATCGGGCGACAGACCGTGGGTTGCCAGGTGACGCTTGAGCGTCTTGTACGGCTTCCCGTCGATCATGCTCAGAATATGGTCGGGCGACGACAGGCTCTTGCGGGCGGAAACTGCGGGCGTGTAAGTTGCTGCTTGCGCCTCGGCAGGGTTGGCCTGCGGCGTTTCAGTCAAGGCCGCGCGTGTTGACCGGATCAGATCGGCCAGGCCTTCGCTCGGTATGGAATTGTTGGAGACAAATGCGCTCAACAGTTGGACAGTGAGCGTAGTGATATCAGGCGACATGTTTTCAGACATTGGCACGCTTCCCCCAGGAAAAGAATGATGCGCGTATCTTGTGCGCTGTTTGATCGAAAATGTAAATCTATCTCCCGACGGAAATGGGCGCAGCCTGTCCTATTGATGGACATCGCGACTTATTCTTCTGCTCATTTACTATGAACAACGTGATTTCCTGCCGAACTCGGCATCATCGATCTCGACTTCGGGGTGGGGACTGGCCGGAGAGAGCTTTGGCATCAGGGCCATGATCACCCGCCTTACAAGCAAATGCCCGGGCAAAAAAAAGGCCGGTCTTTCAACCGGCCTACTGAGTATTAGGAGAGGATGCCTGAAAGGCAGGGCGCATGTGGCCTGCCAGCTTCCTCTCCGCAATTGTCGAATATGGATTTTGGATTGCGTTGCGCACAACCGCCCTGGGACGATTGACGCGAGCGCCCAAAATCAGCCGTTCAGCTGGTCCTTGACCGCCTTGGCAGGCGTGAAGGTCAGCTTCTTGGACGCTGCGATCTGGATGGTCGCGCCGGTCGACGGGTTGCGGCCTTCGCGTGCCGGCTGGTCCTTGACCTTGAACTTCCCAAATCCGTTCAACGAAACCTCCTGGCCATTGGCGGCAGCGCCGGCGATCGCAGAAAACACGCCATCGACATATTTGCGCGCGTCAGCCTTGGTCAGGCCATGCTCGGCAGCGATGGTTTCGGCGAGTTCGGTGTTGTTCATTGATGATCTCCCTTTCATGGACGACGCGTCATACCTTGTCTTAGCGCGCTCAACCAGCCCGCTTTTTCAGCCATTTCAATTGCGGCGAGCTGTCGGAAGAGGCGCGTCGCGGCCTATCTGTATCGCGACCGCAGCCATCGGCCAAGCCCCGCATGATCGGCAAGCACCGCGCGCGCCGCATTATGGCCCGGCGCACCGGTGACGCCGCCACCCGGATGCGTCCCTGCGCCGCACATATAGAGGCCCTCCACCGGCCCCCGGTATGCGCCGTGGCCCAGCACCGGCCGGGCCGCCCACAGCTGGTCCAGCGTCATCCGCCCATGCATGATGTCGCCGCCCACCAGGCCGAATATGCGTTCAAGATCAGCGGGTGAAAGGATCTGCCGCGCGATCACCGACCGCGCAAAACCGGGCGCATGGGCGTCCACCGTCGCGATCACATGATCCGCCGCCGCCTCCTTTTCATCGTCCCAGCTGCGCGGGCGACCATCCGGCCCCGGCGACAGGACCGGGGCGAATTGCTGGCAGAAAAGGCTCGCGACATGCAATCCCGGCGGCGCGAGGCTGTCATCCATCGTCGATGGCACCAGCATCTCGACGATCGGCGCGCGTGACCATCCTTCGCGCCGCGCGTCGGTGAATGCCTGGTCCATATAGTCGAGTGTCGGCGCGATGATGATGCCCGATTGCAGATGCTCGCCCATGCCGGGCAGGCAGGCAAAGCTGGGTGGAGCCGACAACGCAACATTCATGCGGAACGTCCCGGATGCAGTCTTGAAGGTCCTGATTCGCTTGCGAAAGTCGGGCGGCAGGTCACTGGAGTCGATCATCCGTTCGTAGAGCAGCTTGGGCCCGACATTGGCGATGACGGATCGGGCCATCACCTCGCCGCCGCCCTCCAACCGCACCCCGACCGCGCGGTCGTCGTCCGTCAACACGGATGCGACCGGCGATTCCAGGCTGATCTCCACGCCCATGCCAGTGACGATCCGCGCCATGATCTGCGTGATCGCGCCCATGCCGCCGACGCAATGGCCCCATGCGCCCTTGCGTCCGTTCACCTGCCCAAAGACATGGTGCAGCAGCACATAGGCGCTGCCCGGCGCGTCGGGCGAAGCATAGTTGCCAACGACGGCGTCAAAGCCAAAGGGGGCCTTCACCGCTTCGCTGTCGAACCAGCCATCCAGCAGTTCCCGCGCGGATTTGGTGAACAGGTCCAGAATATCGCGCTGTCGCTCGATCGGCAGGCGGGCGACCTGCCGTCCCTGATCGATCGCCGCCATCACCATCGACAGCCCGCCACCCGCATTGGGGGGAGCCTTGAGCGCCAGCGCGCGCAGCACGTCGGCAGCGCCCTCCAGCATGTCGAGATAGGCGGGCAGGGCGACCGCGTCCCGCCTGCTGAACTTCGCGAACTCCGCCTGTGTCCGTTCCAGCCCGCCGCCAATTTTCAGGTAGCCGCCATCGGGCTGTGGCAGGAAATTGGCGATGGGGCGTTCGATCACGCGATAGCCATGATCGACCAGCTTCATGTCGTGGATGACTTTGGGTTGCAGCAAGCTGACGGTGTAGCTGGCGACGGAATTGCGGAAACCGGGGTGGAATTCTTCCGTCACCGCCGTGCCGCCTATGACGGCGCGGCGCTCCAGGATGCGGACCTTGTACCCCGCGCGCGCCAGGTAGAATGCGCAGACCAGCCCATTATGCCCGCCGCCAATGATGACGGCGTCATAAGCGCCGCTCACCCTTCACTCTCCGCGACGAAATGGCCGTACATGATGGTTGCCGCCCCTTTTTGGTTCATAATTTATACGACTGTATAATATGCCCGGCAACAGGCTGCACAAGTCTCATGTTAGAAGGGGCACCCTAATCCATTTGTAGGATGCGGACTGCTTTTCCAGCCGACATGATCGGCGGCATAATGACCAAGCAGGAGAGTGATTTGTCCAGCCACCACAACCCCACGGGTCAGAACCGCAGAGGATTGCGTTACGCCGTCATCGGTGCGGGCATGGCAGGCATATTGGCGGCCATCCGCCTGCATCAGGCCGGCGAGCAGTTCACTGTCTATGAAAAGGCGGGTCGGCTGGGCGGGACCTGGCGGGAAAATCGCTATCCGGGCCTGACCTGCGACGTCCCGGCCCATGCCTATACATACAGCTTCGAACCCTATGCCGAATGGCAGGCCTATTATGCGAAGGGTGCGGAGATCCAGACCTATTTCGAACGCACCGCCGAAAAATACGGGGTGATGCCGCACATCCGCTTCGGTGCGGAGGTGACATCCTGCGTCTGGGATGAAGGCCAGAATATCTGGCACCTTGGCCTTTCGACCGGGGAAAGGGCGGTGGCCGACATCGTCATCGCCGCGTCTGGCGTGCTGCATCACCCGCGAATGCCGGACATGGAAGGGCTGGACAGCTTCGCCGGGACGATGCTCCACAGCGCCCGCTGGCGGGACGACGCGCCGGTCGATGGCGCGCGCGTGGGCATCATCGGCAATGGGTCGACCGGCGTGCAGATCGTCACCGCGCTTCAGTCCCGCGCGGCGCAACTGGTGCATTTCCAGCGGTCGCCCCAATGGATCATGCCCGTCCCCTATTTCCAATATAGCGAGGAAGAGCGTGAGGCGTTTCGCCGTGACCGGGCGCTGATCGACGCGATCCGCAACGACAAGGATTATTGGGATTCCATCTATCGCTTCACCCACGCGATTACCGACACGCACGGGCCGGAAATCGCCGCGATCGAGCAGATCTGCCTCGACAATCTGGAAAACAGCGTCAGCGACCCCGTTCTGCGCGAAAAGTTGCGCCCCAACTATCGCGCAGCGTGCAAGCGGCTCATCTATAGCTGGAGCTATTATGACGCTGTCCAGCAGCCCAATGTAGAGGTCGAACGCGAAGCCATCGCCCGTGTTGAGCCGGAAGGCGTGCGGATGGCGGATGGCAGGCTTCATGCACTCGACACGTTGGTGCTCGCGACCGGTTTTCATGCCGACCGCTTCATCCGTCCGACCACCGTTCTGGGCCGCGACGGGCTGTCGCTGGACGATGTCTGGTCGGTACGGCCAACCGCCTATTATGCGGTGGCGATCCCCGGTTTCCCCAATTTCTTCATGCTCAACGGCCCTACCGGCCCGGTCGGCAACTTCTCGCTGATCGACATCGCCGAACGGCAATGGGATTATATCGGCCATCTGCTCGAACCGTTGCGGCGGGGCGAGGCGGATAGCATCGAGCCGAGCGCGCAGGCGCATGCTGATTATGAGGAAAGGCGCATCGCCGCCGCGCGATCGACCATCTTCGGGTCGGGTTGCAGCAGCTGGTATCTGGACGCAACGGGCGTCCCGTCCAGCTGGCCGTGGAGCTACGAGGCCTTTGCCGACGCCATGGCCGCACCCGCCATGGTCGACTATGTCCTGCGCGCAAGACAGGACACCGCCTGCGCGGCGGGGTAAGCGTGCGTAAGTTCAAAACCGATGCGGCATATTCGTGCAGGAATAGGAGAAGGACATGATCGACTACGGCCTACAGGGCAAGGTCGCGTTGGTGACGGGCGCGGCCGGGGGTATCGGTCGGGCCACCGCGCTTGCGTTCGCACAGTCGGGCGCATCCGTGCTGATCAGCGACGTCAACGAAGCCGGGGGCCGCGAAACCGTTGGCCTGATCGAACAGCAGGGGGGCAGGGCGGCCTTCCAGCGATGCGATGTCAGCGATGGCGAGCAGGTGAAGGAAATGGTCTCCGCCGCGGTTGAACTGTTCGGTCGCCTCGACTGCGCGTTCAACAATGCCGGCATCAACAGCATCACCGCCGACGAATATGAAGACGATGTGTGGCAACGTTCGCTTGGCATCAACCTGACCGGGGTGATGATGTGCATGCGGGAGGAAGCCAAGGTGATGGTGGAGCAAGGGAGCGGCGCGATCGTCAACACCGCGTCCATCAACGGACTGGTCGGCAATCCCAACCAGCCAGCCTACGTCGCCACCAAACATGGCGTCGTCGGGCTGACCCGGCACGGTGCGCTCAAATGGGCGCAACAGGGAATCCGCGTCAACGCCGTATGTCCGGGCGTTATCGAAACCCCCATGACCGCGCCGCTGTTGGCGGATGACGGCACACGCGCCCTGATCGATTCCATGACGCCGATGGGCCGCCTTGGCCAGGCGGAAGAGATTGCACAAGCGGTGCTGTGGCTCTGTTCGGACGCGTCCAGCTTCGTGACGGGTCACCCGCTGGTCATCGATGGCGGCGCGACCGCCTTTTAACGAGATGATGCGGGCTTGGGCGGTGGGGAGGGCATTGGCCTTGCCCTCCGCCGTTTCGTTCGATCGCAGCCGACTATTCGGCGGCGTTCAGCATCGGTACGCCATATTGCGGGTCGTCTTCATTGCAGAGCCGGTTGGTTTCCAGCCACAGCCCGTCTTCTACTGGCGTGATGTTCAATTCCTTGCGGATGTCGCTGATCTGCCAATCCACATAAGCGCGCCAGTCCACCAGCATCAGCGGATATTTCCAGTTCCGCCCCTGCTCCGCCCCACGATATTCCGCTTCCAGGTTAAGTACCATCGCTTCGGGATAGTGCAGCCCGTCCTTCATGATCGTCTTGGCCTTCAGATAGGTCATGATGCGCGAGAAGAAGGCGGACAGTTCGGGGTGGAAATAACGCGCCTTGGCATGCATGTTCGCGGTCAACAGCGCCACTTCTCCACCATGGTTGGGGCCAAATCCCGTCACCATATGTTCGATGTCATGGGTCAGCGCGGTCTGGCGCAGGTAGAAGGTGAAGTCGTTCACCACCTGCACTTCCTGAAAGAACAGGTCGAGCTGATAGCCTGAACTTACCATGAAATCATGGATCGCCCCGCCCAGCGTGCCGGGCTTGCAACCGGAAAGTTCGGCGATGGTGAAATCGGCCAGATGCCGGTCCGCCAGCCACTTTGCGAACTGGGGCAGCCGCGCCTTCTCCATTTCGAACAGCTCGATGATGCGAGGCATGTCCTCCATCTCATGAAAGATCGCGGCGACCTCCGGGATAAAGGCGGTGTTGGGCATGTCCGGCCCGTTCCGCCGCAACATTTCCTGCGCGATCAGCGCCCGTAGCGGGGCGTGGTTCAGGTAACGGGATGAACTGACCAGCACGCTGCTGTCAGTCGTCACCGTCTTGATAGCGCCGTTGAAATAGGCGCGGTCGGCATCGCCGATCTTGGCTTCGTTCATCTCATGCATCCTTCCTGTGAGGGTGCGCCGCTCAGGGCGCGCCCGGTCATTATTCAGCGGCGATGGCGAGGTCGGGCGACCCGATCGCGGGCGAAAGGAACGTGCCGGGCTTCGCGCCTGTATAGGCTCCGTCCTCGAACGTCGGCACGCCGTTCACCAGTGTCAGCCGCACCGGCATCGGCTTTCGGGTGAAGCGCCAGGTCGTGCCGCCGCGCCCGTCCGGCACGTCGAACGCCTTTTCCATCGCCTGCCGCTCAACTTCGTCCAGGTTGAAAACGGCGATGTCCGCCTGCTTGCCCGTCGCAATGACGCCGCGGTCGGCCAGGTTGAAATGTCCGGCGAGCTTGCCGGTCATGACATGCACCGCTTCCTCGATGCTCAGCTTCTTTTCGTCGCGGACATATTGGGTCAGCAACAGCGCATTCTCGCCCCCGCCGCACAGCATTTGAAGGTGCGCTCCAGCGTCGGAAATATTGCCGACCGTCCTGGGATCACGCATCAGTTCGATGGTCAGCTCCTCATCCTTGGGGAAGGGGGCCATGTGCACCGTCGACCGGGTGCCGTTCTTCAATATCCAGTCGGCCATCGCGTCAGACCGGTGGAGGCCCAGCGAGTCCGCATATTCCTTCAATGTGATGTTCAGCGGCCCGGCACCATTTTCGCTGTCGAGCAAATACAGGTCCTGCGGGTTCTTCAGCGGCGAATGCGGCCAGGCATTATTGTCCCAGCTTTCGCGGGCGCGGGCGCGCCAGTCGGGATCGGCCAGCAACCGCGCCTTTAGCGCATGGTCGTCGGCCAGCACCACCTCATGCCAGACATAGTCGTTGGACTGGGCGAAGATCAGCGACTTGACCAGGCTGAGCGTCGATGTCGGCGACACATGCGCAAAGCCGGGCCAGACGTCGACATCCGCCTCGCGCATCTGGCGCAGGCTGTCCTGCATCGCGGGCAGAATGCCCTTCTGGAAATCCAGCGTCGGCACCCCGCCTGCAATCTGGACGCGGATCTTGCGGCCTGACAACAGCCGCGACAGCCGTTCCAGATTGGCCGGGCCGGTCATCCGCATGAACGTATCGACGATCACCTGGTAACAGCAGTTGGGATAACGTTCCATGACGTCGAACAAGGCGGAAAATTCCGCGTCATTGGCCATCAGGCTTGGCACGGGCCGGTCCTGCCCGTCATGATCGTGCATATTGTCGGACATGCCCAGCGCGCCTGCCGCCAGCGCATCGTCCAGCAGTTCGCACATGCGGTCGATCTCTTCAGGCGTGGCTTCCCTGTCCCATGCCTCGACGCCCATCGCCGCCAGTCGGATGGCGATGTGTCCGGTGTAAGCCGCATAGTTCAACGGCACCTTCACATTGCGTTCGACGGACGCGCGATATTCGGACCATGTGTTCCAGTCCCAGGGCAGGTTCTGCATGAACGGCCCTTCGGGAATATCCTCGAAGAACGAAAAGATGCCGATCATTTCCCGCTGGGCGGGCATATATTTGTGCAGCGGCGCGGCGGAAAATCCGCAATTGCCCAGGATCATCGTCGTCGCGCCATAGCCGGGCAAGGGGTCCAGGTCGGGCTGCCACCACATGGTGCCGTCATAATGGGTGTGGCTTTCGATGAAGCCGGGCGTGACATAGCATCCCGCCGCGTCGAACAGCCGTTCGCCCTGCGGTTCGAGGTCCGGCCCGACCTCGGCGATCTTGCCACCGCGCACGCGCACATCCGCCCTGAATGCGGGCGCGCCGGTGCCATCGACGACCGTGCCGTTCCTGATCAGAATATCATCCATCGCTTTCCATCTCCTACGATCCTCTCCTCGCGGCTGGCTTGCGGCGAGGGGGCTTTTGCGGAGTGCATGCTACGCCCGTGACCGATGATGCCGAAGGCCGCGCTTGCAAAAGGGATCAATATTTGCGCATCATCGGATCATAATGCGATCCGATTCCACAAGCGCCGCGATGCTGAGCGTCCTTCGCCGCCACCTGCGCAGCGAAGGATGGACGGCAGTGCGGCTGGCGCGCGAACTGGGCGTCGGTGAAGCGACGGTGAAGCGCTGGCTGGCGGGCAGGTCGCTGTCGATCGACCGGCTGGAACGGCTGGCGGGGCTGTGCGGCACCACCATCATGGAACTGGCGCATGAGGCGGAACAGGCGCGGTCCGGTCTGGCGCGGGAACTGACGCTGGCGCAGGAACGAGCGCTGTCGGCGGACGCATTTCTGTCGCTGTTGTTCATGGCGCTGATGGCGGGGGCGACTCCGCGCGAATTGTCGCAGGATTTCGAACTCGCGCCCGCGACGCTGGACATTGCGTTGGCCAAGCTGGAGCGGCTGGCGCTGATCGACCGCATCCGCGACGACAAGGTGCGCCCGCTGGTCGACCGCGCGCTGGTCTTTCGCAAACTGCCCATGCGCGGGCTGTTCGAAAAGCATATGAAGCAGCAGTTTCTTGCCATGGACTTTGCAGCGCCCGATGCGGTCTACGCGTCGGAATTGCTCAAACTGTCCAATGCAGGCATCGCCCAACTGGCAGAGATGATGGAACGGTTCCGCCGCGACGCCCATGCGCTGGCCGAACGGGATCGCGAAAACAGCCTGCTCCAGCGCCAATGGATCGCGATGTTGTGCGCCATCCGGCCCTTCCGCACCACCGGCCTACAGGATGAACAGGGTGGCCCCGCTTAATTCCTAATCCAATTGGAGGATGGCAGCCACCCGGCTTCGCGCATAGCGTCGCCCTCGAATAATATGGAGAGGATGGGCTGATGAGCGGCAAGGGCTTCGCTGGAAAGGTCGCGATCGTCACTGGCGGGGGGTCAGGCATTGGCCGGGCCGCGAGCAGGCGATTGGCCGCCGAAGGCGCGCAGTTGGTAGTCGCCGACATTGCGATCGACCAGGCGCAGCGCACCGTCCAGCTGATCGAGGAGGCGGGCGGGGAGGCCATCGCCGTCCGGGCCGACATCGCCAGCGAAGATGATAATCGCGCCATGTTCGACGCGGCGACGGATCGCTTCGGCGGGATCGACCATGCCTTCCTGAATGCGGGCATCCTTCAGCCCTACATTCCCTTTGAACAGGTGGGGCTGGACCTGTTCGACCGGCTGATCGGGGTCAATCTGCGCGGCACCTTCATGGGCGTGCAGCAGGCGCTGGCCCGGCTGCGGCCACGGGGCAGCTGCGTTGTCACCGCATCGCTCGCCGCTCAGGTCGGCTTTGCGGAGGCCGCCGCCTATTCGATTTCAAAACATGGGTTGATCGGCCTCGTCCGGTCCGCCGCCGGTCCTTTCGCCGCACGCGGCCTGCGCATCAACGCCATATGTCCGGGCATGGTGCTGTCGGGCATGACGGGAGGCGCGGGGCTTGAGACGCTGACGGATACTGTGGACCTGCCTGATCCATCCTATCGCGGGGGCCTAGACGCGCAGCATGTGGCGGAGGTTGCGCTGTTCCTGCTGGGCCGGGGCGCAGCGGCCATCAATGGGCAGGCGCAAAATGTCGATGCCGCATTCCTGGCGGCTTTCCCACCGCTTTCGGAATTGCAGTAAAGGCGGGGTACGGTCAGCCTTGACCGGCGTCAGGCTGAACATCCGGCCGGGCGGCCTGAAACGCAGATAGCCGCTCCGCTGCTGCGCCCGCCGCGACGACGCGGGGGAAGGGCGACAGGTCCATCTGGAAACGCCGCGCATTATAGAGCTGTGGCACGATGTAGCAGTCCGCCATGGTCGGCGCGTCGCCAAAAGCATAGGTGCCGCCATGTTGCGCGACCATCTGCTCCAGCGCCGAAAAACCTTCGCCGATCCAGTGATGGACCCAATGCTGTACCTGCTCCTTGCTCGCCTGGAAACGGGTCCGCAGGTCGTTCAGCACCCGCAGATTGTTCAGCGGATGCACGTCGCACGCGATCAGCGCCGCCATCGCGCGGACTATGGCCATATCCTCGGCGCTGCTGGGCAGCAGAGCGGGCAGGGGCCATTTCGCCTCAATCCATTCCAATATGGCCGGGCTTTCGATCAGGACGGTGCTTCCCTGTTGCAGGGCGGGGACCAATCCATGGGGCGCAATGGCCAGATAATAGGGCGAACGCTGCTCCCCTGCGCGCAGATCGTGGCTGACCTGTTCATAGGCCACGCCTTTCAGGTTCAGCGCTATCCGCACTCGATAGGCGGCGGATGATCGCCAATAGCCATGCAGGACAAGATCGCTCATCGGGCCTCCATCACCACCGCTCGGCATTCGCCCAGGCCGATGGGCACGAATCCGGGAGCCTGTGCCGTGGCGCGCAGCAGCAGTTCGTCGCCATCCCCGATGAAGCCGCGCGTCTCGCCCGTGGGGAGGCGGATCGGTTCCTTGCCGCCGCCGGTCAGTTCCAGCATGCTGCCAAAACCATCGCGTGTCGGGGCGGAAATCGTGCCCGTGCCCAGCAGGTCGCCGGGATTGAGGTTGCAGCCATTAGACGCATGATGGGTCACCATCTGCTGCACGGTCCAATATAGGCTGGTGGCGGGGACATGGCTAAGCCGCATCGGCTGCATCCCCTGTTCCCGCATCGCCCGCGTCAGCAGCAGCGCTTCCAGCGTGATCGCCAGCGCGCCATGCTGCTGGTCGTCTGTGTCCAGCAGATAGGATAGCGGCGCTGGATCGCTTTCCGGGCGGGGTGGTTGAGCGATGCGGAAAGGGGCCATGGCTTCCGCGGTGATGATCCAGGGAGAGATGGTCGATTGAAAGCTCTTCGCCAGGAACGGCCCCAGAGGCTGATATTCCCACGCCTGAAAATCGCGGGCAGACCAATCGTTGAGCAGGCAGAATCCCGCCACATGGTCCCCCGCCTGCGCGATCGGGATGGGCGATCCCAATTCGTTACCCGCGCCGATCCACACGCCCAGTTCCAGCTCATAATCCAGCCGCTCGGTCGGCCCAAAGGCCGGGGCACCGGCCTCCTGCGGCTTGCGCTGGCCCATCGGTCGCCGCACCGGCACGCCCGACGCCCTGACGGACGAAGCGCGGCCATGATAGCCGATGGGCACATATTTATAATTGGGCAGCAGCGGATTGTCGGGCCGGAACTGCCTGCCGACATTGTTGGCGTGGTGAATGCCAGCGTAGAAATCAGTATAGTCGCCGATGGTGGCGGGGACATGCATCGTACAGTCTGTTGCCCGCGCCAGCTTGTCTGACAATGCGGGGCGATGCGCCGGATCGCACAAAAGATCGCTTATGTGGCGACGAAGAGCGTGCCGCTGCCCGCCGGACAGCGACAACAATTGGTTGAGAGTCTTTTCCTGCAGACTGCCACTGACCGTCGGGTCTAACATTCCCACGCGTGCGCAGGCCCGCAGGTCCAGGACCATGTCACCGATCGCCACGCCGATCCGGGGTTCCAGTCCCGACGGCGCGAACAGGCCAAAGGGCAGGTTCTGCACCGGGAAATCGCAATGCCCATGCGCGCTGTCCACCCAGCTTGTACGCTCAGGATCGTGCGTCTCGTCGGTCGTCCACCAGTTCACCGGCCCTCGCCTCCACCGTCCGATGGCAGGCGTGCCTTGGCAAAGCCGCGCCAGCAATCGTCATAGTCGGTTTGCAAAAGGGGTGTTTCCATCGCCCATGCCGTCGGCCTGAACGGATAGCGGCTTTCGAACATGAAGGCCATTGTCCCTTCGATCCGGCTGGGGGCGAGTGCCGCCGCCACGGCCTTGCCATGGCTGTCCACATCGGGTCCGTGCGCTGACATGATATTGTGCAGGCTGGCCCCGCCGGGGTTAAAGCCGCCGCCCGACTTTGCGTCATATTCACCTTCGATCAGTCCCATGAATTCGCTCATGACGTTACGATGGAACCAGGGCGGTCGGAATGTGTCTTCCGCCACCACCCATCGCGGGGGGAATATCACAAAGTCGATATTGGCCACGCCCGCAGTGTCGCTGGGTGATGTCAGCACGGTGAAGATGGACGGGTCGGGGTGGTCGTAGCTGACGCTGTTCATCGTATTGAACCGCGTCAGGTCATAGCGATATGGCGCGGCGTTCCCGTGCCAGGCGACGACGTCGAACGGGCTATGGGGCAGGGTGGTGGTCCACAGGTTGCCCAGATATTTCTGCACGATCTCGCAGGGGCGATCGACATCCTCATATGCGGCGGCTGGCGCTTCGAAATCGCGCGGATTGGCCAGGCCGTTGGCACCGATCGGCCCCAGCTCCGGCAAGCGAAAGAGGCTCCCGTGATTTTCGCAAATATATCCGCGCGCCGGTCCGTCGACCAGTTCGACGCGAAAACGGATGCCACGCGGGATCAGCGCCATCTGCATGGGAGCGATGGCCAGCGCCCCCATCTCCGTCACGATGCGCAAAGCGCCCATTTGCGGCACGATCAACAGCTCGCCATCGGCGGAGAAGAAGGCGCGGTCGACCATCGACCGGTTGGCCGCGTAAAGATGGATGGCGCTTCCCCGTCCCGCGTCCGCATCGCCATTGCCCGCATAAGTCACTAGCCCATCGATGAAATCGGCGGGTCCGGCTGGCAGGTCCAAAGGGTCCCAGCGCAGCCGGTTGGGGGATGGAGGATAGTCGCTGAACGGCGCTGATCGCAGGAGGCTGCTTTTTGCGTAACACGCAAAAGGCGCATGCGCTGCCGTCGGGCGCAGGCGGTAAAGCCAGCTGCGATGGTTCTGATGGCGCGGCGCGGTAAAGGCGGTTGCGGAAAACTGCTCAGCATATAGGCCATAGGGCACATGTTGCGGCGAATTGCGCCCGACCGGCAGCGCGCCGGGCACGGCCTCGGTCGAATTAAGGTTGCCAAATCCCGGCAACATCGCCTCGCTCCCCCGGATATCGCTGTCTTCGGGGGTTGGCGGGCCGTGTGACAGGGGTGCGCTCATGCCGATCCTCACGTCTCGACGGAAATGACGCCTCGCCGGATTTGATCCAGCTCGATGCTTTCGAACAATGCCTGAAAATTGCCGTTGCCGAAACCTTCATTGCCCTTGCGCTGAATGATTTCGAAGAAGATCGGGCCGAACATGTTTTCGGTGAAGATTTGCAGCAATATGCCTTCGCCGGTCTCCACGCTGCCGTCGATCAGTATGCGGTTTGCCTTCAACCGCTCCAGATCCTCGCCATGGCCGGGAACGCGCTGGTCCACCAGTTCATAATAGGTTTCGACCGTGTCCTGCAGCCTGACGCCGCGCGCGCGCAGTCGTTCGACCGTGTCGTGGATATCGCGGCTGGTCATCGCCAGGTGCTGGATGCCTTCGCCATGATATTGCCGGATGAACTCTTCGATCTGGCTGTTGTCGTCCTGGCTTTCGTTCAACGGGATGCGGATCGCATGGTCGGGCGCGATCATGGCCTGGCTGAACAGGCCGGTCGCCTTGCCCTTGATGTCGAAATATTTCTGCTCCTCGAAATTGAAGAGCGTGCGGTAAAATTCGCTCCAGACGCGCATCTGGCCTCGCCGGACATTGTGGGTAAGGTGATCGAGCAGGTCGAGCCCGACATTATTCTTCGCCTCTGCCTCCCGCCATCCGGGAAATTCGGCCCAATCGGCGTAGAGGTCTTCGCCATCCGCCACGAAATAAAGGTAGGAACCGCCAATGCCCTGGATGACGGTATCGTCTTCCTCGGTTGGCTTGGCCCCATGGTCCAGCGCCCACGCCATCGCGCCTTGCGGATCGGCGACGCGAAAAGCCATGGCGCTGGCCGATGGTCCATGTTCGCCACGAAAGGCAGCGACCCGCCCGGCATCGTCGCGGTTCAGCATCAGGTTGATGCGGCCCTGCTTGTAACGGGTGATGTTCTTCACCGGATGCCGGTGCGTGGGCACGAAGCCCAGTTGCTCAAACTGCCGGGCCATGGCGTCCGGGTCGGGTGAGGTGAACTCGACAAATTCAAAGCCGTTAAGGCCCAGTGGATTGGCGGGGGCGTCAGCCATGGCATCCTCTTTTCCAACGTGCGGCGCCCGGTTCATCTCTTGCCCCGTGATCGCGCATAAGCCTGGGTGCCCAGGCTTATGACTTCGTCATCCGGCAGAACCGTATCGACTTCCAGATCGGTCAGGCCTTCAAGTTCGCGATAGAGGGGCGTGAAATCCATTTGCGCCGTGTGCTTCAAAAGATCGTCGAAACTGTCGATGACGAAATAGCTCTGCTGATAATCGTCGATGCGGTATCGCGTCCGCATGACCCGTTTCAGATCAAAGCCCAGCCGGTTGGGTGAAGGGTCGTCCAGCGCGAACAGCGACTCCCCATGGGATGACACGATGCCCGCGCCATAGAGCTTCAGCGCGTCGCCCTGTCGGATCAGGCCGAATTCGACCGTGTACCAATAAAGCCGCGCCAGATATTCGATCGCGCCCAGCCCAGCGGCCTTCAGTCCGCCTTCGCCATATGCCTGCATATAATCGGCAAAGACCGGGTGGGCGAGCAGGGGCACATGGCCGAACACATCGTGAAAAACGTCTGGCTCCTGCAGGTAATCCACCTGTTCGGGCGTGCGAATGAAGCGGGCCGCGACGAAGCGGCGGTTTGCCAGATGTTCGAAAAACACCCGGTCGGGCACCAGCCCCGGCACCGCCACGACCTGCCACCCGGTCAGCTTCATCAGCCTGTCGGACAGTTCGGCAAAGTCGGGAATGCCCGTCCGCGTCATGCGCAGCACGTCCAGCCCATCGGTAAATTCGCTGACCGCGCGACCCGGCAGCATGTTGGCCTGCCGTTCGAAAAGCATGTCCCACATGGCGTGCTCCTGCGACGTATAGGCGTCCCAGTCCTGCGGCACGGTCCAATCCGGCGCGGCCTCGATCGGCATGATGAGTGGCTCGTTTGCCATGGAGTGGTTATTCCACGACTGAGCGGGGAAAAGGTTCCCTTCCCACCGACTATTGGCGGATTATCGAACCGCGCGGAATATGTTATTGGTAGCGGCCATCGACCGACTCTGCACATGGAGGATGGCGATGCGGAAAATCATGCCTTCGCTGGCGCTCGTGATGGCTGCCGGCATGTTGATGAGTGGGGACCCGGCTCCGGGGCGCTATTATTCGCCCGACCTGCTTGCGTCCCTTGATCCCGCCAACAAGGTTCGCAACCTGTGTAGCGGGAAAAGTGATGCCGCATCGATGCGGGACAAGATCGCGCTGGCGGCGACGTTCGCGCCTGCGGAGTCCGCCTCCGGCGTGCGCGTTGAACTTTACGACGATCTGGGAAAGATCCACTTTCCCATCACGACCTCCAGCCCTGTGGCGCAGCGCTATTTCGACCAGGGACTGGCGCTTGCCTACGGGTTTAATCATGCCGGGGCCATTGCCTCTTTCCGCGAAGCGCAGCGGATCGATCCGCGTTGCGCCCTCTGCTTCTGGGGCGAAGCGTTGGCCCATGGTCCGAACATCAACGCACCCATGGACCCCGCCGCAAATGCGCGCGCGGTAGGGCTGGCTCGCTATGCGGACTGGCTGGCGCGTGGAGCGACCCCTGTCGAACAGGCGCTGACCGCCGCCATGACGCGGCGCTATTCGGATGATCCCGCTGCGGATCGGCCTGCGCTGGACGCGGCTTATGCCGACGCGATGCTGGCTGCTGCTGCGGCCCATCCCGCACATGACGATGTCAGCCTGCTCGCAGCCGAAGCCGCCATGGATACGCGACCGTGGGATTATTGGATGGCCGACCGGAAAACGCCGCAGCCACGGCTGGGCGATGGCGTCCGGCTGGTCGAAACGGTGTTCGCGCGCAATCCCGGCCATCCGCAGGCATCGCATCTGTACATTCATCTGATGGAGAACGGGCCTGATCCCCGCCGCGCCGAAGCGGCGGCGGATCGGTTAGCCGCGCCGCTCGCGCCAAAGGCGGGCCACCTCGTCCACATGCCCGCACACATCTATTACCGGCTTGGCCGCTGGCGGGATTCGATGCGCGTCAATCTGGCGGCGGCGCAGGTGGATGAAGAATGGATCAAGGCCAGCGGCGACCGGGGGCTGATGCGCTATGGCTATTATCCCCACAATATCCATTTCATCGTTACGTCGGCGCAGATGGCCGGGGACATGGCCACCGCCATCCGCCATGCCACGAAGCTGGAACAGATGCTGGACCCGGCGGTCAGCGCGAAAATAGCCTGGGTCCAGGCGATCCACGCATCGCCCTATTTCGCCGCGACCCAATTCGCCACGCCGGATCGGATATTGGCGATGCACGCGCCCGATCCGCGTTTGCCCTATGCGGTTGCCATGCACCATTATGCGCGGGCGGTGGCGCGAGCACGGCAGCGCGACAGGGACGGGTTCGACCGGGAAATTGCGAAGCTGCGCGCCATTCGTGACGGTCAGGTCGTGCAGCCGATGATCGATCAGGGTGTGCCCGCGCGCGACCTCATGCAACTGGCGGAGACGGTGGCGATGGCTCGCTGGGCCTACGCCAACAGGCGCTATGTGCAGGCGGAGAGGCTCTATCGTCAGGCCATCACGATGGAGGACAAAATCCCCTATATGGAGCCGCCCTACTGGTATTATCCCGTGCATCAGTCGCTGGGCGCGGCGCTGTATCGTCAGGGGCGCTACGGTGATGCGGCGCAGGCCTTTACCCAGGCGCTGGCGCAGTCACCCAATAATGGCTGGGCGCTTTATGGCCTGACCGCCTCGCAGCGCGCGCGCGGCTATGGCGCAGAGGCTGCCGCCGCCGCCGCCGCGCAGAAACGCGCCTGGGCAGGCGATCCGCTATGGCTGCGGATGGACCGGCTGTAGGAACGCAGGCAGCCTGAAACCTTATCCCTCGCTGCGCAATTCGATCAGCTGTAGGCCCGGTCGCGATTGGCGGGTTTCCCCATATTAACGCTCGCCACCCGATGATAGGGTTGGCGGCAAAAGGAGAACAGCCTCAATGAAAACCCGCGCCGCCGTCGCCTTTGAAGCAAAAAGGCCACTCGAAATCGTCGAAGTCGATCTGGAAGGTCCCAAGGCGGGCGAGGTTCTGGTCGAAATCATGGCTACGGGCATATGCCATACCGATGCCTACACGCTCGACGGACTGGACAGTGAAGGCATTTTTCCGTCGATCCTTGGGCATGAAGGCGCGGGCGTTGTGCGTGAGGTCGGTGCCGGGGTCACGTCGGTAAAGCCGGGCGACCATGTGATTCCGCTCTACACACCGGAATGCCGCCAGTGCAAAAGCTGTCTTTCGGGCAAGACGAACCTGTGCACCGCGATCCGCGCGACCCAGGGCAAGGGGTTGATGCCCGACGGGACGACCCGCTTTTCCTTTAAGGGTCAACCGATCTTCCACTATATGGGTTGCTCGACCTTCTCCAACTTCACCGTGCTGCCGGAAATCGCGGTGGCGAAGATCAGGCAGGACGCGCCTTTCGACAAGAGCTGCTATATCGGGTGCGGCGTCACTACGGGCGTGGGTGCCGTGGTCAAGACGGCAAAGGTGACGCCCGGTTCCAACGTCATCGTCTTTGGCCTTGGCGGCATCGGCCTTAATGTCATCCAGGGCGCGAAGATGGTGGGCGCGGACATGATCGTGGGCGTCGATCTGAATGACAATAAGGCGGAATGGGGCAGCCGGTTTGGCATGACGCATTTCTACAATCCCAAGAGTAAAACCACGGATCAGGTGGTGGCCGACCTTGTTGCCCTGACCGATGGTGGGGCGGACTATACGTTCGACTGCACCGGCAACACCGAAGTCATGCGCCAGGCGCTGGAAGCTTGTCATCGCGGCTGGGGCGTTTCCACGGTGATCGGCGTGGCGGAAGCGGGTAAGGAAATTTCCACCCGCCCCTTCCAGCTGGTCACTGGCCGCGTGTGGCAGGGGTCGGCCTTCGGCGGAGCGAAGGGCCGGACCGATGTCCCCAGGATTGTGGACTGGTACATGAACGGCAAGATCGAGATCGACCCCATGATCACCCATGTCCTCAGCCTGGAGGACATCAACAAGGGTTTCGACCTGATGCATGCGGGCGAAAGCATCCGGTCCGTCGTGGTGTTCTGACAGCAACGGATAACGAGCGCAAAATGGGCGGGTCAGAAAAGGTGATGAAATGATGGAGCTGGAGCAGGTCAGCGCCAACCGGTCCTTCGGCGGCGTCCAGGGCGTGTACAAACATGCCTCAGCCGCCACCGGCACAGACATGACCTTTTCGGTCTACGTCCCGCCGCATGACGCCGGGGCGAAGCTGCCGGTCGTCTGGTATCTGTCGGGGCTGACCTGCACCCATGCCAATGTGACGGAAAAGGGCGAATATCGCCGTTTATGTTCCGAACTCGGCCTGATCTTCGTTGCGCCCGACACATCGCCGCGCGGGCCGGACGTGCCGGACGATGCCGATGGTGCCTATGATTTCGGACTGGGCGCGGGCTTTTACGTCGATGCCACGCAGGCACCCTTCGACAGACATTATCGCATGTGGACCTATGTAGCCGAGGAGTTGCCCGCCATCGTCGCGCAGCATTTCCCGGTCGACATGGCGCGGCAATCGATCATGGGACATTCGATGGGCGGCCATGGCGCGCTGGCGATTGCCCTGCGTCACCCCGAACGTTTCAGGGCGGTGTCCGCCTTCGCGCCGATCGTCGCGCCTTCGCAGGTGCCATGGGGTGAAAAGGCGCTGACCGGCTATCTTGGCCCGGATCGTGCGGCATGGCGGCAGCATGACGCGGTGGCGCTGATCGAGGATGGCGCGCGCCTTCCTGCGATATTGGTGGATCAGGGTAGCGGCGACAGCTTCTTGGAAAAGGAATTGCGGCCCCAACTCTTGCGCGAAGCCTGCGATGCCGCCGGTATCGACCTGACGCTCAATCTGCGAGAAGGCTATGACCACAGCTATTATTTCATAGCGACCTTCATGGACGATCATCTGCGCTGGCATGCCGCGCGGCTCGGCCCTGCACCGTCTGATGAGGCTTTGAAATAGGAGGCAGCATTGCCATGTTTCCTGTCATGATGGCGACATGACGGACCTTGCTCTCTTCGCGGAGGCCGCGCCCGCGATCCGGCCTGCCACAAAACTGCGGCAGGCCATCACCGCCGCCTGTCGCGGTGACGAGGCCGACGCGCTCGCTCCCCTGATCGAAACGGCCACCCTGCCGGACGACATGCGCGCCGCGATCGCAGGGACGGCGCGCGCTTTGGTCGCCGCCCTTCGCGCCCATCCTAGGGGGAGCGGTGTCGAAGCGCTGGTGCAGGAATATGCGCTGTCCAGCCAGGAAGGCGTGGCGCTGATGTGCCTTGCCGAAGCGCTGCTGCGCATTCCCGACGATGATACGCGCGACGCACTGATCCGCGACAAGATCGCCGATGGGCAGTGGGCTTCGCATCTGGGCGGCGGCAAGTCGCTGTTCGTCAACGCCGCGACCTGGGGGCTGGTCGTCACCGGCAAGCTGGTGGGCAGCGTCGATGATCCCGGTCTCGGCGCGGCGCTGACCCGCCTGATCGCCCGCGCGGGAGAACCGGTCATCCGCCGGGCGGTCGACCAGGCCATGCGGATGATGGGCGAACAGTTCGTCACCGGCGAGACGATCGAGGAGGCATTGAACCGCGCGAAGGAGATGGAGGCAAAGGGCTTCGCCTACAGCTATGACATGCTGGGCGAAGCAGCCACGACCGCCGCCGATGCCGCCCGCTACCACGCTGCCTATGAACGGGCGATCCACGCCATCGGGCGGGCGTCGGACGGGCGCGGCGTTTATGCGGGACCCGGCATCTCGATAAAGCTGTCGGCGCTCCACCCGCGTTACAGTCGAGCGCAGGCGGATCGCGTCATGGGGGAATTGCTGCCTGCGATGAAGCAATTGGCGCTGCTGTCGAAAAGCTATGGCATCGGCTTCAATATCGACGCGGAGGAAGCGGACCGGCTTGAACTGTCGCTCGACCTGCTGGAAAGCTTGGCGGTGGACCCTGATCTTGCGGGATGGAACGGCCTTGGTTTCGTGGTGCAGGCCTATGGCAAACGCTGTCCGTTCGTCATAGACTGGATCATCGACCTCGCCTGCCGCTCCAGCCGTTGCATCATGGTCCGGCTGGTGAAGGGGGCCTATTGGGACGCGGAAATCAAGCGGGCGCAGGTGGACGGCCTGCCGGGATTCCCGGTCTATACGCGCAAGGTGCACACCGACGTCGCCTATATCGCCTGCGCGCGCAGGCTGCTGGCCGCACCCGGCGCGGTCTTTCCGCAATTTGCGACGCATAATGCCCAGACGCTCAGCACCATTTATCACCTCGCCGGGCCGGATTTCCGGCTGGGCAATTATGAGTTCCAATGCCTGCACGGTATGGGCGAGCCGCTCTATGAGCAGGTGGTCGGCCCGGCGAAGCTGGACCGTCCCTGCCGCATCTATGCCCCGGTCGGCACGCATGAAACGCTGCTCGCCTACCTCGTCCGCCGCCTGCTGGAAAATGGCGCGAACAGCAGTTTCGTCCATCGCATCGCCGATCCGCACGTGGCGCTGGATCAGCTGGTGGCCGACCCGGTCGATATCGTGCGCGCCATGGACCGTCCCGGCCACGGCCATGACCTGATCGCGCTGCCCGCCGACCTGTTTCCCGATCGCCGCAATTCGCAAGGGCTGGACCTTGCCGACGAAGCCGTGCTGTCCAGCCTGACGCAGACGCTCCGCCACAGCGCGGCGCTGGCCTGGACCGCCGCGCCCGTCGGTGGGGTAGGGGCCGCCCGTTCGGTGCTGAACCCCGCCGATCGTCGCGATGTCGTTGGATATGTCACCGACGCCACGCCCCAAGAGGCGCGGGCTGCCGCTGTTCGCGCCGCCGCCTCCCACTGGGCCAGCACGCCCGTCGCGCAACGCGTCGCGACGCTGGATAGCGCCGCCGACGCGTTGCAGGCGCGCATGCCTATCCTGCTGGGCCTGATCGTCCGCGAAGCCGGAAAGTCGCTGCCCAACGCCATTGCCGAAGTGCGTGAGGCGATCGATTTCCTGCGCTATTATGCGGCGCAGGCCCGCGCCACCTTTGGCCCGGCGCAGGTGGCGCTAGGCCCCGTCACCTGCATCAGTCCGTGGAACTTCCCGCTCGCCATCTTCACCGGACAGGTCGGCGCCGCGCTGGCTGCGGGTAACCCGGTGCTCGCCAAGCCTGCCGAGGAAACGCCGCTGATCGCTGCGGAGGCTGTCCGCCTGTTGCATGAGGCAGGGGTGCCCGACGATGCGCTGCAACTGCTGCCGGGCGACGGCAGCATCGGCGCGGCGCTGGTCGGCGCGCCCGAAACCGCCGCCGTCATCTTCACCGGATCGACGGAGGTCGCGCGCATGATCCAGCGTCAGCTTGCGCCGCGCCTGTCGTCATCCGGTGGGCCTATCCCCCTGATCGCCGAAACGGGGGGGCAGAATGCGATGATCGTGGATTCCTCTGCCCTCGCCGAACAGGTGGTCAGTGACGTCATCACCTCCGCCTTCGACAGTGCGGGTCAGCGCTGCTCCGCGCTGCGCATTCTGTGTCTGCAGGAAGAGGTGGCCGACCGCACGCTCGCGATGCTGAAGGGCGCGCTGGCGGAATTGCGCATCGGCCGCACCGACGCGCTCAATGTCGATATCGGGCCGGTCATCAGCGCGGAAGCGCGGGATGGGATCAGCCGGCATATCGACGCGATGACGGCGCTGGGCCGCAAGGTTGAGCAATGCCCGCTGCCGCCCGCAACGGTGCACGGCACCTTTGTTCCGCCGACCATCATCGAAATCCAGTCCATAGCCGATCTTCGCCGCGAAGTGTTCGGTCCCGTGCTGCATGTCCTGCGCTTCCGGCGCGATGGGCTGGACAGGCTGGTCGATCAGGTCAACGCGACCGGCTATGGCCTTACCTTCGGCCTCCACACTCGGCTCGACGGAACCATTGGCCGGGTCACCGCGCGTGTGAAGGCGGGCAACATCTATGTGAACCGCAACGTCATCGGCGCGGTCGTGGGTGTCCAGCCTTTTGGCGGCTGTGGCCTGTCGGGCACGGGACCAAAGGCGGGCGGACCACTCTACCTCAACCGCCTGGTCCAGGTCCCGCCGACGTTCCCCACACGCGCAAGCAAGCCTGCGGCATTGTTGCAAGCCTTTGCCGACTGGCTGGACGGGGAGGGGGAAAGCGAAGCCGCCACCTATGCCCGGCAGGCGGGCGGTGCTTCGGCATTGGGCGTTGAACTGACGCTTTCCGGGCCGGTCGGCGAACGCAATCTCTATGCGCTGCATCCGCGCGGCCTGATCCTGCTGCGTCCCTTGACCGCGCAGGGCCTGTTGCGACAGATGGCGGTGATCCTCGCTACCGGCAACCGTGGCATGATCGAAGGCATGGCGCACCCCGCGCGCCTGCCCATAGCGATAGCGGCCCGCTTCCCCATACGCCCCGACGCGCCCTATGCCGCCGCGCTAGTAGAAGGGGATGCAGCTGCGATCATCGCCACGGCGCAGGCTCTGGCCGATGGCGACGGACCGATCATCCCTGTTCATGCCGAGGAAGCGGGCTATTGTCTGGACTGGTTGCTGGAGGAAGTTTCGACTTCTATCAACACGGCGGCGGCGGGTGGCAATGCCAGCCTGATGATGATCGGTTAAACTAGCGGGGCAGCGCTGCTTCGCGTACTGGCTAAAGGAGAATGAAGATGCAGGACGACCCCATTGTCATCGCCAGCTATGCGCGCACACCGATGGGCGCTTTTCAGGGCGCGCTGTCGCCGCTGACGGCAACCCAACTGGGCGCGGCGGCAGTGAAGGCGGCGGTCGATCGCGCCGGGATCGCAGCCGATGCCGCAGATCGCATCTATATGGGGTGCGTGCTGCCCGCAGGGCTGGGTCAGGCACCTGCCCGTCAGGCGGCGGTGGGCGCGGGCCTTGGCCTCAATACCGAAGCGACGACCGTCAACAAGATGTGCGGGTCGGGCATGCAGGCCGCGATCATGGCGCATGAAGCGCTCAGCGCAGGCGCTGCCGACATCGTCATAGCAGGCGGCATGGAAAGCATGACTAATGCGCCCTATGCCTTGCCAAAGCATCGGTCCGGCGCGCGCATCGGCCATGACCGCATCATCGACACGATGATGATGGACGGGCTGGAAGACGCCTATGAACCGGGCAAGGCGATGGGCGTCTTCGCCGAACAGGCGTCGCGCGATTATCAGTTCACTCGCGCCGAACAGGATGATTATGCCATCCGGTCGCTGGCGCGCGCGAGCGAAGCGATCGCCAGCGGTGCCTTTGCACGCGAAATCGTGCCGGTGACGGTGAAGGGGCGCGGCGGCGACACCGTAGTCGATACCGACGAACAGCCGGGCAAGGCGCGACCGGACAAGATCCCTTCGCTCAAACCCGTTTTTGCGAAGGATGGGACGATCACGGCGGCTAACGCATCATCCATTTCGGACGGTGCGGCTGCGCTGGTGATGACCCGCGCGAGTGTCGCTGAAAAGCTTGGCCTACCGATCGTCGCGCGGGTCGTTGCTACCGCCGCCCATGCCCATGAACCGGCCAAGTTCACGACCGCGCCTGTTCCTGCGATCCACAAAGTGCTGGCGAAGGCAGGGTGGGCGGTGGAGGATGTCGACCTGTTCGAAGTCAACGAAGCCTTTGCCGTGGTCGCGATGATCGCCGCGCGCGATCTGGGCATCCCGGCGGACAAGCTGAACGTCAATGGCGGTGCCACCGCGCTTGGCCATCCCATTGGCGCATCGGGCGCGCGCATCGTTGCCACCCTTCTGGCGGCGCTGGAAAACCGCGGTCTGAAACGGGGCGTCGCCAGCCTTTGCATCGGCGGCGGCGAAGCAACAGCGCTGGCGGTGGAACTGGCCTGAACCCAGCCCGCCCGGATAAGTTGGCGGCGGACATCAACGCGCGCCTGCGTCAGTCGCAGACGATCATGGCGTCGCGCAATTCATAGCCGGTGACCAGCGGGTTCCAGGCGAGGGAGGGCGCGCGCGCCAGTTTCAGGCCTGGCACTCGCATCAGCCGATCGAGGAACAGGCAGGTTTCCTGAAGCGCCACCTGCGCACCTGGACAGCGATGTTCGCCATCGCCGAATGAAAGACCGGCTCTGCCATATCTGGCACTGACCTGCCGCCCCGGCACCACTTCGCAGGGCCGTTCGCCGAATGCCGCCGGGTCCGTGTTCGCCGCGCGCACATCGACCGCGACCGCCGCCCCTGCCTGATCGGGCGCATCATCCGGCATGCGGCGGTAGATATAGCCCACGACCGGCTCCAGCCGCAGTAATTCCTCCAGCAGGGCGATCTGCCCATTTTCGTCCGCCGCAAGGAAAGCCGCCTTCAAATCCTCACGGTCCAGCATGTGCCACGCGGCCATGACGATGAATTCGCGCGTCGTCGCCATGCCGGCAGCACCATAGACCAGGCATTCGGTCAGTATCTCCCGGCCATTATATCCCTGATCGATAAGGTGGGAGATGACGTCATCTTGTCGCTGTCGTCTGCGCGACCGAATGGCTGGTGCCACATCGCGATAGTAAAAGGACAGGACGCGATACTGGGATCGCAGGAAATTGGCGAAGGCGGCGAACCTGTTGCGGGGCCGATGGAAATCGCCGGTGAAAAACACGTCCAGCCGTCTGGCCAGGCCATCTGGCTCACTGTCGGTCAATCCCACGATCTGGCTGGCGACGGCCACCGCCAGTTCAAGGCTGAGATTGTCGAGACGCGCGCGCTTTTCCTGCTGGAAACGGGTAATCAGGCCGTCGCTCAGCCGGACCATCAATTCCCGGTAGTGAGTGGTCACGATGCGCGGCGTGAAGAAGCGCGCCGTCGCGCTGCGCTGGACCCGGTGCGCGTCGCCCTCCAGGAACAGGATGGGCTGGCGGGTCGCGTTGCCGATCCTGCCAACCTGCTCCGCCAGAAAGCCCGCCTGCCGCACATGGTCGCTGCGCAGGATGGCGCGCCCCTCGGCAAAATCCTGGGTACAGATGTCGGGATCGACCGTGCCGCCGCCCACCGACGCGGTGGCGGATTTGCGATCATCGCTGCCCCGATCGAACGGACAGGCGCTGGAAAGGCGAGCGTCCATGAGCTTTCACCTTATATGATGCATTGGCGGTGACAGCTTACGCGTAGCGGATTGGCCGTCAAGGCTGGGCGGCATCCCCATTCTGATCCTTCGTCACGTCAGGCTGTTGCATTCATCCCTATGTTCGCGCACGGTCCGCGCCAATCAATCTGGAGGGGGCGTAGTGGATCGAGGAAAAGAGGCGGCGCTGGTCGAAAGCGTAGCGGCGGACCCACGCTATGTTGACCTGGTCCGGCAAAGATTGCGCCTCGGCTGGATTCTGTCGGCGTTGGTGTTCGCCGCATTCGCCGCTTACCTGCTGCTGATCGCCTTCAACAAAAGCTTGCTTGGAATGCCGATCGGTGGCGGCGTGACGTCGCTGGGCATTCCGCTTGGCCTTGGCCTCATCCTCTTCGCTATCGCGCTAACCGGCGTCTATGTCGCTTATGCCAACCGGCGTTTCGACGCGCGCATGGCGGCTATTCTGCGGGACCATGGCGCATGATGCGGTTCGTGGCGCTGGTCTTGGCCGCTTTGCTTTTCCTGCCCTCCAATCCCGCTTTGGCTGCCGCATTCGAAGGTGAGGCGCAGCGCCAACCGATAAACTGGGTTGCCATCGCGATGTTTGTCGCGTTCGTTGGACTGACCCTGTGGATCACGAAGGCCGCCGCCGCCCGGACCCGGACCGCATCGGATTTCTATACCGCGGGTGGTGGGATCACTGGTTTCCAGAACGGCCTTGCGATGGCCGGGGACTATATGTCCGCCGCATCCTTCCTGGGCATATCGGCCCAGATTTTCAATGATGGCTATGATGGGCTGATCTATTCCACCGGTTTTCTGGTGGGGTGGCCGATCCTGCTGTTCCTGATGGCCGAACGACTGCGCAATCTGGGCCGCTTCACCTTTGCTGACGTGGCGTCCTACCGTTTTGCCCAGCCGCCGGTCCGCAGCTTTGCGGCGATCAGCACCCTTCTGATCGTGTCCTTCTATCTGGTGGCGCAGATGGTGGGGGCGGGGCAGCTTATCAAGCTGCTTTTCGGCCTGCCTTATGCCGTTGCGGTGGTGATCGTGGGCGCGCTGATGATGCTCTACGTCCTTTTCGGCGGCATGCGCGCGACGACCTGGGTGCAGATTATCAAGGCAGTTATGCTGCTGGGCGGGGCCAGCTTCATGGCCCTGATGGTGCTGGCGACCACCGGCTTTTCGCCCGAAGCGCTATTCGCGCGCGCGGTCGAGGTGAAGACACAGGCGGCGCTGGCCGGGGGTGCCACGGCAGCGGAAGCCGTCGATCGCGGTCGGTCGATCATGGCGCCGGGCAATTTCATCAAGGACCCCGTGTCCGCCATCTCCTTCGGCCTCGCGCTGATGCTGGGCACGGCTGGCCTGCCCCATATATTGATGCGCTTCTTCACTGTCCCCGACGCGAAAGAGGCACGCAAATCGGTGCTTTGGGCGACCGGTTGGATCGGTTATTTCTACATCCTCACCTTCATCATCGGGTTCGGCGCGATCGTGCTCGTCGGTACGGAGGGCAGCTATCTGGACAGTGACGGCGCGCTCCGTGGCGGCGGTAACATGGCGGCTATCCATCTGGCTCATGCGATCGGCGGCAACGTCTTTCTCGGCTTCATATCGGCGGTCGCCTTTGCCACCATCCTTGCAGTGGTGGCCGGACTGACATTATCGGCGGCGTCGGCGGTCAGCCACGATCTTTACGCGACGGTGTTCCGTCATGGAAAGGTGAGTTCGGCGGGTGAACTGCGCGTGTCGCGGCTTACGACGCTGGCCATGGGCGCGCTGGCCGTGCTGCTAGGCCTGCTTTTCGAAAAGCAGAATGTCGCCTTCATGGTCAGCCTCGCTTTCGCGCTTGCTGCGTCCGGCAACTTCCCGGTGTTGATCCTGTCGCTGCTCTGGAACGGTTGCACGACGCGCGGCGCAGCAATTGGGGGGACCATTGGCCTTCTGACGGCCTTTATATTGACGCTGCTGTCGCCTGCCGTCTGGACCAGCACGTTCGACCTTGGACCCGCGCCATTTCCCTATAGTTCCGCCGCCATATTCTCCGTACCGGCGGGCTTCATCGCGATCTGGCTGATTTCAGTGCTGGACCGTTCGCCGCGCGCAGCCTTGGATCAATCGGGCTATCCGGCGCAACGGGTCCGGGCCGAAACCGGCTATGGTGCCTTTAGCGCGAGCGATCATTAGAGCACGCCCGCTCCGCGATGACCCGCCTGTCGATATTGCTGGCGGGGTCATCGGGGGCGGCGATGTGCGTTGTGCAATGGCTTATCGCTCCACCAGACTCTTCAACGATTTCAGGTCGCGGTTCACCCATTTGATGTCGGCTGCAAAGCGTTCATCATCCATGCCCGGCTGGCGAAAGAGGGTCAGCATGACTTCAGCGCCATCGCCATTTTCGACGACGCGCATGGGAACATGGATTTTCACGCCGTCGCCCTGATCGACAAGATGATCCATCACGCCAAATTCATTATGGGGTGAAAAGCCGATGCGGATAGGTCCTTCGGGGCCGTCCGCCACCCAATGATCCCCATCCTGTCGAAGGCCGGAGTCGACGAGGCCAGAAGCCCATTTTGGGAAAAATTCAGGACACCAGATCATTTCGTACAGCGCCTGCCAGTTGCGATTGATCGTGATGCTAAAAGTGCGGGCTGGCAGCATTTCGCTTCTCCTTCGTTCAACCGTCACGCCATTCGCCCGGCTGCATACCCTCAATGGTCCAATCCCCGATCCGCCACCGGACCAGCCGCAGCGTCGGGTAGCCCGCGGCAGCCGTCATCCGGCGCACCTGCCGGTTCCGGCCTTCCCTGATGGTCAGTTCTATCCAGCAGTCCGGCACGCTCTTGCGGAATCGCACCGGGGGATCGCGCGGCCACAGGTCGGGGGTGTCAATGCGCTTCACTTGCGCGGGCAGGGTCATGCCGTCCTTCAACTGGACGCCGCGCCGCAACTGTTCCAGCGCGGCCTCTTGCGGATCGCCTTCGACCTGCACGAGATAGGTTTTCGGCGTCTTGTATTTCGGGTCGGCGATACGCGACTGGAGCCCGCCATCATCGGTCAGCAGGAGCAGTCCTTCACTGTCCAGGTCCAGCCGCCCCGCCGGATAGACGCCCGGCACGTCGATGAAGGCCGACAGGGTGGGGCGCACGGTTTCAGACCGGACGTCCGTGAACTGGGACATCACGCCATAAGGTTTATTGAACAGGATCAGGCGGGCCATGTCCTTCAGTCCTCTTCGATGGCTATGCTGCCCTGGTCGATCAGGGCGGCGATCAGCGTCAGGCATGGTGGTGAATCGGCGATGTCCGAGCTGGCTAGGACATGATCCTGCGCACAAATCTGCCGGGCGAATGCCGCAGCTTGATTGGAACAGTCAAAACTCTGCCCATCGGCAAAGAGCAGGACAGCATCGTCCGTCCCGCGAATGAAGGAAAAGCGGCTGGTCGGGTTGCGCAGGATGGTGACGCCGTTGGCCAGATAAGCGCGCAGATCGTCAGGCTGTATCGGCTCTTCGGGACGCCAGTCCGCCTCGGCATATTTTCGGCTGCTGTTATATTCCCCGAACCAACGGGCAAAGCCCTGCGGGTCGAGCAGCTTTTCCGTCATCATCCCGCGCAGCTGGGCCAGCGCGTCCGCTGAAATCTCGCCCGGATTGTCCTGCGCATGCAGGTCGGGGTCGGCATAGCGGTCGTCGCTCTGGATCGTATCGACCAGATGATCGCACCAACCCTCGATCAACTCGCTTTGGGATGGCGCGCGAAAACCGATGGAATAGGTCATGCAGTCGTCGCCCACAGCGACGCCGTCATGGGCGTAGCCCGGCGGCACATACAGGATATCGCCGGGTTCGAGGACCCATTCATCATTTGCCTCGAGCGTCGCGAGCAAGCGCAGATCGTCATGTGGCAGCAATATGCTCGTCTCATCGCACAATGGTCCCACCCGCCAGCGGCGCTTGCCCAGCCCCTGTAGCAGAAACACATCATATTGATCGAAATGCGGTCCTACTCCGCCTTGGTCGCTGGCATAGCTGACCATGACATCATCGATCCGCCAGTTCGGGACAAAGCGAAACGGGTCGATCAGCGCCGCGACATCGGGCGCGTGATGATCGACCGCCTGGACCAGCAACGTCCATGGCCGACCACCCAACTGGCTGAAACGGTCTGGCGCGAACGGACCATGGCCCAGCGTCCAGTTGTCGTCCGTCCGTTCGATCAGGCGGGATTCGACATCCTCCTCACAGGCCAGGCCCGCCAGCTCGTCGGGGTCGAGGGGATTGCTCCACGCCGTCCACGGATTGCGAATGAGCAGCGGTTTTTTCTGCCAATATTCGCGGAGGAACAGGTCGATATCGAAATTATGAATTTGCATGAATGCTCGCGAAGCTGACCGGGCAACCCGTGCCGCCGCCAGCGGTCAATGTCAAAGCGATTGCTGCGCCGTGCGGCGCTGCGCCTTGATCAGCCGGACCAGCGTTTCATCCAGCGTGGACAGGAACCGGGATCGATCCGACTTGCTGAACGCGGCAGGTCCGCCGACATTGTCGCCGCCCGCCCGCAAATCAGCCATGATGGCTCGCACCGCGATGGCGTTGCCGATCGATGCAGCGGTGAATGGCTTGCCCGTGGGCGCGATCACCACGCCGCCCATTTTCAGGCAACGGTCCGCCAGTAAAATATCGGCGGTGATGACGACAGTCCCGTTCGTCACGCGCTCGGCAATCCAGTCATCCGCAGCGTCGAAACCGTCGCTGACCACCGTCCGGCTGATCAGGGGATGGCTGGGTATTCTTATGGGGCTGTTGCTGACCACCATGACGGCCACGTCATGGCGAAGCGCGACCTTGTAGATTTCGTCCTTCACCGGACAGGCGTCGGCATCGATCAGGATCTGGGTCATGGGCAAGCCGCGCTCAAGCCGCGCCGTATGTCATTGCGCGCGCCGTTCGGCCTGCGCCAGCCGCCGCCCGGTGACCAGCGTCTGGATGATGAACAGCAGGATCAGGATCGTCCCGACCGTCCCCACGAAAATATCGAAGCCCGACACTTTCCCGAACAGTCCGGGGCCAGCCCCCAGCACCATCATCATCAATGTCAGGGCGATCAGGATCAGCCGCAATTCTGTTGGTCCCGCCGCGAGGTAGGACAGTTTGAACTCGCCCAAGACGCGCGCGGAAAGATAAGCGTGGATCGACAGCAGCAGATAACCCGCCAGCGCCACCATAGCGACATCCATGGTCACATAGGGGCTAAGGCCGATCCCCGCCAGGATCAGCAATGTCGCAAGACCATCGCAGCTATGATCGATGAAATAGCCGTAGGATGGGCGTTCGATCCGCCGATAGCGCGCGATGCTGCCGTCCATCGAATCCCCGAACCACTGGACGAAATAACCAGCGATGGCGACGAGCAGCCAGGACGAGCTCAGGGCGCTGGCGACATAGCCCATGAAGATCATGAACGCGCCGACCATCCCCAGGAACGTCAGGCGGTCCGGCGTAACCCAGCGCGGCATCCGGCTGCAGAGCCAGGTGAGCAATTGTCGTTCCCGCGCTGCGAGCCAGTTTTCCTGAATTCTCGAAAGCGAAGGCGCATTCTGTAATGGGATTGTCATATGATCTTATGAAGCCATGAGCGTCGATGAGCAACCTGCGAAATCCCGCCGCCGGATATGCGGGCGGGTGTTTCGCTGACGAATGAGCGGGCGATAGGTGGCGACCGGGCCGTCATTCAGCTCCTCTCCGGCATCGCCGCCTTCAGGACAGGTCGACGCGGATTCGGCTCAGGCGAATGGTCTGAATTCGCCAGCCGTCGCCCAGCCGAACGTAGGTTTCATGATAATGGCCATAGCCATGCATGAACCGGAAGGGCAGGGCCGACCCTTCCGGCACCCACAGCTTGTCCTCCATTGCCCATATGCCCGACGCTGCGTCCGCGGAGTGGAGCTGGATTTCAGCCATATGGCCATGATGGACGGTAACGACATTTTCCAGAATCGCGGACAGGTTGGCGACATAGGCTTCGCTGCCCTGGATCAACATCGCCTCGTTCCGTTCGCCTGACGATTCCCTGAAATCGGCGATCACGTCCGGGGCAAAGACCGCGCGGTGGCCAACCCAATCCTTCGCGTCCAAAGTGCGGAAATAACGGGCCTTCAGCGTCCTTATCTCCCGCTCCGCCACCAGCCTGTCGATATTGTCCAGCATGCTCACCCCAAATCCGTTTCACCAGTGGCCAACACCCCGGCGTCGCCATGATGAAGGAACCATAGGGCATCGCGGCGGACGATGCGCCAGCCTTCGGGTCGGCGCTGCCACCGGTCGACATATTCTCCGGTTGAATCGAATATCGGGCCGACGGGGGCGTTCCTGCGCTGGTGACGGGCCCTCGCGTCCAACCTAGACGATATAGCGCTCCCGATAGGCGGCGAACGCGTTCTTGATAGCGTCCTCATCCAGGCCGAACCGCTCCAGCGAATAGTCGTGCACGGGCCGCTGCTCCCGCTTGTTCCCCGCCAGAAATTCGGTGAGCGCGGCTTCCAGCCGGTCGTCCACGGGAATGCCGACGCGCGAAAGCACGCGCTGGGCCTGGGTCATTGGGTCCTTGCCCACTTCACGATAGTTGATGTCGATGAACCGGTCTTCGCCGATGCGTTCCCGCGCGGCTTCGAACATGTGCATCCATTCGGCGAGGCGCGGGAACCAGAAGCCGCTCACTTGCCTGTCGGAAACGGTCGCGCTCAGCTTATAGAGTGCCGCCTGCATCGATATATAGGATGGCACGGTTTCCACCGGGTCGCGATGCGTCATGATCAGCAGCGCGTCCGGGAAAGCGCGCGCTGCGGTTTCCACATAAGGAAGGTTGGACGGGCTTTTCAAAATCCACTTGGCCCCGCGCCGCGCAGGGTCCTGCCACTGGAGATATTGAAGGATGGTCTTCAAATCCTCATGCCCGCGCGATTGGTCATAACCGTTCAGCCAGCTGGCGAAGCTGGGCACAAAATTCATTCCTTCGACCATGGTGCTCACGAACATCTGGCCCAGCACCAATATCTCTTCGTCCGGCGCTTCGGGGTCGAGCGGATGGATGGAGGCAAGTTCGGGGGCGAGTTGCAGCCACCCGTCGATCATCGCCTGGGCATAGTTGCGGCGCTCTGCCGGATTGCCGCGCTCTTCACCGGGGAAGGGGGCGAAATTCTGCGCTTCATACCAGCGAAGGCCGGTCATGCCCGGCGCGCTTGCCAGCAGGCGCTGGAAAATAGTGCTGCCGGTGCGGGGCAAGCCCAGGATGATGCCCGCGACCTCCACTTGTTCGTCCAATATTTCGGGATGGCGCTTGATATCCTCGACCATGCGCAGGCGGCTGACCAGGCCCTTGACGATGACTTCCGTCATGGACGCGACGCCGGCGGGGGTCAGCGCGCCTTCCAGGTTCGACGCCTCGATATAGCGGTCCATTGGCTCCAGGAACCAGAGGTCGCCAAAATCGGTAAGGCCGGCCCTGTCGCGTGCCTGTTGCAACAGGATCTCGCGGTCCAGAGGCGCGGTGCCTGCGGTGGAAGATGAAGGAGCCATGGGCGTCACTCTTGTTCAATGGAAGGGGATAGGAAGGGCGCAGCCAGGCGAATGGCGCGTGCGCACAGACACTTTACAGAATATCATCCTCGCCTCCCATCCAGCCGCTTTTTGTCGCGCTTTGCCTTTGGGGAGAATCCCTTCCCACGTCGCAATGTCAATCGATACTTGCGCGTTGTGGCTACGCATATCAATAATGATCTGGCAAAAAGCAACGCAAGCGCGAATCGAATGAACCGGTTCATTTATGCGGATAGAAGGAGGAGAAACCCAATGCTGTCCCTTCAGGAAATTTCCGACCGCATGGAAATATCGGACCTTTTGTCCAATTACAGCCACGCAATCGATTTTCGGGACTGGGATGCATTGGACGATATATTCACCCCCGACGCGACCATCGATTATAGCGAAACCGGCGGAGCGAAGGGAAGCTATGCTGCAATCAAGGCGTGGCTGCCCGGCGCGCTGGAGCGTTTCCCGCGTTACCAGCATATGATCGCGACGACCAAATTGGACTTGGAAGGCGACTCCGCCCGCAGTCGCACCGTCCTGTTCAACCCGATGGTGTACAAGGGCGAGGATGATGTGGAGCAGGTCTTCTTCATCGGCCTTTGGTATCGCGACCGACTGGTGCGCACGGACAAGGGCTGGCGCATCGCCGAACGTTATGAAGAGATGGGTTATTCCTACAACACGCCGGAAATGCCACCTGTGCCACCCGGCGGTGACGTAGCCGTGTGATGGTCAGGCGCAGATGAACGGTGGCAACTCATTCATAGCGCCCCCTTGCACAGGCATTGACGATGCTGCACCCCGCATCTGTCCTGCGCCAGTCGATAGGCGCGCTCCATTTCCAGAAGGAAGGTGAACGATGAAACTTCAAGGCAAGACAGCAATCATAACCGGCGGCGCGCGCGGCATGGGCGCGGCGACCAGCCGCCTGTTCGCGGCGGAAGGCGCGAAAGTCGCCATCGCTGACCTGTTGGACGCCGAAGGGGCGGCACTTGCCGCCGAGCTGGGCGACGCCGTGCGCTTTTACCATCATGACGTGACGAGCGAGGCAGATTGGGCGAAGCTGGTCGCAGCGGTGGAGGCCGACCTTGGTCCCGTCGATATATTGGTCAACAATGCGGGCATCCTGCTGTTCCGCACCCTGTTCGATACGACGCTGGCCGACTATCAAAAGGTCCTGAACGTCAACCTTGTCGGTGAATTTCTGGGCATCAAGGCGGTCGGACCTGGCATGGTGGCGCGCGGCAAGGGCGCGATCGTCAACATATCGTCCGTCGACGGGATGAAGGGCGCCAACGGGCTGGGCGCTTATTCTTCCAGCAAATGGGGCGTGCGCGGCCTGACCCGCGTCGCGGCGATGGAGCTGGGGCATAAGGGCGTGCGCGTCAATTCCGTCCACCCTGGCGGTGTTGATACGGTCATGACCAATCAGGAAGGGCTTGACCGCGATCAGATTGACCAGGGCTATGGCAATATTCCGCTGCAACGGATCGGCGCACCGGAAGAAGTGGCGAAGGCAAGCCTGTTCCTGGCAAGCGACGACGCATCCTATCTGACCGGCGCGGAAATCGTGGTCGATGGCGGCATGGTCATCGGCCAATATTATGAAGGCTTCCCCGGCGCGCCCGGCGTGGAGTAATGATACGATGATCACGCCCGGCAGGTGGGCAATCTCCACCTGCCGGGCATGATGACTGCGGAAGGAGGATATCCATGTTACGCATCGACATTCCGCCCGAAAGCGCAGCCGATCCCTATGGCTATGCCGCCCGTGAACATGGGCGGGAAATCATGGCTGCGGCGGATGTTTTTTCCAAGGCTGTGTATCAGCACAGCATCCTGTCCCTGCGTGAATTTGAAGGTGCCCGGTCGCGGATTGCGCAGATTAACGGCTGCATCATCTGCCAGCAGTTCCGCGCCGCGCAGGATGCGCCGTCGATGTTCGCGGCAACGGGCGTGCGCCCGGACCATCTGATTTCTGACAATGGCCCAGCCCCCGACGAAGCCTTTTACGTTGCGGTCGAACAATGGCGAAGCTCGCCCCTGTTCAGCCCGCGAGAACGGACCGCGATAGAATTTGCCGAACGCTTCGCTCAGGAACCCAAGGCGATCGCCGACGACGAGGCTTTCTGGGAGCGCGCGCACGCGCTGTTTTCAGATGCGGAGATTGTCGATCTGGCGCACAGCGTCGCGGCCTGGATGGGTTTAGGGCGGGTCGCTCATGTGCTGGGCTTCGACAGCGTATGCCTGCCGTTCCAGCAACAGGCGGTATGAGGTCGCTCTAGCCGTTGAGGGGTGGCCCGCTCGTCCGTTCATCGACCACGAACATGCGCGTTGCGGCGCGGTCCAGGAAATTGGCTTCATCTTCGGCGATCTGCCTGGCGATGTCGGGTTCGGCCGATCTGGCTAGAAACCTGTCATAGGCGGCGCGATCCGCGAAGTGGATTTCCGTGATGGAATCGAAGTCGATCGGCGCTTGTGCAGACAGGAATGCGCCGTCCCGTTGCACATAGTTGCGCCGATAATCGGCGATGCCCGGCAGCAGGCGCAGGATCAGCTTTGCATGCTGCCGTTCATAATAATCGACAAAGGCGTCGTGGCTGATGTCGGCCCGCCGACGCAGCAGGGCAATGCATTTGAACATGACTGTTACCTCCACTCCCAAAGGATGAGGGCGAGCAGGGATCAGGGTGCCATCCATTGGCCGCCGTTGACGTCCAGCGCAGCGCCCGTCACCACCCGGCTATAATCGGAAACCATCATCAACACTGCGCGGGCGCAGTCGTCTTCAGGCGGAATGATGCCGATCGGTATGTTCTGGACGATGTCCGCGACAACATCGTCCCGCTTTTGACCGGTATCGACCATGCTTTGGATATATGCTTCGACTGGCTCTCCGTGGATCCAGCCCATGCGGCAGGTATTGACGCGAATGCCATAGCGGCCAAGGTCCTCGGCCATATATTTGCCAAGCGTATTGAGCGCGCCCTTGGCCACGGCATAGCCCATTTCCATGCCATGTTCGCCGCCATAGGGGCGAACCGTCGCCATGGTCGACACGTTCACCACCGCTCCACCATCGCGCAGATAGGGAATGCAGGCGCGGGTCAGGCGCAACGCGCCCAGGCAATTCACGTCGACCGCCTTGGCGATGTCTGCCGTGTCGCTGTTTTCGATGAAGCTCCAGTCGCCATGATAGTAGGCGCTGTTGATAAGGCCATGGACGCGCCCGCCAAATTCGGCCGCCGCCTGTTCGGCCAGCTTCACGCACTGCGCCTCTTCCGAAACGTCGCAGGGAATGGCGACGGCCTTGCCGCCTTTTGCCACGATGTCGTCGCGCACCTGTTCCAGGAAGCCCTGGTTGCGCGCGGCGAGTACGACCGATGCGCCTTCGGCCGCGGCGATGCGGGCCAGCGCTTGTCCCATGCCGGGGCCTACGCCGCTGACGATCACGACCTTGTCCTGCAATAGCATGGCTTGCTCCTCTCCATTTTTCGCGCCGCGATTGGCGGTTCGCGACAGGCTTGTCCGGGCCGCGTCAGGCGGCAAGATTTCTGTTCTATCCAGAGGGCCTGTTGGGACATCTCTGATATGCCGTTGATAGGTTAAGCCGGACGCCTACGCAATATGATAAGCGGAAAGGGAAAACCTACCCATTTTGCGCAGGCATGGAGTTCAAAAATTCCGTGACGCGGTCTTCCACTATGCCCAGGCCCCGGGGCGCAGAACATTATGGCGTCGCGAAGCCGCCGCCCATCATTCTCATCATAGATGATGGCATTG
The DNA here is from genome assembly GCA_965653535.1 of uncultured Sphingobium sp. Taxonomy (GTDB): domain Bacteria; phylum Pseudomonadota; class Alphaproteobacteria; order Sphingomonadales; family Sphingomonadaceae; genus Sphingobium. Next base: position 43,898 of record CBFHAG010000013.1, read on the forward strand.
CGCTCATGACAACGGCCCATCAAGACCATCGTCCCGACATGTTCCAGAAAGGCGGCGGCATTGACCGTCGACAAGGCTGTGCCGGTCATCCCGCCTTCGGCGCGGGCGGCTGCCATCGCGCGCTGCATTTCGTTCTGGGACAGGCGCAGCGCGCGGCGATACCAACCGGGCATACCGCCGTCACCGGCCAGGCTGCCTATGACCATGCGCAGGCCGTCCGCGCTGGCGAACTTCCTGACCGGGGAACATTACGCACAGCGTCCGAAGGAAACAAGAAGCAGCGCGCCGGGGTGCTAGCCGTCGGCGGGCCGGATATCGTCGGGTCCCCAATAGGCCTTCAGGCTGGTGATCAGCCCCTGCGCATCGAATGTGCAGATGTCGAGCGAACGGATCAGCAGGCGCGGACCTTCCGGCGGTTGAAAGCTGACATCGAATATGAGCGCTGCCGCGTTGGAATGCGATCCGCGTATGGGAGCGACGGGGGTTATGCGCGTTTGGAACGCGATGGTGTCGCTGAACCAGTTCGCGATTTCTTCCCCGCGCTTGATCGGCGTTCCCACCGGGTCCTCGATGGTCGCGTCCGGCGCGAACAGGGCGAGCACGCCGCCACGGTCGCCATCGTTGATCCGGCTGGCATATGCTTCCAGCCCCGCGCGCATTGCGGATTGCGATGGCATGGAATCTGTTTGCGCGGGGGTGCTGCCAGCCCGTCCATCGTCGCTTTCTGACAAGTTATACTCTCCCGCTTCGCCGCATTTATGCAATGGGCTTGTCTATATACCCTTGTTTGCGTAGATCGCTGCGATTATTTCTGCTCGGCGTGGTTGGCGGAAGGGGTGGCATTGGTCTGCCCTTCATGCTAGTTTGCCGCTGAATACGAGAGGGTGTTTTTATGGCAAAGTCGTCAGACTATCGTCTGGGTGAGTTCGATTTCCCCCGTGGCTGGTTCATGGTCGGCGAAAGCGCCGAGGCAACCAGGACGCCGGTTGCGATGCGATATTTCGGGCAGGACCTGGTCATGTATCGCGGCGAAAGCGGACAGGTTTATGTGACGGAAGCCTATTGTCCGCACATGGGCGCGCACCTGGCCAAAAATACGACTTCCTATATCGTCCGTGATGGTGAACAGGTGGAGGGCGAATCGATCCGTTGCCCCTTCCACGGCTGGCAATATGGCCCGGACGGTGCCTGCAAGAATATTCCCTATTCCGATTTCGTTCCAAAGGCTGCGAAGCTCAAGACCTTTCCCGTCACCGAACGGGCGGGCACCGTCTGGATGTGGTATGATCCCGAAGGGTTGGAACCGAATTTCGACCTGCCCAATTTCGGCGGCCATTGGGACGCGCCCGGCTGGGTCCGGTGGCGGCTCGATTTCATGGGCGACCTGAACATCCATCCCATCGAAGTGGTCGATAACATGGCCGACTATGGCCATTTCGTGCCGATCCACGGTGCGAAGGACTTCGCCTACTTCGCGAACGAGTTCAAGGATCACATCGTCCATCAATATTATGCCGCCGGCCATCGCACCCTGACGCAGAACCCGGAAGATGTCCTGACGCTCGACACCTGGTATACTGGCCCGTCGATCCTGCAGTCGGAAATGGAGGGCACGTTCGACAGCTTCATCATGATCACGCATACGCCGATCGAAGATGGCAAAATCCGCGTGTGGCACGGCTTGATGGTGCAGGTGAATGACGGATCGGCTCCGATCACCGACGAACTGCGCGCCGCCGCTGCCGAATATCAGGAAGGCAGTCGCCTGGCCTTCGCGCAGGACGTGGAAATCTGGCAGAACAAGCGGGCCTGCTTCAACCCGATGGTGATCCCCAACGACGGCCCCTATGGCAAGGTTCGGACCTGGTACAAGCAGTTCTACAACCCGCGTGAAAAGCTGCCGGACATGCACAAGCGGTCCAACGGCTTGCACGTGACACTCGACAAGCGTGCGTCCAGCGCCGCCGCCTGACAAGATAAGGAATGAATATGGAGAGGATCGATCGTCCGGTGGCAATAGTCACCGGCGCCAGCCGGGGTGCGGGCCGTGGAATCGCGGTGGCGCTGGGCGAAAAAGGATATCGCGTTTATGTGACGGGCCGCACCGTGCGGGAAGGCGATGCAGCGCTGCCGGGCACGATCGGAGCGACCGCTGCCCAGATCGACGCGGCGGGCGGCGAAGGCCGCGCGGTCCAGGTTGACCATGCTGACAGCGCCGCCATCACCGCCCTGTTCGAACAGGTGGCGGACGAAAGCGGACGGCTGGATGTCCTCGTCAACAATGTGGCCGCGCTGAACGATGATCTGGTGAAGCCCGGCCCCTTCTGGGAGAAATCGACGGGATTGGTCGACATATTGGATGTCGGCCTGCGGTCCCACTATCTCGCCAGCTGGCATGCCGCGCGCATGATGGTGCCTGCAGGCGACGGGTTGATCGCCTTCACATCTTCCTTTGGATCGGTATGTTACATGCACGGAGCGGCCTATGGCGCGCAGAAAGCGGGCGTGGATAAATTCGCCGCCGACATGGGCGTGGATTTCCGTGGCACGGGCGTCGCCGCCATATCCTTGTGGATGGGTCCGCTGATGACCGAACGCAGCGCCCAGACGCTCGCGGAGCATCCCGAACAATATGAAAAGTTCATGGCGGACGCGGAAACGCCTGAGTTTAACGGCCGCGTCATCGCCGCGATCCACGACGATCCCGCGCGGGAGGACCTGAACGGCCAGACGCTCATCACGGCTGAAATCGCGCAGCGCTACGGCATTACCGAAGCGGAAGGGCGCGTCCCGCCATCCTATCGCGCCATGCTGGGCGATCCCCGCATTCCCCACCCCGCCATCGTCGCATAAGCGCCCGGTTCGTGACGAGCGCCTTGCGCGGCGCGGCGGAAAGGGCGACATGCGCGCGTATCGATGAAGAAAGGACAGGGCAGGTGAGCGAGACAGGTCGGGGCAAGGTCGCCATAGTCACGGGCGGCACGCGCGGGATCGGCGCAGCGATTGTGCGGCGGTTGCTGGCGGAAGGCTATGCCGTCGCCACATGTGGCCGGACGCCGCCGGAACAGCCGATCGCCTTTGAAGGCAAAGAGGCTGAATTTGATGCCTGCGACATTCGCGATCCTGCCGCCGTCGCCGTGTGGATCGAAACGCTGGTCGCGCGGCATGGGCGCATCGACCTGGTCGTCAACAATGCGGGCGGATCGCCGCAGGCCGATGCCGCCACCGCCAGCCCGCGTTTTTCCGAACGTATCCTGCAACTCAACCTGCTGGCGCCGCTGCACGTTTCGCAGGCGACCTATTCGCATCTGAAGGCGGTGGGTGGGTCCATCGTCAACATCGCCAGCGTATCGGCCATCCGCCCGTCGCCCGACACCGCCATCTATGGCGCGGCAAAGGCTGGCCTGGTCAGCCTGACAACCAGCCTTGCGCAGGAATGGGGGCCTGATGTGCGGGTGAATGCCATCATCGTCGGCCTCATCGAAACGGAAACGGCGGAAATGACCTATGGCAGCGCCGCCGCGCAGGACCGCATCGCCGCGTCGTTGCCGCTTGGCCGGATGGGGCGCGGTGGCGATATCGCCGAAGCCGTTAATTTCCTCGCCTCGCCGGCCGCTGCCTATATCAGCGGCGCAAAGCTGGAAGTGCATGGCGGCGGCGAGCGCCCATTGTTCCTGGAAATCGTGAAGGAAGAGAGCGCGAAGCGCTGACGCTACCGGTGCGTTTCGGAGTGGGTGACCGACAGGATCGGGTCATCCGCTCCGGCACCAGTTGGCGGCAGGGGGGTGCCGGACGCGACATGCGTGCCATGTCCGGCCCGGCATTCAGATTGTGTCGCGAGCCGCCAGATCGCGCGGATAGTGGGTCGACGCGCGCCAGAACAGCATCCCCCCCGCCAGCGTCAGCAAGCTCATGATGAGCAGGCTGATACGCAGCGATTCCTCGCCCAGCCGCCCTATGAGCAAGTCGCTGACAAACCCGCTGAGCGACGGGCCGATCATGCTGCCAATCACGTTGATGACGACCACCAGCATGGCCGTCGCCTGCGCTCGCTGCGACTGGGCGACCAGCCGCGCAGCGGCGCTGAACGAAGGCCCCGCCCAGCACGCCGCCAGGAAACCGCCCAGCACCGTGACCATCGCCACCGCGGGAATGTGCATCCCCGCCAGATTGATCCCCGCTTCCCCCGGCATCATGAACATGACGAGATTCTGGGGGAAGGACAGCAGGAATGCGATGGCGGGCAGGCGCAGTTGCCAATGTTCGCCGCGCACGCGCAGCCGATCGACCACGGCCCCGCTGGCAATGCTGCCGGCGATGCCGCCGATAGCTGAACCCATGCCCAGCCATGCGCCGGCTTCGATGACGCTCATGCCGTGGGACCGCATGAAATAGGTCGGCATCCACACCGCGCCCGCATAGCCGAATATGTTGAATGTGCCCACGCCGATGGCGATCAACCGTAGTGACTTAATGTTCCAGAACATGCGGACCGACGCCCAGAAGCTGGGCCCTTCACGGCCCGTGCCCGGTGCGACATCCTGCCGCTGACGCCGGGGACCCGTGAACCAGAAAAGCAGGGCGATCGGGAAGCCCGGCAGCGCCAGCGCAAAGAATGCGGCGCGCCAGCCCCATTCAGCCGCCACCGCCGCGCCGCCCACCAGGCCGAATATCAACCCGAAATAAGTGCCCGACGCCAGCACGCCCATGGCCGCTGACCTGCGGTCTTCGCCGAAAAGACTGGCCAGGATCGATTGTGACGGGGGCAGTCCGCCCGCTTCGCCGATGCCCACCGCGAAACGGGCGAACGCCAGCTGGGTGATGTTGGCCGCCGCGCCGCAGACGGCGGTCGCCGCGCTCCACAGGGTCGCCGCCAGCGCGAGTACGCCACGCCGCGACCAGCGATCGGCCAGGCGGGCGAGGGGCATGGAACACAGCACATAGCTGATGATGAAACCCGGCCCGCCGATCAGCCCCAGCAAAGAATCGCTGACCCCGAACTCCGTCTTTACCGCCGGGATCAGGATGGAAAACAGGTGCCGGTCAGCATAGCTGAGCGAATTGAGCAGAAACAGCAGCAGCAATATGTACAGGCGATAGGCCGGTCGTTTTCCCTGTTCGCGGTTGTGGGGCATCCCATTCTCCATTGTCTGGATGGCGGCTATATCTGCCGCCTGATCCGATTGCTCAGGCCTACCCACGAAGGATCATGTCGGCGGCCTTTTCCGCCACCATCATCGTGGGCACATTGGTATTGCCGCCCGGCACGCGCGGCATGACGGATGCGTCGACCACCCGAAGCCCGGCAATTCCGCGCACGCGCAACTGGGGATCGACCACAGCCATTGCATCATGCCCCATGCGGCACGTGCCGACTGCATGGATGTCGGAAATGGCAGTCGCCCGCAGATAGGCGTCCAGTTCGTCGTCCGATTGAATATTCGCGCCGGGGGCCAGCTCTTCGCCCCGGAACGGATCGAAGGGGCTTTGCGCGAAGATGTTGCGCACGGCGCGGACGGCTGCGCGGCCCATCGCCATGTCGTTGGCGGTCGACAGGATATTGGGGTCGATGGACAGCGGCGCAGTCGTGTCCGCACCGGTCAGCTTCACCTCGCCCACGCTTTCGGGCCGCAACAGGTCGATATGGGCGAAGTAGCCATGGTCCATGATGAGCTTGCGGCCCATGGCTTCGTACAGCGCCATGGCGAAATGCACCTTCACATCGGGCGTTTCCGCGCCGGGCATGGTCTTGAGGTACGCGCCGACCTCCGCTGGCGGGGTTGCCAGCGGCCCCCGGCGGAACAGGACGAAATTGGCCATGGCTCTGGCCGCGACCAGCGGGTGGAATACGTTGAACAGCGATACCGGCTGCGTGCAATATTGCTTCACCGTCACCGCCACATGGTCGCGATAATTCTGGCCGACGCCGGGCAAATGATGAACGATGGGCACGCCGACCTGGCGCAGGTGATCGCCATCGCCGATGCCCGACAGCATCATGATCCAGGGCGAATGGATCGCCCCGGCGGAAATGATGACCTCTCGCGCTGCGCTTGCCTGCTCGGCTTGCCCGCCACGCCGCCAGGCGACACCGGTGGCGCGCCCTTCCTCCACCATCACCCGTTCGACATGCGCATCCGTGACGATGCGCAGGTTGGGCCGCTTGCGCGCTGGCTTCAAATAGGCGCGCGCGGCGCTGAACCGGCGTCCGGCCGACGCGGTCACATCGGCGGGGAACACGCCTTCGCGCACCGATCCGCTGGGGTCTTCATTATACGGCACGCCAGCGGCGACGGCGGCATCGCGAAACGCTTTTGCCAGCGGGTTGTCGATGCCGGGGCGGGTCACCATGACGGGGCCGTCCCGGCCGTGATAGCCTTCCTCGCCGCCCGGCTGGAATGTTTCGAGCTTCCTGAAATAGGGAAGCACGTCGTCATAGCTCCACCCTTCATTGCCCAATTGGCGCCAGCCGTCATAGTCGGACGCCGCCCCGCGATCATAGACCATGCCGTTGATGGACGATGATCCGCCCAGCACCTTGCCGCGCGGTGTGTATATCTGCCGCCCTTCCGCATGGGTTTGCGGCACGCTGACATGCATCCACTGGAACATGCCGCGATACATGATCGGCAGCAGCCCGCCCGGCGCATGGATGAAAATGCTGCGATCACGGCCCCCCGCTTCGATCAGCAGGACGCGGTTGCGGGGATCTGCCGACAGGCGACCGGCCAGGACGCATCCCGCCGACCCTGCGCCCACGATGATGAAGTCATATTGGTCAGCCATGATCTCTCCCGAAGCGGCGCTCGCTTACCCGCAGGCGGACAAAACCCAAGGGGTTCATCCGGGACGAGTGGCCGCCGATATTTTGCGGACTGACTCGGGCAGAAGCCTACGCAGGTCAAGTCTCCAAATCCCATTGGATGCCCCAGGACGAAGTCTGGCCGCGTTTCGGGCGTCGGCTTGTTGACCCCGCGCCATTCCATGCTACCGTCTGTCGCAACACAGGGAATGCCCTGGCTGCATGTCCATGGCCGCGTGCCATGGTGAGGCGGACGCGCGATTGCCGCAGCCATGCAGGATATAATTAGCAGGAGAAGTTGATGCTCGCCGATAGCGTTGCCGAAGCACGGTACGATCCCTTCGCCCTATATGACTCCGACATCTTGGTGGCGTCCGATCCGGTGGAGATCGATGCGCCCGCGATGCTGGTGTGGAACATCCTGACCGATCTGCCGCGCTATGGGGAATGGAATCCTTTCTGTATCTGGGCGCAATCGACTCTGGAAATGGGCGCGCCGGTCCATATGCGGCTGGTGAACTATCCCAATCCGGGCAGTCTGGCTCCCAATTGCGAATATATCTGCGCGTTTGAGCCGGGGCGGCTGCTGTCCTGGGAAATGCTGGATAGCGAAGCCTGGCCCTATCCGGCGCGGCGGGACCAGATGATCGATGAACTGGGACCTGAAAAATGCCGCTATCAGTCGACCGACGCCTTCACCGGACCCAACGGCATCCATGTGATGCGTTTCTGCGGCCCGTGGATAACGCGTGCCTTTAACGACTCCGCACGGGCGTTGAAAGCGCGGGCGGAAGCGATGCACCGCGGCGATCTGCGCTGACCAGCGGACGGCAGCGTCAGGGGGATCTATCATCCTCCCGTGCGCTGCCCGATATGCTCTGTCGGTAGTGGAGCGGCGTCATGCCGGTGGCTCGCCGGAATGCGCGGGCGAAGCTGTTGGGATGGGAAAAGCCCAGCTTCGACGCAACGATCTTGATCGGCATGTCGCGGTCGGACAGTAGCGCTTGCGCCCGCGACATGCGGAAATTTTCGACATAGGCGATAACTGTGCTGCCGGTCAGCGCGTGAAACTGGCGGTGGAGGTGGCGCACGCTGATGCCGCACAGCGCCGCCAGTTCGGAAATGGAAGGCGCGACGTCGCTTTCCACCAATCTTTCGCGAATCCGCCGATACTGCCACGACGCCAGCCGTCCGCCGGTGGGCGCGTGGACCTGCCGTTCGAACAGTCGCCGAACCTCCACCGCGACCAGTGTGTGCAGCGCCTCCAGCGCGTCGGTCGACTGGGCTTCAGGCGTCGTCAGCTCCCGCGTGGCAAGGCGCATCATGGTGCGCAGGGCGTCGTTCCTAATGTCCAGCAAGCCTTGCAGCACCTGGACCGGAGGCACATCGTCGTCTCCCAGCATCGCCGTCGCAAACGGGTCTGAAAAAATAGCCCGCAGCACACGGATATGCCCACCTTCACCGCGTCCATGCACCACGATGCCGGGATAGCGGATGAACATCGTTCCCATGAAACAACGGTTGCCGCGATCGATATCGGGGAACTCCGCCGACGCATCGGTGGCAAGCGGCGGCAGCGACATTTCCAGCATCAACGCAGGTTCGCTGATGGTGAAATCGATCATGTCGGGCCACCGCCATTCGACAAGTTCGAACCGCCCGCCGCGCAGGGAAACGGAATGGGTTATGGTCGGCGTGAAATCCATAGGCGTGCCTGTCGGATAATGGCCGAACCGGTTTATTCTGTCCAGCCGGGTTCATTCACGCTGGTGGGATACCGGGAGCTGGGCTGATAGAGCGAGGTCCATAACAGATAAAGAGGATGTCCGATGAGAATCATCGCCAATCTACAGGTCTGCCAAGGTCATGCACGATGTGAGGACTTGTGTCCCGAAGTCTTCTCAACCGATGCGGTGGAAGGCAAGGTAGTTATAGAACATCCTGAATTTGCACCGGAACTTGAAGATAAGGTGCGCATTGCCGTGCGTAACTGCCCTGAAGGTGCGTTGCGTATAGATAAGGGCGCGAAAACATGACCTTGCAATGGGCACCATCACCGCCAGATCATGTTCCAGCCGATCTGATCGTCGATTTCGACTTCTTCCAGCCACCCAAAGGACTGACGGATCCGGTCCAAATCTGGCATGATCTGGTCCGGCGCGGGGTCCCGCCGATCTTTTACACCCCGCGCAATGGCGGGCATTGGGTATTCCTGAAATATAGCGACATCGTCGAAGGCTATCGGAACCACGATATTTTTTCGACTTACCAGACGCCCATCCCGCCGATCGAACCTTTCCCGGTCATGCAACCGCAGGGGGTCGATCCGCCGGACCATAATATCTTTCGCAAGCTGCTGGCCCCCATGTTCACGCCGCTGGCGGTGCGCCGCATGACCGAAGGGTTGCAGCATCGTGCCGAAACGATGATTGCGTCTTTTGCGGACAAGGGTGGGTGCGACTTCATCGCCGATTATGCGTCGCGCTTTCCCACCGGCACCTTTCTGGACCTGTTCGGCCTGCCGGAAGAACGGCTGCCGGAATTCCTGACCCTGTCTGAAGTATTTTTCCGCAGTACCGATCCGGCGGTGCGCGCGCAGAATCTGATCGACATCTATGCGGTGCTGGAAACGCTGTTCCGCGAAAAGGAACGCAACCCCGGCAGCGACATCGCGTCAACCATCGTCACCGCACGGGACGACAATGGCAATCAGCATCCCTGGCAGGACATATTGAATTGCGGTTTCCTGCTGTTCGTCGCCGGTCTGGATACGGTGACGAACACCATGGCCTATGTGTGGCGCTATCTGGCCAGCACGCCAAATGCGCGGGCGCAGTTTCGCGAACGGCTCGACGATCCGGCGGCCTTTCAACTCGCGATCGAGGAATTGATGCGGATCAACGCCGTGTCGAACATCTTCCGGCGCGTAACGCATGACTGCGAATATAAGGGCGTCCAGTTCCGGCGGAACGACCGTGTCATCCTGTCGAACACGCTGGCCAATCGCGATGCGTCGGTCTTTGAAAACCCCCAGGCTATCGACCTTGATCGCCGGGTGAACAATCATGTGACGTTCGGCGTCGGGCCGCACCGCTGCATGGGGTCCCACCTCGCCAAGCGTGAGATCATGATCTCGCTTCAGGAGTGGCTGCGACAGATCCCCGACTTCGAACTGGCCGACGATCAGGATGAAGGGGCCATCTTTGGAGGATCGGTCATGGGTTTCACATCTCTGAAGCTGCGCTGGTGACGCGCTGACAGGGGGCAGGCGGAGGATCTGCGACCCATCCTCCACCTGTTACCTGACGTCACGGTCGGCCTTATGGCTTTCCTGCACGATCGCGTTCCATGCCAAGTGCGGCTTTGATTCAACTTGCATTGTCGGTCGGGGCTTGGCAATCGCCATGGCCGGAGGCCGAAGTCGATGGCGCAATACCATGACGATAGCTGTAGCAACCTGGCGCAATCGCTAGGGCAATTCGTAAGGGACGCGGTCATTCCTTACGAAAATGATGATCGTCATCTCCTGCTCCAACTGCCGGTGCGGCCAATGCACGACCGGGCGCGGCGGGATGATGTGGCCTTTTACTCTCCTTTCGCTCTATTCCAGTTGGCGGCAATTGATAGAATGCGAGCGCTGAACCGCGCCATTGCCCACGTGGCGGAGTTTGCAGGTAATTTCGTTATTTGCCGAAACTTGGCCGGGCACGGATTTTAGAGGCATGATCCCCATCCGACTGACAGGAGCATCGATGAAGACCCGGATCACAGACATTACCGGCACGCGTTACCCGATCGTTCAGGGGGGCATGCAGTGGGTCGGCCGCGCCGAACTCGCTTCGGCGGTGTCGAATGCTGGCGCCCTGGGTATTCTGACCGCGCTGACCCAGCCGACGCCCGAAGCACTGCTGGCGGAGATTGAGCGCTGCCGGACCATGACCGACCAGCCGTTTGCGGTGAACCTGACCATCCTGCCCACGGCCCAGCCCGTGCCCTATGATGCCTATGTCGAAGCGATCGCTGCGTCGGGCGTGAAGGTGGTGGAAACCGCAGGACGCAGCCCGGCTGAATTCATCGCCCGCTTCAAGCAGGCAGGCGTCAAGATCATCCATAAATGCACCGCAGTCCGCCACGCATTGTCGGCGCAGCGCGCCGGGGTGGACGCCGTGTCGATTGACGGGTTTGAAGCCGCAGGGCATCCGGGTGAGGACGATATTCCGGGCATGGTGTTGATCCCCGCCGCCGCGCGCGCGCTGGACATCCCGATCCTGGCGGCGGGCGGCATGGCGACCGGTCAATCCATGGCGGCGGCGCTCGCCCTGGGGGCGGAAGGCATCACCATGGGCACCCGCTTCATGCTGACGCAGGAGGCTCCGATCCACGACGCCATCAAACAGGCGGTGGTCAAAGGGACGGAGCGTGACACCACGCTCATCTTCCGCGCGCTGCGCAACACTGCGCGCGTGTTCCGCAACGGCGTGTCGGAAGAAGTCAATGTGCGGGAAAAGGAACCCGGCGCGACTTTTGAGGATATCAAGGCACTGGTGGCTGGCGCACGCGGACGCGCCGCGCTGGAAACCGGCGATACCGAAGCGGGTCTGGTCTGGGCAGGCATGGGCATCGGCCTGATGGACGACATCCCGACCTGCGCTGAACTGGTCGACCGCGTGGTCGCCGAATGCCGGGCATCGCTCGCCCGCGCGTCGGCGCTCACGGCAGAGGATAAGTGACATGAACTACAACAGCATCCGCTATGAGGTGGAGGATGACGGGCTGCTGCTGCTGACGCTGGCGCGCCCGGACAAGCTCAACGCCTTCACCGTCGAGATGTGCGATGAACTGATCGACGCCTATGGCCGCGCCAGCCGCGACGACGCCGTGCGCGTCATCGTCGTGACCGGGGAGGGCAGGGCCTTTTGCGCGGGCATGGACCTGTCGGTCGGCGGCAACGTCTTTGGCCTGGACGAAAGCATGACCCCGACGATGGAGGATGTGCGCGACCATGGTGACCATCCCGCGATCCAGAACGGCGTGCGCGACACGGGGGGGCGCGTGGCTATGGCGATGTATGATTGCCTGAAGCCCATCGTCGGCGCGGTCAATGGCGCGGCGGTCGGCATCGGGTCCACCATGCTGCTGCCCATGGATTTCCGTTTCGCATCGGAAAAGGCGCGTTTCGGCTTCGTCTTTGGGAAGCTGGGCATTACCATGGAGGCATGTTCCTCCTTCTTCCTGCCGCGTATCGTCGGGCTGGAACAGGCGCTGGAATGGGCCTATCGCGCCGACATATTCGACGCAGCCGAAGCGCATGAAAAAGGACTGGTCCGCGCGGTCTGCCCGCCCGAAACTCTGCTGGACGAAGCTAAGGCCTTCGCCCGTTCGCTGATCAAGGACCGCTCGCCCGTGTCCATCGCGCTTATCCGCCAGATGCTGAACCGCAACAGCGCCGCCTCTACGCCGCTGGAGGCGCATCTGACCGAATCCCTCGCCGTCTTTTACACCAGCCAGGCGGACGGGCGGGAAGGCGTGCGCGCCTTCAACGAAAAGCGCACGGCCCAGTTCACGGGCAAGGCGTCGGATATGCCGCCCTTCTTCCCCTGGTGGAACAAGCCGTAATTGTTTTGAGAAAGGATCGACATGATCACGCTTGAAGACAAGATCGCCATTACCGAACTGATCGCCCGCTTCGCCCATTGTTCCGACTATGGTGATTGGGAAAGGCTGGCCACGCTTTACACGCCCGACGTGGTGACGGAGCTGGACGGCATTGCGATGCGCTACGAAGGCATCGACCAGCAGGTCGAACATGCCAAGGCGTCCGATCAACAGGCGGAAGGCAAGAACCGCCACTTCAACTTCAACCTGATGATCAATGAAGAAGGCGGACAGGTCCTTGCCGAATATGCCTTCATGAACGTCAATGCGGGCCATGTGCCGCTGTCGTCGCAGATTGTGGTGACGGGCCGGATGCGCGACACCGTGGTCAAGACCGGCGAAGGCTGGAAGATCGCCCACCGCTTCGTTCGTTTCGACCAGAATGTACAGGTCGACTTTTAATGCAGGAGAATAGCGCGATGACGACGACGATGGATCGCCTTGCCGAAACGGAAAAGACGATGCGCGGCTTTTTGGAACAGGGGGTCATCCCCGGGGCTATCATCGCATGGCGTGATGGCGACGGTCCGATCCGCTATCAGGCAGCCGGTACGTTGGGTTTCGATCGATCGGCACCGGTGGACGAACGATCGATTTTCCGCATTTACTCACAGACCAAGCCGGTCACCGCCATCGCTGCGATGATGCTGGTGGAAGAAGGCGTTATCAAGGTCGATCAGCCGATCAGCGAAATCCTGCCCGCCTTTGCCGATATGCGCGTGGTGGTGGGTGAAGATCCGACCGACACCCGTCCCGCTGCCGGACCGATCACTGTCCGCCACCTGCTGACCCACACGGCAGGGTTCGGCATGGGCGGGATGACGCTTGCCGATCTTTATGCAGAACATGGCATCACACCGGGCGATGCGCAGACCGAGACTGGCCCCAAGTCGCTTGCCGAAATGGGCGAACGCCTCGCCGCGCTGCCGCTGGCGACGGACCCCGGCACCCGGTTCGATTATAGCGTGGCGCTCGACGTCCTGGGGCTTGTGATCCAGGTCGCGTCCGGCATGCCGTTTGAAACCTTCCTGCAACGGCGGCTCTTCGACCCGCTGGGCATGGTGGATACCAGCTTTTCCATCTCGCCCGACAAGGTCGATCGGTTCGCCGATATGCCCGAAGAGCAGGATGGAAAATGGACGTTGGTCGATGATCCAGCCAACAGCATGTATGCGGCCCCTGTCTACCCGTCGGGCGGCGGGGGACTGGTATCGACGGCCTATGATTATGCCCGCTTTGCTGCGATGCTGTTGAACGAAGGCGAACTGGACGGCGTGCGCGTGCTGAAGCCGGAAACCGTGCGGCTGGCGCGGTCCAACCTGCTGCCTGCAACGGTGAAGGAAGTGGGCGTCCCCGTTGGCCATGTGCTGTCGGAAATCGGCATGGGTGCGGGCATGTCGGTGTCGTTGGCGGACAGCCGCAGCACGCAGGGCCTGTTCGACTGGCCCGGCGAAGTTCCCGCCGGGGTGTTCGGCTGGCCGGGCATGGCAGGCACCGCTTGCTGGATGGACCCCAACCGCAACTTCTTCCTGCTGTATCTGACGCAATATTCGCCGGCATGGCTGAACGGCGCAATGCGACCCGACATGATCGCAGCGGCCTATCGCGATCTGAAGGCGGCCGGAGAAAGCTGAAACAAGCGAAAGGCGACAGTATGACGACGACGGACCTGACCCCTCGGCTGGGATCACCGGGCAGCGGCGTCGTCATCACTGGCGGCGCGTCGGGCATTGGCCTGGCCTCTGCCCATGCGCTGGCAGCGGTCGGGCGGCCCGTCGCGCTATGGGACATTAATGCGGCAGGGGTGGCGACTGCGGCGGCGGAGATTACCGACCGCTTCGGCGTCGCGGCCACCGGCCTTGGCGTGGACCTGCGCAATGCCCAGGCGGTCGTCCCCGCCGCCATTGCCTCACGCGATGCGCTGGGCAGCATCGGCGGTATCGTCCATAGTGCCGGAACCAGCGAAATCACCGGCATTGATGGCGTGACGCCGGATAATTGGACGATGGCCTTGCCCTTCACGCCCGCGCCCTGGTGCTGATGACGCAGGCGTTTCGGGACGATTTTCGCGCCAATCCCGGCAGCGCCATTGTCGCCGTCGCGTCCATCAACGCGACATTGGGTAACGCGTTGATCCCGATATACAGCGCGGCCAAGGGCGCAATCATCTCGCTCGTGCGGTCCATGGCGGATGAACTCGCCAATGACGGCGTCCGCATCAACAGCGTCAGTCCGGGCATGATCGACACGCCCATCATCGCCAAGACCAAGGCGGCGCTGCCCGGCCATTTTGAACGACACATCATGCTTCGCCGTTATGGCGCGCCGGAAGAACTGGGTCGCGTCATCCGTTTCCTGCTGTCGGACGAAGCCAGCTACATCACCGGGGCCGATATATTGGTCGATGGCGGCAACATCCATTCGCAGCGGCTTTGACCGCCAACGCCGGATCAGCATTGCTTCTACGTTGGTGAAGCCCACGTCGCGATGCCCCGCATCTGACCCGGGCACCTGCACGCGATAGGGGTTTTCCTACCCGCCGATTCGTAAGTGATTCGTCATTTATATACGCATATGGGCAAATCTATCGCCTACACCAGAACATATTCGGCCATAGATATCTATTTCAGACGCAAACTTTGCAGATAATCTCGGCTAGGCGCTTTTTTGATGAAGCGTCTTGTCGGCTGGCTAAGGTCGCGACCGATTGCCGCTCATAAGGCAAAACCATAAAGGGAGGATATCTGATGAAATCCATGTTGTTGGCGGGCGTCGCCACCATGTTGGCGCTGCCGCTCGCTGCTGGAGCTCATGCTCAGGAAGTTCCCGCCGCCGATCAGGCGCAGGACCAGGGCGCGCTTGGCGATATCGTCGTCACCGCGCGGCGCTCCGAAGAAACGTTGCAGGATGTGCCCGTCGCCGTCACCGCGCTGGGCGGCGACTTCATCGAGCGCCAGAATATCGCCGATCCCACGGATATCCCGCAATTCGCGCCCAACCTGACGATCGAACAGCAGCCCGCCAGTCTTTCGGCGGCCACCATCTTCATTCGCGGCATCGGCAATAACGAACCGTCCGCCGTGTCTGAACAGGGCGTGGGCGTCTATCTCGACGGCGTGTATCTGGCGCGCGCGGCAGGTGCCGTGTTCAACCTTATCGATCTGGAACGGATCGAAGTGCTGCGCGGGCCGCAGGGCACGTTGTTCGGTCGCAACACGATCGGCGGCGCGCTGCAACTCGTCTCCAGGAAGCCGAGCGACAATATGGAGGTCACCGCGAAGGCGGGTTATGGCCGCTATAACGACTGGTATGTCCGCGCGCGCATCGACACCGGCTATATCATCGGCGACAAGATCAAGGCGTCGATCGCGGGCCAGCATCGTGAAAATGACGGCTGGGTCGACAACACGCTGACGCCGAAGTCGCTGGACCCCGGTGCGATGAAGTCCAATTCCTTCGCTCTGGGCCTTCAGGGGGACTTTGGCGACGTGACCGTCAATTATAATTTCGATTGGGACGAACGGCGCGGCCAGGCTGGTTTCTTCCAGCTGGTCGCAGCCACTCAGCAGGCGATCGATTATTATTCCCAATCGCCCAGCTTTGGCGGCGCGCCTTTCATGGTGGATCCCGAACGGCAGGGCACGGTCCAGCAGGCAGGCTTTACCGAGCCGAATGGTGATGTCCGCTACCGCGGCACGACGCGCGTTCAGGGCCATGGCCTGACCGTCAGCTATGAACCCATCCCGGAACTGACGATCAAATCGATCACCGGCTATCGGAAATTCTTCCAGGATTCGATCCCGGATCTGGGCGGTAACGGCTTCCTGCGCGGGCCGGTGCTCGACTTCACCTCGCCCACGTTGGTCTCGGTCCAGCCGACCCCGCTCTACAACGCCAATAATGCACCGCAAAAACAATGGCAGTTCAGCCAGGAACTACAGGCTCTCGGCAAGGTCGGGGACATCAACTATCTGCTGGGCATGTATTATTTCTACGAAAAATCGTCGGAATATAATCGTCAGGCGATCACTTTGCTTTCAACCGTGGGCGGCCTGCCGGCACTGGATCCGCGCATTCCGGCGTCAACGGTGGGTGCCATTCTGGCGCTGAACCCCGGCCTGACTGTCGACAGCACCCTGGGCGTTCGGGCCAATCCGGTCCAGGCCTTTGGCGGCACATCACAGTCGATGGCAATCTTTGGACAGGCCAGCTGGAAACCATCGGCCCTCGATGAAAAGCTGGAGATCACCCTGGGCGGGCGTTACACTGGCGATGACAAGACCATCTACCTCGCCGGGGACGTCAGCCCGGTGCAGCGCGGTCGCAAGAGCTTCGACAATTTCTCGTGGCTGGCATCGGCTTCCTATGAGGTTACCGACGACGTGATGGTCTATGCCCGCGTATCGACCGGCTATCGTTCGGGTGGCCTGAACCCGCGCGCCGGCGTCATCAACAGCTTCGATCCCGAAAAGGCGACCGCTTACGAAGCGGGCATCAAGTCGCAATTCCTGAACAACCGGGTGCGGCTCAACCTGGCCGGTTACATCACTGATTATAGCGATCTGCAGGTGCAGCAATTCGCCGCAGGCAGCGGCGGCGCGACGTCGTTGATCGTGAACGCGGGCAAGGTGCAACTGTCGGGCTTTGAAGCGGAACTGACGGCCATGCCGTTCAGGGGTTTCCAGATTGACGGTTCGGTCGGTTATGTGAAGTCGAATTATAAGAGCTTCCTGTTCCGCGATCCGGCCACCAACGTCGTGCTCGACGTGGCGGATGAAGCAAATCCGGTGTACACGCCCAAATGGACGATCCACCTTGGCGCTGAATATGCCTATTCCCTTGGCGACATGACAGTGCGGTTGCGCGGCGACTATTCGCGCCGGACAAAGATCTATTTCAACGCGCTCGATAATACCGCGCCGTTCAACGAAGATCTTGTTTCGCCACCGCAGGACAATGTGAAGGCTCGCCTTTCGGTGGAGGACATCAACGTGGGCGGCGGCAAGCTGAATGTCGGGGTTTGGGGCGACAATCTGCTGAACCAGCAGCGCCTGATCTACGGCATCGACTTTGGCGCGCTGGGCTTTGCAGGGGCGACCTTCAACCGACCGATCTCCTATGGCATCGACGCCCGTATCACTTTCTGACGCTATGACGGCCTTTCAGGCTGTCATCACGATTTGAATGTTCCTGGGGAGGGGCGGGACCGGATGGCCGGTTCCCGCCCTTTGCCGCAAAACATATAAGGAGAGATGCCGTGACCGATCTTCCGACTTTCACGAAGCTGATTTGCCGCGATGAAGAAGCCATGGCCCGATATTATGGCAATGTGTACGGCCATGGCATCATCCAGCGGGTTGACGGCACAAGTGACGGCGAAACATTTCGCGAAGTCATCATGGCACCGGGTGGCGACTGGACCAAGGGCACGCTGGTCATGTTCAACTATGTCGATCGCGCAGCGCCTCGCGACCAGCAGGTGATATTGGGCTTCACCGTTCCCGACCTGGACGCGCTGGTGGAAAAGATCGTCGCAAACGGCGGCGCGCTGTGTGGCCCGATCCGTGAGGATGGCGATCACGGCGTGCGCGTAGTATTTTCGACCGATCCCGAAGGTGCCTTGTGTGAAAATGTGCAGATGCTGACTGTCCCGCACGCGGGTTGACAGGCTTCAAGCCCGGCCATAACGCTGGGGCAGATACTGACACGAAGCGCGCATCTGCGCATTCCCTGGGGATGATGACGATGGCGGGGGCCGGATGGCGGCGGTGATCGCCGCGCCTGTGGCCCCTTGATCCTTACATAATGGGCAATCATGCTTTTCGGCAGAGCCATGTGTTCAAGCCGTTTTTTGAGATAATAGCAGGAGATCTAAGATGGCGCGGGATGCTGAAATATTTGAAGGCGGTGTTGCCGTAATCACTGGCGCGGGTTCGGGCATCGGCGCGGGCCTTGCGCGCCGGGCCGGGCAGCTTGGCATGACCGTGATCGTCGCGGACATCAACGAAGCAGCGGCGGCCGGGACGGTCGACGAAATTACCAGCGCGGGTGGAACTGCCGAGGCGTGGAAGCTCGACGTATCTCGCCCGGAAGAACTGGACCGCTTTGCTGAGCAAGTGTTTGCCCGCCATGGCGAAGTGCGCCTGCTGATCAACAATGCCGGGATCGAAACCGTCGGCTATACCTGGGAAGTGCCCACGGCACGCTGGGAAGCGACGCTGAACATCAACGTCCATGGCGTCATCCACGGCGTGCGCGCCTTCGTTCCGCGGATCATCGCCAGCGGCAAGGAAGCGTGGATCGGCAATCTTTCGTCCGTCGGCGCGTTTGGAGCGATGCCCGCCCAGACCGCCTATACCGTCACCAAACACGCCGTTCAGGCTTTCAGCGAATGCCTCTATCTGGAAATGGACCTCAAGAATCTGCCGATTCATGTGTCGGCCATCGTTCCGGGCATGCTGCGGACTAACATCTTCAACGCCGAAGCCGGTGACGGTGAGCCTGCCAATGCCCAGTCGCACCGCCGCGCCATGTTCGAAATGATGCGCGATTACGGCATGGACCTCGACGAAGGATGCCGCCTGTTCCTTGAGCAGATGGCCGACAATAAATTCTGGGTGCACAGCCAGCCTGAGATGAGCGAACAGATCATCGGCGGTCGCATCCGCTTTCTGCAGGACCAGGTGCCGCCGATCATGCCTGATCTCGCTCGCCAGATCGCGGTCGACTGAATTTCATCAAGGTAGGAAGGGGGGAGGGCCGGGCGGCGGAGTCGCCGTTGGGTCCTCCCCTTTTTCGTTACTGGCTCAGGTCAGCGATGGATCGGCCAGCGTATTTTATGAGCCAGCAGAGCCCATCCGCTTCGAAAATGCTCTGGCACGCCCCCGCGTTCGCAGGAGCATGCCAGCAGCCTACTTTTTCAGAGCGCGCCGTGGTTGATGTAGCTGGTCTTGCTCTCGGTGAAGAACTCCGCCGTCGACGCGCCGGTTTCGCGGGGGCCGTAGCCTGACGGCGAACGTCCGCCCAGCGGCACATGATATTCCAGGCCCGCCGTCGGCGCATTCACCGTGACCATGCCTGCCTGCGACGCCTTGCGGAAACGCTCGGCATTTTTCAGGTTCGTGGTCGCGATGCCGGACGACAGCTTATATTCGCAATTGTTGGCGGCGTAGATGGCTTCGTCCAGATCCTCCACCTTCATGACCGACGCGATCGGCCCGAAGGATTCATGCTGGTTGCAGCGCCAATCGGACTGTGTGTTGACCAGCAGAGCGGGAGCCATGAACAGGCCGCGCGTGCGGCCTTCCAGTGCGACGCCGCCTGCCGCCAGTTCCGCGCCTTCGCCTTGCGCATCCTTTACGAACTGCAGATTCTGGTTGAACTGCTGGACATTGGCAACCGGGCCGATCTGCGTATCGGCGTCCAGGGCGTGGCCGACCCTATAGCTGCCCGCGACCTTTGCCATGCGTTCGACAAAGGCGTCGTGAATGCCCTTTGTCACGATGATGCGTTCCGTGCCGGTGCAGCGCTGGCCGGTCTGGATCCACGCGCCATTGCTGGCGATTTCCACCGCCTGGTCCAGATCGGCATCGTCCAGGACGACCAGGGCATTCTTGCCGCCAAGTTCAAGTTGGCACTTGGTCATGGTCTCGGCTGCGCGGGCCAGCACGACCCGGCCAGTCGCGGTGCCGCCGGTGAAGGTCAGCGCGTCGGCTTCATCGATCATGATATTGCCCGCGGCCCGGCCATCACCCATCACCAGGTTGAAAACGCCAGCGGGCACGCCCGCTTCTTCCAGTAGCCGCGCCAGCATTACGGCAGAACCGGGGACGTAGGTGCTGGGCTTGAGCACCACGCTGTTGCCGTGGGCAAGTGCGCCCGCAACCTTCCACGACGGCAGGGCGATGGGGAAGTTCCACGGCGTGATTGCCGCCACGACGCCGACCGGCTCACGCGTGACCACTACGTTGAAACCGTCGCGCATGCTGTTGTACCATTCGCCCTGAGCGCGCAGGACGTCGCCAGCGGAATAATGGAAGCATTGGGCGGAACGGATCGTTTCGCCAATGGCGTCGGGCAGGGTCTTGCCTTCCTCCCGCGCGAGCAGCGTGCCGATTTCGTGACTGCGTTCGATCAGCAGGTCGCCAACCTTGCGCAAAATGTCCGAACGGGCCTGCATGTTGAACGCGGCCCAGCCCGGCTGCGCCCGGCGGGCTGCGGCCATTGCTTCGCGGATCTGCGCTTCACCAACCTTGGAATAGCTACCGACGACTTCATCAAGGTCGGATGGGTTCATCGTTTCGAACGACACATCGCCATCGATCCAACGGCCATCGATATAGTTTTGACCCTTCATCTGCACTTCTCCGCAAGGCTGGTCAGCCCGAACAGGCTGTCGGGCCGGTGCATAATGATTCGACATCGATTATGCAAAATACAATCAGCCGGCTTTTCCTTTTGCGTTGAAGTGGTTTTTCGGTTCGGGCCGGGGTTCAATGGCCTGTTTGTCACCTTTTTCCGAGCAGAAGTTTTTGCTGGCTCATGTCATGGGTTGCGTCCGGGCGGTCCGGTGGGCGAAGGGCTTCACCCAATGGCTATGAGCGGAGCGGCTTTATAAGCTCTGCCCGGTGCAGGCCGCCTCAAACCGGCACCTCCCCGGCACCGGTTCAAAGCGCTCTGTGGTTGAAACGCCATTGAGTCAGACGCTTGGTCAGGCGTCGATCAAAGCATCCCGCAATGCCGCGATCTTTCCCTGATTGAACCGCGCGGCGATCGGAACCTCAATTCCCAAAAGGTCGGGCACCAGATCGAAACCGTGGAATGCTCCCGGCACGACCACCAGCTCGGTCATGACTCCCGCCTGCGTCAGCCGCGTCGCATAGGCGATGTTCTCCTCGACAAACAGGTCGATGCTGCCGGTGCCGATCCACGTCGGCGGCAAGCCCGCCAGATTTTCGACGCGCGCCGGTACGGCGGGCGGCACATTACGCCCACCCGGCGCCTGGCCCAGAAAGGATGCCCAGGCGAAGCGATTTTTGGGGGCGGTCCAGAATAGCCTCCCGATATGGGCCGGGGGGATGCGGCTGCTGCCGGTACGATCATCCAGTTCAGGATAAACCAGGCATTGAAAGGCCAGCGGCACCTCGCCACGGTCGCGGGCGGTAATCGCAAGCAGCGCGGCATGGCCACCGCCTGCGCTCTCCCCCATGACCGCGATTTTGCTGCGGTCGATGCCCAGCGACGATGCATTTGCGTACAGCCATTTCAGCCCGGCATAATTGTCCTCGATTGATCCCGACCATGGGGTTTCCGGTGCAAGGCGATAGTCGACCGTTACGATCGCGCAGTCGAGTTCACGTGCGATGCCCTGCAACCGACGGATTTCGTTTTTGGCGTTGCCCAGAACGAAGCCGCCGCCGTGCGTGTGCAGGATGCCGGGGCGACCAAGACCGGGCTTTGCGTTGATGACGTAAATCCTGACGTCGGGGCTGCCAGCGCGACCAGCGATCCAACGTTCGACAAAAGCTACGTCCGGGAACGGCGTCTGCGCGCGCGACATTGCATCTGCGCTCGACCGAGCCTGTGCCAGCGTCGCCGTCGTCAGCGGCGGATCCTTGCTCAGCAACGATTGCGCCTGTTGAACCGCCGCTCTCAGTTGCGGATGAACCACCGACATAAAATCATCAGTAGCCTGGGGCCGCGCCGCTGCGACTGCTGCAGCGGTGTCGACGCAAGCGAAGGCTGCCGCCGCCGCAACGCCCATTCCAAACTGTCTCCGCGTCGTCTCCATCACAG
>CBFHAG010000014.1:0-61765 GCA_965653535.1 uncultured Sphingobium sp.
AGGCCAAGGTGGCGTAATGAGATAGGTGACCGGCGCAAAACCGTTACAAGTCCACTTGTTACCATCGGGGTCACGGAGATAGGCTCCAAAATAGCCATCACCATATTGAGGGCGGGGACCAGGGGCACCTTCATTGGTCCCGCCCTGCCGCAAGGCATCGCCATGGGCCAATTCGACGGCGCTGGATGAAGAGGCAATGAAGGCGACCATGCTGCCGTTGCCATAAGAACATGGCTTTCCATCGAACGGGATATAGATATAGAAACGCGGCAATCCGGCGTTTGGCTTGTGCCAGCATAAGGATGGCGGTCCGCCATCGGGCGTTACCGCGCGGCGGACGAGGCCCAGCGGCTGCAGGAGCGCGTCATAGAATTGGCCGCTCTTGACGAGGTCGCTCACTCCAACGGTGATATGGCTGAACATGGCGCGCCTACGCTCAGATGCTTTTCACGAGGGAGGTCAAGGCGGCCAGTCGCTCGACGTTGCGGCGATAGAATGTCCACTGCTTGATCCGCTTTGCAATCACCAGGTCACTTCCCTGAAGGACGCGCATATGTTCGCTGAGCGTGGACGGGTTGATGCCCAGCTTGTCCGCGATCAATTGCCCGCATACACCGTCCTCAATCAGATCCCCGTCGCGCTGCGCGGGGAAATGGACGGTGGGGTCTTTCAGCCAGGCCAGAATTTGAAGCCTGCGTTCATTGGCGAGGGCGCGAAACATCTCGGCATCAGTCATATTGGTAATTTGCCAATCAACGAATTGCATGTCAATGACGGGCAAACCCGGTCGGAGACACGTCGTGCCCTCGTTTTCATTTTTCACTGTCGATGTGTTCACAAGGACGCGCTTTGGCGGAAATCCACTGGCGGTTGTGATTGGTGGCGAAACGCTCGATGACGCGACCATGCAGGCGGTGGCCGCGGAGTTCAATCTAAGCGAGACAACATTCGTTCTCCCGCCAAGGGATCGGGCTAACACCGCGCGCGTCCGGATATTCAACCGCACGGCTGAAATGGATTTTGCCGGTCACCCGATGGTCGGGACGGCGTTCGTCCTCGCGACGGAAAGACCCGACCTTGCCACGGCAACATTCGAGATCCCTGCAGGGCAGGTCCAAGTAACGATCAACCGGAACATGGATGGCGTGCCCGAAGGGGCTACGATCGTCACCCCGCAGCCACTCACTGTTGGTGAAGCGGTCGCGCCGGAGGTGCTTGCCCGCCTCCTTCGGTTGAAGGTCGAGGATATCGTAACGACAACGCATCCGCCGATCGTCGCCTCCAATGGCAATCCCTATGTGATTGCAGAGTTGCAGGATGGGGCTCTGGCGCGCTGCGATCCTGATCTGACTGCTTTCCGGGAAGCCCTTGCGGATCATTCCCACTTTGGCAATCGTCTCTCGGTCCACGTCTATCGGCGCGAAGGGCAAACCCTTCGGACACGGATGTTCGCACCATTGGCGGGGACATGGGAAGACCCGGCAACGGGCAGCGCCAATGCTCCTCTTGCCTGCCTGCTGCTGTCGCTGGAGCCGGGCACGGATGAAGCCAGCTTTCTTGTTCATCAGGGCGTCGAGATGGGCAGGCCAAGCCTGCTGCAGATAGATGCGGCGCGAACATCACGGGGCATTGTCGCTTCCCTACGCGGATCGTGTGTCTCAGTCATGAGGGGCAAGATCACTTGCGGTTGATGCAGCCCCGCCGGTTCCGGGGGCGATCGCCACCGCGACCGCTTCGGATGCGACGGCTTGGATCGCGGATCGGTTCGCGGGGCAGGCCGCGCCGTCCACCTGTCAATGAAGTCATGAGTAAAGCGGGCAAGGGCGCATATCCTTGCCCGCTTCTATCCGATCAGCCGTTGGCGAAGTCGAGCTGGATGACCTTGGTGGGCGTCGCACGGCAGTAGAGCGGCAAGGTCCGGTCGCCATCGGGATAGGTGGCGGTGAGCGACGCGCCGAAGCGCCACCCGCCATTACCCTGTTCGAGCGAGACGAGGCGGTCATAGCTCAGGCGCGTTCCGCCCGTCGCGCCGATCTGGCGCGCGGCTTCGTGAAGGCAGGTCTGCACCGATGGGCGCGCGGTCGAAGGCAACGGCGAGAGGTCCGCCGAGATCGCGGCGGGCGGGCCTGCAGGGAAAGTGGCCGAGGTTTCCGGCTGGGGTGCCGCAGTCGCACCTTCAGCCTGCTTCTTCTTGTTCGCCGCGCCCGCGAGTAGGGCGATGAGGCCGCCCGCTACGACGACGCCCGCGACGATCGCGCCGGTGCTCGGCCCCTTGTCGCGATCCGGCTCTGGATAGTAACCGCCGCCGCCATAACGCCCATAGCGGAACTGGGCGCGGCATCCACGATCGACCCAGATCGAGCGGCGGTCATAGCCCCATGTGCGGCCCTGGATGCAGGTGCCGCCAAGGCGGCGGACGAGCTGCACACGGTTATCGGTGTTTGCGGAGCAGCGCTGTCGCTTGTTGCGATAGGATTCGCAGCGCAGCGTATAGCCGCTGCCCGATCCGACGGGGGGCTGGATTTGCGGCCCACCCGGATAGGTCGGGCGCGGTGGTTGAATCTGCGGCCCACCGGGGTTGGTCGGCCGCACCGGTTGAACCTGAGGGCCACCGGGGCGTGGCGGCGTCGGCCTGGTCGTGCCCGGCGGTTGGGTCGGCAATATCTGCGGCCCTTCAGCCGGCGCTGGGCGGGTTTGCGCCATGATCGGCGTTGCGCCCGATGAAGCCAGCAAAGCAGCGATCGTGATCGCCGCTATGGATTTATTCGCCATGCCTGACATTCCCCTGCCTGTTTAATTCGTCCGCTCAGTCCAATTCTTCTACCGGCGCATCGGGTCCATTCTTCTTGATCGAGTCGATAGCGTTTCGGGCCGATGTCTTGCTGCTATAGCCCTCGGTCGAGAACATGATTTCGGCATTATATTTGAAGCGCACGCGAAATTCGCCTGCCTTGTCTTTGTAGATCTCAAATTTGTGCGCCATCGCATTTTCTCCGCATTGTGATTTTCGGGATAGGCACTGCACGCTACATCCCGATTTCATTACAGCCAATCATATTCGACCACCTGCGTAACGATCATGACGGGACAAGGGCGGGGCGACGAACGACATGACCAGATGACCAGATTGATATCTCCCGCCATGGCTGTGACGCTCCTGCTGACGAACTGCGCGCCGGGAGTTGCGCCCCGTGGCCCTGTTGGTCGCGGCATCGCCCATGGGCATCGTCTGGTGGGCGGAGGATATTGGCGGCATCATCGACCGAAGCCACGTCATCCTGTTTCTCGCGACCGATGGCGCAGCGAACGGGAGTGCAGGCTGCAACCGCTTCACGGGCCGCTATGCACTGTCCCGCGAGCGGCTGACGATCGCAGGCGTCGCCAGTACGGCGAAAGCCTGCGCGCCCTCGCTGATGCAGCAGGAAGCGCGCTATCTCGGCTTGTTGGCGCAAATCGCTCGCTGGCGGATCGAACCCACCGGCGCGCTGGTGCTGGGGACGGCGAAGGGCGCGCCCTTGCGCTTTTTCCCTGCCCTTTTTTAAGCGGCAGCGGCGACGGCCTTGGCGGCGTCACGCGCTCGAACAATCGCGCCATATTCGCTGGTCTTCCGGCAAACGTGAATGGCATGGTTCACGTTTGCCGGAAGTGGGCGACCTGATGCTCAGGGCCGCGCATCTGCCTAAATGCTGTGAATCGGGAGGGCAATCACTGTCGGACAAGCGGATCTGACCACGCGGCGGACAGAGGGGGCGTTCCGGTTCGACCTTGGGAAGGAGCGGGTGGAACGGAATGTTCCACCGGCCAGCACACCCAAGCGATCGGGTCCACAACGCGCTTTGTCTTACAAATAGTGAAAGGCAGGCAGGAATGAGGTTTTCTCGTTAGACCATCCCGATCAGGAATCGCTTGGGCGACGTCAATCATCGATCAATCGTTTGCAAATGCTCCCTTGGCTGTTGCGCACCGCCAGCCATCGCTCAGACGTTGAACCGGACAGTCCCGAGTACAGCTCGGGGAGCGCCCGGCAGGTTCAGCAATGGCGAGGTGCCATGGCCCGACACAATATAATTCTCGTTGCCGAGATTATAGACATTCACATTGCTCACGAAACGGCGGGCCGCCTGCGCGCCGCCGGGTGTAGCAGGCCGCGCCTCATTGCCGCGCGCTACACGATGGGAAACGGCTTCTATCCTGAACGGATGGCACGGCACGGAATCGAGGCGGCAGTGCCTGATGAGGCGGGCAGAGCAGCAATACACAATATCATCTTCGATGAACTCTGCCAGGGCAGGATCGGCGAGCGCTCCAAGGTGACCTGATCGATCTTTTTTCGCACTTGCCCCTTCTTCGCCACATCATCGATAAGGATAGGATAAGAGGTGTTTTTAGTGCCATGAGGAACAATCGACGCAATGATAATTCGACAGGAACAACCGGCTGACCATGACGTTATCGCCGCCATCACCGCCGCAGCGTTCGCCGAAATGGAACATAGCAACCAGACGGAGTCGGCCATCATTGCGGCACTGCGGGAATCCGGAGCGTTGACACTTTCACTCGTCGCCGTCGATGCGGGCGAAGTGGTGGGGCATATCGCCTTCTCCCCTGTGGAGATCGACGGCAAGGACCTCGCGTGGTTCGGCCTTGGCCCTGTGTCCGTCCGGCCTGATCGCCAAGGCGAAGGCATCGGTAGCGCGCTGATCCGCGACGGCCTTGGCCGGTTGTCGGCTTCGGGGACAGCGGGATGTGTGCTGCTCGGAGAGCCGGATTATTATCACCGCTTCGGCTTCCAGAATGATGAAGCGTTACGCTATGAAGGCGCACCCGCCGAATATTTCATGCGACTGAGTTTCGATGGTGTTCCACCTTCAGGACGTGTCGAATATCACGACGGCTTTGGCGCAGCATGAAATCAGAGACGATTCAGGAATGGCCGGCCACCCATTCGCAAGTGACCGAATCGCGGCCCCGCCGCGCGCCTTCTACTGCAATGACTCTGTGTGAGCGGGACATCTTGGAGGCCAAATTGCCGGGCGATCTTATCATTCCGACGCCGACCTTCGCCCTTCCGACCACGAAGCGCGGCAACGACCTGCGTCTCCATGGAATCGGCGTAACGACGCAGTTTCCTGGTCGTACCGACATCCTTCGGCCTGACGCTGACCTGTGGGGCGCTGCCGTGAGGGACGCTTACGAGCCGCGCTGCCGCTTATGATTTGCTTATGGGAAAACCGTAAGCAATTTCAGAGCGACTTGCGTCCTGGACAACCACTTGGTTTTGCTAGTAAAAATGGTGGACGCACTAGGGCTCGAACCTAGGACCCGCTGATTAAGAGTCAGCTGCTCTACCAACTGAGCTATGCGTCCACACTCGCTTCTGGAAGACCCGTTGGGGTGTCGCCTTGGCGTGGCCGGGCGGTTAGCATTATCCTCCGCCTTTGCAAACAGTAATTTGCAGGGCGGCGGGATTTTTCACGCCGATGGCCTTCAGGCCCAGTTTCCGCGCTGCTGGCTGGCCCGGTGGGTTGATCTGCCGATCGCCATGATGATGCCGATGCACAGCATGACTGTCAGCATGGAAGAGCCGCCATAGGACATGAAGGGCAGGGGAATGCCCACGACGGGCGCCAGGCCCATCACCATCATCAGGTTGATGGCGACGTAAAAGAAGATGGTGGTGGTCAGCCCTGCCGCCACCAGCCTTGCATATTTGTCGGGCGCGCGCAGCGATACGCCAATTCCCCATCTGAACAACAGCAGGAATGCGCCGATCAGGAATATGCCGCCGGCCAGGCCCCATTCTTCCGCCATGGTCGCGAATACGAAGTCGGTGTGACCTTCGGGCAGGTAATCAAGGTGGCTTTGCGTGCCCTTCAGGAATCCTTTGCCCCACAGGCCGCCAGAGCCGATCGCGATCTTCGACTGGCTGATATGATAGCCTGCGCCCAGTGGGTCGCTTTCGGGGTCGAGGAAGATGAGCACGCGCTTTTGCTGATAATCATGCAGGAAGCTGAAGGCGATCGGGATGATCGCGGCCAGCGTCAGCGCCGATCCGACGAAGAGGCGCAGCGGCAGGCCTGCCAGGAACATGACTGCCACGCCCCCCGCCGCGATCATGGTCGCGGTGCCCAGGTCGGGCTGTACCAGCACCAGCGACCATGGCACGCCGATCAGCACCAGCGCGGGCCAGATGGCGGACCATCGTCTGATTTCACCCGCCGGTAGCAGAGCATAGAATCGGGCGACGGCCAGTACGATGACCGGCTTCATGAACTCCGACGGCTGCAACTGCATGAAGCCAAGGTTGATCCATCGCTGACTGCCTCCAGCCACACCGCCGATCAGTTCGACCAGGACGAGCGATACCAGTACGATGCCATAGGCCGGGAAAGCGAAGCGGGCGAATATCTCCAGCGGGATACGGCTCACCACCAGAGCCATTCCGCTGAAGATGACAAAGCGCACCCCCTGATTGATAGCCCAGGGTGTGATGCTGCCGCCCGCAGAACTGTATAGAACCAGCGTACCCAAGCCAGCGATTGCGCACAGTATCCCCAACACTTTCCAGGGGAATTGAGTCAAGGGTTCAGGGATGATGCTCATCGCGCGCCGCCCTGGTTGGTGGCAGGAGGCGGTGGTGTGCCCTCGGCGGCTTGGGATGCTGATGCCTGACTGGGGGCGGGCGATGCTGCCGCGTTCGCCGCTTCGGTGGGGTTGGGGGACGCCGGGGGCGGTGCTTCCCCCTTTTTGATGGCCTTTGCCAGGCTGAAGGCTGCCATCTGCCGTGCCATGCGCTCAGCCGGGGGGCCGCCCCAACCCTTTTCCAGCTCGGTCAGCCTGTCCATCGCCTTGGCCGGATCGAAGAGAAAGGTCAGAACATCCTTGGCCACCGGCGCGGCGGCTCGGGACCCGCCCATCCCATGTTCGATCACGACAGAGGCCGCGTAGCGCGGATTGCTGGTTGGGGCAAAGCAGACAAACAGACCGTGGTCGCGATATTTCCAGTCGCCGCTTTGCCCGCGCTGGCTGCCCGCGATCCGTCGCACCTGTGCGGTGCCAGTCTTGCCACCCATCTGGATGCCGGGAACGTCCAGCCGACTGCGCCCAGCCGTGCCGTCGCCGTTGACCACTTCCCACATTCCGCTTCGCACTGCGTCGAAATGCTCCTTGGGGAAGGGCATGAGAGAGGCATCGGGGTAACGGCCTTTCGTCAGGCGCGGCTGAATGTACCGGCCCGAAGCGATCCGTCCGGCCATGATAGCGAGCTGCAGGGGGTTCACAACGACATAGCCCTGCCCAATGGCAGCGTTCAGCGTGTCAGAGGCTGTCCATTTCTGGTTGTAGCGCCGCATCTTCCACGCCGTATCCGGCATGGTCCCGTAGCTTTGTGAAATGACGGGCAGGTCGAATTTTTCTCCGAACCCCATGGCGTGGCCCATCCGTGCTATGACATCGATGCCGACACGGTTGCCCATGGTATAGAAATAGGTGTTGCAGCTTTTGGCGATGGCGCGATGCATGTCGACCGAACCGTGGCGGCCCAGGCAGCGGAAGAAGCGATTGCCTAGCCGATACCCGCCGGGACAATTTATCCGCTCCTTGGGATCGATCCCGGCGCTCTGCAAAGCCATCGCCACCATCGGCTTAAAGGTCGATCCGGGTGGATAGAGGGCGTTCAGCGACTTGTTAATGAGTGGGTGGCGCTCATCGCTCGACAACATGTTCCATTCATCATGACTGATGCCGTCGGAAAAATTATTGGGGTCATAGGCGGGCATGGACGCCATGCAGAGGATTTCCCCCGTATGGCAGTCGAGCACGATGCAGGACCCCGATTCAAGGCCGAGCCGCCGTCCGGCATATTCCTGAAGCCCTGCGTCGATCGTCAGGTTGATGGCGTTGCCTGGCGTGTCGGGCCGGGTCGTCAGTTCGCGGACGACCTTTCCTCTTGCCGTCACCTCGACCCGCTTCGCGCCCGGTTTGCCGGTCAGTTCCAGGTCAAAGATTTTTTCAAGCCCTTCCTTGCCGACCTTGAACCCCGGCGTGATCAGAAGTGGGTCCTTGCGCTCCTCATATTCCTTTGCCGACGCCGCCCCGACATATCCCAGCAGATGGCCGACCGCCGCGCCCGCAGGATAATAGCGGGAAAATCCCTGACTGGGTGACACGCCGGGCAGGTCCGGCAATCGGACGCTGACCGCCGCGAACTGATCATAGGTCAGCTTTTCGGCGACCTGTACGGGCCGGAACCCGGCTGACTTGTCCAGTTCCGTCCTGATCCGTTCCACATCGTCAGGCGTCAGCGACAATAATTGGGCAAGGCTGGGGATAGTGTGGTCCGGGTCGGTGACACGGTCCGGGATCAGGTCGACGCGAAAATCGGTCCGGTTATTGGCCAGCGTCTTTCCGTCCCGATCCAAAATCCATCCCCGCCGGGGTGGAATGAGGGTCAGGTTGACGCGATTGCTTTCGGAAAGGAGATTGTATTTTTCGTTCTCCGCGATGCTGATCCAAGCCATTCGGCCAACCAGCATGGCACCGAATCCTGCCTGTAATCCCCCAACCACCATTGCCCGGCGCGTGAAGGTAAAGGATAGGGCGGCTTCGTTGACGGTCTTCCGCTTGAGCTTGGGCAGCTTCATGCCATCACGCGCCAGCGATCGATCTGGGCGCATTGCCGCACCACGAACGGGAAAAGCAGGATGGTCCAGAGCATTTGTGGCGCGACCAGATACAGGTTTATGTCTCCTCCGCCAGCTATGTGCGCGAAAAATACCCCGCCGACGATGCAGAAGATAATGGCCACGGACGCGATTAGCCAGTCCTGCCGATAGCTTCGCCAGACCATTCGATGTTCGACCGCATCGATGCCGATCAGCATGATCGTCCAAAGGAACATGGACGATCCGATCGGCTGACCACTCATCATATCGTCAAACAGGCCCAGCGGCACCCCGATCCAGGTGCGCCACAGTTCCGGCCGCAGCAGGCGCCATGACAGCAGCAGCAGCAGGCCGAATGGTGGCATGACCGGAGCTTGCGCAATCACCGGCAGGACGGTGACCGCGGAACCCAGCATGACGGTGATGACCGGCGTCCCGGCAAGGCGGAAGGCGGACGGTTGACGACCCAGCCGGGATACGTGCCGAAGATGCGGATCGATCATGGTGCGATGGCGTTGTCCGCTGGACCCGCATCCACGGGGACGGGATGCCCAGGCTCGCTTCGCGTAACGGCTTCCTCGAATGATCGTTCGACCACTACCGCATCGACCTTGGATGGATTGGCCAACGGGACGCCATAAGCGATCTCTCCTGCGATCCGTACGACCACGGCAACGGGAATATTGGGCTGATAGACGCCGCCGACGCCCGATGTCACCAGAATATCGCCGGGGTGAAAGGGGTTGCGGCCTGCCGCCAGCGCCCTGATCTCCAACGTTCCGTCGCCCAGGCCTGTGGATATGGCGGGGACGCTGTCATTGGCGCGGCGGACGGGCACGATGTTGCTGCCGTCGGTCAGCAGCAGCACTTCTGCCGTGTTTGGTGTCGTACTGTGGATGCGGCCTATCAGCCCTTCGGGCGCACGCACCGGCATGCCTGTTCGTACGCCTTGCCAACGGCCGGCATTCAGGCGTGCAAAGCGCCGGGTGCTGCTGGAGGACGACGCGATCAGCCGTGCGGCCAGCAGGTGGCTTTCGTCCGCATCGACCAGCTTCAACAGCTTCTTGAGCCGTGCATTCTCCTGCGCCACCGCTTTGGCTTCGATGATGCGGTTGCGGTCTGATTCGACCTGGCGGCGTAACGCGACATTCTGCGATCCGGCACGCCAGTAGGCGGTCAGTACTTCGTCGATCGAACTTGCGCCGCTGACCATGTTGCGCATCGCGATCGAGGCGGGGCGCGTGACCTCTGCCGTCGCGGCGCGGATCACAGCGAAGCCCGTCGGATCGAACATGGCGACAACCACCAGGAGCAGGCCGACGGCGGCACCAGTCATCGCCACCACATAGCTGGCAAAGAGGCTATATTGCGCCTTCCGGTTGTGCCCGGGGCGTCGGCTGGGTGGCCGCGCCATCCTGTCTTCCCCCTGGCCTTAAGCGGTTTGCAACACGCCCCTGAAAATCGGATCTTCCATCGCCCGGCCAGTCCCGATGGCGACGCAGGTCAGCGGATCTTCAGCGATGGTGACCGGCAGGCCGGTTTCGTCGCGCAGTTCATCGTCCAGCCCCTTCAGCAGCGCGCCGCCGCCAGTGAGCACGATGCCCTGATCGACAATGTCCGCTGCCAGTTCGGGTGCCGTATTTTCCAGCGCGATCCGCACGCCTTCGACGATGGTGCTGATGGGTTCGGCCAAAGCATCCGCGATCTGGCCCTGGTTAATGGAAATTTCCTTGGGAACCCCGTTCACCAGGTCGCGACCCTTGATGTGGATCATTTCGCCCACGCCATCTTCGGGCGGCTGGGCCACGCCAAACTGCTTCTTGATCCGTTCGGCCGTCGCCTCGCCGATCAGGAGATTGTGGTGGCGGCGCACGAAGGAGACGATCGCTTCGTCCATCTTGTCACCGCCGACGCGAACCGACGTCGTGTAGGCCAGACCACGCAGCGACAGCACGGCGACTTCGGTCGTGCCGCCGCCAATGTCGACCACCATCGATCCGATGGGTTCGGTGACCGGCATGTCTGCGCCAATCGCAGCGGCCATCGGCTCTTCGATCAGGAAGACCTGGCTCGCGCCTGCATTGCTGGCCGCGTCGCGAATCGCGCGCCGTTCCACGCTGGTGGAACCGGAAGGCACGCAGATGACGATTTCAGGAAAGCGCCAGGGGCGTGATTTGCCGCCGTGCACCTTGGTGATGAAATGCTTGATCATCTGTTCGGCGACGTCGATGTCGGCAATGACGCCATCTCGCAGCGGGCGAATAGCTTCAATCGAATCGGGTGTCTTGCCCATCATGAGCTTGGCGTCGTTGCCGACGGCCTTAACCCTCTTCACCCCGTTCAGCGTCTCCACCGCCACGACCGATGGTTCGTTGAGTACGATGCCGCGCCCGCGCACATAGACAACGGTGTTTGCCGTGCCGAGGTCGATAGCCATATCCTGGGAAGAGAGTTTGAAAAGTCGCGAGAAGATCGACATGCCTGTTCCTGTTCAGCCCGATCATCCCGGCGACGCGAACCGGGGCGTTCGGAGGTCCCTGCCACG
This sequence comes from uncultured Sphingobium sp., assembly GCA_965653535.1. Classification (GTDB taxonomy): domain Bacteria; phylum Pseudomonadota; class Alphaproteobacteria; order Sphingomonadales; family Sphingomonadaceae; genus Sphingobium. The sequence goes on from CBFHAG010000014.1 coordinate 11,209, forward strand.
TTCCGCCGCCCGTGTCATGGGACAAATTTAATGGGGCTTGCGGCTCGCGGAATGCGCTCGATTGGGCTAGTCACTAATCAATGTCAATACGCCGTCTGCCCGAACATCTGGTCAACCGCATCGCTGCGGGCGAAGTGGTCGAAAGGCCTGCCAGTGCGCTTAAGGAAATCGTGGAAAATGCGCTGGATGCCGGCGCGACACGTATCGCCATCAGATTGAGCAGTGGCGGGCTGGACCGGATAGAGGTGAGCGACGACGGATGCGGCATGACGCCGGAGGACATCGCTTTGGCGGTTGAGCGCCACGCGACGTCGAAGCTGCCCGACGATGCAATTGAGAATGTGGCGACGCTGGGCTTTCGCGGTGAAGCGCTGCCATCCATCGCCAGTGTCGCCCGCCTGTCTATCGACAGCCGCCCGGTCGGAAGGGATGGATGGAACCGGACGCTCGACAATGGTGTGCTGGTGGCGGAAGGTCCCGCGGCGCTGCCGCCCGGCACCCGCGTGACGGTGGAACAGCTATTTGCCCGCGTGCCCGCGAGGCGCAAGTTCCTGCGATCGCCCAAGGCAGAATATGCTGCCTGCCTCGACTGCGTCCGGCGTTTGGCCATGGCGCATCCTGCGGTCGCGTTCAGCCTGGAACATGACGGTCGCCGCGCATTGGGCGTGCAGGCGGGTGACGGCAGGGAGGACCGCGTCGCTGCCCTGACCGACCGGGCGCTGGCGGACAATCACGTCATCGTCAGTTTGGAGCGGGAAGGCATCCGCCTGACGGGGGTGGCTTCGCTTCCGACCTATAATCGCGGCGTCGGGGATCATCAGTTCCTGTTCGTGAATGGACGCCCCGTGCGCGACCGGCTGTTGGTCGGGGCGGTGCGCGGCGCTTATGCCGATATGCTCGCACGCGACCGCCATCCGGTCGTTGCGCTGTTCCTTGACGTTCCGCCGCTGGAAGTCGATGTGAACGTCCACCCCGCCAAGACGGAAGTGCGCTTCCGCGATCCGGCATTGATTCGGGGCATGATCGTGTCGGGCCTGCGCCGGGCGCTCGATGCGGAAGGATTTCGCTCCGTGCAGCAGGCCGATGCGGCGGGACTGTCAGCCTGGAAAGCCGAGCCTGTTTCTCCCACGCCGATCGGCGCGATGCCGATTTTTGAAGCGGCGGACGCCTCTTCTTCCTTTCGCGCACAGTCGTCGATGATGGCGGATCGCCGACCCGGTTTCCTGACGCCGCCGCCCCAAGCCCGCGCCGAATCTGCCGCCGCGCCCGCGCCTGAAGGCCAAAGCTACCCCCTGGGCGTTGCGCGCGGCCAGGTCGCCCGCACCTATATCGTGGCGGAAGCGGAGGACGGACTGGTCATCGTCGACCAGCATGCGGCGCATGAACGCCTGACGCTGGAACGGATGCGGCGCGGCATGGAGGGGCAGGGCGTCGCCGCTCAGGCGCTGCTGTTGCCCGAAGTGGTGGAGTTGGACGAACCGGCCTGCGACCGTTTGGAAGCGAGAATCGAGGAATTGAAAGTCTTCGGTCTGGAACTGGAGCGGTTCGGCCCATCCGCGATGCTGGTGCGCGCCACGCCCGCCATGCTGGGGCAGGGCGATGTGCAAGGGCTGGTGTCCGACCTTGCCGACGATCTTGCCGCTTATGACAGCGCGCTGTCCTTGAAGGAACGGATTGATCTGGTCGCTGCCACCATGGCTTGTCACGGATCGGTGCGCGCGGGGCGCATACTCAGCGTTGCGGAAATGAACGCCCTGCTGCGCGAGATGGAGGTTACGCCCCGCAGCGGCCAATGCAATCATGGCCGCCCCACCTGGGTAAAGCTGGGCCATGGCGACATTGAAAAGCTGTTCGGAAGGAAATGAGCATGAAACGCATCGCTTGCCTGCTCGCCCTGTGCGTTTTGCCAGCCCCGGCAGCCGCCGCTCAGCCTGCACCCGACATGTGCAAGGATGCGCCGCCGTCGCCCGAACCCTGGACCAGCTGGATGCAGAGCGGCACAGCGATCGCCGGGGGCGTGCCGCATTCAGCGCCCCGGCTGATCCTGGGCAAGCCAGTGGTCGCGACACTGCGTCCCACGGTGCAGGTCCAATATGCGGTCCAGCCGGAAAAGCAGCGGCCCAAAAGCTATGGCGGCCTTTTTACGCTGGCGGTCAAAACCCCGGCGCGCATAGGCATCGGGCTATCAGGTCCGGCCTGGGTGGACATCGTCATGGAGCGCCAATCGGTCAAGTCCGCCGGGGGCGACCATGGGCCGGAATGTTCGGCTATAGGCAACATCGTCTGGTTCGACCTGCCCGCAGGCGTGCACCTGATCCAGATCGCGGATTCACGGACGCGGGAATTGCGCGTGATGGCGGCGGATCTGCTGGCCAACAGGCCGCTGCCACCTAAGCCTGAATCGGAATATTGATTGGGACGGGTCGGTCAGGCGGGCCGAGTGCGGAACATCGCGATCGGCATCATCGTCATCACAGGCTGATCCTGCTGGTTGATTATCGTCACCCGGCTTTTGACGATGCCCATTTCGGGTCGAGTGCGAGACGCCTTTTTCTCCACCACCTCTGACGTGCCGCTCAACGTGTCGCCGGGGCGGACTGGCCTTAACCACCGCAGTTCGTCCACGCCCATCGCCCCCAGACTGGCGTCCTGATGACCGCCAGCCTGCATTTTCGCGACGAACATCTTCATGAAAAGGGCGGCGGTGTGCCAGCCGCTGGCGGACAGGCTGCCAAAATGCGTCTCCGCCGCCGCCTCATCGGAAAGGTGAAAAGGCTGGGCATCGAACTCTGATGCGAATGCGATGATCTCGTCGCGGCTGATTGTCAGGGGCCCAAAAGCCAGCGTTTCGCCGACGATGACGTCTTCAAAATAGATGATTTCGTCCATGGCCCTCAATCTCATTGCGGTCACCGACGGCTTTAGGGCCGCCTTACGTTTACGTCAATGTTAGGGCTATGCGATCCATTCCCGCAGCACCTGCCAGGCATTGATCTTCATTTCGCGCGACAGCATGGCGTTGGCACCGCTGCTGGAGGGCAGGTCGATCAGGGTCAAGGCCGGGCAGCCTGCGCCAATCTGGCGGCGTCCCTGTGCCGAAGCGGCCTTGCCGTTGAAGGCGATGGCCCGCAGCGCCGGGAGCCGAGCGATGAAACTGTTAAGGTCCCGCAACTCTGCGCCGCGTATGGCGCTGTCCAGGCTGCCGGGACGATCCGCGCTTTCGATAACGTCCCACAGTCCAACGCCTCTGGCGCGTAATCGCTTCAGCCGCAGCGCATAGGGAGCCGCCCGCAGATCCTCCCCCAGAACCTCGCCCATCAACGACCAGAAAGCGTTGCCGCGATGGGCGTAATATTCGCCCTGCTTGATCGATGCGTCACCGGGCAGGCTACCCAGGATCAGCAATTGGGTCGCTTCATCGACGCTGGGCGGAAAGGCGGACTTGCGCTGCGCAGGCATCTGACCAAGGCGCAGCGCCATGGTTCAGACGTTGAAGCGGAACAGCATGATGTCGCCGTCCTGCGTCACATAATCCTTGCCTTCGGACCGCCACTTGCCCGCATCCTTCGCGCCCGCTTCGCCGTTGAACTGGACATAATCCGCATAGGCCATGGTTTCGGCGCGGATGAAGCCCTTTTCAAAATCAGTGTGGATCGCACCGGCTGCCTGGGGCGCTTTCGATCCCTTGGTCACGGTCCAGGCGCGTGCTTCCTTTGGCCCGACGGTGAAGAAGGTGATGAGGCCGAGCAGTTCATAGCCTGCGCGGATGATGCGGGCGAGGCCTGCTTCGGTCAGGCCCAGCGCTTCGAGATATTCCGCGCGTTCCTCAATCGGCATGGTGATGAGTTCAGCCTCGATCGCGGCGGACACGATCACGGCCTTTGCGCCTTCGGCTGCCGCCTTTTCAAACACGCGGGCGGAATGGGCGTTGCCACTGGCGGCGCTTTCTTCCTCAACGTTGCAGACATAGAGGACGGGCTTGGCGGTCAGCAGCTGCGCTTGCGAAAAGAGCCGCTCCTCTTCGACATCTTTGGGCACGGTGAGGCGGGCGGGCTTGCCGTCCCGCAGCAGGTCGAGCGCCTGGCCCAGAACCGAAGCGGCGGCCTTGGCCTCCTTGTCGCCTTGCGCCGCCTTCTTGGCTAGGTTGGGGACGCGCTTTTCAAGGCTTTCGAGGTCGGCCAGCATCAATTCGGTTTCGACCGTCTCGGCGTCGGCGATGGGATCGACCTTGCCCTCGACATGGGTGATGTCACCATCCTCGAAGCAGCGCAGGACATGGACAATGGCGTCCGTCTCGCGGATATTGGCGAGGAACTGGTTGCCAAGGCCTTCGCCCTTGGACGCGCCGCGAACAAGGCCCGCAATGTCCACGAAGGACAGCTGCGTCTCGATAATCTTGGCGCTGCCGCCGATCTTCGCGATGGTTTGCAACCGCTCATCGGGAACGGCGACGCGGCCTTCATTCGGCTCTATCGTGCAAAAGGGGTAGTTCGCTGCCTGCGCCGCCTGCGTTTCGGTCAGCGCGTTGAACAGGGTGGACTTGCCGACATTGGGAAGCCCGACGATACCGCAACGAAAACCCATGAACCTGCCTTCACGTCAGAATGATTGGCCGCGCCGATAGCGCCTTCGCGCCATCTTGGCCAGCCTCGACCCGTTTCGACATCAAGTGATAACGCTGGGTCCGTCCATTCCGGTGAAGCCAGCTATGTCGGCAACCTCCTGCGCCGCAGCGATCAGGGGGGCGAGTGCTTTGCCCGTCTCCATGCCCAGGTCGCCGCCCTGATCGACATAGCGCTCAATATAGACCCGCAGGGTCGCGCCCTCCGTCCCGGTCCCCGACAGCCGGAACACGATGCGCGATCCGTCCTCGAACATCACGCGGACACCCTGATTGCGGCTGACGGACTGGTCGGTGGGATCGGTATAGGCAAAATCGTCGGCGCTGCGGATCGTCCCGCCGCTGTTCATCAAACCGGGCAGGCGGGGTAGGCTGTCCCGTAATGCGGTCATCAGCGCGTCGGCACGGTCGGTAGCGATCGCCTCATAGTCATGGCGGGCATAATAGTTCCGGCCATGGCTTGCCCAGTGATCGGCCATGATGGCCGCGACGCTCTGACGCCGCGCGGCCAATATGTTGAGCCATAGCAGGACAGCCCAGATGCCGTCCTTTTCCCGCACATGGTCCGAACCGGTGCCCGCGCTTTCCTCACCGCAGATCGTCGTCATGCCGGCATCCAGCAGATTGCCGAAGAACTTCCAGCCCGTAGGGGTCTCATATAGCGGGATGCCCAGCTTTTCCGCGACGCGGTCCGCCGCACAGCTTGTCGGCATCGACCGGGCGATACCCTTGAGGCCGCCCGCATAGCCCGGTGCCAGATGGGCATTCGCCGCCAGCACGGCCAGCGAATCGGACGGGGTCACATAACAATGCCGCCCGATGATGAGGTTGCGGTCGCCGTCGCCATCGGATGCCGCGCCGAAATCGGGCGCATCCTGGCCCATCATGCGATCATACAGCTCCTTCGCATGGACCAGATTGGGATCGGGATGATGGTGGCCAAAGTCGGGGAGGGGCGTCGCGTTGCACACCGTTTCCTGTGGTGCGCCCAGACGCTTTTCGAAGATTTCCACCGCATAGGGACCGGTAACCGCGCTCATGGAATCGAACGATAATGTGAAGCCGTCGCCGATCATCTGGCGGATGGCGGGAAAGTCGAACAGCGTCTCCATCAGGTCGGCATAGCCAGCGACCGGATCGACCACTTCTACGGTCATCTCTCCCAGACGGCTAGTCCCCCGCGTGTCGAGATCGACATCGCCTGCTTCTACTATGAGGTAACGGTCAATGGTGAGCGTCCGCGCGTGGATTGCGTCCGTCACCTTTTCCGGCGCAGGACCGCCATTGCCGACATTATATTTGATGCCGAAATCTTCGTCTGGCCCGCCCGGATTATGGCTGGCAGACAGCACCAGCCCGCCAAATGCGCTCGACATGCGGATAAGGTGCGATGCAGCGGGCGTCGACAATATCCCGCCCTGGCCGACCAGCACCCGCCCAAATCCGTTGGCGGCGGCCATCTTCAGGACGATCTGGATCACTTCACGGTTGAGGTAGCGGCCATCGCCGCCCAGGACCAGCGTCTGGCCTTCAAAACCCGTCAGGCAATCGAACACCGACTGGACGAAGTTGGCCGCATAATGAGGTTGCTGGAATATCCTGACCTTTTTGCGAAGCCCGGACGTTCCCGGCTTTTGATCGTGGAAAGGGGTGGTGGCGACGGTCTGGATCACCCGGAACCTCATGAAAGACGAAGAATAACCGCCTCTCTATGGCCCGATAGCCATCTGTCGCGCAATCGACCCTGGACTTATTTCGCCGGTGCGAAGGGGCTGGCCGTCGCTTAATTGGCCAGCCTGAGCGCGATCTCGTTCATGAAGCGGACGTCGTCCCCTTTGGCGAGCCACTCTGCTTCCGCACCGACTGCACCCAGCATGTCGGCCAGGGCGTCCAGCTCGCTCTTGTGATAATTGCCGAGCACATAGCCGTGCACCCGGTCCTTATGTCCCGGATGGCCGATGCCAATCCGCACGCGGCGGAAATCCGGGCCAATATGGGCATCGGTGGACCGTAGGCCATTATGCCCTGCATTGCCGCCGCCGCGCTTTACCTTCACCTTCATCGGCGCGAGGTCCAGTTCGTCATGAAAGACGGTGACGTCCTGCGGCGTCAACTTATAGAAGCGCATGGCTTCCCCGACTGACCGCCCGCTTTCGTTCATGAAGGTCGCGGGCTTTATGAGGATGATTTTCTCCGTGCCGATGCGTCCTTCCTGAACCCATCCGTGGAACTGCTTTTTGGGCGCGGTGAATCGATGCATGTCGGCGATGACGTCCGCCGCCATGAAACCGACATTGTGCCGGTGCATCGCATATTGGGTGCCCGGATTGCCCAGGCCGGCCCAGATCTGCATCGCGCATCACCTCCAAAGAAAAATCCCGCCCGCCGGGTAGGCGGACGGGATCGAAATTTCCAGCCCGGAAGCTGTCGGGTGAAAGGCTTACTCGCCTTCCACCACGGTTTCGTTGTCGCCTTCGGCGCTCTTGAGCGCGGACGGGGCAACGATGGTAGCGATGGTGAAGTCGCGATCGTCGATCGCGGTCTTCGCGCCCTTGGGCAGGGTGACCGCGCTGATGTGGATCGATTCGCCGACGTCAAAGCCCTTGAGGTCGACGACGACGTCATCGGGGATTTCCGCCGCATCGACGATCAGTTCGATGTCGTGACGGACGACGTTCAGCACGCCACCCTTCTTCAGGCCCGGCGATGCGTCTTCATTTTCGAAGCGCACCGGCACGTTGACGCTGACGGTGGCATGTTCCGAAACGCGCAGGAAGTCGGCGTGCAGCGGACGATCGCTCACGGGATGGAAGGCGACGTCCTTGGGCAGGGTGCGAACCTGCTTGCCGCCGACCTCGACCATGACGACCGAGTTGAAGAAGTGACCGGTGCCGAGCAGCTTGTTGAGGAGCTTTTCCTCGACGTGGATCGACTGCGGTTCTTCGTTATTACCATAGATGACGGCGGGAACGCGGCCCTCGCGGCGGAGAGCGCGGGAGGCTCCCTTGCCTGCCCGATCGCGTGCCTCGGCCGACAGCGTAAGCTGCTCGCTCATTGCGTGTCTCCAAAAGCAGATTTCATAAACTTCCCGCAACGCCTCCAGGGATGACCATCACGGGAAGGCGGCCCTTTAGCAGAAAGGCGGCGGAAGGCAAGGGTAAGCCGCCCTATTGCAAGCGCGTGACCCGATAGCCCGCAGCCTGCAACAATGCGATCAGATTGTCCTGCCCCGTCAGATGCCCCGCGCCCACCGCGATGAAGGGCCGCCCTTTAAGCCTGCTCACCGCCCCGACCCAGTCGCGGTTGCGGTCGACCAGCACGGCCTGTTTTACCACCGGGTCCGGTTGTTCACCGGCCTGATCCTCCCGCGCGATGGCGGCCATGTCGCCTTTCAGCCAGGCCTTGAGGATGCGATCGTAAAGCGCCTGTACGCCGTCCGCTTCCTGAACCGTCTGGAGCAGCAAATGGCGCTGCGCCTGTTCGGGAAGGCCATCGAATGCACCGAATTGCCGCGCCACCGTCTCCAGCCCGCCGATCGGCTTACCCGCATCCCTGAACGCAGCGATCAGTGCAGGCTCGACCCCGTCCGCGCCGCTCACATGCAGCGATTGTTGCGCCGCCGATGACAACAGCATCGCCGCCGCCCAGCTTTCATAGCCCGACAGCATCTCAACACTGGCACCGCCTGCCTGTGCGAGCCGTTGCAGGTCGTCGCGTTCTTCGGCAGGGATCCGAGCCTCCAGCGGCGGCAGGTTGGCACTGCGCCCAAGCTTCTCGAAAGCAGCGGTCGTCAGTGCCTGGTCCTGAATATCGGCGGACTCCACCACCAGCCGGTCGGCCTCCCCCATCGCACCCTCGATCGCCGTCGTGCGCCAGGCGACATTGGCGGGCAGCACATGGATCGTGCCGAACAGCCATCCATCCAGCGCCTTGCCCTCGATACGCCACAGCGCCGGGCCGCCATTTGCTGGCGGAGCGGGCGCTTCCTTCCCGCATGCCGCCACCATCAGCAGTGCGCACAGCCCCAGCCACCGCATCAGCGCGCGCAGGCCGCTCATTGCGAAACCCGCACGGACCCTATGCCAATGCCTTCCAGCTGATCCTGCACGCTGCCCTTGCCCGCCAGATGGCCCGCACCCACAGCCACGAACACCGTGCCCGGTTCGGCGAGCCGTCCCTTGATCCACTGCGCCCATCTGATGTTCCGCTGGATCAGCAGCACCTGCGCCAGTTCCGGGGTCGCTTCCAGGGACTCGTTCATTTCCTGCGCCAGCCGTTCGGGGTCGCCCTGCTGCCAATGGCTGATAAGCCGCGCGAACTCGCTATCCATGTCGGGTAGACCTTCGACCGTGGCGTCCAGAAACTTGACCTGCTGCTCTATCGGCAGGCCTGCGAAATAGCCCAGCTGCTGCTCCACCGTTTCCAGCGCACCCACTGTCTTGCCCGCAACCTTGGCGGCCACCGTCAGCGTCTTTTCCGCGCCGAGGTCGGCCCGATAACCCAGCTTTTCCAGCGGCTGGACCGATAACGCCATGCCCGCCATCCACGGATTGAACGCTTCGAACATTTGCCAGGGCAGGTCGTTGGCGACCATCGCCGCCTGATAGCGCTGCCTCAATTCAGGGTTGAGCCGGTCCGACAGCTTTACCCCATCACGCGCCAGCGCGGCATGGGTCATGGTCGCCGCCATCGCCTGCGGGTCGGTTGGCTCCACTATTTCAAGCACCAGCTCATCCGACGCATCGAAGGCCCGCTTCACGCCACCATCGAACCATTGCACGCCGGGTTTTAGCACATGCACGGTGCCGAACAGATATATGGTCGTGTCGTCGTCCCTGACGCTCCACAGGGCAGGGCGGACCATGGTGGCTTGAGCCGCCGGAGGCCGGGTGGCGGCGGGTCGTTCCTGGGTACAACCGCTCAGCAGCAGCAGGCCAACGGTCACGAAACGCGGGAAAAGCCATTTCATCTCAGGAAAGATCCATCGTATAGTTTTGCCAGCATCCATGCGGGGCGAGCGGGATCAGGGCAAGCGGATTAACCCATCGCGCCCGCTCTTTTCCTTGACCCTTTCGCCTGCCTGCGCCAAGGCGCGCCGCAACAAAGCGTCATGAAACCGAAGGACCGTCCGTGGCGACAGGCAAAGTGCTTTCCTTTCAGGACCTGATCCTGACCCTGCATGCCTATTGGGGGAAGCAGGGTTGCGTGATCCTGCAGCCCTACGACATGGAAGTCGGCGCGGGCACTTTTCATCCCGCCACAACCCTGCGCAGCCTCGGCCCGAATCCCTGGAACGCCGCCTATGTGCAGCCCAGCCGCCGCCCGACCGATGGCCGCTACGGCGAAAACCCCAACCGCCTCCAGCATTATTACCAATATCAGGTGATCATGAAGCCATCCCCGGCGAACCTCCAGGAATTGTATCTGGGTTCGCTGGCGGAGATCGGCATCGACCCGCTCGTCCACGACATCCGCTTTGTCGAGGATGACTGGGAAAGCCCGACGCTGGGTGCCTGGGGCCTTGGCTGGGAAGTCTGGTGCGACGGCATGGAAGTCACCCAGTTCACTTACTTCCAGCAGATGGGTGGCTTTGATTGTAAGCCCGTCGCGGGCGAACTGACTTACGGCCTCGAACGCCTTGCCATGTATATTCAGGGCGTCGACAGCGTTTACGACCTGAAGTTCAACGATGCGGGCGTCACCTATGGCGACGTCTTCCTCGCCAATGAGCAGCAGATGTCCAAATGGAATTTTGAGATCGCCGACACCGAAAAGTTGTTCCGCTGGTTCAAGGATGCCGAAGCGGAGTGCAAGGCGTCACTGGAGGCGGGCGTCCCGCTCGCCGCCTATGATCAGGCGATCAAAGCGAGCCATGTCTTCAACCTGCTGCAGGCGCGAGGGGTCATATCGGTTCAGGAACGCGCCAGCTATATCGGCCGCGTCCGCGATCTGGCCAAAGGCTCCTGCGAAAAGTGGATGGAAGTGAACGGGTGGGCCGCGTGATGGGGGAGGGAGTGGCAACCCGTGCTCCTGCGAAGGCAGGAGCCCAGAGTCCGACGCACCGCGCTTTGAACCATGGGCTCCTGCCTTCGCAGGAGCACGTTGAAAGAATCATCGCATGACTGACTTCCTCCTCGAATTGCGCTGCGAAGAAATACCCGCGCGCATGCAGCTCAAAGCGTCGGAAGACCTCGCCCGCCTCTTCACCGAGGAACTGGGCAAAGCTGGTCTGAAACCCGAGAGCATCGATAGCTTCGTCACGCCCCGCCGCCTCGCGCTGATCGCCCGCAACCTGCCTCTGCAAACCGCCGCCGTCAGTGAGGAATTCAAAGGCCCCCGCACCAGCGCCCCCGCGCAGGCGCTGGAGGGTTTCCTGCGCAAGACCGGCCTGACACAGGACCAGCTTGAGGACCGCGACGGCGTCTGGTTCGCCACCGTCAACAAGCCCGGTCGTGCCACCGCCGGGGTTCTGGCCGAAACCGTCCCCGCCATCGTCCGCTCTTTCCCCTGGCCCAAGTCGATGCGCTGGGGCACGGCATCGCAGACGACCGAAAGCCTCCGCTGGGTCCGCCCATTGCAAGGCATCGTCGCGATCTTGGGCGAGGACCTTGTCGATATCGAGATTGAAGGCACCCGGTCGGGCTACGCCACGCTCGGCCACCGCTTCCACCATCCCGGTGAGATCACCATCGGCGGCGCACACGACTATGTCGAAAAGCTGCGCGCCTGCCATGTGATCGTCAGCCATCAGGAACGCCAAGCGATCATCGAGGCAAAGGCAAACGAAGCCGCCGCCGCGAAGGGTTACAGCGTGATCGAGGACAAGGGCCTCATCGCGGAGAATGCCGGTCTGACCGAATGGCCGGTCCCGCTGCTCGGCGATTTCGACCCGGCCTTTCTTGAGGTCCCGCCTGAAGTCATCCAGCTAACCCTCCGTATCAACCAGAAATATTTCGTTCTGCGCGATATCGAAGGCAAACTCGCCCCCGCCTTCATCTGCACCGCCAATATCGAGGCGAAGGATGGCGGCGAAGCGATCATCGCAGGCAACCGCAAGGTCCTCGCCGCGCGCCTGTCCGACGCCCGTTTCTTCTGGGAACAGGACCGCAAGACCAGCCTCGCGGACCACGCCAGGAAGCTGGAACGCATCACCTTCCACGAAAAGCTCGGCACCGTCGCCGATAAGGTGGAACGCGTAGCCAAACTCGCCCGCTGGCTGGTAGAAAAAGGTATCATTTCTCCCCTCCCGCAAGCGGGAGGGGCCGGGGGTGGGCAAGCCGCCACGGTCGCGGAACTCGCAGACCTGGCCGAACAAGCCGCCCGCCTCGCCAAGGCCGACCTCGTCACCGAAATGGTCGGAGAGTTCCCCGAACTTCAAGGTGTTATGGGCGGCTATTACGCCCGCGCCGAAGGTCTGCCTGATGCGGTGGCGGATGCAATCCGCGACCATTATAAGCCGGTCGGGCAGGGGGATGAAGTTCCGACTGCACCCGTCATAGTTGCGGTGTCGCTGGCGGACAAGCTGGATACCCTGTTGTCGTTTTTCGACATCAAAGAGTATCCGACTGGATCGAAGGACCCCTTTGCTCTGCGGCGCGCTTCAATCGCAATCATTCGCCTGATCCTTGAGAACCACCTTAAGATGGTGACTGATGCTCCAATCGAGTTTTGGCTCGGTCAAGCGGATGAGAGAGCAGTCCTCTCCGAGAACGATGTTGAGCGTCGGCGGTTGCTTACGATTGCTCTTGATTTCCTTTTAGATCGCTTAGCCGTTCAGCAGCGAGATGCAGGAATTCGGCACGATTTTATTGAAGCATCGCGCCGCTGGAATGCTCGGGATGATGGTCGATTGGACCGTGTTAGCTTTCGCGCGTCGGCGCTCCAATCCTTCATCGCCACGGACGACGGCACCAACCTGCTCGCCGGTTACAAGCGTGCGGCCAACATCTTAAAGAAGGAAGCGATCGATCCTTCCATCACGGCTGCTGCTGCCTCTGAGCTTGATGAAATCGCTTTGGCGGACGCGCTGAATTACGCGGAACCGCGTGCTAAACAGGCGGTTGTGGACGAGCGCTTCGAAGATGCAATGACGCAACTCGCCACGCTGCGCGCCCCCATCGACGCATTCTTCGACAAGGTGACGGTCAATGACGCCAATCCGGCAAAACGCGCCGCCCGTCTGGCCCTGCTTATGCGGGTGCGCGAAGCCGTCCACGCGGTCGCCGACTTCTCGAAAATCGCAGGCTAGCTCGTAAAAGTCGGCCATTTGGCCGGGATAATGAATATGTAATGACGGGATCATCGTAAAAGCGGGTGCGTTTATCGCCCCTTTGTTGCAGGGACTTTGTTGCAACGCACAAATGACGGCAATCAGTGCAGGGAGAGCCGGGATTATGTTGAAAATGGAAGAGGCCAGCATGAGCACGACCGCGACACGTTATGTCTATCGTTTCGGCGGCGGGGTCGATGACGGCGGCAAGGGTAACAAGAATCTCCTCGGCGGCAAGGGTGCCAATCTGGACGGCATGGCCGCCATCGGCCTGCCTGTGCCTCCAGGTTTCACCATCACGACCGAACTGTGCACCCGCTATTATCAGGATGGTGGCGTCTATCCCGAAGGACTGATGGCGGAAGTCGCCAACGGTATCGCCCATATCGAAGGCGTGACGGGCAAGAAGTTCGGCGATGCGTCCGATCCGCTGCTGGTCTCCGTTCGCTCCGGCGCGCGCATCTCCATGCCGGGAATGATGGACACGGTGCTGAACCTTGGCCTGAACGACCAGACGGTCGTCGGCCTCGCGGCAACATCGGGCGATGAGCGTTTCGCCTGGGACAGCTATCGCCGCTTCATCCAGATGTATTCGGACGTAGTGCTGGAGCTGGACCATGGTGCCTTTGAAGAGGCTCTGGAGGTCGCCAAGGAGGATCAGGGCTACACGCTCGACACGGAAATGACCGCCGATGACTGGAAGGCACTCGTATCCGAATATAAGACACTGGTTTCAAAGCTTTGGGACAAGCCTTTCCCACAGAATGTGAACGATCAGCTGTGGGGCGCGATCAGCGCTGTGTTCGGGTCGTGGCAGGCCGACCGTGCCAAGGTCTATCGCCGCCTGAACTCCATCCCGCACGATTGGGGCACTGCCGTCAACGTGCAGGCGATGGTGTTCGGCAATATGGGTGACACGTCGGCGACCGGCGTTGCCTTCACCCGCGATCCGGCCACTGGCGAGAACGCCTATTATGGCGAATACCTCATCAACGCGCAGGGCGAGGACGTGGTGGCGGGCATCCGCACGCCGCAATATCTGACGCTTCAGGCGCGCGAGCGGGCAGGGGCCAAGCCGCTGTCGATGGAAGAAGCGATGCCGGAAACCTATGCCGAACTGGCTGGGGTCTTCCAGATCCTCGAAACCCATTATCGCGACATGCAGGACATCGAGTTCACCGTGCAGCAGGGCAAGCTGTGGATGCTCCAGACCCGTTCGGGCAAGCGCACCGCCAAGGCCGCGCTCAAGATCGCGGTTGAGATGGCGAGCGAAGGCCTGATCACTGAGGAAGAAGCCGTCGCCCGCGTCGATCCCGCCGCGCTCGACCAGCTTCTGCACCCCACGCTGGACCCCAAGGCACCGCGCGACGTGTTGACCAAGGGGCTGCCCGCATCTCCCGGCGCAGCTTCGGGCGCGATCGTGTTCGACGCCGACACTGCCGAGCGTCGTAACGAACTGGGCGACTCCGTCATCCTCGTTCGCGTCGAAACCAGCCCGGAAGACATTCACGGCATGCACGCGGCCAAGGGCATCCTGACGGCGCGTGGCGGCATGACGTCACATGCCGCCGTGGTGGCGCGCGGCATGGGCCGTCCCTGCGTCTCCGGCGCGGGCAGCCTGTCGATCGACAACAAGGCCAAGACGCTGCGTATCGGCGACCGTTCGCTCAAGGAAGGCGACGTCCTCACCATCGACGGTTCGACCGGCGAGGTGATGGCGGGCGAAGTTCCGACCGTGCAGCCTGAATTGGCGGGCGACTTCGGCGTGCTGATGGTCTGGGCCGACAAGGTCCGCCGCTTGCGCGTTCGCGCCAATGCCGAAACGCCGCAAGACTGCCAGGTCGCGCGCGATTTCGGCGCGGAAGGCGTGGGCTTGTGCCGCACCGAACATATGTTCTTCGACGCCGCGCGCATCACCGCAGTCCGCGAAATGATCCTCGCCGACAGCGAAAAGGGCCGCCGCGTCGCGCTGGCCAAGCTGCTCCCCGAACAACGCGATGATTTCGCGCAAATCTTCATGGTAATGGCCGGCCTCCCCGTCACCATCCGTCTGCTCGATCCGCCGCTGCACGAATTCCTGCCGCACGGCGAAGCGGAGTTTGAGGAAGTGGCAAAGGCTGCGGGCGTGGGTGTCGAGGCGCTCAAGCGCCGCGCCGCCGAACTGCACGAATTCAATCCGATGCTGGGCCATCGCGGTTGTCGCCTGGGCGTCACCTATCCTGAAATCTACGAGATGCAGGCCCGCGCCATTTTCGAAGCTGCGCTGATCGTCAAGCAGCGCAGCGGCGAAGCACCGATCCCTGAAGTCATGATCCCGCTGGTCGCGACGAAGAAGGAACTGGAACTGATGAAGGCGATCGTCGATCGCGTCGCCAGCGAGGTATTCGCGGAGCAGGGGGCTTCGGTCGAATATCTGGTCGGCACAATGATCGAACTGCCGCGCGCTGCGCTGAAGGCAGGCGAGATTGCTGAAGTGGGCGAGTTCTTCTCCTTCGGCACGAATGACCTGACGCAAACCACCATTGGCATCAGCCGTGACGACGCAGGCCGTTTCCTGACACAGTATGTCGACAAGGGCATCTTTGCCCGCGACCCGTTCGTCAGCATCGATGTGGAGGGCGTGGGCCAGCTCATCGAACTGGCCGCCGAACGTGGCCGCGCGACGCGGCCAGGAATTAAGCTCGGAATCTGCGGTGAGCATGGGGGCGATCCGGCCTCTATCTCCTTCTGCGAGCAGACCGGCCTCGACTATGTCTCGGCCTCGCCCTACCGCGTGCCGATTGCGCGCCTGGCGGCTGCCCAGGCGGCGCTGGCAAACAAATAGAGGCAGATGTGTAAACCTCCTCCCACCTGCGGGGGAAGGTAGGTGAACAGATAGTTCCCGTTAATTTGCCTCGATATAGCGCCGTTCATGTTCGCGCACTTTTCCGGTGTCCAGCAGCCTTGCCTGGACGGGCCACTCCTGCCGTGCGATCGTTCCCGGCTCCCGTCCCAGCCGCGCTTCCAGTGTGGCTTGCTGCTCATCGCTCATTGCGCCGATCTGTCCGTATGAGTGGTAACCTGAATCGAGCAGTGCAGCCGCGTCCTGCGACGTGATCCCTCTGATGAGTGTCAGGTCGTCCGATCCGACTTCGTGGGAGGCGGTGGCCATCGTCGTTGGTGCCACAGCGGCGGAAAGGCGCTCATCGCGATCCTTGATCGTCTGGCGGTGCGCCAGATGTTCCTCGCGCCACAGTCGTTTATATTTGCCCCGCCCGCTGACCATCAAGCCAAACACCAGCCCAAAGCATAGTGCGATGACGAGGAGCAAAATCTTGTTCAGCGAAAAAGCCATGCTCGGTCTCCTTTCCCCATCGTAACGAGGCGGAGGGCGGAAAAGTTGCTGTAACGGACACGGCCTTTCGGTGGGTGTAAAAAAAGTGAGAAAAGGGGTTGCCCAATCATCCGCCCCCCTCTATCTGCCGCTCCACAACGCGCCCGTAGCTCAGCTGGATAGAGCATCAGACTACGAATCTGAGGGTCGGACGTTCGAATCGTTCCGGGCGCACCATTTTCCTTATATAGGAAAATCAATTACTTGCTGGTGGACACGGGTGATGTGTCTTTAGCGAAATGCTAAGCAGCAGATGCATATCCTTCATCCAGCGTTTCCTTGCTTGGGGATCGTCCGCCAAGGCCTGTCGCCTGATGGGTACTCCATCCTTTCAGCAAATCACATTTTCGCTAGCCTGATGATCGCGTCGATATCGACATACTGCTCTAGTTGGTCGGCGATCTCGTCAAGTGCGCGCTCAACCGACGCGCCATAATCGTCGAGTGACGACTGAGCGCCAAGATTGGCCAGCAAAGCGGCGCGTAGATCGGTGCTGGCAAACAAACCATGGATGTAGGTGCCCCAGACCCGACCGCCAGGGCTGATGGCACCGTCCGCACGCTTCCCGTCGAGCATGGCGAAGGGGCGGGCGCAGTCAGGTCCGCCGGTCACGCCGACATGCATCTCATAGCCCGAAAATGGTCTGCCAAGCGCTATGCCGTCCAC
Source organism: uncultured Sphingobium sp. (assembly GCA_965653535.1). GTDB lineage: Bacteria > Pseudomonadota > Alphaproteobacteria > Sphingomonadales > Sphingomonadaceae > Sphingobium. The sequence goes on from CBFHAG010000014.1 coordinate 28,138, forward strand.
TCGGTTCAACGCCTTGCTGCCGGTCAGGCGTGTTTCAATGTCCAACAGGCCCAGCCCTTCAATTTCGTCGGGCGGTCCTTCAATGCCTTCAGGATCGGCGATCCGCCGCCCCAGCATCTGATAGCCGCCGCAAATGCCCAGCACAGCCTTGCCCTGCCGGTGGTGCGCCTGGATATCGACATCCCAGCCTTCTGACCGTAGGGCGCGCAGATCGGCGATGGTGGCCTTTGAACCGGGCAGCACGATCAGCGCGGCTTGGGCCGGGATCGGCTGACCAGGCGGCACCATGACGAGATCGATCGCTGGTTCGAGCTTGAATGGGTCCAGATCGTCGAAATTCGCGATCCTGGGCAGAATCGGGCAGGCGATCATCATGCGCTGGCCCTCTCGCCGGGTTTTCCGTTCAAGCACCACGGCATCTTCGCTCGGCAGGCGCGCGGTCGCTCCGAGCCAAGGGATGACACCGAATCCACGCCAGCCTGACAATTGCTCGATCTGCCGATAGCCTTCCTCGAATAGGGCAGGGTCGCCACGAAACTTGTTGATGAGGAAGCCGCGGATCATCGCCGCATCATCCGGGTCAATGACCGCCTTGGTGCCGACGATTGCGGCTATTACGCCGCCGCGGTCGATATCGCCGATCAGGATGACCGGGACGTTGGCCGCGCGTGCGAAGCCCATATTGGCGATATCGCCCGCGCGCAGGTTGATTTCGGCGGGAGATCCCGCGCCTTCCACCACGACGATGTCGCATTGCGCATGCAGCCGCCGGTAACTTTCCAGCACGGCGTCCAGCAGCTGCCCGCGCGCCGTCCTGAAGTTGGTGGCACCCAAGGTCCCGCGCACCTTGCCATGCACGACCAGTTGAGAGGTGCGATCGGCCTGTGGCTTCAGGAGCACCGGGTTCATGTCGCTATGGGGAGCCACGCCCGCCGCAAACGCCTGCAACGCCTGCGCCCTGCCAATCTCTCCGCCATCGGTCGTGACTGCGGCGTTGTTCGACATATTCTGCGGCTTGAATGGGCGAACGCTGTAGCCGCGGCGTACGAGCGCCCGGCACAGGCCGGCGACCAGCACCGACTTGCCTACGTCTGATCCGGTTCCCTGAAGCATGATTGCGGTCATGGCCCGCTCCTGCATGGCGGGCAGGCCGGGGTCAACGGATCAATGTCGATGTTCGCTGCGTGTCAGGCGGAATAGCGGCGCTGAAAATCGACCGCGTCCAAGATCTTGCCGCCCGCCATGAAGACTGTCCCAGTGCAGGCCAGCGCGAGCAGATGCCCCCCTGTGCCAGGATATTGCTGCATATAGACAAAGCCCCGCTCAGTGGCACCCAGCGCGAGCGCGTAGATGACGAGAAACGCCTCGAACTTGGTCTTGATCGTGAAAAGGCGTTTGATCCGGTCCATAACCGCCATGCTTGGTCAATATTTGACTAAGGCATTAGGTCGCCCGAAAGTTGCAAATGGTCAACAAGCGTTAACCACGATTGTTCGATCCGGGCGATCAGGCGAGTGTCTGCAAGATCGCCGGGAACGATTTCTTCCGGCCAATATTGGCTGACGATCGCCGCAATCTGGTCGAGTTTTGCTTCGTTGACGAGGAAGCGTGGATCGACATTGGCGGGGTCCGCCACGACACGTAGGCGAAGGCATGCTGGTCCGCCTCCGTTCGCCATGGACTGGTGCACATCGACAGGGATGAGCCGCCGGATCGGGCCGTTGCCCGCCACCATGTTCTCCAGCCAGTTCCAGACGGCAGGAATATCCCGCGCCTCCGTCGGCAGGATCAGCGCCATTCCGCCTTCAGGAATCGTGACAAGCTGGGCATTGAACAGATAGCTGCGAATGGCGTCCGCCAGGCTTACCGCGCTTGCCGGTACTTCGATGATCTGGACGGACGGCATAGCTTCGCGCAGTTGCGCGTAGAATCGATCCTTCTGTGCGAAGGCCTGTTCGTGCGTAAACAACAGATGTTCGTTGGCAACGGCCACGACATCATTGTGAAAGGCACCCGCGGCGATCGCCTCTTCGGATTGCATGACGAACAATGTTCGCGCCGGATCGAGCCGATGGAGCCGCGCGATCGCCTTGCTGGCTTCCAGATGCTGGCGCGCCGGGAATGACGTTGTTGTCGGGCCGTGGACGAATATTTCCACGCCTGGGCTGTCATGGCTTTGGCACAGCCGCATATGGTTGGCGGCCCCTTCGTCACCGAAGGGTGGGGGGATAGGCGAATGGACCGTGAAGGCATTCTGGTCGGAAAAGGCCACGCGCAACTGCTTTAGCGTTTGCGACCATTCATGGCTGCGATGCGGCATGGTGACGAGGTTCGCGACCGTCAGGTGTGTTCGTCCGTCACCTGTATCGGCTGCGGGAGATACCGTCGCGGCATTTGCGGCCCACATGGACGAAGCGGACATGGCGGCCGCGCGGATATGCGGATCGGCATTGCTGATGTCGGAGCCCAGCGCCGAAAGCCATCCTGCATCGGGCCGCCATTGCGGCAGGAATACGCCCTGGGTCAGGCCCAGTCGGATATTCATCCGCATCTTTTCCAGGCCCTGCAGCGCGGCAGCGCGCGGTCGCGATACTTCGCCCGCATTTTTGGTGGAAGCGAGATTGCCGATGCTCAGGCCCGCATAGTTATGGCTAGGACCGATTATGCCGTCGAAGTTGATTTCCCTGACAGTCATGCCCGCGCCGCCATGGTGAATGTCTCGCCTATTCCTATTCCCAAAATCTCCGCACTGATCCGGTCCAGCGAAATCGACCCATCCTCGCTTCTGTTGATGAAGCCATAGGTGCAGCGATAGCTGGCCAATCGCCCGGCGGCGGCCAACATCTTTTCCCCGCCGCTTTCGTGAATAGCGGACAGCGCCACGTCTTGCGCATTTGCGATGGTCCTTAGCGAATTGATCTCCCCCACCATGGTCGGGCCGCCGTCGAAAATGTCGATATAGCCTGGATTGGCGAACCCTTCTGTCTCCAGCATGCGCATCGCCGCGCGGCCATTGGGGTGTGGTAATCCGATGACCGATCGCGCGCCGTCGTTCAGCATGGCGGTGTAAATGGGCGCTCGTGGCATCAGGTCAGCAATGAACTGGTTGCCATGGAGGGCATTGAATTCGTCCGCCTCCTGAAAATTCATGCCAAAGAAGCGGCCCGCCAGCCCGTCCCAAAAGGGCGATCCGCCCGCTTCATCGATCACGCCCCGCAATTCGGCGATGATGCGGTCGCCAAAACGGGATCGGTGGTTACGGATGTAGAGGTAGCGGCTGCGTGCAAGCAGCAGGCCTAGTCCCTCGGCTCGTTCGCGCGGGTGCAGGAACAGGCCGCCAACTTCGGTGGCTCCCTCCAGATCGGTGACGAGGGACAGCGTTTCGGCGCGGAAGGTGCGTGACAATTCCCGGCTGTGTTGGGTCAAAGCGCCCAGGCGATAGGAATAGAAGGGCCAGTTGCGCCCCACTACCGCAAATATCTGGCATGTGCCGCGGACCTGCCCCGTTGCGCTATTTTCCAGCACCATGACGACCAATTCATCCTCGATCCCGTCGCCGTCGCGCGCCAGCGCCTGTTCGGTGCGGTCAAGTTTGGCGGCGAGCGCGCTACGGTCCGCCGGTAGGTTAGTGAACCCTCCGCCCGTCAGCTTCGCCATCTCGTAAAGCGTTTGCAGATCGTCAGCGCGCGCGGTCCGCATGAAAAAGCTCAAACCATGCCTCCTGGAAAAAATCGTCCCTGCGCGATGCGCAGCAAGGTCAGGGCGGACAGTTGCGACCGCTCGCTCAGGCTGGGGACGATAAGATATTCAGCGTCGCTGTGGATATTGCCGCCGCGCACGCCCATCGTGTCCACGACCGGGACCCCGCAGGCGGCGATGTTGTTGCCGTCGCACACGCCACCCGTGTCGCGCCAGCCGAGCGAAAGGCCTAGTTCGACGCCACATTCCTGCACAAAGGAGAATAAAGCGGACGTGCGGGCGTCCATCGGCTTGGGTGGGCGGCCGAACCCGCCATGGATGTGGATCGAAACGCCATGCTCGCGCTCCATCTCCTGGGCCAGTTGCTTCAGGGCAATTCCCGCGTCTCGTTCATCTTTTGGTGATCGCGGGCGGAAGTTTACCCGCAATATGGCATGGTCGGGAACGACATTATTGGGTGAGCCGCCATCGATCCTGGCGGGATTACAGGTGAAGCCTCTGCCGCTGGCAGCATTCAGCCGCAAGGCAAGGTCCGCCGCAGCCAGCACTGCATTGCGCCCATCCTCGGGATTGCGGCCGGCATGGGCACCGCGCCCTGTCACGATGAAGGAGAAATTGCCGCTGCCCGCCCGCGCTCCGGCCAGCATCCCGTCGGGAAGGCAAGGCTCATAGGTTAATGCGGCCAGCTTTCCCCCAGCCGCTCGGCGCAGGAGTCCGGCGGAGGAGGGGCTTCCCACTTCCTCATCGCTGTTGATTACGACGTCGTAGCCGATCTGTTGCGCTTCGGTGAATGTTTCGAAAGCCTGCAACGAGGCCAGCATCACGGCCAGCCCGCCCTTCATGTCCGCCACTCCGGGGCCGTTCAGCCGGTCCTCATCGATCCAGTGGCAAGATTGGAACGCATGATCGCGCGGAAAAACCGTATCCATATGGCCGGTCAATAGCAGTCGGACGGGCGCGTTCGGCCTCACTACAAGGTTAAGGTGCCTGCCATGCTGGATCGTTTCCGCGCGGCCATCCGAACGGATGATGTCCACAGGCTCAGGTGCCACCAATTCAAGCTCACCCGGAAGGATGGCGAAGCTATCCGCCAGCAGGCCCGCCATGGATGCCAGGCCGTTCAGGTTGCGCGATCCGCTGTTCACCGCTGACCAGCGCTGCACCAGCGCGAGCATGGGAAAAGCTGCGGCGCGTTCCAGAAGCTCCTGATCGGACGGCGAAAGGCCCTTCATTGGAAGAACCTATCAGACCACGGGCCGTGCCTCCACCCCGGTCAGCAGTCGATCTGGTCAGAAATCATAAGTCAGGGTCAGGCGGCTCAATGTATCGAAATCTCGTGCCGACAGCAGCGTTTCGGATTCATACTGGACGGTGTAGGACAAAGCGGCGGACCATCGCGTAGTCACCTTGGTCTCCACCGACGTGAGCGAATTCAGCGTGTAGACATCCCTTTCGGCATAGCCCGATGCCAACTGCTTTACGGTAAGACCAGGGGCCACTCGCCAGACGACATCCATCGATGCGCGAGCACCGAATTTGGTTTCCCGCTCGCCGCTGATATATTTGGCATGGCGCACCGATGGGCCGATATCCACCGCCAGGTCCAGTGGATTGCTCACGATCAGCTTGTAACCCACACCGACTGACGCCGTGTAGCGCTCATCATATCCGATCGACGTGTCGCGTTCGAACTGCGCCAGCCCATAGGAAAATCCGCGCGGGTTGAATTCGAACCGGGGTTCGTAGCTGGCGGTATAGCGTTCCCGCGACGTCACGCCATTGGCCCGGCGATAGTCCGCGCTGGCGCTGAGCTTGTGCGACCATTGTAGGCCGGTGCGCTTGAGCGCCAGATTGGCGCTCAGGCCTATTTCGCTAGTCGATCCTGTGGATCGGAAGCCTCCCGCCTCCAGCCGTCCGGTCCATAGTTCCGAAAAGCGAGCCTCGCGCACGATCGCGTCGTGTGTCGTCTTGGTGCGTTCCTTCCAGCTGTTGACGATGCGCTGGATTTCGTCGGCGGAGGCGGGATTTGTCTGCTTGGCGACCTTGGCGACGGTCGCGATTTCGCTTTCATCACCGTTGGCAATGGCCGCTTCGAGCATTTCCCGCACTGAAGATGGGAGCAACGCAGGAGCATTGGCCCATGCCGGAACCGGAATGAGCAGGAGCGGTAAAATCAGATAACGATGCATGATAAAATGGGCGCAGCCGCAAGGCCCGCCAAATTAACCCTTTCTCAGATCAAAGTCCTGAATTCCTGCAGGATGTCACGGTATAGCTTGCGTTTGAACGGCACGATGATGTCGGGCAGCATTTCAGGATGCACCCATTTCCAATCGCGAAATTCGGGATGTTTGGTCTGTATATTGACGTGGTCGTCGCTGCCCAGGAAGCGAGCCAGGAACCAGATCTGCCGCTGGCCGCGAAACGCTCCGCCCCATAGCTTGCCGACCAGTTCAGGCGGCAAGTCGTAGAAATGCTCATCCCGCGCCTTGGCGATGATTTCGACGTGAACGCCGTCGATGCCGGTTTCTTCCCCCAGTTCGCGTAGGGCAGCCGCCTTTGCATCTTCGCCGTCATCAATGCCGCCCTGGGGCATCTGCCAGGCTTCGACTTTGTTATCGAGCCGCTGGCCGACGAAAACCTTGCCTTCCATATTGACCAGCATCACCCCGACGCACGGCCTGTATCCCAATTCCGAATCGTTTGGCATCGACGCCATGACGTCCCCTGATCGTTGCTTCCGGCAAAGGTAGCCCCTTCGCCATGTCGTTGAGTGCGAACGATAGGCGGGGAACAGCCATTATTCCAATAGCCAAAATCAGCGTCGGCTATGTGCGGAAGCCTTTTCGCGCCGAAATGGGGAGGGGGCTGGACTTCCGCTATGCAGGTGGCATCTGTGGGGGATGTCCGATCCCGTCATACTCTGGTTCCGCCAGGACCTGCGCCTGTCCGACCAGATTGCTCTTGCCGCCGCGATGAAGGAAGGGCCAGTGATCCCGGCCTACATATTGGATGACGCCGCGCCCAAGACCTGGAAGATCGGAGGCGCGCAACGTTGGTGGCTGCATCACAGTTTGGCGAGCCTTGCGCAGGATCTGAAAGAGCGCGGATCACGCCTGATATTGCGTCGGGGCGGCAGCGCGGAGGAGTTGGAACAGTTGGCACGGGAGGTCGGAGCCAGCCGAGTACACGCCCTGTCGCATCTGGAGCCATGGTGGCGCAATGCCGAAAGGGCAGTCGCGGGCAAGCTGGAGCTTGAACTTCACGATGGCAGCCTGCTCCTGCCACCCGATCGCCTGAAGACAGTGGGCGGCACGCCCTATCGCATCTACGCACCCTTCTTCCGCGCTTTGATGGAGCATATGCCGCCTGCCACCCCGACGGCAGCGCCCACACGGATCGAAGGTCCCGCAAAATGGCCGGTCAGCGAAACACTTTCGGATTGGGAACTGCTGCCCACCCATCCCGATTGGGCATCGGGCTTCGGCGCGGAGTGGACGCCCGGTGAAGCGGGCGCGACCGAGCGATTGAGCGACTTCAGGGATGAAGTGGGCGACTATGGCGAAAACCGGAATCTGCCGTCGTGCGAGGGCACGTCGCGCCTGTCCCCTCATCTGCATTTTGGTGAAGTTTCTCCCGCCAGGATATGGCATCAAATCAGCGACGCGCGCGGCGATGCGACGATATTCCTCAAGGAACTGATCTGGCGTGATTACGCCCATGTCCAGATATGGACCATGCCGGAATATGGGTCGAAAAATGCGCGGGCGGATTTCGACCGCATGCCCTGGCGCGACCTGCGTGAAGCGGGGTCAGACTTCAACGCCTGGAAACAGGGGCGGACGGGATATCCCATCGTCGACGCCGGCATGCGTCAGCTATGGGCGACCGGATGGATGCACAATCGCGTGCGGATGATCGCGGCCAGCTTCCTGATCAAGCATCTGCTGATCGACTGGGGTCATGGCGCGCGCTGGTTCTGGGATACGCTGGTGGACGCCGATTATGCTAATAATAGCGTCAACTGGCAATGGGTTGCGGGCAGCGGGGTGGACGCGAATATCTTTTCCCGAATCATGGCACCGCTCATCCAGTCTCCCAAATTCGATGCGGCTGACTATATCAGGCAATGGGTGCCCGAACTGGCGCAGCTGGATGACAAGGCCGTTCATGATCCCGACGCTCACGATGCCCGGCCCTTGGCCTATCCCCGCAAATGCGTGGGCCACAAGGAAGCGCGAGAGCGAGCGCTGGCGGCTTACCGATGCGTCAAGCGGTGATTGCGCAGCGGGCGGTTAACGGACAGAGGTGATAGGATGAATGCTATCGATCCACGACGCGGCCGCCGCGCTTCGTCCGCCCGCCGACATTCGGAACCACGACGGGAACGCTGGGCTGCGCGCATGGCAGGCGCGGCGTTCCACCGGCTGTTGGACCGGATCGACGCCGGGCTTCAGGCTGGTAGGCTGGAAGCCGTCCTGCCCGACGGCACGGCGCGCATATTGGGCGGACGTAGCCCCGGTCCGCGATGCGAAGTGCATCTTGTCCGATGGCGAGCCTTGTTGCGACTGGCCCTTGGCGGATCGGCGGGGTGGTATCAGGCATGGGCCGCGAGCGAGTGGACCAGTCCCGATCCAGTGCCTTTGTTTGAACTGTTCATGGTCAATGCGACTGCGCTGGGCGATGTCGCGCGGCCAAGGGGGCCGGGCCGCTGGATCGGTCAGGCGCTGCATTGGGCGCGGCGGAACAGCCACAGGGGATCGCGCAGGAACATTGCCTATCATTATGACCTGGGCAATGATTTCTACCGCTTGTGGCTTGACCGAAACATGCATTATTCCAGCGCCTTGTTCCGCAATCCTGTCGACCGCATTGAAAGTCTGGAGCGGGGCCAGCAGCGCAAGGTGGACGCTATCCTCGACCGGCTGAATTTGCAGGACGGTGCCAGGCTGCTGGAAATTGGCTGCGGCTGGGGCGGCCTGGCCGAACAGGCGATGGACCGTTGTGCGATCCATTATGATGGCCTGACCTTGTCGGTGGAACAGGCGGAATATGCGCGGGATCGGCTGGGGGCCGGGGCGAACATCCTGTTGACCGATTATCGTGATGCATCGGGGCAATATGACGCCATCGCCAGCGTGGAAATGGTGGAGGCTGTGGGCCAGCGTTACTGGCCTACCTATCTGGCCGCGATCGAACGGCTGCTGAAGCCGGGGGGTAGGGCCGCTATCCAGTATATCCTGATCGATGATGCGATTTTCGAACGTTATGCCCGCGGTGCGGACTTCATCCAGACCTATGTCTTCCCCGGCGGCATGCTGATTTCGGAAAGCCGGTTCCGCGCGTTGGCGGAGCAACAGGGGTTTGCGTGGCACGATGTCCATTATTTCGGGCTGCACTATGCCGAAACGTTGAAGCGCTGGCGGGAACGGTTTGACCATGTGGTCGATCAAGGGCTTTTGCCGGTCAGTTTCGACCAGCATTTCGTTGCCCTCTGGCGCTATTATCTCATGTATTGCGAAGGCGGTTTTCGCGGCGGCACCATCAACGTGGCGCAGGTGACGCTGGTCAAGCCCGCCTGACGGTTAACCGACCAGGTAGCGATAGCCGTTCGGATGGTCGGCCAGGACCAGATCGACAATAGCCTGTGCAACCACGTCGGGGGCCTTCAACGTTGCCGGGTCTTCACCGGGAAAAGCGCGCGCGCGCATGGCAGTCCGCGTTGCGCCCGGATCGACAATGTGAGTACGGATCGCGGAGATATTCTTTACCTCCTCGCCATAGGCCCCGACCAGCGTTTCAAGTGCGGCCTTGGACGCGCCATAAGCACCCCAATAAGCGCGCGGAGCGGCGGCGACGGAGGATGTGAGCGCGATCACCCGCGCGTCGCTACTGGCCCTCAGCATGGCGTCAAAGGCCGCAATCAATGCCTGAGGCGCTGCGATGTTGAGCGTCAACTGCTTGGCAAATTCCTTGGTGTCGATCGCCGGGACAGCGGCCAGGCTTCCGAGCGTGGCGGCATTCAGCACCATTATGTCCAGTGCCTGCCAGCGGCCGGAAATCGCCTGGGCCAGGCGACCGATGCTTTCGCCGTCGATCAGGTCGAGCGGCGCGATGGTCGCGCTGCCGCCGACCGCATGTATGGCCTCCTCCACTTCTTCAAGGCCTCCGGCGGTCCGCGCGGTCAATATGACATGCGCGCCTGCAGCGCCAAGCGCTTGCGCGGTCGCCGCGCCAATGCCCCTGCTGGCACCGGTGACGAGAGCAAGCTTACCGGAAAGAGGAAGGGTGGACATGAAACATCCCTTTTACCCCTCGGCTGCCGTGGGGCCTGATCGTTGAGGTAGGAAGAAGCGACGGCCCGCGTCAGGCCGCCGCTGGATTAGTTTGCCGGTCAGACCACCCGCTCGGCGAGAAGTTCAAACTGGCTCTTGACCGCGACTTCATCCTGGTCGGTGAGGGTGGTGGGATAATCGCCAGTGAAGCAGGCGTCGCAATATTGCGGCCGAATGTCCGCGCGCTTCGCTTCGCCCAACGCCTTGTACAGGCCATCGATCGAAATGAAGGACAGGCTGTCGGCGTGGATGAAATCCTGCATGCCGCCAATGTCCAGCCGATGGGCGAGCAGCTTGGTGCGTTCTGGCGTATCGACCCCATAAAAGCAGCTATGCTTGGTCGGCGGGCTGGCGATGCGCATGTGGACTTCAGCCGCGCCCGCTTCGCGCATCATCTGCACGATTTTCAGGCTGGTGGTGCCACGCACGATCGAATCATCGATCAGCACGACGCGCTTGCCAGCGATCAGCGCCCGGTTGGCGTTATGCTTCAGCTTCACGCCCAGATGACGGACCTTATCGCCCGGCTGGATGAAGGTGCGGCCGATATAGTGCGACCGAATGATGCCCAGTTCGAATGGGATGCCCGATTGCTGCGCATAGCCGATCGCCGCAGGCACGCCGCTGTCGGGGACGGGGATGACCAGGTCGGCATCGACCGGGTTTTCAATCGCGAGCTGCGCGCCGATGGCCTTGCGAACCGAATAGATGCTTGAACCGTCCACAATCGAATCGGGACGGCTGAAATAGACATGCTCGAAGATGCAGGGGCGGGGGTGGGTTTCGCCGAAGGGGCGATGGCTGCGTACTTCCCCATCATGGGTGACGATGACCAACTCGCCCGGATCGATCGACCGGATATAATCGGCACCCACCACGTCGAACGCGACGGTTTCGGACGCAAAGATGGTGGTATCGCCCAGCTTGCCCATGACAAGCGGTCGTATGCCCAGCGGATCGCGACAAGCGATCATGCCTTCAGGCGTCATCACGATCAGCGAATAAGCGCCTTCAATTTGCTTCAGCGCATCGATGAATTTGTCCAGAAGCGTCCTGTAGGTGGATGTCGCAACCAGATGGATGATGACTTCGGTATCGGAGGTCGACTGGAAGATGGAGCCGCGGCGGATGAGTTCACGGCGCAGCTTCATGGCGTTGGAAATATTGCCGTTATGCGCAATGGCGAAACCGCCGGAATTAAGTTCGGCATATAGCGGCTGCACGTTGCGCAGCGACGTTTCGCCAGTGGTCGAATAGCGCACATGGCCACAGGCCGCACCGCCCGGCAGGCTGCGAATCACATCGTCGCGGTCGAAATTGCCTGCGACATGTCCCATCGCGCGGTGGGTGTGAAAATCATGGCCGTCCCAGCTGGTGATTCCAGCCGCTTCCTGTCCGCGATGCTGTAGCGCGTGAAGGCCAAGGGCGGTGATGGCCGAAGCGGTTTCGGCCTGAAAGACGCCAAAAATGCCGCATTCTTCACGCAGCTTGTCGTCGTCGAACGGGTTGGTCGTAAACATGGGTGCGAGCGGGTCCATTGCCGATCCTGACCGCAGCAGCGGCTGTGTGTGGCGCGCATATAGTGACTCGATACGGATTTGTCGCCTGCCTGTCGCAAAAAAGCGCGAGATGCCTGTCGGGTGAAGTGATTTTCCACAATGAGCGACGATTGAAAGCGCCACTGGCGTTGATGCCGGGGGGCCGCTAAAGAGCCTTCCCAATGCATCGCTTCGCCAATCCCGCCCGCTTTCTGAGCATTGCCCGACCGCTGACCGGCTGGCTGTTCTGGCCCGGCCTCATTCTGCTTCTGGTCGGAGCGTCTTGCGGATTATTCGTGACCCCGCCCGACTATCTTCAGGGTGAAACGGTTCGCATCCTTTACATCCATGTGCCCGCCGCGTGGCTGGGCATGGCCGGGTGGGGAGGAATCGCCGTCGCCGCCCTTATGCAACTGGTATGGCGTCACCCGCTGGCGGCGGTTGCAGGCCGGGCTATTGCGGCACCGGGCGCGCTGTTTACGGCGATCTGCCTGACGACCGGGTCGATATGGGGACGGCCAACCTGGGGCACCTGGTGGGAATGGGATGGCCGCATGACGTCGATGCTCGTGCTGCTTTTCCTCTACCTGGGCTATATGGCGCTCGCCAATGCCAGCGCGCGGCAGGCGCAGGGCGGGGTCAGCCCGACGACGGCCATTTTCGGACTGGTCGGCGCGGTCAACATACCGATCATCAATCGATCGGTCGTCTGGTGGAACAGCCTGCATCAAGGACCCAGCATCACTATGCGCGGGTCCAGTATCGACATGACGCTGCTATGGCCACTTGGCTTCACGCTGGTTGGCTTTACATTGCTGTTCGCCGCGATCGTGCTGATGCGGATGCGGACCATTCTGGCAGAAGCCAAGGCCGAAGCCCGCATGCAACGGATGGCGCGGGGATAACGATCATGAATCAGTGGGCATTCGTCATTGGCGCTTATGCGCTGACCTTTTCAGCCACATTCCTGTTGTGCCTGCGATGCTGGCACACGATGCGCAGTGCAGAGGCCGCCGTGCAGAAATTGTCGGAGCGGCCATGAAGGCGAAGCATCAGCGCTTGATCCTGGCGCTCGCCGCGCTCGTTGCGCTGGTGGGTGCGGCACTATTGGCGGCGTCCGCCCTCCGCGACGAAGCGGCTTATTTCTACGCGCCCGCGGATGTGCGTACCAAAGGCGTCGAACCCGGAAAGGCTATCCGGCTGGGTGGTATGGTAGTCAAGGGCAGCCTGAAACGCGCTCCCGACGGCGTCACGATCCATTTCAACGTCACTGACGGAAAGGCGACGGTGCCTGCATCGTTTAAAGGAATAGTGCCCGACCTGTTTCGTGAAGGTTCCGGCGTCGTGGCGGAAGGCGCTTTCGATTCGTCGGGCACCTTCGTCGCGAGCAATCTGCTCGCCAAGCATGACGAACGCTACATGCCGCGCGAATTGGAAGGCATGAGCTATAACGAGACAACACATCAGATGAAGGCCGAGCAGTGAGGGCGCGCGCGGCCAATGCGATGCCGGACAGTCGGGATGAACGCATATGATCGCTGAGACTGGGCTGATCGCGCTTTGGCTCGCGTTCTCGCTAGCGCTGCTGCAATTGGCGCTGGTGGGTTTTGGCCTCGTTGGCGGCAAGCAGGAATTGCTGGGTTCCGTGCGGCCGATTGCCGTGGCTCAAGGGGGCCTTATCGCCATCGCCTTTGCCCTGCTGATTACGTTGTTCCTGCGGTCCGACATGTCGGTGTTATTGGTTGTTAACAACAGCCATTCGATGAAGCCCTGGCTCTACAAATTTGCCGGGACCTGGGGCAATCATGAAGGGTCCATGCTGTTGTGGGTGACGGTGATGGGCGTCGCGGGCGCAGCGGTGGCCTTGTTCGAGCGGGCGTTGCGCCGGGACACGCATATGGCGACGCTGGGCGGGCAGGCGGCGATCAGCCTCGGTTTCTATGCCTTTCTGCTGTTCGCCTCCAATCCCTTTGCTCGCGTCGATCCACCAGCCGCGGACGGGCAGGGCCTTAACCCGCTACTGCAGGACCCTGGCCTCGCCTTCCACCCCCCGACGCTCTACCTTGGCTATGTAGGGCTGTCGGTCGCCTTTTCCTTCGCCATCGGCGCGCTGCTGACACGCCGGGTCGATGCGGCCTTTGCCCGCGCCATGCGGCCATGGGTGCTGGGCGCGTGGATACTCCTGACGCTGGGCATCACCGCTGGTAGCTACTGGGCTTATTATGAGCTTGGCTGGGGCGGATGGTGGTTTTGGGACCCGGTGGAAAATGCGTCGCTCATGCCGTGGCTTGCGGCGACGGCGCTGCTTCACAGCGTCACTGTGCTGGCCACGCGCGACGCGCTGCGGGCATGGACGGTGATGTTGGCGGTCGTCGCCTTTTCCATGTCGATGGTTGGCACCTTCCTCGTCCGATCGGGCATATTGACGAGCGTCCACGCGTTCGCCGTAGATCCTGAGCGCGGGACCTTCATCCTCGTGCTGCTCGGCTTTTACATCGGCGGTGCGCTTGCCTTGTTCGGCTGGCGCGTGGGGGCTGTGCGCGAAGGTGCGCCGTTCGAGCTCGTCAGCCGCGAAACGATGCTGGTGGTGAACAATCTTTTGCTGACGGTGATATTGGGACTGGTCCTGATCGGCACGCTCTACCCCCTGATGACCGAAGCGTTCGGGCACAAGGTGTCGGTGGGAGCGCCCTATTTCGATCGGATTGCCGGACCCATCGCGCTCATCCTGATGCTGGTCATGGCAGCTGGGCCATTGACGCGCTGGCGTCGCGACCGATTGAGCGTGGTTGCTCGCCGCCTGCTCCTTCCGGCGGTGATCGCTATCCTTGCCTTCGCGCTGCTGGCGTGGATCGCATGGGGACGGATCCGTGTCCTGCCATTTTTTGGCCTGGTCATCGCTCTTGCGGTCGGGGCGGGTAGCATCGCCCCCTTGTGGAAGCGCAATCTTCGCCGGACGCCGCTGTTCACCTATGGCATGGTGATCGCCCATCTCGGTTGTGCGGTCAGCCTGGCTGGCATGGCTTGCGATTCGGCCTTCACCGTCGAAAAGCTCGCTGCGGTGCGGGTCGGCGATACCGTGCAGGCGGGCGATTGGACGCTGCGGCTCAACCAGATATCCCCAATCGCCGGGGATAATTGGACCGCGTTACAGGCCGATATGGAAGCTGTCCGTGGCGGCGGCGCTCCTGTCGCGCTGCATCCCCAGTCCCGCTTTTTCGCGTCTGCCGCCACGACCACCACGGAAGCGGCGTTGCTGACGCGCTGGAACGGTCAGCTTTACGTGGTGCTGGGTCAGGAGGCGGAGGATGGCCGTTGGCAGCTGCGCATCTGGTGGAAGCCCTTTGTCACTTTGATCTGGCTGGGCGGAATATTGATCGCCTTCGGCGGCGCGCTGGCGCTGATCGGTCGGGAAAGGCGTGGCTGGCTGCTCAAATGGCGGGAAAGGGCGGCGGCGTGAGGAAGCTCCTGATCTGGTTGCCGCTGGCCCTATTCCTGGGCTTTTTTGCGTTATTTGCCAGCGGCCTGCTGAAGCCGGATGACAGGGTGATTACGTCAAAGCTGGTGGGTAAAATGCTGCCCGCCTTCGCGCTCCCGGCGGCTGCGAGCGACAGGCCCGGCTTTGCCAGCACCCAGCTGGCGACGGGCAAGCCTCGCCTGCTCAATATCTTCGCCAGCTGGTGCCTGCCGTGTGCCGCCGAAGCACCGCAGCTTTTGGCGCTCGCACAGGAAGGGGTGGAGATCGACGCCATCGCCATCCGCGATGCGCGCCCCGATGTCGATCGCTTCCTTTCCCGCTATGGCAATCCTTATTCCCGCATCGGTCTTGACGCGCGCAGCAGCGTGCAGATGGCGCTGGGATCGTCCGGCGTACCCGAAAGCTTCGTGATCGATGGCAAGGGACGCATCGTCTACCAGCATGTCGGCGACATCCGCGCGGATGATGTTTCCATGATCCTCCAGCGGCTGAAGGATGCGCAATGAGGATGCTGGTCGCCCTGATCGCGATGCTGCTTAGCGCTGTGATGCCGGTGTCGGTGCTGGCGCAATCGGCGCTTCCCCCCGCGCCCTACGCCAATCGACAGATCAGCGATCCGGTGCAGGAGCGCAAGGCGAAGGCGCTCATGGAAACGATCCGCTGCCTCACCTGTCAGAGCCAGTCGATCGCCGACAGCGATGCCAGCATGGCGGGGGACATGCGTTCCCAGATACGCGAGCGGATCATGGCGGGCGAAGAACCCGAACATATCCGCGCCTGGCTGATAGAGCGTTATGGCGATTGGGTGAGCTATGAACCAACGGCCAACCCCATCCTCTGGCCCCTATGGGCGGCTCCCTTCCTGCTGATTGGGCTGGGCCTGTTGCTACTGCGCGGGCGTATCAGGAGGAAACGGCTGTGACCGGTTGGATCATTGCCTTTGCGCTGGTCCTGTCGCTGATGCTGGCGCTTGTGGAGGTGGGTCGTATCCCGCGCGCCACATGGGAAATCACAGCCGCTGTCCTGTTGCTGGGGCTGGCGGGCTATGCCTGGCAAGGAAATCCCGGCCTCGTCGGGGCACCGAGACATGCCGTCACTCCCGGCCCGGAAAAATTCGATGAGGAGTTGGCGGATCGGCGGCGCGGCCTGGCGGAACGCTATGGCCCGGCTGGCCAATGGCTGCTTCTGTCCGATGGGCTGGGCAGGCAGGGAAAGACCAAGGAGGCCGCCAATGTGCTGCTTTCGGGGCTGAAACAATCGCCGAAGGACGCCAATCTCTGGCTGGGGCTGGGCAATGCTCTGGTCGCCCATGCGGACGGGGCCGTATCACCCAGCGCCGATTTCGCCTACCGCCGCGCGATGGGAATCGATCCGCAGGCTCCGGGACCCCGCTATTTCTACGGCCTGGCCTTGGCGCGCACGGGTCAGTTGCAGGCAGCTAAGGACATCTGGACCCCATTGGTGCAGAGGGCGCCGGAAGGATCGGGTATCAAGGCCGAACTGCAATTCGCCATCGCCCGCATCGACATCCTGCTCGCGGCCAAGGCTTCGGGCCAGTAGTGGGACATATGTGCGACGTTGCACGGGCATT
This sequence comes from uncultured Sphingobium sp., assembly GCA_965653535.1. Taxonomy (GTDB): domain Bacteria; phylum Pseudomonadota; class Alphaproteobacteria; order Sphingomonadales; family Sphingomonadaceae; genus Sphingobium. The sequence goes on from CBFHAG010000014.1 coordinate 44,779, forward strand.
TTACCCATGATAGGGCGCGCCCACTTTGCGAGCTTGGCCCATGACATGGTCGGCTCCCCCTCGGTCGGGTGTCTGTAGCTTATGACGGTTCGGCGTTCCCTTTATGGTTGATACGACAGTTAACGGTCCAGCGCAGCCCGGTGAAGAGGACGATCACGGGCATGGCCATACGCGGCAGAAAGCTTCGCTGAAACTGGTGGTGGGAGCCATCGGCATTGTCTTTGGCGACATCGGCACCAGCCCGCTTTATGCGTTCCGCGAAACCTTTGCGGGTCATCATCATCTGGCGCTGGACGCCGACCATATTCTGGGCGTGATCAGCCTGATGTTCTGGTCGATGATGCTGGTGGTGACGCTGAAATATGTCACCATCATCATGCGGGCGGATAATAAGGGCGAAGGCGGCAGCCTGGCTCTGCTGGCCCTGATCAACGGACAGACCAAGACCCAGATCTGGTCGCGCGGCATCATATTGCTGGGCGTATTTGCAACCGCGCTCTTCTATGGCGACTCCATGATCACTCCGGCGGTGTCCGTGTTGTCTGCGGTTGAAGGTCTGGCGGTCTATAATAGCAGCCTTGAACCGGTCATTCTGCCTGCCGCCGTTGTGATTTTGCTCGGCCTGTTCTGGATACAGGGGCTAGGCACCAATCGGGTGGCGGCGCTGTTCGGTCCGATCATGCTGCTGTATTTCGTGACGATCGCGACGCTGGGCGTCATCAGCGTGGCGCAGACGCCGGGCATCCTCTACGCATTCAACCCTTATTGGGCGATCATGTTCTTTGTGACTGATCCGTTACCCGCTTTCCTGGCGCTGGGCGCGGTGGTGTTGGCGGTGACGGGGGCAGAAGCGCTTTATGCCGACATGGGGCATTTCGGGCGCAGCCCGATCCGCGTGTCGTGGCTTGTCTTCGTTCTTCCCGCCCTGATGATGAATTATATGGGGCAGGGAGCCCTGCTGTTCCGCGAAGGCGCTTCGGCGCTTCAAAGTCCCTTTTATCACCTGGCCCCGCAATGGGCGCAGCTTCCGCTCGTCGGGCTGGCTACGATGGCTGCGATCATCGCGAGTCAGGCGGTCATTTCCGGTGCTTTTTCCGTCACCCAGCAGGCGATCCAACTGGGCTTCATGCCGCGCCTGCGCATCGCACACACCAGCGCGTCTACCGCGGGGCAGATATATATACCCCTGGTGAACTGGGGGCTGATGGTCATGGTCATCCTGTTGGTGCTCGTGTTCCAGACATCGTCCAACCTGACCGCCGCTTATGGCATTGCGGTGACAGGGGCGATGTTCATCGACAATCTGTTGCTGACGGTCCTGCTATACAGGTTGTGGAAGTGGCGCTGGTATTATGCCGCGCCGGTGCTGGCGGTCTTTTTCCTGGTGGATGGCGCTTATCTTGCCGCAAATTTCACCAAGGTGCCCGATGGCGGCTGGTTCCCGTTGCTGATCGGCTTTGTGATTTTCACCCTGCTGACTACCTGGTCGCGCGGACGCAGGCTGGTGCAGGACCGGTTGCGCGAAGCGGCGATGCCCATCCCCGTGTTCGTTGCGTCAGCCGCCAACAGCGCGGTGCGGGTCCCCGGCACGGCTATATTCATGACTTCGACGTCAAATGGCGTTCCTCATGCGCTGTTGCATAACCTGAAGCATAACAAGGTGCTGCACGAACGGGTGATCCTGCTAACCGTCAAGATTCGGGATGTTCCGGTCGTGGAGGATGACGGGCGTTGCAAGCTGGAGGATCTGGGTCGAGGCTTCTTCCGTCTGGTCCTGCAATATGGCTTCATGCAGGAACCGGACGTACCTGCGGCGCTCAAAAATGTGTCGGGATGTGGGCAGGCGTTCAAGATGATGGATACCAGCTTCTTCCTGGCGCGCCAGACGCTGCTGCCTTCGGCAAAACCGGGCATGCCGCTGTGGCGGGAAAAGATATTCGCCTGGATGTTGCGCAACGCGGAAAGCGCGATGGAATTTTTCCGGCTGCCCACCAACAGGGTGGTTGAGCTGGGAAGCCAGGTCGAAATCTGATCAGCAAAAAAGGGGCGCGACCATCCAGCCGCGCCCCATATTATTTCCGTTCAACTGCCTGATCAGGCGGCGTCGCGGTCCTTGCTGATGTCGACAAGCTGACCGCCGTTGACGGCGATCTTCTTGGGCTTCATCGCTTCGGGGACTTCACGAACAAGTTCGATCGTTAACAGCCCATCGGCAAGATCAGCCTTTTCCACTCGCACAAAATCGGCCAGCTCAAAGCGGCGCTCAAAGCTGCGGTTGGCGATGCCGACGTGCAGGAACTTGCTGCGATCGCTTACCGAATCGTCTTTGCGACCGACCACCTGAAGCAGATTCTGCTGAGCGGTGATGTCGATTTCGTCCGCGCGGAAGCCAGCGACCGCCAAAGTCACACGATAGCGGTCCTCGGACAGGCGTTCGATGTTGAACGGAGGGTAATTGTCGCCCTGCTGCAACCTCGCATTATTTTCGATCAGGTCGAAAAGACGATCGAAACCGACGGTCGAGCGGCGATATGGGGTAAGGTCAAAGCTACGCATTGTCATCATCTCCATCAGAGCAAAATGATCATGCCGAACCCTGTAAAAGGCATCCGGCGATACGATGCCCGGCCCCATATGGCGGTCGAGCCACAGCGATATGGTTGAGTGATTTTGGGTTTCAAGATGATGTAATCATGCATCGACGGATTTATCATGCCGGAATCAAAAGTGCCCGGATCGTGGTTTCACGATCCGGGCACTGATGGACGATTTCTCGTCTCCCCCTATGGTCTGCCTCAACCGCTTTTCAGCCCCCTAAGCTCAAAGCGGGATGCAGGATCCCTGAACCACGGCCATTTTTACCTGTGCTTCGATGACGTTGCTATGGCTCCGGCGGGCGGCTGTCACGGGCTAATTCCGGGCTGAGTGATTTTCCTCAAGCCCCTGTGGCTCGCCTGCAACAATCTGTGATGCTTGCCGTTACCCGACAGCCTGCTAGACGGGCAGGGTATATCCTTCCACAAAGGGCCGTTCGCGCCACATGATATTATCTCGTTACGAACGCATGATCGCCAAGCGCTATCTGCTGCCCGGCAAAGGCGAAGGCTTCATCTTCCTGGTTGCGGGTATCAGCCTTGCCGCGGTGATGCTGGGGGTCGCGGCGCTTATCATCGTGATGAGCGTAATGAATGGTTTCCGGGCGGAGCTGTTCGACAAGATCGTGGGCCTGAACGGCCATGCCGTGGTCCAGGGCTATGGCGGACGTTTGCCCGACTGGCGGTCGGTGTTGAAGGAAGCAAAGGCGACGCCGGGGGTCACCAGCGCGACGCCGCTGATTGAGCAGCCATTGCTTGGGAGTTTCCAGGGAAGGGTGGAAGCGGTGCTGGTGCGCGGGATGACCGCGAACGACATTCGCACCAACTCGACCCTCAAAGCAAAAGTGTTGGCGGGGAATTTCGACGATCTCGCTCCCAATGCCGGCAAGATTGCCATCGGATCGCGCCTCGCCGAGAATCTGGGCGTGCAGCTTGGCGACAGCCTGACCATCATCAACCCGGCGGGTCGTTCGACGCCCTTTGGTACGGTGCCCCGGCAGGTCGCTTATCAGGTCGCGGTGATATTCGAGGTCGGCGTCTATGATTATGACAAGGCGTTCGTCGTCATGCCGATGGAGGATGCCCAGACGCTGCTCATGCTGGGCGATGTCGTGGGCATGATCGAAGTTGAGACGGTGGACGCCGATCGGGTCGGCGCGATCCTTCAACCATTGGCGGCGAAAGTTGCCGGGCGCGCCGCGGTGACGGACTGGCGGCAGATGAACGCGTCCCTGTTTGAGGCGCTGGCGGTTGAGCGGGTGGCCATGTTCGTGGTGCTTTCCATCATCGTGCTGGTGGCGGTGTTCAACATCCTGTCGTCCCTGATCATGCTGGTCCGCGCCAAGACGCGCGACATCGCGATCCTTCGGACGATGGGAGCCAGTCGCGTTGGGCTGGTCAAGATTTTCATGACCGTGGGTGTCACCATCGGATCGCTGGGCATGGCGGCGGGCATGGTGCTGGGCTTCACATTCCTGTTCTTCCGGCAAAGCGTGGTGAATGGGATTCAGTTCGTCACGGGGCAAAATCTGTGGGACCCTTCGATCCGATTCCTGACAGAGCTTCCCGCCAAGCCGGACCCGGTGGAGATCGTGACGATCTGCCTGATGGCACTGATCTTCAGTTTCCTCGCCACGCTCTATCCGGCGTTCAAGGCGGCCAATACCGATCCCGTGCAGGTGCTGCGCTATGAATGACATATTGAAGGTTTCCGGGCTGAGGCGCAGCTTCACGCAGGGCGGCGTCACCATCGACGTGCTGCGCGGCATCGACCTGGCCGTGGGCAAGGGAGAGATTGTGGCGCTGCTCGGCCCATCCGGTTCGGGCAAGTCCACGCTGTTGCAGGCGGTCGGACTGCTGGAGGGCGGGTTCGACGGATCGATCCGTATCGATGGAGAGGAAGCTGCCAAGCTGGATAATGACGGCCGCACCCGGCTGCGCCGCGACGCGCTGGGCTTCGTCTATCAGTTTCACCATCTGCTGCCTGACTTCAATGCCGCCGAAAATGTCATCCTGCCTCAGGTCATTCGTGACCGGGACATGGAGTCGGCAAGGGCGAGGGCCGAATCGCTGTTGACCTCACTGGGCCTTGGCCATCGGCTCGATCACCGACCGAGCCAACTATCGGGAGGCGAACAGCAGCGCGTCGCCGTCGCCCGCGCGCTCGCCAACCGCCCGGCGCTGGTGCTGGCGGATGAGCCGACGGGCAATCTGGACGAGCGCACCGCCGACATCGTTCTGGCCGAATTTCTCCGCCTGGTGCGCGAAGAGGGTTCTGCCGCTCTGGTCGCGACCCATAATGAGCGGCTTGCGGAAAAGATGGACCGCGTCGTCCGCCTGCATGAAGGACTGTTGGAGGAAGGGTCAGCCCGGAACTGACGCGCGGTCCCGCACCGCCGCGACGACGATTTGATCGCGGCCCTGCGCCTTGGCGCGCAGCAGGGCGGCGTCCGCCGTCTGCACCAATGTTTCCGCCCGCCCATGAACGGGAAAGACCGCCAGGCCAAAGGATGCGGTAATCGGCCCGACTTCCTGCCGTCGATGTTCGACGCGCAGGTTGCGGATTTGATCCTGCACCTGCCGTGCGCGCGCCATCGCCTGATCCAGGCTGAATCCCGGCATCAGCAGCACGAATTCCTCCCCGCCTAGACGGAATGCATAACCATCCTCGCGCAGCGCGTCGTTCAGCACGCCGCCAACGCCCCGCAGGACGGCATCGCCCGCATCATGGCCGTGGCTGTCGTTGAAGCGCTTGAAATGGTCGATATCGACCATCAGGCAGGCCAGAGGCGTCTTGGTGCGTTCCGACCGGCCAGTCTCATCGATCAGCGCCGTGTCAAATCGCCGCCTGTTGGCAAGGCCGGTCAGCGCATCGACCATAGCCATTTCACGTAAGGCATCACGCAGCCGCAGATTGGCGAGGGCAAGGCCTATATTTTCCGCGAGCATTTCCAGATATTTTTCAGCCCGGTCCCGCTGTTCGGGAAGCACGCTCTCAGGCTCTTCGAAATAGAGCAGCCCGATGCTTTCGCCCTGCACCGTCAGGGGGACGCATATGGTGGGTCTCGACAGGCCCGCGCCCAGATGCTCGCAGGGAATGTCAATCATCTCTCCGGTGGGCTTGTGCATCTGACCGCGACGCAGCGCCCAGCAGGATCCAGGAGAGAATTCCAGTGAGGATGCGGCGGGAGAAAGCCATTCGCAGGCCTGACGCATGGCGTTTCGCCGCGCGTCGTGAATATATAGGCGCCCTGCAAAGCCGGTTGCGATCTCTGGTGCGAAACGGCGGACCACTTCGACCAGATCGCCGGTGCTGTCGCACCCTTGAAGCCGTTGCGTCATGCGGGACAGCAGGTCGCGCATGATCCGGTCGGCGTCGCGCTCCTGCTCCAGCCTTTGCCTTTCCAGACCGTTTTCGCGGAAGATGCGGATGGCCTGCGCCATGTCGCCTATTTCATCCACCTGAGGAAAATCGGGCGGGATCGCTTCAAAGTCATGGGCCGCAAGGCGCGTCACGACATCGCTCAACCTGACGACAGGGCGAAGGATGCGCTGTTTGAGGATGAAATAGAGCACGAACAGGAACAGCAGCGCCGTCGCGCCCAGCATGATTTCCGACATGCGGCGCCACTGGTGAGTTGCTTCGGTCGCACGCAGCACCGCAGCCTCGGTCCGCTGGTCCAGAATATACTGGAACCTGGTGACTTGTGCCCCAGCATTGTCCAGTTCCCGCCCATATTCATTGCCGAACAGGATTGCGCGGGCGGCTTCACCATTGCCGGTTTCGGCGGCGGATATGGCGGCCTCCTGCTCCTCGGTCAGGCCGTCCACCAGTTGCAGTGCCTGGTGGAGGGCATTCAGCTCATTCTGACCCGCCCCCACATCCCGGAAACGCGCGATGCGTTGTTCAACCGATCGCAAGGCCGCCTTTTCCCGGCGATAGGCGATGACATGGGTTGGATCGCCCGTGATGGCATAGGCTCGCGCCTGTTCGGTCTGCCGATAGCTATCCTCCAACAGGGTGCTGGTCATCTGGTCCAGCGCTGCCCTCTGTTCGACTGCGGCGCGTTCGGCTCGTTCGGCGCTCGACGCCATGAGCATGGTTGCGCCCGACGCCAGCGTCAGCGCGACGGTAGCGCCATAGGCCCAGTTTGTGATTGTGGATAACCGCATATATTCGCGCTTTACGACCAAGAAGTTTGAGCTTGCTTAACCGATTGCTCCATTCAGGGGGAGGGGATGGCTCTGCGAGGCGCAAGTTGAAAGGCAGGGTGGTCAAAGGGTCTTGTTACTCACAGCTTTTCTTGCGCCGGGGACTGGCGTCGGACCATGTTCCGCGGCTATCAAAGCGGCATGCCTCATGCCGGTTTCGTACCCCTCCGCGTCTTTTCCTCTTTCACCATGCTGGAAGGTGCGATCGAGCCGAAGAAGATTGCCAAGCAAGCCCGCACGTTGGGGTTTCCGGCTGTCGCCATCACCGACCGCAATGGCCTCTACGGGTCGATGGCTTTCTCTGACGCGTGCGCGGGTGACGGTGTCCAGCCGATCATCGGCGCCATGTTGGGTGTGCTGCGCCCCGGCCGCCCGGCCAATGCCGCGACCGTTCATGACTGGCTGGCCCTCTATGCGCAGGATGAAGTGGGCTACGACAATCTGTGCGCGCTTGTTTCCATGGCCCATCTCGACCGGCCCGTGGACGAAGCGCCCCATGTGACATTGGAGGCGCTGGTCGGGCGGACCGATGGGTTGATCGTCCTTACCGCCGGTGGCGAGGGCGCGCTCGCCCGGCTGTTTGCCGAGGACCAGCCGAATGCCGCCGCCGCTTATCTGGATCATCTGAAGACCCTGTTTCCCGACCGGCTATATATCGAAATCTGCCGCCGATCCGATCCGGTCGAAGAGGTGGCCGAACAGCCTTTGATCGACCTGGCCTATGAGTCCGGCATTCCGCTGGTTGCGACCAATCCCACCTGCTTTACCGAGCCGCATTTTCATGAGGCGCATGACGTGATGCTGTGCATCGCCGATGGCGCTTATGTGGAAACGCCTGACCGGCGGAAAAGCTGTCGCAATGCGTGGATGAAGCCAGCGGCGGAAATGATCCGCCTGTTCGAGGATCTGCCCGAAGCGTTGGCCAACACGCTGGTGGTGGCGCAGCGTTGCGCCGTTGCGGCTCCCAAGCGCAAGCCCATTCTCCCCAGTCTGGCGGGCGACCGCGAAGGGGAGGATCGGCTGTTGCGCGATCAGGCGGTGGCGGGCCTCGAAGCGCGGCTCGAAAAGCTGGGCATCGTCGATGAGGATGCGCGCCAGCCCTATTTCGAACGGTTGAAATTCGAAACCGACATCATCGTCCAGATGGGCTTTCCCGGTTACTTCCTGATCGTTGCCGATTTCATCCAATGGGCCAAGGGACAGGATATTCCGGTGGGTCCTGGGCGCGGTTCCGGCGCAGGCTCGCTGGTCGCCTGGGCGCTTACCATCACCGATCTCGATCCGCTGCAACTGGGGTTGCTATTCGAACGCTTCCTCAATCCCGAGCGCGTTTCGATGCCGGATTTCGACATCGACTTTTGCGAAACGCGGCGCGGTGAAGTGATCCGCTATGTGCAGCAGAAATATGGCGTCGATCATGTGGCGCAGATCATCACCTTCGGAAAGCTGAAGGCACGCGCCGTGCTCAAGGATACGGGCCGCGTGCTCCAGATGAGCTATGGCCATGTCGATCGCCTGGCCAAGCTGGTGCCCAATCACCCGACCGACCCATGGACGCTGGAGCGGTCGCTGAACGGCGTCGCTGAGTTTCGGGCGGAGTATGACAATGACGGGCAGGTCAAACGGCTGATCGACTATGCGATGAAGCTGGAGGGTTTTCCGCGCCACAGCTCCACCCATGCGGCAGGCGTGGTCATCGGCGACCGTCCTTTGTCGCAGCTGGTGCCGCTTTACCGCGATCCCCGGTCCGACATGCCCGTGACGCAATTCGACATGAAATATGTCGAGGGTGCGGGCCTGGTGAAGTTCGACTTTCTGGGCCTGAAAACGCTTTCGGTGCTGCAAAAGGCGGTGCAACTGCTGGCGGCGCGGGGTGTTGCGGTGGACCTCGACAGCCTCATCTGGGATGACCCGACCGTTTATGAGCTGCTTCAGCGCGGCGACACAGTGGGCGTGTTCCAGTTGGAATCCGAAGGGATGCGCAAGACGCTGGCGGCTGTGCGTCCGACCAATTTTGGCGATATCATCGCGCTGGTGTCGCTCTACCGGCCGGGGCCGATGGACAATATCCCGATGTTCGGGCGTCGTAAGAATGGCCAGGAAGAGATCATCTACCCGCACATTTTGCTAAAGCCTGTTCTGGAAGAAACCTACGGCATCTTCGTCTATCAGGAACAGGTGATGCAGGCCGCGCAGATATTGGCCGGCTATTCCCTGGGCGACGCTGACCTTCTGCGCCGTGCCATGGGTAAGAAAATCCAGGCTGAGATGGATGCCCAGCGTGCCCGTTTCGTCGAAGGCTGCGCCAGGAGCGACATCGCGGCGGCCAAGGCCAATGAACTGTTCGATTTGATCGACAAGTTCGCGGGCTATGGCTTCAACAAGTCGCACGCCGCCGCCTATGCGTTGCTCGCCTACCAGACGGCGTGGCTCAAGGCGCATTATCCGGCTGAATTTTATGCCGCATCGATGGCGTATGATATCCATCTGACGGACAAGCTGACCGTGTTCGTGGACGACATGCGGCGCATGGGGCTTTTGTGCCTTGCGCCGGACATCAATCGCAGCCTGGCTGACTTTACGGTTGAGCCTGTCGAGCATGAAGGCGACGACCCGCGCCTTGGTTTCGCTGTTCGCTATGCGCTAGGGGGCCTTAAGGGCGTCGGTGAAAAGGCGATGGAGCAGCTGGTCGCTGAGCGTGACGCAGCCGGTTTGTTCAAATCCCTCGACGATTTTGCCGACCGTATCGAACCACGCCTGTTGAACCGGCGCCAGCTGGAAAGCCTGGCTGCGTCCGGGGCGTTCGATTGCATCCATCCCGACCGCGCGGGCGTCCATGCTGCCGCCGACACCATTTTGAGCGTGGCGGCGAGCGCTGCGGATGCGCGGGAAAGTGGGCAGGGGGGCCTGTTCGGCGATGTGGAAACACCCCACGCCGATGTCCGCATCCCGCCTCACCAGACATGGTCCACCGCCGACCGCATGGCACAGGAAAAGGAAGCATTCGGTTTTTATTTCTCAGCCCACCCGGTCGATCGATTCCGGCATCTGGCCGAAGCGCGAGGGGCCAAAAGCTATGGCGCGATCTGCACCGAACCAGTGGCAGAGGGCGGGCGCGCCAACGCGGTAATGGCCGCCATGGTGGAAGAGGTCCGCTGGCGCGAAACGCGGCGCGGGGCACGCTATGCCGCGGCCACCTTTTCCGACAGTAGCGGGCAGTTTCAGGCCAGCTGTTTTGAAGAGGATGCGTGCAAGGCGATCGAAGACATGGCGCGGGACGGCGAGTGCGCGCTGCTGATGGTCGAACTCGACCGCCTGCCTGGCGAGGAAACGCCCAGGGTAACGATCAGGAGCGTTGAACCCTTCCACCAGCTGGCGAGCGCTTCGCGCATGAGGCTGGCGATCGACGCCAGCGATGCGAGCGCGGTGGAAGCGCTGGCGCAACTGCTCACGGCAGCACGGGGCGGCAGGAGCGAAGTCTTTCTGCGCGCGCCTGTGAGTGGCGGGCGGGCGGCAAGGCTGTTCCTGGGCGACGATTATCTGATCGGAGCCGATCAGGTCGACGCGATTGCGCTGTTACCGGGGCTGGCGATTCATTCGTTCGAGCGCATGGAGGCAAAGGCGGATGGCTACCGTGCGCAAAACCGCCGGTCGGGTCTGAGGCTGGTGGCCGGTTGATCTGAAGCCATTAAGGTCGGTTACGGACTCTATCAGGTGCCGCTGGACGCAAGGTGGCTTAGTCCGCCTCCGGCTTGGTCATAGGCGCGTTGAGCCGCCAACACAGCGTCCATGTTGTGCTCGGCCCAATGGGCGAGGGCCGACACTGTCTCGGTCAGGGTGAGGCCGAGCGGCGTCAGGCTATATTCGACCGTCACCGGCACGGTGGCGAACACCGCGCGAGAAATCAGCCCGTCCCGTTCGAGCCTCTTCAGCGTCTGCGACAGCACCTTTTGCGAGAGACCCTTGATGTCGCGCCTGATGTGATTGAACCGCACCGGCCCATCTTGAAGCCGGTCAAGGATCAGCACTGCCCATTTGTCGGCCAGCCGGTCGAGCGCCAGCCGCGTTGGACAGCGATCTTCGTAAACATCATAAGCGTGCTGCATCGTCGCCATCGTACCTGCCTGTGCCCGGTTTCCAACGAGAAACCATGTGACCGAAAAGTGCTCTCTTTCGAGTTTCCTAATGGATGGTATATATCAATTCACTACCAAGTTTCCAATAGAAACCAATGGAGATCGACATGAGTGGCAAGATTCTGGTTCTGGGCGCGACGGGCACGGTCGGTCGACACGTGGTGGCAGGGCTTCTGGCGAGGGGCGAATCGATCAAGGCGGCTTCGCGTTCGGGGAAGCCGGTCGGCGGCGCGGAAGGCGTCGTGTTCGAATATGGCAAGCACGAAACGTTCGATGCTGCCTTTGATGGCGTTGATCGCGCCTATGTGCTGCTGGCGTCAGGTTACGTGAGTGCGAAGGAGCTGCTGCTTCCAATCATCGAAGTCGCAGCGGCGCGCAATGTTAAGGTCGTCTTCCAGAGCGTCTTCGGTGTCGATGCCGACGATTCTATCCCTTATCGCCAAGTTGAGATCGCGCTCGAAAGGTCCGGCACGCCCTATGTGATCCTGCGTCCCAACTGGTTTGCCGACAACTTCCACACCTTCTGGAAGGCGGGTATCGACCATGGCCAAATCGCTGTTCCCGCCGGTGTAGGCCAGTCAAGCTTCATAGATGCCCGCGATATCGCCGCAAGCGCCGTAAGCGCACTTGCCTCGTCGGCTTTCGACGGCAAGGCGTTCAACCTGACCGGCCCTGAGGCGCTTTCTTACGCGCAAGCCGCTGTCATCCTCTCAGAAGTCATCGGGAAGCCGATCACTTATAACGCCGTTGACGATGCAACCTTCATCGGCATTCTGACCGGCGCGGGCGTACCTGGCGACTATGCCACTTTCCTCGCATCGATCTTCTATCCGGTTCGCGAGGGCTGGACGGCTGCGGTCAGCGGTGACGTCGAGACGCTGACGGGAAAGCCGCCGCGTTCGCTCCAGAGGTATGCGGTCGATTATGTCGCCGCGCTGAAGGCTTGACGGGGGGATGCGAAGGCCCCGCTGTTTTCAAACAGGATAGCCATGCCCCTATGAGTGCCCCCGAAATGGGGGCGCTTGTGTTCTTCCTGATCCCGCATGAGACTATGCGTGAGGATAAAAGCCAGCGATTGCAAAGGTTTTGATCTTGGCTGATCTTGCCAGAGAAAAAGTGTGGCTCCCATTTCAGGATACGTCTAAAACAATTTTAATATTCGTATCCGAGGAAGCAAGAAAAACTATATCACGATACCGTGCGTTAGCAAGAAATTCCTCGTTCAAATCACCAGTGTTGTCTCATGAGTTCGCCACAGACGCACCTCTACCATTTCCACGGGAACCCACGCATGGAGTTCGCAAGCGTGATCGCGACCGTAAGGAACGTATCAAATCAGCAGTTGCTCCGAAACTATCCTTGAGGGAACGGGCCGTCGCCCTTGTACGAGAGTGGGACGAAGTGAAAACCAAGGATCTCACGGACGTCGGTATCCCTCGCTGCTACCTCTCCCGCATGTGCGATGAAGGGCTGCTCCTGAAGGTCGGCCATGGCCGCTACCGGGTAGCAACCTAACCGTCCGTTGGGCATGGAAGCGGCAGTTCAGAACTCCTCATTGGAGCCTGTGGCACATCCGCTTCCGAGCCGTGGATCGCACGCGTCACCCGTCGATCTTGTCCACATGTTCAAAGAGTAGGCAGCAAGCCATCATATGCTTGAAGCCCTGGCCTTCTGATTGGACTGGCAGTTCAGAACCCCGATTGGCCTGTAGCACATCCAGCCTTGTCGTCTGGTCCAACATCCTGATGCAGCAAGGTGATTCGCGGCGCAAGGGGTAGGGCACTGAAGTGCCGAATGTGCTGATTTCTGCCCTTTTGTGCCAAATGAAGCGCATGTGTGCCGGATGCGGAACATCGGATTCGGGTAGCGCCGAATGAGTGCGCGAAAGGACCGAGCGGGATTTTTGCACGGGACGCCGAGCCGGGAGGAGGGGCTTTTCTCAAGCCACATCGTGCGTCGGCTGCGATGTCACGAGGACGCATAGATTATCCCTATTCTGCCCCCGCAGCAGAAACCTTCGGGGATACATCATGATTCCTTCATACGGGCAGAGCCGCGGCGAACGTGGGCGGATGACCTTGCTCCGGCACATCGAAAGGACGGGATGCACCATCGCCGGGGATCCGGTCTGGACAGCGGATGAAATAGCCCATTTGTGCCAAACTTTCCCCGACAGGAAAGCCGCGTGCCTCGCCTTGCCACGCAGGACACCTGCGGCCGTGGCTCACAAGGCTCGTCAATTAGGCCTGATACCTCCGCGCAAGATATGGATTGGCGATGAGGCTGTCCGCCTGCGAAAGCCCTATGTCGCCGGCGTGCCTATGGCGGAACTTCTCGAAATGTTCCCCGGCAAGACCCGGTCGCAAATATGGAAGAAAGCTTTCCACATGGGATATCGTCGTCCTCGGTGCGCTCCCAAGCCGACGGGGATGCCGCTCGTCGACAGCATTCGGAAACGGGCGTTCGAATGTCGCCTTTCGATGACTGATCTGGATGTATTTGTCGGCCGGACCCGCTACTTTGTTTCGCCCCGCCACCTGGATTGGCTGGCCTTGCAGAGGGCGATGGCAATCCTCGGCGGTCGTCCGGCGATCTCCTGGTCCAATGAGTAGACCTCGAAATGACCGGGGGTAGGGGTAGGGAGTGCAAAAAGTGGTCTGCGATGGAAGACGGACTGCTGCGCGATATCTATCCCGACTACCGGGCGTTGCAGAGGCAACTGCCGGACCGGACGCTGTCGGCAATAAAGCATCGTGTGCGGGCGCTGGGCATCGTGTCACGGCGCCATGTTTGGACGAATGTGGAGGTGGCGCGACTTCGCAAAGCCTATTGCGAAAGCGCGACCGACAAGGAACTGACCATCCTCTTTCCCGGATTGCGGTTGTGTCAGATCAAGAGCAAGGCATCCCATATCGGTGCCGAACGACGAAAGCCGAAACTGGCTTTGTTCGACGATCCGGCGCTCGATGCCATCCGCCAACGATCGAAGGAGATGCATATGTCCTTCGTTGAACTGGACAGGCGGGCAGGGACGGGGCGCTTCTTTCAGAAGTCCTGCCGCCGGCCATCCTTGAAGCACATCGCTCGTGCAGCACGTGTCCTGCAGGCGCAGATCAGGATTGAATGGGGCGAGTGAATCCTGTCAGCGCCGGATTTTTCCATTATTCGTTGGTTTGCCTGCTCGGGGGATCAGAAATGCCGAGCCCGTTCGAGATCATCATGCTCGAAGGCGTTGGCCATATGATCGATCTCCGAGGCTTTCGCTCCGTTTCGGCGTGCGACATCCCGCTAGGCGGATCTTCGTCGGTTTTCTCATCGCGTAGGATGCGTTCGGTTATTCTGCCCAAGCTTGCGCAAGGCGCGCCGTACGGCGATCGAGGGTTGATGGGGTGTTGGCATTGGAAACCTCGCTTTCCATTATCGTCAGATAATGGAAAGCGAAGTTTCCAAAATATCAAGTTATGGACAATGAGCTCAGGGCTGCGGGAGATCGTAGCGGGTGAAGAGGATGTCCTCGCCATCGATCGTGATCTCTATCACCTCATTCAGGAGCTCTTCGTCCGCTTCAAACTCGGACAGCAGCGCGTCGAACAGCGCGCGCTGCTCTGCCGGTGGAACTTGTGGCACGACGATGATCAGCCCGGCGTGAACCTCTTCACGTGCATATAGACGGCGGAAGTCGGCCGCATTGTTGGTCACGAAGGTGCAGTCATCGGCAATGATGCGCGGCATCAAATCCCAGTCCGTCGTGCCGGACAGGCCAAGCCAGTTGACGTGCCAGGCTTCATGGTTGCGGACCTGCGCCACTTCGACCAACGAAGTGTGCAGGCATTCGTCGATCAAGAATCTCATACGGGCGGAAGCAACGTTTCGCTGGATTTCGCCAATGGATCGCTGCCGAGCTTGGTCCGGCGCGATGCCTTCGCTTTCAACCCTCGATCAGCAAGCGACTTTGGCCGGCCACGGCGCGGATGGGCTGCAGCCCAGATCTCAGCCAACTGGAGCTGGCGTGCAGTCAGCTTGGGGTAGCCTGACAGGATCTCACCATCATCTGCGCCCTGGGCTTGCATGGTGGCGACCAGCCGGACTGGAATGCGCGTGCCTTTGAATACCGGCTCAGCACCCATCACATCACGGGATTTGACGACCATGGCTTCGGCCTCGGCAAGATCCTTCGTACGTTGGTTGATTTGCTTGCGTGCCTCTGCGACGTCGACAATCACCAGATTGTCTGCCCTGATGGTGCGAGCCGCAGGGTTTTCGCGGATCAGGCCGAAAAGACGCTGGCGGCGCTCCTGCGACAGGATCGGGCCGATCTCGTGCCACAGCTTGAGCTGCAATACATTCTCCGCAGTCAGCTCGCGCCGCTTGGATGCGCGGACCGGCACCTCGACAATGCGTTTGTCGATGGCATTGTTGACAGCCTTGAGTTCCAGTCCGCCGACGACAGCTGCCTCAGCAGGGGTGAATGCTCGCGTTAGCGCATTCATAAATTATCTCCTACAGGAGAAGATATAATCGATTTCCTTCCAAACGTAAAGAAGCGCTCATCTGGGGAGGTCCAGAGGTGAGGGGATAAGTTTTCGGAATCGTTTCGGTATCGTATTAACCATTGTTGCTCCAGAGGCACCCTTTCGACGGAAAGAATCTCAACAGGAGCAATGGGTTGGCAAGGCCGAGAAGTGCAGTTAGCCGTTATAAACACCGTAAAAATATTGACCGTCTCAAGGTTCGCGAGGCGGTCCTGTATGCACGGGTCTCCACGCCGGAGCAGGAGCGTGAAGGCTATTTGATCCCCGCTCAGGTCAAGCTGCTGGAAGATTATGCGACATTGAATGGCATCGCCGTCGTATCGAGCCATGTCGACGTGGAAACCGCAAGGAAGAGCGGCCGGACCGCCTTCGGCAACATGTTGCGCTATCTGTGCCGGCATCCGGAGGTTCGGATCATTCTCGTCGAGAAGACCGACCGGCTCTATCGCAATCTGAAGGACTGGGCGACGATCGATGACCTCGGCGTCGAGGTCCATTTCGTCAAAGAGAATGTCGTGATGTCCGACGGCTGTCGATCGTCGAGAAGTTCGTCCACGGCATCAAGGTGCTGATGGCCAAGGCTTATATCGACAATCTTTCCGAGGAAACGCGCAAAGGGATGATCGAGAAGGCACAGCAGGGCCATTGGCCGAGTTGCGCGCCGATCGGCTATCGCAACGTCAAAGACGGGCTGGGGAGGAATGTCATCGCCGTTGATCCGGAGCCAGGGCCGATAGTGACACGCCTGTTCGACTGGTACGCAACAGGCCTCTATTCCTTGAATGAAGTGACGGTGACGGCCCGGAACGCCGGAATGAGGTACCGCCGGAGCGGCGGGCCGGTCAGCGTCAGCACTGTTCATGGTATTCTGCGCAATCGACTCTTACGCGGGCACTTTTGAATGGCGAGGCGAGCTTTATGCCGGGGTGCACGAACCCCTTGTGTCCACCGACATCTGGGGCGCGGTCCAGCAGACGCTTGACGAGCGGAGCAGCGCTAACATCCGCGCCAAGCCGCGTTTCTTCCCGTTTACCGGCCTCATCAAGTGCGGGCATTGCGGCTGCGCGCTCGTCGCCCAGATTCAGAAGGGCAAATATATCTATTATCGCTGCTCTGGATTTCGCGGGCGGTGTCCGGAGCGCTTCGTCCGTCAGGAAGCGCTCGAGGAGCATTTCCTGGGCCTGCTCAGAAAGCTTCGATGCGGGAGAGATCAGTTCGAGGAGATCCGCAACGCGGTAGAGTTGGGTTGTCCGGAAAATAACGAGGCTGGGACCAATGTGGCCTCCTTGCACCATTCGAGCGCAATGGCCGGCGTGCCAGGGGCCTTGCTTGATGCCGGCCTGACGCTGTTGGACATGGGACGGAGCTTGCATCTGCGGCTGTCCATATAGGGTGAGGCAAGAGAAGGATCGAGGCGGGCATCCAGGCTGTGGTGACCATTTAATCATTTGAGCCATGGCATGATGCTGGCGAGTTTGACGAAGCCGAGGAAGTTGGCGGCGATTTTGTCGTA
>CBFHAG010000015.1:0-61141 GCA_965653535.1 uncultured Sphingobium sp.
TCTGTTCCGCATCGACGGCCACGCCATGACGCTCACGGTAATGGAGGGCGATGCGCTCCTTCAGTGCAGGGCTTTCCCAATAGCCCATCGGATCGCTGTCCAGCACTCGATGCGCTTCGGCGATGGCCGCTGCCGGAGCGCCGGTCGATGGTTGACCGAACTCCATGTGCAGGATCGATCGTCCCTCTGCCTCCAGCCTGTGGGCTTCACGGCTGATGGCGATGGCGTGAAAGGGATCAATCTGGGCGATCATGCCGCCTGACTAGGCGCGCAGCAACTGGCTCGCAACCATGTTGGGCGCTATTCGCTGATCCAGACTTCGACCGACACAGCATGCTGGTTCAGCGCCAGCCTGATCGGTAATTCCTCCACCGGCCCGCCTGCCAAGGCGCGATCATAAACGGCTTTTTTCGCCGGACCGCCAATTTGCAGGAAGATGTGCCGACTGGATAGGATCGCCTTTGCGGTCAACGACATGCGCTGGTGTGGAGCGGCGGGAGGCGTGGCTGCCAGCGTCAGGGCACCGGTAGAAAGGCCGTCGGCCAGTTCGTCCCCTTGGGGGAATAAAGATGCGGTATGTCCATCCTCCCCCATGCCCAGCAGCACGATGTCGAGAGGCCAGGGCAGCCGACAAAATGCATCTTCGCATTCGGCTTGGCCGACATAGGCGTCAGTCGCGTCGTTTTTCATGCCGACAAAGCGCGCCTTGGCTGCTTTGCCCTTGAGCAGCGTTTCGCGGATCAGCCGTTCATTGCTGTCGGCATGGTCAGGCGCGACCCAGCGTTCGTCAACCAGGGTGACGATGACCTTTTTCCAATCGAGCTCTGCTTGCGATAGCGCCTCCAGCACCGGGCGAGGCGACCGGCCACCCGACAAGGCGATAGTGGCCACACCGCGCGTTTCGATAGCGTCGCCAAGGACCACCGCTATACGGCGCGCCATGTCCGATGCGGCCAGGGCGGTGTCGATGAAAAGATGTTCGGTAGGCATGGGTCAATTCTCTTCAGGAAGGGTGCAGATGTCGATCCAGCGGGGTTTGAAAGGAAAAGAAGGCCCGGACCGACTCTTCGCTCATTCGCCGCGAATTTCGCTCAGCTTGCGTTCCCATGCCAGGGCGTGAGTCACGATCTGGTCCAGATTGGCGTAGCGCGGCTGCCAGGGAAATTCGGCCATGATCGCGCGATTGTCGGAAATCAGGGCGTCCGGGTCGCCCGCGCGCCGCCCTTCCATCCGCCGTTCGATCTTCAGATTCGTCACCCGATCGACCGCGTCCAGCACCTCCAGAACGGAAAATCCCCGGCCATATCCGCAGTTGAGCAGAAAATTTTTGTCCGGCGCGGCCATCAGGGCGTCCAGCGCCAGCACATGAGCCGCCGCCAGATCGGTAACATGGATATAGTCCCGCACGCCGGTGCCGTCGGGCGTGTCGAAGTCCGTGCCGAACACCGATACGGCTTCACGCTTGCCCAACGCCGCTTCGACGGTGACCTTAATCAAATGCGTCGCGCCTGCGGTCGATTGCCCGGATCGGCCTTCGGGATCCGCCCCTGCCACGTTGAAATAGCGAAGCGCGCAAAAGTTCATCGGATGCGCCGCCGCCACGTCCCGCAGCATATATTCGGTCATCAGTTTCGACATGCCGTAAGGATTGATCGGCCGCTGCGGCGTCGTTTCCTTGACCGGGCTTTCTTCCGGGATGCCGTAGGTGGCGGCGGTGGAGGAAAAGATGAAATGCGGAACGCCCACCGCCACGACGCTTTCGATGAGGTCGCGAGTCTTGGCGCTGTTATTGTGATAATATTTGAGCGGATTTTCGACTGATTCCGGCACAACGACCGATCCGGCGAAGTGCATGACGGCTTTGACCGCATGGTCACGCAGGGTGCGCTGCATCAGCGATTGGTCAGCGATGTCCCCTTCGACGAAGGCCACGTCTTCGGGCACGGCCCAACGAAAACCCGTCACCAGATTATCGACCACCACCACGCCATAGCCCGCGTCGCGCAATGCCAGAACCGCGTGGCTGCCGATGTAACCGGCGCCGCCTGTGACCAGAACCGTCGGTTTTCCGTTCATATATGTCTCGCCCTGTCTTGGTCCCCATGCCGATGGCAGGAGACCGCCTCCATGGAATATCGGAGGGACGGACTAACCGACGGGCGCGACGATTGACAGCCTCTTCATGCCGCAGCGCGGGATGAACCGGGGTTGTAAAAAGTCACGCCGCTGGCCGCCATGTCCTGCAACTGGACAGTGGGCGCGAAACGGTCGCCATGCCGATCCTTCAATCGTTCCAGAACTGCCATCACATGGCCGATGCCGGTGGTGTCCATATGACTGAACGGCCCGCCGGTCCAAGGCGCGAAGCCCCAGCCGAAGATCGCGCCTATGTCGCCATCCTCCGGTGTTTCCAGCACGCCTTCCTGATAGCAGCGGGCGCATTCGACCAACTGGCGGTAAAGCAGCCGCTCCTTCACTTCATCGACATCAGGTTGGACAGGGGCGCGGGGGAACATGTCCTCCAGTCCCAGCCACAGATGCTTTTTTCCACCTTCGGGATAGTCGTACCAGCCCTTGCCATTTTTACGGCCCAGTCGACCCAGATCGACCATGCGCGCCATCACCGCGTCGGAAGGTTGCGCGACATAGGCGTCGCCCAGTTCCTTCTGCGCGGCGACCATGATCTTGTGGCCCAGTTCGATCGACACTTCATCGCCGACCGCCAACGGTCCCACCGGCATGCCGAGTTGCCGTCCGGCATTTTCGATGAGCGCGGGATTGATGCCTTCGGCCACCATCTCGACGCCTTCCTGCACATAGGTGCTGAAACAGCGTGAGGTATAGAAGCCGCGCGAGTCATTGACGACGATGGGCGTTTTTTTGATCTGCGCCACAAAATCCAGCGCCTTGGCGATCGCGGCAGGACCGGTTTCATTACCCAATATGATTTCGACCAAAGGCATTTTTTCGACGGGCGAGAAGAAGTGAATGCCGATGAAGTTGGCCGGTTTGCTCCATGCCTTGGCCAGTTTCGTGATCGGCAGGGTGGACGTGTTCGACCCGAAGATCACGTCCGCGCCCAGCACCTGTTCGACCTCTTTCGTAACCTCCGCCTTGATGGCTGCATCCTCAAACACGGCTTCGATCACGAAGTCCGCCCCGGCAAGCGCGGCATAGTCGGTCGTCGGCGTTACGCGAGCGAGGGTTTGCTCCATTTTTTCGGGGGTCATTCCCTTGCCCAGCCGCTTTTTCAGTTGGTCCTCGACATGCGCCTTCCCCTTTTGCGCATAGCTGAGGTCGCGGTCGAACAGCACAACGTCCATTCTGGCCTGCGCCGCGACGGTGGCGATGCCCGCCCCCATCATGCCCGCGCCCAGCATGGCAAGTTTCGTGGTCGGGGCTTTGGGCTGGTCCTTGGGCCGCCGGGCGCCGCGTTCAGCCGCCTGTTTGTTCACGAACAGGCTGCGGATCATGTTCGCTGCCTGCGGATCGGCGGCGACTTTGGCGAAATATTTGCTCTCTACCCGGATCGCGCGGTCGAAGGGCAGGATCGCGCCTTCATAAACTGCTGACAGCAGGGCAATGGGCGCGTTCATGTTTCGCTGAGTCTGTTTCAGGGTCATGGGCAGCGCACCGGCCATGGTCTGCATGAATGCAGGGTTGAAACCGCCCGCGCCGCCGGGGAATTTGAAGCCCTTCTGATCCCATGGCTGGATGCTGGCGGATGGGTTGGCCTTCACCCATTGCTTCGCCGCGGTCAGGGCGGTTCCTTGGCCGACGACCTCATCCACGATCTTTAACATCGCCGCCTCTGGGGGGCGGAGCAGCTTGCCCTGCAGCATGTAGAGGAGGGCGGCCTGAACTCCGATGATGCGAGGCAGGCGTTGCGACCCGCCGCCGCCGGGAAACAGGCCGATGAGTATTTCGGGAAGGCCAAGCTGTGTCTTGGGACTGTCGCCGACCACCCGATGATGGCAGGCCAGCGCCAGCTCAAAACCCCCGCCAACGCAGGTTCCTTCGATCGCGCAGGCGACCGGCTTGCCGCAGGTTTCCAGGCGTCGAAGGAGTTGGTTGAGGACGAAGACCTTGTCGAAGATGTCTGCCGGGGCAGGGCGCTTGCCATTCTCGCTTGCCAGCATCGATCCGAAATATTTCAGGTCCATGCCGGCCATGAAGCCGCTACCCTTGCCAGAGGCGATGACCGCGCCCTTGATCGCTTCCTCAGACGCGATGCGCGTTATGGCGGCATCAAGGTCGGCCAGGAAATCGGGGCCGATGACGTTCATCGACTGATCCGGCACGTCGATGGTCAGGGTGGCGATGCCTTCGGCGTCGATGTCGAATGCGATGGTCTGCATGAACTCTCTCCCAACCCCTCCTTCCATTTGCCTGTTGGCCGTTGAGGGCCTCAGGCGAGCGAAGGGGAGTATTACTCAAATGCGTTCGATAATGATTCCGGTGCCCATGCCCGCGCCGACGCACAGGTTGACGAGCGCCGTGCCCTTGCCGGACCGTTCAAGCTCGTCCAGCGCCGTCCCCAGCACCATCGCTCCGGTCGCGCCCAGCGGGTGTCCCATCGCGATTGCGCCGCCATTCACGTTGATGCGGTCATGATCCAGGTCCAGCGCCTGCATGTAGCGCAACACTACGCTGGCGAACGCTTCGTTGAGTTCCCAAAGGTCGATGTCGTTTTTGCTCATCCCCGCGCGGGCCAGAAGCTTGCCCGCCACAAATTCGGGGCCGGTCAGCATGATCAGCGGCTCCGACCCGATGGAGGCCATGGCCCTGATCCGCGCGCGCGGTTTCAGGTCATATTTCTCACCCATATCCTTGTTGCCGACGAGCACCGCCGCCGCACCGTCGACGATGCCTGAACTGTTGCCGGCATGGTGGATGTGATTGACCCGCTCAAGTTCGGGATAGCGCAGCAGCGCGACCGCATCGAAACCGGGCATGTCTTCGCCAAGGGCCGCGAAGCTGGGCTTCAATGACCCAAGCGACTGCATGGTGGCGTCGGGCCGCATATGTTCGTCATGGTCCAGCACGACCTGACCGATGACGTCCCTGATCGGGACGATAGAGCGGGCGAAACGTCCTTCGTCCCATGCCGCCTTGGCGCGCCGCTGGCTTTCGACCGCAAAGGCGTCGGCATCGTCCCTGCTGATCCCGAATTTGGTCGCGATGACATCCGCGCCGATGCCTTGCGGGGCGAAATAGCTTTTATAGGCGACTGCGGGGTCCGTTGCCCATGCGCCGCCGTCCGACGCCATCGGGACCCGGCTCATGGATTCCACGCCGCCGCCGATGGCGAAATTGGCTTCCCCCGAATAGACTTTGGCGGCCGCCATGTTCACCGCCTCCAGCCCCGAAGCGCAGAAACGGTTGACCTGCACGCCGGGCACGGTTTGGGCATAGTCGGCGTTGAGCACCGCCAGTCGCGCAATGTCCGTGCCCTGTTCACCGACGGGGCTGACGCAGCCAAGAATCACGTCGTCGATGTCGCCGGTGTCGATTCCCGTCCGGTCAGGCACTGCTTGCAGTACCTGCGTCGCCAGCTGAATCGGGGTGATTTCATGCAACGACCCGTCAGGCTTGCCCCGTCCCCGGGGTGTTCGGACGGCATCGTAGATAAAGGCTTCCATCGCTTCCATTTCCTCTCCGGCGGCGGTCGGCAAGGGCACAGATGTATTTACGTTTACGTAAAGTGCAAGCGCCAATTCTGTTTGGCCTGATGCCACGCCGTTTTGAAGGGTGATTTTGCCAATATCCGGTGGTTGTCAGGCGCTGGTCAGGTCGTCGGGCGTGTCGATGTCGCGGAGATAGTGGCCGCGCGTTTCGATCTGCACTCCGCGGCTGAGCAGGGCACGCGCGCCCTGGTCTCCGCGTAAGGCCAACAATTCGGGGAAATGACTGCGGCCGATGAAGGCGGGAGGCGAGGGGGAAAAGCCGTCCGTGCTGGCGACGACCGACCTGGCGTCCTGCGCTGCGATGCATAGTCGATTGTAATGCGATTGCGGCACCAGCGGCATGTCGGCAAGGCAGATCAGAATGCCCCGGCAGTTGCGCAGCGGTTGGACATGCTGAACCGCTTGGATGATGCTGGCGGACAGGCCGTCTTCGGGCCGGTCGTTGACGAGGATAGTGTAACCGCGCCGTTCAAGTTTGCGATGAACTATGGGTGCCTGCCCCTGCGGACGAGCGACGGCGATCAAATGGCCGAACGCCAGCGAGGCGATGGTTCCAAGCGTATGAGCGATCACCGGCTTGCCCCGAAGGTCGGCCATCAGCTTGTCATCCTCACCGAAGCGGGAAGATGCGCCGGCGGCGAGCAATATGGCGGCTATCTGTTCCGTGCGCATCTAGTGGCCCGTAGGCGGCACACGGACGGATGATGAAGGGACTATCTTGTTCAACGAGCGGACCTTCCTTGATCGGCGCTGATGTGCCATCGGGCCGTTAGCGTGTCCAGAGCGGGAAAAGGGGTGGCCATCGCACTATGCAGTCGCCATATGCAGGCGCACAGAACAGGAGTGGCAGCTTTGATGGAATATGATCCCGACGCGGAAACGGTGGGCGAAGCGATCAAGGAACCAGTTCCGGCCCATGTAGCGGAGGCCGTTCGGACATTGATCCGGTGGTCCGGCGATCAGCCCGATCGTGAAGGGCTGTTGGAAACACCCGACCGCGTGGCCCGTGCATGGCGGGAGTATTGCCGCGGCTACACCGACGACCCCGCCTATCATCTTTCACGGATATTCCACGAAGTGGGCGGCTATGACGATGTCGTGCTGCTGAAGGACATTCCTTTCCAATCGCATTGCGAACATCACATGGCACCGATCATTGGACGCGCGCACATCGCCTATCTACCGGGTGAATATGTGGTCGGCATTTCCAAGCTCGCCCGTGTCCTGCACGCCTTTGCCAACCGGCTGCAGGTGCAGGAGCGGCTGACGTCGGAAGTCGCGAACTGCATATGGGAAAATCTGAAACCCCAGGGTGTGGCCGTCGTCATCGAAGCGACCCATGGCTGCATGACGGGGCGGGGCGTGCGCACCCCCAATGTGATCATGAAAACCAGCCGCATGCTGGGCGTCTTTCGCGACGATGAAAAAAGCCGCGAGGAAGTGTTGAAGCTCATCAGCGCGTGACCAGCGAAGAAACGCCCCCTTACCGGCCATTGAGCAGCGGTCGCGATCGCCCAGCCATGTCGGGATCATTGCCCTTGGCCAACAAGCGGCTGGCGCTGGTTACGGGCGGCCACCGGCGGCTGGGCGGCGTCATCGCCGCTGGCTTTGCGCGGGCGGGTTACTCGCTGGCCATTCATGGCAGCCATGACACGCGTCTCGATTCGGCGCTGGCGCTCGCGCTGGATGAAAATGGTACGGAATGGGACGGATTTACGGCGGACTTCGCCGACCTGGAAAGTGCCGAGGAACTGGTCGTCAAGGTGGCGGAGCGTTTCGGTCGCCCGCCTGACATATTGGTGAACAGTGCGGCGCTGTTTGGGCAGGATCGGTTGGACGATGTTACCGCTGATGACCTGATGCGCCATTATGCCGTCAATTGCGCTGCGCCCGCTTTGCTGACGAAGGCATTTGCGACGGTCCCCGCAGGCGCGGGCGACCGCTGCATCGTCAATGTGCTGGATCAGCGGATCGACCATCCCCATGGCGATCAACTGTCCTACACGCTGTCGAAAATGGCTTTGTCAGGGCTGACGCGGCTTGCGGCCTCTACGCTGGCCCCGCAAATCCGGGTGAACGGCGTGGCACCGGGCCTTACCATCGCAACACCTGATTATGACGAAGCGCAGATGGACCGGTTGCAGTCGATGATGCCGCTTCATAGCCTACCGACGGCGGAACAAATCATGGAGGCTGTGCTCTACCTTGCACAGGCCAGAAATGTGACCGGGCAGACCCTCTACATCGACGGGGGCGCGCATTTGCGCAGCTATGATCGGGATTTCATGCATATGTGCCGTTGAATGCGACCTGCGGGTTGGGGGCGCAAAAAATTATCCACATTTATCCACAGATTTACCGGCGCGCCGTCTTCAATAAGTCAGATTCCGCTTGGACCGACTCGGTTTTGGTGAGACCATCGCTTTATCGGAACGAACGATGAAACGGAGAAATCCAGATCTGCAGATCGGTGAGAAATCAGCGATCGAAGGAACGTCCCGATCATCGGGAAAATGTTGGATTGAAAGATCTGACATGAGCCAGATGGTCCTTGACCAGAAGATGCCGGGTACGCGCGAAAGTGAACGTCGGGCATCGGATGAAGAGGGCAGGCTGAGGCAATAGGATCCTATGGATTTGACGTGCCAGGCCACAAGCATGTGGAAGCCGATAAGGTGGAAGCATCGCACGCCGGGTCAGATGATCGCATCCTGAAAGGGAAGCGGATCGATAGACACGACGGAAGTGGGGACCGGCAGAAATGTCGGCCCCCATTTTGCGTTTCGGGGGTAAGATTTGCCGTCAGTTTGGCTCGTCAGCGGATGGGCTGCTTCAAGCAGCCAGTGAAGATCGCGACCCAGTGGCTGGTTTCCACGACGCGGCAGCCTTTAGCGCGGATCGCTGCAATCTGGGCAATCGAAGGTTTGATCCTGTGCGGAGGCGGCATGCTGTGCTGATATTTGCCCGGCAAGATGCCTGTGCTGAGGAAGGCCCGATCAAACACCAGCAGGTCAATGTCGTGACGATAGAGTTCCCGGAAGAAGGCCGGGCTGCGATCCAGCGCGGCCATTTGCATGGACGCTCGCAGACCGGCCTGGTTCAGTTGATGATAGCGGCGATGATAGGGAATGTCGTGTTCCGTGCTTGCCAGCAAAGCGCGGCCGGTCAGCGCAGGCACGAAGTCCAGATCCTCTTCCACGCCAGCGATATGCGTGCTGCGGGGGGTCGCTAACACCAGTGCGATCAGATCGTCGTGCCGGGGCGACACCATGGTCGTCTTGGGGGTAGCGAACGCGGCTGTGAGTCCGGCTATCAGGCCGATACCCAGAATGACTCCCGACAGCCGAAAAGATCCCGCAAGCGCCCATCTGAGTAGTCGTGTCAGGCATAGGGCGAAGGCCAAAATGCCCATGATCGCAAGGACGGGTTGGCTGTAGCGGGATGGCAGGTGAACCGTGAAGGCAATGGATGCCGCCAAAAGGTAGCAGATTGTGGCGGCCACCAGAGCATAGAGGAAAAGACGCTCAGCGCCTTTACCGGTCATGGGTTGCCCCCGTTGCTCGCGCCGCCAATGAACGAAGGCGAGCGCCATCATGGGAGCGACGGTCAAAGCGAAGTTCAGCAGCAATCTGGGATCGTCATTCCCTCTGCAGTTCACGATAGCGGGTAGGAAGCCGATACGGCGAGAGCAGAGCCACGCCACGCTGCCATCTGCACCGACGATTGTGCTGCGCCCGTCAAAGTCGGTCATGCTGTATATATGCAGCGCGTCGTCCAGGCGCAGCATCGGTCCCCAGTCGGCCAGGCCTTCCTTGAACATCAGTCCAGTTGCCACGACGGCGAGCGCCGCCAGCATCAGTTCGGTCAGTCGCCGCAAATCCCATTCCAGGACGAAGGGCGGTTTCCATCGCAGCCTGTCGAGCGTGTAAATGCCAAGGCAAGTAATCGCCGAGGCAGGATAGATCATAGCCTGAAGCAGCAATCCCGACACGGCTAGGCTACGGCGTTCCGACGCGATGCCGGACAATGTCATCAGGATCAGCGGCATTGCGATCGCTCGCGGGGTTCCAGAAAAGATCGCGTCTATATGTAGAATCACCGCAATGATCGATGCCGCACCTAAAAACCGGCCAACGGCGTCAGCGGTGAAGGCGCTTGCCAGCCGCCAAGCGAAATAGGCGCTGGCGGGCAGGACGATCAGGCCGAGTGATTTCATCATGGTGACAGGATCGATCCCGACCCCGTGGGATGCGTAAAGCAGGGCGCGGTAGAATAAGGGGGCGGTCTGCTGCCAATAATCGGCAAGGGTGTTGCCTTGCATCGCCATCGGATCAGAGATGCGCGCGGTCCAGCTTAAAAATTGGCGGGCATCATTGGGAATGGCCCATTGCGTGCCGACACCGAAGGCCGCGCGCCAGTAGAGGAACATGGCAAGGGCATTGAGGGCGCAGAATAGAGCAATGGACCAAGTGAGCCACTGTTGACTGGCCCGTGCTGGGGTAAGGTGGGCGGGAGCAGGCCGCTCGATAGATTCGTTCGTCAAAGAAAACCTTTCCCCGGCTGACGAATGATGTCTTCGTCATTGCTCATCGACATATCTGTCACTGTTTGGCGGCAAAAACCAACGTTGCGGGGATTATGTGTCGGAAATGGTGCCGGCTGAGGGATTTGAACCCCCGACCTTCGGTTTACAAAACCGCTGCACTACCACTGTGCTAAGCCGGCATGTCCATTGCGGACGGGAGCGCCTTACTATCAGATGACGCCGAACGTCCAGCCCTCCGTTTCAGCAATTTGCCGCGTCAGGACAGGAGGGTTCCAGAGGGTTGGGTGAGGAGCGGCATTGCGCAGCCAGGCGGCCGTGACGATGGCGTCCGCTCCATGGTCATCCGGGGACGCTTCTTCATGTGGAGCGGAACCGAGGGCGAGGAGGGCGTCGTTCAGTGCAGCAAGGTCGCGCATCTTCGTTCGTCCCTTTGGTCTCCCCGCCGCCCTCGCCGCGATGCTGGTGTAGATTTCGACAATCAGGGAACCGGACGATGGCGGAGGATCGAAAGGCCAGACGGGGATATGGGGCCGCACATGATGAAGTAGTCGCATGCCTGCAAAGCTAGCCTTGGCAACCTGAGCCGCGCCGATGGCGTCATAGACCGTGGATGCTTTGCCGCCGCCACCTGCATTGTAATGCGCTTCACAGGCGCGATTGTGCATGAAGTCGGCCTTCGTGCCGTCCGCCTTGCCGAAGTAGAAATGCCGCCTGTGTGTCTGTTCCAGCAGGCTTGCCGCGCCGAGGTCTGCATCGTCGCAGATGCCATCGACATAGGCCCAGAAGAGAGGAGCATATATGGGCACGTCGTCGCCGGGCATGTAGGATCCGCGGGTCAGGAAAGGGGGTGCGAAGCTGAAATCGAAGCCGAACAGCGTGGGCGCTTCGGCAGCCGCCTTGAGCAGCCAGTGTAGGACCCCGGCGCGTGACCAGATGCCTTCGCCGGGCGGATGTATCAGTTGCGGCACCGCATTGCCCTTTTCGCAAAGAGCGACCGCTACGCCTTTGTGCCACGACCCTTTGGCACCTGACCAGTCGATCGCCGCATATCGGGTGAAATGTGGCATCGACCATTCCCGTTCGCCGCGAGTCATTATCCTGTCGTCTTGGCGCGAATGGCGGCGCAAAAGCGGTCGAGGGATTGGCTACCCTCTACGCGCGTGGCCGTTGCGGGATGGACCAATGTGCCGATCTTCCGGCGTTGCTCGAAACCTGCCAGCGCGGGCATGGCGACCCCGGTCTGAGCGAAGCAGCGCGGCATAACGGTGATGCCCAGACCGGCGCGGATGAAGGCAATGGCGCGATCGTCATTCACGGTCCGGGCCGCGAAGAAGGGCCGAACGCCGCGTTGGGTGAAGAAGCGGCTGACCATGGCAAGCGCTTCGCAGTTCCGGCGGACGATCATGTCCATCCCGGCGACCTCCTCCGCTTCCAGTTGCTTGCGATGGGCGAGTGGATGGGCGTCGGACATGGCCAGGACGTAGCTTTCCTCAAACAGGATTTCTTGCCCGTGCGCATCATTGTTGAGCACTCCGACAACCACGTCGATCCGCCCTCGCTCCAAGCGGGGTAGCAATTCGCGCATGCGCCCTTCGACGATTTCCAGCTTTTCGCCTTCCGCCTGACAGGCTTCGCGCGTCGCGTCTTCGATCCAGCTTGACGGCAATGTCGAAACTACCCCCAGGCGGATCAGCTTGCTGCTGTCGCTTTCAGCCATGGCTTGTTGAGCGCGGGCGAATTCAGCCTCTATGCGTCGGGCATGGGTGGCGAAGCGGGAGCCGGCTGTTGTCAGTTCCACCCGGCGGTTGGTGCGATGGAACAATATGTGGCCGATCTGCGCCTCCAGCTTGGCGATGCCGACCGACAAAGTGGGCTGGGACACGCCGCATTGCTGCGCCGCGCGAGAGAAATTGCCATGATCGACCACTGCCAGGAAATAATGGATCAGATAGCGTTCAATCATAGATGCTATCTATGATATGTTTAGGGGCTGGTCAATTTTCCGCCGATCCAGAGGCGTGATAGAAATAGGGAAATTATTTCAGGAGAGGCCATGACGCCGGATTTCGATTTCGCCCTGGGCGACAATGCCGGGATGATCGCGGATACGACACGCCGCTTTGCTATGGAGCAGATCGCGCCGCTTGCCACCCGGATCGATGCGGAGGACTGGTTTCCGCGTGACGAACTGTGGCCCGCTATGGGTGCGCTCGGCTTGCACGGTATCACCGTTGCAGAAGAGGATGGCGGCCTTGGCCTCGGCTATCTGGAGCATGTGGTGGCGCAGGAGGAAGTGGCGCGAGCATCGGCATCCATCGGTTTGAGCTATGGTGCGCATTCGAACCTGTGCATCAATCAGATCCGCCGCTGGGCCAATGCCGAGCAAAAAGCCCGCTATCTTCCCAAGCTGATTTCCGGCGAGCATGTCGGCAGCCTCGCCATGTCGGAAGTAGGCGCGGGATCGGACGTGGTGTCGATGAAGCTGAAGGCGGAAAAGAAGGGCGACCGTTACATCCTGAACGGCACGAAATTCTGGATCACCAACGCGCCCTACGCCGATACGCTGGTCGTCTATGCCAAGACCGGCGAGGGATCGAAGGGCATCACGACCTTCCTTGTCGAAAAAGGTTTCAAGGGTTTTTCCATCGGCCAGAAGATCGACAAGATGGGCATGCGTGGGTCGCCCACTGCCGAGCTGGTGTTCGATGATTGTGAAGTGCCGGAAGAAAATATCATGGGTCCGCTGAACGGCGGTGTCGGTATTTTGATGTCCGGCCTGGATTATGAGCGGACCGTGCTTTCCGGTATCCAGCTTGGCATCATGCAGGCCTGCCTCGACACGGTGCTGCCCTATGTGCGGGAGCGCCGCCAGTTCGGGAAGCCGATTGGTGCGTTTCAGCTGATGCAGGCGAAAGTGGCGGACATGTATGTCGCGCTCAATTCGGCGCGCGCCTATGTCTATGCGGTGGCGCGCGCGTGCGACGCAGGCAGGACCACGCGCTTCGACGCAGCGGGTGCGATATTGCTGGCGAGCGAGAATGCAGTGCGGGTGTCGCTGGAGGCGGTGCAGGCGTTGGGTGGCGCGGGCTATACCAAGGACTGGCCGGTGGAGCGTTATATGCGTGATGCGAAACTGCTGGATATCGGCGCGGGCACCAATGAAGTCCGCCGCATGCTGATCGGTCGGGAGTTGATAGGCGTATGAGCGGGCCGGTCCTCGACACGAAGCTGTCGCCGGAAGCGGAAGTATCTCGCACCAATGCCGTGCATAACCGGGCGTTGGTGGAGGAACTGCGGGCGAAGGTGGCGACGGCGGCAACGGGAGGACCGCCCAAGGCGCGGGACAAGCATGTCGGGCGCGGCAAGTTGCTGCCCCGCGACCGGGTCGAGCGGCTGCTGGATGCGGGCAGTCCATTTCTGGAGGTCGGGCAGCTTGCGGCAAATGGCATGTATCATGGAGAGGTGCCGGGCGCTGGCCTCATCACCGGCATAGGCTGCGTTGAGGGGCGGCAGGCTATGATCGTCTGCAATGATGCGACGGTGAAGGGCGGCACCTATTATCCGCTGACGGTCAAGAAGCATCTGCGGGCGCAGGAGATCGCGCTCGAAAACCAGCTGCCCTGCGTCTATCTGGTCGATAGCGGCGGCGCGAACCTGCCCAATCAGGCCGACGTATTTCCCGACCGGGAGCATTTCGGGCGCATCTTCTATAATCAGGCGCAGATGTCCGCGCGCGGCATTCCGCAGATTGCCTGCGTCATGGGCAGCTGTACGGCGGGGGGCGCTTACATGCCTGCCATGTCGGACGAGACGGTGATCGTGCGCAATCAGGGGACGATCTTCCTTGCCGGGCCGCCGCTGGTGCAGGCCGCCACGGGTGAAGTCATCAGTGCGGAGGATCTGGGCGGCGGCGACCTGCACGGGCGCAAGTCCGGCGTTGTCGACCATGTCGCGGAGAATGACGAGCATGCGCTCAGCATTGTTCGGGACATCATGTCGACGCTTCAGCCCGCGCCTGCGATCGATCTCAACATGCGCGAGCCGATGCCGCCGGAATATGATCCGCAGGAATTGTATGGCATCGTCCCGCAGGATGTCCGCGCACCCTATGACGTGCGGGAAGTCATTGCCCGGATCGTCGACGGCAGCGCGTTTCATGAGTTCAAGGCGCTGTACGGCACGACGCTGGTGTGCGGCTTCGCGCATATCTGGGGCATGCCGGTCGCGATCCTCGCCAATAATGGCGTGCTGTTCAGCGAGAGCGCGGTCAAGGGCGCGCACTTCATCGAACTCGCCTGTCAGCGGCGTATACCGCTGCTGTTCCTCCAGAATATCTCCGGCTTCATGGTCGGGGGAAAATATGAGGCAGAAGGCATCGCCAAGCACGGCGCGAAACTGGTGACTGCGGTGGCGACGGCCAGCGTCCCCAAAATTACGGTCCTAATCGGTGGCAGCTTTGGCGCGGGCAATTATGGCATGTGCGGCAGGGCCTACAGCCCGCGTTTCCTGTTCACTTGGCCCAACAGCCGCATATCGGTGATGGGGGGCGAGCAGGCGGCGAGCGTACTAGCGACGGTGCATCGCGACGCGCAGAAATGGTCGGCGGAGGAGGCAGAGGCCTTCAAGGCACCGATCCGTCAGAAATATGAGGATGAGGGCAATCCTTATCATGCGACGGCCCGGCTGTGGGACGATGGCGTGATCGATCCGGCGCAGACTCGCGATGTGCTGGGTCTCGCTTTTGCAGCGACGTTGAATGCTCCTGTCGCCGAACGTCCGTCGTTCGGCCTGTTTCGGATGTGACGCCATGATCCAGTCCCTCCTCATCGCCAATCGCGGCGAAATCGCGTGCCGCATCATCCGTACCGCGCGGCGGCTGGGCATCCGCACCATTGCCGTCTATTCGGACGCGGATGCCAATGCGCTGCATGTTCGCTCCGCCGATGAAGCAGTGCATATCGGGCCGTCGCCAGTGCGCGAAAGCTATCTGCTGGGCGATCGCATCATCGAAGCGGCGCGGCAGACGGGTGCAGAGGCGATCCATCCCGGCTACGGTTTCCTGTCCGAAAATGCGGCGTTCGCGCAAGCGACGATTGATGCTGGGTTGATATGGGTCGGCCCCAATCCCGGCAGCATCACCGCGATGGGCCTTAAGGACGCGGCCAAAAAGCTGATGCAGGATGCCGGTGTGCCTACGACCCCCGGCTATCTGGGCGAGGACCAAAGTCCTGAACGGCTGCGGACAGAGGCCGACGCAATTGGTTATCCGGTGCTGATCAAAGCGGTGGCGGGCGGCGGCGGCAAGGGGATGCGGAAGGTCGATACGGCGACCGAGTTCGACGACGCGCTGCTGTCTTGTCAGCGGGAAGCGGCGTCTTCCTTCGGCAACGACCAGGTGTTGCTGGAAAAATGGGTGACGAACCCCCGTCATATCGAGGTGCAAGTCTTCGGCGACCGCCATGGCAATGTCGTCCACCTGTTCGAACGCGATTGCTCGCTCCAGCGACGGCACCAGAAGGTGATCGAGGAAGCGCCCGCGCCGGGCATGGATGAACAGACGCGCGAGGCGATTTGTCAGGCGGCGGTGCGCGCGGCCAAGGCGGTCGATTATGTCGGCGCGGGCACGATCGAGTTCATTGCCGATGGCTCCGAAGGGCTGCGGGCGGATCGCATCTGGTTCATGGAAATGAATACGCGCCTTCAGGTTGAGCATCCGGTGACGGAAGAGATTACCGGGCAGGATCTGGTCGAATGGCAACTGCGCGTGGCATCGGGCGAGCCGTTGCCCAAGGCGCAGGGTGAGCTGTCCATCAACGGCTGGGCGATGGAAGCCCGGCTCTACGCTGAAGATCCAGCGAAGGGCTTTTTGCCGTCGATCGGGAGGCTCGATCGATTTGACATCGGACCATCCTATCGTACTGACACCGGGGTGGAGCAGGGGGCGGAGATATCGTCCTTTTACGATCCGATGATCGCGAAGCTGATCGCCTGGGCCCCTGATCGCGACGCTGCACGGTTGAGCCTGGCCGCGACGCTGGAGCAGACCGTGATCTGGCCGCTCAAGACCAACGCCGGTTTTCTGGTGAAGGCGCTGTACCACGCCGACTTTGCGCAGGCGCGGCTGGACACGGGATTGATCGGGCGTGAGGGTGAGGCGCTGTTGCCGCCTGCCTCCCCTTCGTCGGCGGTTCTGGAGGGCGCGGCATCCAAGCTTGCCGCACTGGGGCCGATGGCGGGTTTTCGTCTGAATGCGGAGCGGCGGCACAATGGCTGGTTCCTGCTGGATGGGTCGCCGGTGATGGTTGCGCTGGCGGCTTCGGGCGAGGGCACGGCTGGACGCAGTGCGATCATCGCGGAGAACGGGCAGAGTTGGCAGCTTACGCCGTGGCGGGCTGGCGGGCAGGGGGGTAGTGAAGCGTCCGACGGCGCGATCCTGTCGCCGATGCCGGGGCGGATCATCTCTGTGTCCGTCGCGGCGGGGGACAAGGTGACCAAGGGCCAGAAACTGCTGACGCTGGAGGCCATGAAGATGGAGCATAGCCTTGTCGCGCCTTTCGATGGGACGGTCGCTGAACTGAACGGTGCGGAAGGCGGACAGGTCAATGAGGGGGCGCTGCTGGCTCGGATACAGAAGGCGGAGGAAGGCTGATGGCGGGCAGGTTTTTCGATCAGTGGGCGGTCGGCCAGACGATCGTCCATGACATCCGGCGCACCGTGACGGAGACGGACAACCTCCTCTTTTCCACGATGACGCATAATCCCCAGCCGCTGCACATTGATGCGGAAGCCGCCAAGGCGAGCGAGTTCGGCCAGATACTGGTCAACGGCACTTTCACTTTTGCGTTGATGATCGGGCTGTCCGTCGGCGATACGACATTGGGGACGCTGGTCGCCAATCTGGGTTATGATAAGCTGGTCATGCCCAAGCCGGTATTCCTTGGCGACACGTTGCGTGCCGAGACCGAAGTGGTGGAATTACGCGCCAGCAAGTCCCGGCCCGGCGCGGGCGTCGTCACCTTTTCGCATCGCATGCTGAACCAGCGTGATGAGATTGTGTGCCAATGTCTGCGCATGGCGTTGATCAAGGGCAGCGGCGTATGAGGCTGCGGTCGTTGCTGTTCGTGCCAGGCGACCGGCAGGACCGCTTCGCCAAGGCGGAAGCCAGCGGCGCGGACGCCATCATCCTGGACCTGGAGGATTCCGTTTCTGCGCAGGGGAAGGAACGCGCCAGAGAGGCTGTCGCAGCCTATCTGGCCGAGGATGCCCCTGTCCACAGGCTGGTCAGGATCAATCCTGTCGATAGCGTCTACTGGCAGGACGATTTGGCCTGCGTCGTTGGTGCCGACGGCATCGTCCTGCCAAAGGCGCAGGGCGCGGCCACGGTTGAAACGCTGACGGCGCATATGGCTCCGCATTTACGCATCCTGCCGATCGCGACAGAAACGCCGCAGGCGATTTTTGAACTGGGAAGCTATGGCAGGGTCGCGGATCGGCTCTGCGCTATTAGTTGGGGTGCGGAAGACCTGCCAGCCGCGGTCGGCGCTGTTTCCAGCCGCAACCCGGACGGGTCCTTCACACCGCCCTATGAGATGGCGCGTTCGCTCACTCTGTTCGGGGCTCATGCAGCTGGCGTCGCGGCGATCGAGACGGTCTATCCGGCGATGGATGATCTTGCAGGGCTGAAAAGCTACGCGATGCGAGGAGCCTATGATGGCTTCACTGGCATGCTGGCCATACACCCTGCTCAGGTGCCGGTGATCAACGCTGCCTTCACTCCCAGCCGGGCCGAAGTCGATGCTGCGCGCCGCATCGTGGAGGCATTTGCAGCGGCACCGGAGGCCGGTGTGCTAAGGATCGACGGCAAAATGGTCGATGCGCCGCACCTTGCCCAGGCGCGGAAGATATTGATGCGTGCGGAACAGGATGTGTGATGGACATCAACACTATTGTCGCGGCTATCGTGACGGGCGGCGCATCGGGCCTGGGGCTGGCGACGGCGCGCAAACTGGCGGCGGAAGGAGCGAAGGTAGCGATCTTCGACCTTAACGAGGAAGCGGGTCGGCAGGCGGCTGAGGAAATCGGCGGCATTTTCGTGAGCGTCAATGTGGCGGACGACGCCAGCGTAGATGTCGGATTGGCCGTTGCTCAGGAACAGCATGGGGTGGCCCGCATCCTCGTCAACTGCGCGGGCGTCGCCCCGGCCGTCAAGACGGTAGGCAAGGACAATGTGCCGCATGCGCTCGACATTTTTGCCCGGACTATATCGGTCAATCTGATCGGCACTTTTAACATGATCTCGAAATTCGCCGCTCGTCTTGCCGCCGCTGACGAAGTGGATGGCGAGCGTGGGGTGATCGTCAACACAGCGTCGGTCGCAGCCTATGACGGGCAGATTGGCCAGGCGGCCTATAGTGCCTCAAAAGGGGGCGTTGTTGGCATGACGTTGCCGATCGCCCGCGATCTGGCCCAGCACAAGATTCGCGTGATGACCATTGCGCCAGGCATCTTCCTTACGCCGATGCTCGAATCCTTTCCGCAGTCGGTGCAGGATGCTCTGGGGGCGATGGTGCCGCATCCGGCTCGGTTGGGGAAGCCTGCCGAATATGCGCAACTTGTTGAAGCGATCGTGCGCAATCCCATGCTGAATGGCGAGGTGATCCGGCTTGACGGCGCAATCCGCATGGCCCCGCGTTGATAGCGGGCAGCTATTCTTCCTAGCGGCCTGATTTCCGTTTGCCTGACCAATAAGTCAGGCGTTTCCTGATATCCCGCTCAAAGCCGCGCTCGTTGGGCGCGTAGAGCGGGTCGGGATGAGCGTCGGCGATCTGTTCAGGATAAAATTCCTGGCCCGAAAAGGCGTCCGGCTGATCATGATCATATTGATAGCCGACATGATAGCCCAGTTCCTTCATCAAGGCGGTGGGCGCATTCAGGATGTGCTTGGGCGGCGGCAGAGATCCTGTCCGGCGCGCCAGTTCCATCGCGCGGTCCAGGGCCAGATATGAAGCGTTCGATTTCGGTGCCGTCGCGACATAGTTGATGGCCTGTGCCAGAAACAGCCTGCCTTCGGGAATGCCGACCCGCTCAAACGCCTGCCAGGCCGTGATCACCTGCACCAGCGCCTGCGGATCGGCCATGCCCACATCTTCGGACGCGGCGCAGGACAGCCTCCTAAAGATCACGGCGGGATCTTCGCCGCCAACCAGCATTCGCGCCGCCCAGTAGAGCGCCGCGTCCACGTCGCTGCCGCGCAGGCTTTTGTGGAAGCAACTGAGCAGGTTGAAATGCTCTTCCTTGCCCTTGTCATAGAGCGGCGCGCGCGATTGGATGATCGACGCGAGCTGGTCGGTGTCGAGCGGCGCGTCGGCTGTCAGGCTCATCAGTTCTTCGCACAGGCCCAGAAGATAGCGGGCGTCGCCATCGGCCATGGCGATGAGCGCATCGCGGGCACTGGGGATCAGGGGCAGGGGCTTGGCGTAATGCTGTTCCGCGCGAGCGATGACATTAGCCAGATCTTCCGTCCCCAGGCGATTGAGGGTGAAGACCTTCGCCCGCGACAGGAGCGCTGAGACCAGGCTGAAGCTGGGATTTTCGGTGGTCGCGCCGATCAGCACGAAAGTGCCGTCCTCTATCGCCGGGAGCATTGCATCCTGCACGGGGCGGGAAAAGCGGTGAAGCTCATCGATGAACACGGCGGTGGGGCGGCCGCCGCCGTCACGCAATGCCGATGCGGCGGCTATCGCCTTGCGGAGATCGGCGATGCCTGTCGATACGGCTGACAGCTGGATGAATTCATATCCTGACTCTGCAGCGATCAGCCGCGCAATGGTGGTCTTGCCGACGCCGGGCGGCCCCCACAGGACGAAGGATGACAGCCGCCTGTTTCGGAGCATTCGGCCCAAAGGGCCGTCGGGAGACAGAAGATGTTCCTGCCCGATGACGTCCGCGATCGACGATGGCCGCAGGGTTTCGGCGAGCGGTTTCGCTGCGCCATGGCTGAACAAGGTGCCTGTCATGGGCGTACCAGGCCCGTCATGGGCTTTTCGGCGGGGTAAGTGAAAGGATCAGCCATCAACCCGATATAGGCATAGGAGGCCGGTCATGGAACCGGGCTGGACCGCAGCATCGCGCCGTGGCTGCGTTGGCGGATCACGCGGAGATAGGTGTCCACCAGCGCCTGATTGACCTGGTCCCAGCCATAGCGTTCCGTTTCGGCAATGGCGGCTTCTCCCGCTTTTTTGCGGCTATCGGTATCGTTGCAATAGGTTGTGAGCGCGTCTGCGAAGGCACCGATAGCGCCGGGACGGATCAGTCGGCCCGTTTCGCCTTCGCTGACCAGGCTTTCGCTGCCGGTCGCGCGGGCGGCGACGGTGGGCAAGCCGCAAGCCATCGCTTCCAGCGTCACATTGCCGAAGGTTTCCGTTATCGACGGGTTGAATAGCATGTCCATGCTGGCAACGGCCCGACCAAGGTCCGCGCCCTGCTGAAACCCTGTGAAGATCGCATTGGGAAGCCGGTTTTGGAACCATTCGCGCGCGGGTCCGTCGCCGACTATCAGCACCTTATGCCCTATCTGACGCTGGGCGAGTTGGTCGATGGTATCGGAAAAGACGTCCAATCCCTTTTCCATGACCAGTCGGCCAATGAAGCCGATGGCGGGTTCATCGTCGGCGATTCCCAGCGAGCGTCGCCAGGCGGGATCGCGGCGGGCGGGATGGAAAATGTCCCGGTCTATGCCCCGCGTCCAGATGCCGACGTCATAGCTCATCCGCTGTTCGCGCAGCAGTTGCGCCATGGATTCCGACGGCGCGACAATCGCGTCGCAGCGCCTGTAGAAGCGACGAAGCATGGATTCGATCGTCGATTCCAGGAAGGCGAGACCATAGTAGCGCGGGTAGGTTTCGAAGCGGGTATGCACCGATGCAACTGCGGGCAGCCCTGCATTTCGCGCCCAGCTGACTGCGCGATGCCCCAGCGGATCGGGACTGGAAACGTGAACCAGGTTTGGGCGGAATGACCCCAGGTCCCGGCGGACCTGGGGGGACATGCGGTAGGACACGCGATACTCCCGGCGGCCCGGTACGGGGAAGGATGGCGCGCTGACCAGTTCGCCGGTCGGTTCAAATGCGGGTGTATCGGTCGTGGGGGAATAGACGCGAACCGCAGCGCCCTGGCGCAGCAGATAGCCCACGAAGCGGTTGAGCGCCTGGTTCGCGCCGTCCCGCACATAATTGTAATTGCCGCTGAACAGCGCGACGCGAAGGCCGGATACATCCATCTGTCGCCCCTTAACCCAGGCAAACGCAAAACCCAAGGGAACCCCGTCAGCCGCCGGGATTTTTGCAATAGCCAGTGACGCCGTGAACGATCGATAGCATTTGTGTCACGCAGGAGAAGATGCGGATGACCGACAAGTTTCGAAAGGGAATGAGGGTGAAGTGGAACTGGGGGCAGGGCGTCGGCTGGGGGCAGGTTGCCGAACGTTTTGATCGACCGGTTGAACGAACGATCGAAGGGACGCTGATACGGCGCAACGGGTCCAGCAGGAACCCTGCCTATCTGGTCAATACCGATAATGAAGGCGAAGTTCTCAAGCTTGGGTCCGAACTGAGCCGCGCCTGATCGTCCGCCATCGCCAAGCGATCAGGGGCATGCCATAGAAACCATATGGCGAACCATCTTACCATCGATGCGCTGCTGACCGGCGCGCCAGTTCCATTTCGCGATGGCGAATATAGCGCCATTGCGAAGCAGCCAGTGACTGGCCCCGTGCGTATCGGCTGGCTGGGACTGGAAGGGGACAATGTTGCCGACCTGGTCCACCACGGGGGTTGGGACAAGGCCATCCACCTATATCCTCACGACCATTATGACTGGTGGCGAGACCGCAAGCCTGGCCACCCCCTGTTGAACGCTCCCGGCGCATTTGGTGAGAACATCGCGTCGCGCGGCATGACGGAGGAGGACATCTGCCTTGGCGATCGGTTTTCATTAGGCAGCGCCATCGTTGAAGTGAGCCATGGGCGGCAGCCTTGCTGGAAGCTGGATCATCGTTTCGGCGAACGCGACGTGATGGCAGCGATGGTGAAAACCGGGCGTTCCGGCC
Source organism: uncultured Sphingobium sp. (assembly GCA_965653535.1). Classification (GTDB taxonomy): domain Bacteria; phylum Pseudomonadota; class Alphaproteobacteria; order Sphingomonadales; family Sphingomonadaceae; genus Sphingobium. The sequence goes on from CBFHAG010000015.1 coordinate 22,340, forward strand.
TGTATTTTCGGGTGTTGCGGGAAGGGGAAGCAGAGGCCGGAAGCAAGATGGAGCTTTTGGATCGCGTGCTGCCGGAATGGCCCATCGATCGCGTTTCCCGCTTGCTGATCGGCGGCGGGCACAAGGCGGACCCTGAGGCTGTGCGTGCGCTGGCGGACATGGCTGTCCTTGCCGAAGTGTGGCGGGAGCGCGCTCGCAAGCTATCCGGTCAGGAAGCCAACGGATAAAGCCGCTTGCATCCTGATATTTTGGCATCTGGTAAGGGACGGAGCGGCCCCCTATAGCTGCATGATGGCATCAACCGAAAAGAAGAAATCATTCAAGGTGCGGCGCGCAGGCCTGCCCACTCGCGACCAGGTGATGGAGTTCATTGCTTCGTCCGACCAACCTGCGGGCAAACGAGAGATTGCGAAGGCGTTCGGTCTTCATGCGCAGGACAAGATCGCGCTCAAGGCGCTGCTCAAGGACATGGCGGACGAGGGGCTGATCGACGTTGGTCCCGCGCGCGCATTCCATAAGATGGGCGGGGTGCCGAAGGTGACGGTGCTTCGTATTGTCGATGTCGATGGCTCAACGCTGATCGGTACGCCGGAACGGTGGGAAGCCGAAGGCCAGCCCGCGCCACGGCTGCGCGTGGTGGAACGCGGCAAGCGCGGTGCGCTGACCATTGGTGATCGTATCCTGGCCCGGACGGAAGAGGCCGGACGCGGTTTTGTCGCCCACCCGATGAAGAAGCTGGCCAAGGCCAGCGAGGAACTGTTGGGCGTGGTGGAAGCGGGTGATGGCGGGAAATTGTGGCTGCGCCCGGTCGACAAGCGTATTCGCAAGGACACGCCCATCAGTGACGCAGGCAATGCGAAGCCCGGCGACCTGGTGCTGGCCGAGCCGGTCGGCAGACCACCGCGGATCAGCGCCCGCGTCACCGACATATTGGGCGACCCTTTCGCCCCGCGCAGTTTCAGCCTGATCGCGATCCACAAGCATGGCATTCCCCATGTTTTTCCCGAACGTGCGGAGGAAGAGGCGGTCACTGCCTCCGCGCTGCCGCTTCATGAGGACAAGCGTGAGGATCTGCGCCATCTGCCCATAGTCGCGATCGATCCTGCAGACGCGCGCGATCATGACGATGCAGTCTGGGCCGCGCCCGATGACGATACGTCCAACCCAGGCGGCTATCGTGCCATCGTGGCGATCGCCGACGTCAGCTATTATGTCCGGCCGGGCAGTGCACTCGACAAGGAGGCGCGCAAGCGCGGGAACAGCGTCTATTTCCCCGACCTCGTGGTCCCGATGCTGCCGCATCAGTTGTCGTCGGACATGTGTTCGCTTCGGGCAGAGAAAGACCGGGCGGCCATGGTCTGTCATCTGGTGGTCAATGCTTCGGGCAATGTCACGAGCTGGCGCTTTTCCCGCGCGGTGATCCGTGTCGCAGCGGTGATGGCCTATGAGGATGCACAGGCGGCAATCGATGGCGGGCAGGACAATGTTCTGCTCGAACCCGCGCTGAAGCCGTTGTGGGAATGCTGGAAATTACTGCGCAAGGCGCGGGATAAGCGTGAGCCGCTGGCGCTGGACCTGCCCGAAAGACGCGTGGTGTTGGACGAGCATGGAAAGATCGTTAGCGTCGCGGTGCGCGAGCGGCTCGACGCGCACATGCTGATCGAGGATTATATGATCGCCGCCAATGTCGCGGCGGCCAAGGCGTTGGAGGCAAAGAAAGCGCCGGTCATGTATCGGGTGCATGAACCGCCCAGCCGCGACAAGCTGGTCGCGCTCAAGGATTTTCTCGCAACCTTCGACATGGAATTTGCGCTGGGCCAGGTCATCAAGCCTGCCACCTTCAACCGGTTGATTGATCGGGTAAGGGAGCTGGAAGAAAAGCCGCAGATCATGGAGCAGATATTGCGGAGCCAGACGCAAGCCTATTACAGCCCGCAGAATATGGGGCATTTTGGTCTGGCGCTCGGATCATACGGGCATTTCACGTCACCGATCAGACGATATGCCGACTTGCTGGTCCATCGCGCCCTGGTTGGTGCCTATGGAATGGAGCTGCCCGCGCCCAAGGGCGGCGTCATTCCAGAGAAGACGGCGCTGAGCGGCGAAGATTTCGAGAATATGGGCCGCATTGGCGAGATGATCAGCCAATATGAGCGCCGCGCGATGGAGGCGGAGCGGGAGACAATCGACCGCTATGTCGCGGCATTCCTGGCCGCGCATATGGGAGAGTTGGTGGAAGCACGGATCACAGGCGTCCAAAGCTTCGGCTTTTTCGCCACGGTCGAGGGGCTGGGCGGTGATGGGCTGGTGCCGGTGTCTACGCTGGGTGATGAGCGCTTTTTTTATGATGAGGCCGCTCGCGCGCTGGAGGGCGTCGAAAGCGGCGATCGTTATACGTCGGGGCAGCGGCTATCGCTTCGGCTGGTAGAGGCGGACCCGATCAACGCCGTCTTGCGCTTTGAGCTGCCGGATGCCCCGCCGCAGCGGCCAAGTTTCAAGAAGGACAGGATGCGTCCGGGGGTGAAGAGGGGCCGCCCGGCCAACATCAGACATGTCGGGTCAAAGCGGGGCAAGCACCGGCGGTAACCGTCGTCGCAGGGGCTTTAGAGCGCGCTGCGTTAAATCTGACGCAGGTCGCGCGCTCTAGTTGTTTGTTGTCGCATCGTTTTTTGCGGAAAACCGGTTCCCACTTTTCCGCACGATGCTCTAGCTCAGGCGGTCGATGGCTTCGGCATCCAGGCCGCCGGGGATGATCATGATCGGGCAGGGCAGCTTGCCTGCATCCGCGCCCGCGAAATGCGACACCAGTGCGCCGGGCGGGCCGCTCGCCGCCGCGCCAAGGACGAGCGCAGCGACATCCGTCGTTTCTTTCAACGTCTCTCGCACGATGGCCACCGGATCACCCTGTCGTACGGTGATGCTGGGCCTGATGCCGGATTCCTCCGTCAGCGTGCCCGCCGCGCTGGTAACCAGCGCTTCCGCGCGTTGCACCGCTTCATCTTCCATCGTCGCCTGCACGCCGCCCCATTGGACGAACTCCGCGGGCGGGATCAGAGCGAGGATGCGAATGGCCCCCGCAGTCTTCGCTGCGCGGCGGGCGGCGAAGCGCAATGCGGTCTCCGCTTCGGGTGATTCGTCTACGACGACCAGATATGTCCGCATGCAATGAACCCCGGATCGAGAGCAGGCCGACCAACGCCGCTCATGCCTCTTGAACCGATTTGGAAAATCTTGAACCGGTCTGGTGAGATGTGGCTCATTATCGCCAGTGATGCAAGGCATGGCCTTGACCGTTCCGGCCAAAGGGTGAAAACGGCTGATAACGCCGCTCCACGGCTCGGAAAGAAGAGAGGCCATCGCTCATGAGCAAGAAAATCCAGATGCCTGCCCTGTCACCCACGATGGAAGAGGGAACGTTGGCGAAATGGCTGGTGAAGGAGGGCGACACCGTATCGTCGGGTGACCTGCTGGCGGAGATCGAGACCGACAAGGCGACGATGGAGTTCGAAGCCGTGGATGAAGGCAAGATCGCCAAGATCATGGTCAGCGAGGGTTCTGAAGGCGTGAAGGTGGGGACGGTCATCGCGATCATCGCCGAGGAAGGTGAAGATTTGGCCGAAGCCGCGCAGAATGACGCAGCCGCGCCCAAGGCCGATGCCACGCCCAAGGCCGAGGCGGCCTCGTCTGCTGCGCCCGCTGCCGTCACTGCTCCGGCTCCCAAAGCGGATGCCGTGCCTGCAAGGCAGGATGGAGAGCGCGTCAAGGCAAGCCCGCTGGCACGTCGGATAGCCGAGCAGTCCGGCATCGACCTGGCGAGTCTTAAAGGCAGCGGTCCCAATGGGCGCGTGGTGAAGGCTGATCTGGAACGCGCTGAAAAGAGCGCTCTGAAGGCTGCTCAGGCCGCTGTGCCTGCCGCTGCTGCGCCCGCTCCAGTCGTTTCGGCTGCGGCTCAGGACTTTGGCATCCCGCATGAAGTCGTCAAGCTGAGCGGCATGCGCAAGACGATTGCGCGCCGCCTGACGGAATCGAAGCAGCAGGTGCCGCACATCTACCTGACTGTGGACGTTCAGCTCGACAGGCTGCTGAAGCTTCGGTCGGAACTCAATGCCGGGCTGGCAAGCCGTGGCGTCAAGCTGTCGGTAAACGATCTGCTGATCAAGGCGCTCGGCGTCGCGCTGGTGCAGGTGCCGGAATGCAATGTGCAGTTTGCGGGCGACCAGATGTTGCAGTTCAAGCGCGCGGACATTTCCGTCGCGGTATCGATTCCCGGCGGCCTGATCACCCCGATCGTTACTGAGGCGGACAGCAAGAGCGTTTCGGCTATCTCGACCGCCATGAAGGATCTGGCTAGTCGGGCCAAGGACGGCAAGCTGGCACCGCAGGAATATCAGGGCGGCACGGCGTCGCTGTCCAATATGGGCATGTTCGGCATCAAGCAGTTCGAAGCCGTCATCAACCCGCCGCAGGGTATGATCATGGCCATCGGCGCGGGGGAGAAGCGACCGTTTGTCATCGACGACTCGCTCCAGATCGCGACTGTCATGTCGGCCACCGGCAGTTTCGACCACCGCGCCATCGACGGGGCGGACGGCGCGCGGCTGATGCAGATATTCCGGGAGCTGGTTGAAAATCCGCTTGGCATGCTGGCCTGATGGCCCGGCCCGACGAAACGCCGCCTGACCAAAGTCCGGCGGTGCGAGTCATCGCTATGCCCGCCGATACCAATCCTTACGGGGATATTTTCGGTGGCTGGCTGATGAGCCTGATGGACTCCGCTGCCGGATCGGTGGCGGCCCGGCATAGTCATGGGCGCGCCGTCACCATCGCAGTGGAGGGCATGACCTTCCTGCGCCCGGTGGTGGTTGGCGACGAGGTTTCCGTGTTCGCCACGCTCAAGTCGGTGGGGCGCACGTCGATGAAGATCGATGTCGAAGCCTGGCGCCGGACGCGTCATGACGACCGATCCTACAGGGTCACCCAGGCGACCTTTACCTTCGTGGCGATCGGTGAGGATCGCCAGCCCCGTTCCGTGCCGCCCTTGACGCCTCCGGCAGCGGCCTGATCTTCCTACGCAAAAGGAAAGTTTACCATGGCTGAGAATTACGATCTCATCGTTCTGGGCTCTGGCCCCGGCGGCTATGTCGCCGCGATCCGCGCTGCCCAGCTGGGGTTGAGGACCGCCATCGTGGAGCGCGAAAATCTGGGGGGCATCTGCCTCAACTGGGGCTGCATTCCTACCAAGGCGCTGCTGCGTTCAGCCGAAATCTACCATTATATGCAGCATGCCGGGGATTATGGACTGGCCGCGGAAAAGATCAGCGCCGACATCGAAGCCGTGGTGAAGCGGTCGCGTGGTGTCGCTAAGCAGCTCAATCAGGGCGTTACGCACCTGATGAAGAAGAACAAGATCACCGTTCACATGGGCGACGGCAAGCTGACCGGGAAGGGTAAGCTGTCCGTGACCAAGGACGGAAAGACGCAGGAGTTGACGGCGAAGAATATCATCGTCGCCACCGGCGCACGGGCGCGCGACCTGCCCGGCACGCCTGCCGATGGCAAACGGGTGTGGACCTATCGCCACGCCATGACCCCGCCGGAAATGCCGACCAAGCTGCTCGTGATCGGGTCTGGCGCGATCGGTATCGAATTTGCCAGCTTCTATAATGACATGGGCGCGGACGTGACGGTCGTCGAGATGATGGACCGTGTCGTGCCGGTGGAGGATGCGGACGTGTCCGCCTTCCTTGAAAAGGCGCTCAAGAAACAGGGCATGACTATCCTGACCGGCGCTGGCGTCAGCGACATTCAGGTTGGAGCGAATGGCATCAAGGCGAAGCTGAAGGACAAGGCTGGCAAGGAAAGCGCCGCCGAGTTCAGTCATATGATCGTCGCGATCGGGATCGTGCCGAACACTGCCGATATCGGCCTGAAGGAAGTGGGGGTCGCGGCGGATGATCGCGGATTCCTGAAGACCGATGAGATGTGCCGTACCAATGTCGATGGGATATGGGCAATCGGCGACATCACCGCGCCGCCATGGTTGGCGCACAAGGCGAGCCATGAAGGGGTGATCGCCGCCGAAGCCATCGCTGGCAAGCATCCCCATGCGATGGATCCGCTCAACATTCCGGGCTGCACCTACTGCCATCCGCAGATCGCCAGCGTCGGCCTGACCGAAGCCAAGGCGAAGGAAGCGGGCTATGAGGTCAAGGTCGGCATGTTCCCCTTCATCGGCAACGGCAAGGCGATTGCTCTGGGCGAGGCGGAAGGATTTACGAAGACGGTATTCGACGCCAAGACCGGAGAATTGCTGGGCGCGCATATGGTCGGCGCGGAAGTGACGGAAATGATCCAGGGCTTCACCGTCGGCAAGACGCTGGAAACGACGGAGTCGGACCTGATGCACACAGTGTTCCCGCACCCCACCATTTCGGAATCGATGCATGAAAGCGTGCTCGCCGCTTATGGCAGAGCGATCCATATCTGATCGTCCCGCATGGCGAAGGGGTGGGATGGCTTTGGCCGTTTCGCTCCTTTTCGTTCTTCTGATCGCGCTGCTTCAGCAATCGGGCGCGACTGACGCGTTCAACCTTGCGGGGATGCGCGCGGCTGGAGTGGCGCGGGACACGCAGGTAGGCGTCATCGCGACAGTGGTCATGCAGGCGGTGTCGTTGGCGGGGGGAAGCGTTGGTCGCCTGCTGTTGTTCAACATCGCCCTTGTCGGGCTGCTGTGGCAGGGAAGGCGGTTCGCCGCCCTGTGGCTGACCTTGACCATGGCAGGCGGCACCCTGCTCAATCTGGCCCTCAAGCAGCTTTTCGCCGCGCCGCGTCCCGACCTGCTGCCGCATCTGGACATCGTTAGCAGCTACAGCTTTCCCAGCGGGCATGCGGCGGGAAATATGATCCTGTTCGGCGCGATCGCTCTGCTGATCGAACGACGCGCGGCCTATAAGGTAGGCGGCGTCATCATCCTGCTAATCGGGGTCAGCCGGACTTGGCTGGGCGTTCACTGGCCGACCGACGTTCTGGCGGGCTGGATCGTGGGGCTGGGCTGGCTTGCGTTCTGCCGGTGCTGGCTACCAGCGCGGGGACGGGAGCAGCAGCGCGGCGCTCAAGCGGCCATAGGGGGGCATTCCGTCGGCGGTGACGAAGCCGTGCACCCAGAAACTGTCGAACGCGCTGGCCATCGCCACAGCGAGCAACAGTAACGCAGCCGCCGCAAATATCGAGCGAGCGCCCCGCACCGCTATTTCGGGCATGATCGCCAGCAGCAGGAGCGGCAGGAGGGGTAGGAAATAGCGGCCCTGCGTTCCTTGAATATAGTCAGCCCCCAGCGGCGTTCCGGTCAGGTACATCGCTGTTTCGATGAGCAGCGCGCTGCCCCCTGCCACGGTGATCCACCAGAGGCGCTGCCCGATACCGACCTGCACGCCTGATCCGCTCAGCACCCCCGCGCCGATCATCAGCACCGCGAGGGGATAGGCGAAGAGTGGGAGCAATATGGCGTTCCATCCGAAACGCCCGACGATTTGCAGCGCATAGACTGGCGCACGATCGACCACGCTGGAACAAAGGATGCGCACATAGGCGAGCGGATCTGCCAGGATCACGCCAAGCTGATGGGCGAGCGGCGCAGTCATGGCATGTTCGCCGGTTTTGCGCGAAGCGATATGGTAGAGCGCCTGGCTTCCGCCCGACATTTTCATCCAGGCAATGAACGCAATCGCGCCGATCGCCATAGCCGCGATCAGCAGCCAGGGACGCAGGTCACGCCGCGTCTCAGGCGGAGTTAAACCGGCGGCCATCAGCGGCAGATAGACCCCCTTGGCAAGCGCCAGCAGCGGGGCAGCCGCCAGCAGTCCGATGGATCGTGCCGGGGTGACGCCCATGAACGCTATCCGTAGCGCAAGGGCGAGGCCCAGGAAGCCCATGCCATTGATCACAGCGTCGGGCGACAATGATCCCATTTGGTAGCTGAACATCGGCAGCAATGCTGTCGCGAGCATGGCGCTGCGTCCAAACGGCAGTAGCGAAAGCGCCAGACTGAGCAGGCCCAGCCCCACTAGCGCGTTCACCATACGTCCGGTATAGAAGCTGCCCAGTCGGGACAGGCCTGCCGCATCTCCCAGCATCAGCCCGGCGGCACCAGGCGCATAGAGGCTGGGTGCATAGCTGGCGACATTGGGGAAATCGGCGAAAACTGTCCCTGACCGTGCGCTGTCCGATTGCCACGCCTTAATCAGTATGTTCCTGTCAAAGCGGCGAAGCGTGGCGGGTACGTCCGTTGGGAAATCCACACTATGCAGGTCCACTGCGGCACGAGGTAGTTCCGCGCCGATCATTGCCCCATGCGTTTGCGTGAAAACGCGCCCTTCGGAGAGGAGGAGCGCTTTCATATAATGCTGATTTTCGTCGGGAGCCTGAAAAGGCGGTGTGATCAGGGCGAAGAACAGGGTCGAAAGGCAGATGGCGGCAAGCAGCCATTGTTGCATGCGCGTGGCGGGCGCGGAAAAAGACAGGCTCGCTCGTCCTGTTTCAGCCGTCGATAATCGCTCGTTTCGCAAGGATTGCGCCCCCTGATCGCATGCGGACTGGGATTTTAAGGCCCAGACCTTAATATTTCCGATGCGTTGCGACGATGGCAATCAGGTTACTGGGACGAAGCTATTTCCTTGGAAAGCCAGGTCGGCAGGGTGGCAGGGTCGATGGTTTCGACACGCCGTAGCTCGATGGAAAGGCCCATGTCCGGTAGGATGGCTCGCTGTCGCTTTTCATCAGCCTTCACCATGGGAACAGCGACGAGGCGTCGATTGATCTTGCTGCGATAGTGCATTCGGGCCGTGTTTTCCTGCCCGACATAGCAGCCCTTGTCATAGTCGACGCCGCCCAGTTCTTCGGCATTGGTTTCCAGCCAAAGGACCTGATCCTGCCCAAGCTCGCCGACGCCTTCGAAAATGCCAAGCGACAGACGGTGCGCGCGGAATGCGGCGGCGGCGTCGCCGGGACTTGCCGGAGCGAGCCAGCGATGACCGAGCGCGGGGAGGCGGGGATCGAGGGGTTTGTCGCTTTGTTCGAGTGACCAATGGACGGCCAACTTATCTTCGCGAGCGACTGTGACTTTGCGGCGCAGGCGGTAAAGGGTCAGACGCCGCGCGAGCGCGTCCGCTTGTGCGGCTTCGCAATCTATCAGCACATCGTCACCATCGGCCCAAAGGATGAAGTCGAACAGCGCCTTGCCCTGCGGTGTCAGCAGCCCGCCCCAGCGAGGTGCGTCGGTTTTCAGAGTGAGGACATCGCGCGTCAGAAGGCCTTGAAGGAAGGTCTTTGCCTCTTCGCCTGAAATTCTGAGGATCGCGCGGTCGGTGAGGGTGGTGCCGGTCATCGGCTTTAGGTAGGACAGGCGCCGAACATATCCAAGCGCGAGCATCCCCATGTCCGAGACTTTTGACCTGATCCTGAAGAACGGCACCGTCCATACCCCCGGCGGCGCGGAAAAAGCGGACATAGGGGTGCGCGCGGGCAAGATCGCGGCGGTCGGGACCGGCCTGGGCGATGCGGGCGAGGTGGTCGACTGTTCGGGCCTGGACGTATTGCCCGGCTGCATCGACAGCCAGGTTCATTTCCGCGAGCCTGGGCTGGAGCATAAGGAGGACCTGGAATCGGGGAGCCGCGCGGCTGTGCTGGGCGGGATCACTGCGGTCTTTGAAATGCCCAACACCAACCCCAACACCGACAGTGCGGAGCGGGTGAGGGAAAAGCTGGATCGCGCGCATCATCGCATGTGGTGCGACCATGCCTTTTATGTAGGCGCGACGGCTGACAATGCTGAGGCGTTGAGAGAACTGGAACGCATCCCCGGCACTGCTGGGGTCAAGATATTCATGGGTGCATCGACGGGCAGCCTGCTGGTCGACGATGACGACGCCCTGTCGCGGGTTCTGGCCAGCGGGACACGCCGCGTCGCCATCCATGCCGAGGATGAGGCGCGAATGAATGCGCGCAAGGACCTTAGGGTCGAGGGCGATTCGTCATCACATCCCATCTGGCGCGACGACGAAAGCGCGATGATCGCGACGAAGCGGATCATTGGCCTTGCCCGCAAGGCGCGGCGGCGAATCCACATCCTGCATGTGACTACCCCGGCGGAACTGGAATATATCGCCCGGCACAAGGATATCGCGACATGCGAGGTGACGCCGCAGCATCTGACGCTGGCGGCGGAGGATGCCTATCCACGGTTGGGCAGCTATGCGCAGATGAACCCGCCGATCCGGTCCGCCGCGCATCGGGACGGGCTGTGGGGCTTGCTGGCGCAGGGTGTGCCCGATGTCCTGGGCAGCGACCATGCGCCGCACACGATAGAGGAAAAGGCAAAGCCCTATCCCGCCAGCCCCAGCGGCATGCCGGGCGTGCAGACGCTGGTGCCTTTGCTGCTAAACCATGTGGCGGAGGGCAGGCTGTCGCTGCGTCGTTTCATCGAGCTTACCTCTTCGGGGCCGCAGCGGGTGTTCGGGCTGGTGGGCAAGGGACGCATCGCTCTGGGCTATGATGCCGACTTCACGGTTGTCGACCTCAAGAAGCGGTGGACCGTGGGCAGCGACTGGCTGGCCTCACGCTGTAACTGGTCGCCATTTGAAGGGATGGACCTTACCGGGAAGGCTGTCGGCACCATCGTGCGGGGCCATCGCGTGATGTGGGAAGACACGCTGGCCAGCGCGGCGGTCGGCGAGCCTGTCCGGTTTGAGGCGACCGAGTTTTCCTAAACTGAGGAAAGCCGGTTCCGGCGGGCGGCGGTCAAGCTGTCGCCTGCGAAGAGAATGAGGCCCAGCCAGATCAGTGCGAAGCTCAACATCTGTCCGTGCGACAGCTTTTCACCGTAGAGGAACACGCCGCACAGAAATTGCAGCGAGGGTGCCAGATATTGCATCAGGCCCAGCGTCGTCATCGGCAGACGCTGTGCCGCCATGGCGAAAAGGACGAGCGGAATAGTCGTCAGCGCGCCGGAAGCGACAAGCAACCACGTGACAAGGGTGCTGGTGCCCAGGCTGATCCCGCCATGCCCGGATAGCCACAGCAGATAGGCCAGCGCGACAGGCGTGAGGATCAGTGTCTCCACGCCCAGGCCCGCCATCGGCGGTACAGGCGTCATCTTGCGGATCAGTCCATAGAAGGCGAAGCTGAGCGCCAGGACTATACTGATCCAAAGAGTGGTGAGTGCCGTGCCTGCCATGATGGCGACGCCCAGAGTTGCGGTCGCGATCGCCAAAACCTGCGCGCGTCGAAGCCTTTCCTTGAGCACGAGGACGCCTAACGCAACATTCACCAGCGGATTGAGGAAATAGCCAAGGCTGGCGGCGATCACATGGTCGTTGTTGACTGACCAGACATAGGTCACCCAGTTGATTCCGATGAAGAGCGCCGACCCCATCAGGGGGAGCAGCAGCTTGCGGTCTTGGAGGGCACCGAATAGCGGGCCGAGACCACGCCGTGCCGCGAGCAGGCCAAGGATCAGCACCAGCGACCAGAGGATGCGTTGCGACACGACTTCGACCGGGGCCACTTCGTGCAGCAGCTTGAAGAATATGGGAAGCAGCCCCCACAGCCCATAGGCACCCAGAGCCGCGAGCATCCCAGTCCGCAGTTCGGGATTATGCTCGTTCAGAAAATACCTCCCCCGGCGAAAAGCCGCAGCGCGCCAAAGGCAGCGACGATCAGGCAGAAGTTGCGGCCGCTGTTCCGGCTGGACGCCATGCCGATCAGCGCGCCGAGCAGCGCAAGCGGCACGAGGAGCCAGTTGAGGATCGCCACGAACGGCAGAATCGCAGGAATCATCAGGATGAGGGTGGCAAGGCCGATCAGGATCGATAATATGTTAAGCATTATCGACACATGGACATTCTGGCGCTGAAGGGCAAGGTGGCGCTGAACGCCGACAAAGAATGACATGGCCGAAATATTTGTCGATTCACCAAAAAGCCTAACGGAAAATTAACCTGCGCTCTTCATCCCTTGTTTACGAAGGAGTGAAGCTATGGTGCGTTTCCAAACTGCCTGTGCGGCGGCGTTTTTGTTGATCCTACCCTTGGGAGGATGCGGCAAGGGCGACAAGGATGCCGATCTTAACGCGCTGGATGCTCAACTCACCAACGACGCCGTCGATCCTGCCTTGAAAGGTGCGTTGGCCGGGCAGATCGTGGTCGATCCCAACCTTACCAGTCAGTCGAACCGCAACGCCGTTCGTCCGGCTGATCGGCCCGCCAATGCCGCGCTGCCCGTGTTGAAGGGCGACGCTGCCCAGGCGCTTGCCGAATCGGTGAAGCTGGCTGGCGGCAAGCTGCTTGCCACGCCTGCCCCTGCGAAGGGCGAGGCGATGGAATCCACGACGACGCTGGCGGCGCTGGCCCGTGAACAGTCGCAGCCGGGCGGCAACGTCTATTGCCGCAAGAATCTGGTCTATGGAATGCAATGGGCCAGCCGTTTGCCGGACCCCTTCACCGTCTATCCCGGCGCGCAACTGATGGAAGCGGCGGGCGCGGAAAAGGACGGTTGCACTCTGCGCGCCGCGACTTTCGTGACGCCAGTGCCGCGCCAGAGCGTCATGGATTTCTACTACACGCAGGCGCGCAGGTCGGGATTTGAGGCTGAACACCGGATATTGGGCGGCGACCATGTGCTGGGTGGCACGCGCAAGGATGATGGCGGCGCATTTCTGCTGCTGTTCACCGACGCGCCGGGTGGAAAGACCAGCGTTGACATTGTCGCCGATAACGGGCGCTGAACCGGAACGCCGGTAGCGGAAGATCGCCCCATTTCCTTTGTCGCGATTTCCCTCTAGGGCGGCGGCATGAATAATATCCTCCTCGTTATGGGTGGCGGCGCTGTGGGTGCGCTCGGGCGCTATCAGCTCGGTCGGCTGTCGGGTCACTTGTTTCCCGCCGCCTTTTGGCCATGGGGAACCTTTGCCGCCAACCTGCTGGGCGGGTTCGCCATGGGGATAGTCGCCGGATGGTTGGCGCGGTTTCACGCCGCGTCGGGCGAATCTCTTCGTTTGCTGCTGGCCGCGGGATTGCTCGGCGGTTTCACGACCTTTTCCTCCTTCAGTCTGGAAATGGTGCTGATGATCGAGCGCGGACAGTTTGGCATGGCTATTGGCTATGCGGCCTTTTCAGTCATCGGCGCGGTCGCCGCGCTGATTGGCGGCCTCAGCCTGATGAGGGCATTCGCATGAAGGGGCGTCCGCCAGGCAAGCCGTCGGGACCCGCGCGAGGTGGGCGGAAACCGGGCGGTGGCGCTGCTCCTGACAGAGCGCGGGGCGGGGCCAAGGCCGCGCGTGCGCGCAATTCAGAAGGTCCCAAAGCCGCTTCGAAGGCACCAGCCAAGTCTTTCGCGGCAAAGGGGCCGGTAGCGAAGGCTCCTGCCAAGGCACCTGCGACAAAGGCCCCAGTCACAAAATCCTCTCCGGCAAAGGGTGTGTCCCTGGATGTCCGCCAGTTTCGCGTGGACGCAGACGATGACGGTATTCGCCTGGATCGCTGGTTCCAGCGGCATCTGCCGGATATCGGCTTCAACACCGTTTCACGCTGGGCGCGAACGGGACAGTTGCGGGTCGACGGCGCGCGCGCAGCGCCCGGCGATCGGGTTACCGCAGGGCAGAGCATACGTGTTCCTCCCGCCGAACCCAAGGCAGCCGAAACGGCCAAGCCCCGTCGCGAACGGCCGGGACTGAGTGAAGATCAGACTGCTTTCGCGCAGAGCCTGGTTATCCACCGCGACGGGCAGGCCATTGTCATCAACAAGCCGCCGGGCCTTGCGACCCAGGGTGGGACCAAGACCGACGAACATGTCGATGGACTGCTGGATGCGCTGGAATTCGAGCTCGAACAACGGCCTAAATTGGTCCATCGGCTGGACAAGGATACGTCCGGCGCGCTGCTGGTTGCTCGCACGGCGCGGTCGGCAGCCTATTTTGCCAAGGCTTTTTCAAGCCGCACGGCACGCAAGGTTTATTGGGCGATCGTGATCGGCGTGCCGTCGATCAATGACGGCATGATCGAATTGCCCATCGGCAAGCAGCCCGGCACTGGTGGCGAGAAAATGCACGTGGACGAGGAGGAGGGCCTTCCTTCCCGGACGCGCTACCGTGTGATCGAGCGGGCGGGCAACCGTGCCGCCTGGGTTGAGTTGCAGCCCCATACCGGCCGCACCCATCAGCTGCGCGTCCATATGGCGGCGATCGGTCATCCCATTGTTGGCGATGGCAAATATGGCGGCAAGGAAGCCTTTCTGTCCGGCACGATCAGCCGCAAGATGCACCTTCATGCCCGGCGCATCCGGGTCGATCACCCCGATGGCGGGCGTGTGGATGTGCGTGCGGAACTACCCGAACATTTCGCGGCCAGCCTTCTTTCGTTGGGCTTCGACCTGTCGGCGGGCGACCTGCCGTTGGACGAGGAAATCGAGCGTAAGCCCACGCGCGAGGATGAGAAGAAGCTCGCCCGCGCCCACGCCAAGCAGGTCCGCAAAGGCCGTCGCGGCGAGCGTCGTTCGCGTGGCCCAGGCGAGGAACGGGATCTTCGCAAGAGATGACCAATCGCCTGGCCGTTTTCGATTGCGACGGCACTCTGGTGGACAGCCAACACAGCATTTGCGCCGCCATGACCCGCGCCTTTGAAGGCGAAAAGCTGGCCGCACCTGATCGTGCAACCATCCTGTCGGTCGTGGGGTTATCCCTGCCGCTCGCCATCGCGCGCCTGCTGCCCGAAGCCGAGCCGGACTATCATGACCATCTGTTGGAACGTTATAAAAGCGCGTTTCAGGAACTGCGCCGTGAAAGTGCGGTTTCAGAGCCACTCTATCCGGGCATGGCGGAACTGATCCGCGATCTGGATAGCAGCGGTTGGCTGTTGGGAGTTGCGACGGGGAAGTCCGATCGCGGGCTTGGCTTGTGTCTGGAGCATCATGGCATAAGAGCGCATTTCGTGACTCTGCAAACCGCAGACCGGCATCCGTCCAAACCGCACCCTTCCATGTTGTTGACCGCCATGGCCGAAGCGGGTGCATCTCCCGAAACTACGGTGATGATCGGGGATACCAGCTTCGATATCGACATGGCGATAGCCGCCGGGACGCGCGCGCTGGGCGTTGGCTGGGGCTATCATATGCCTGCGGCGCTTGTGGCGGCGGGCGCCCACGGGGTGGCCATGGACAGCGGTGAATTGCATCGTCATATCCTGGCCCAATGACCGATATTCTCCCTCCGCCACCGGTTGATTCTGAAAAAATCGCCCGTCAGCGATTCTTTGCGCTTGGGCTGTTTCGACTTTCAGGTGCGATCATTGTCATGTTCGGCTTTCTCATCCTGATGCAGCGATTTGACTGGGTTCAGGGCGGAAAGGCCAAGGCGATGGGCGCGATATTCGTGATGGTCGGCCTGTTCCAGTTTGTCATCGTGCCTCGCCTGCTGTTGGCCCTGTTCAAGAGGCCTGCGTCCCATCAAGCGGAGGATCCGCATCAGTGAAGCGCTTTTACAAGGAAGCAGCCATCATCGAAGGCGAGGTGGGGTTTGGAATTCACCTTGATGGCCGCCCGGTGCATACTCCCGCGCGCGCACCGCTGGCCTTGCCCAATGGAAAGCTAGCCGAGGTGATTGCCAGCGAGTGGCGGGAGCAGGGGGACAGTATCGATCCGCGGTCCATGCCCTTCACAGGTCTGGCCAATGGCGCGATCGACCAGATCGCCGCCCACTGTGAAAGCTTTGCCGCTGGGATCGCGCGCTATGGTGAGAGCGACCTGCTATGTTACCGGGCGGAGGGGCCGAGCGAACTGATTGCTCGCGAAGCCACCGCGTGGGACCCGCTGCTGGAATGGGCTAGGCGGCGCTATGACGTCACTTTCCGGGTGACGCAGGGCATCATTCCGGTAGAGCAGCCGACAGAGACGCTGGAGCGACTGGGCGTGGCCGTTGGGATGTTGGATGCATTTACCCTGGCGGGGCTGTCGACTTTGGTCACCCTGTCCGGGTCGCTGGTGTGCGGTCTGGCCATCGTTGATGGCGGCCATGATGCGGATGTCGTCTGGTCCGCGTCTGAAATCGACGAGGCCTGGGAGGTCGAGCAGTGGGGCGAGGATGCCGACGCCGCTGCCCGATCCGCGCAGCGTCGGGCAGAGTTCGGCATAGCGCGTGCTTTTTGCGATCTGGCGCGCGGCTGATTGTCCGGGTTCAGCCTGAGGCAGCGCCTGACGTCAGCTTGTTCGCGTAAAGCAGCCGCCCTTGGCCCAAAAGGCCCAGAAGCTGGGGTAGCATGTGCCGCGCGACGGCGAAGCAGCCTTCGCTGCGGCCAATCTTTCCCCAGCTGGCTATTTGATTTTCGCTCACATAATCAGCGCCGTGGATGACGATGGCGCGCATTTCGGCGTTGTTGTTCTGAGGGTCGAGACCGTTGAGCCGCATTGCCCGTCCATGTTGCCCTTCGTAGATCATGCCGGTTTTATACGCCCCCGCACTGCTGGCTAGGGAATTGGGTTCATTGGAAAAGCTTTGCAGCCAGCCCGAATGTTCTGGATCGGACCCTCTGCCATGGGAGACCAGGTAGGAACTCGAATGTCCCCCCACCAGATCGACGATATGGAAACGCAGTTCGCGGGAGGGCGCGTTGAAATCAGCCAGTGCGACCCGGTCGCGAAGTTCGAACATATGTTGATGCTGATCCAGCGCAGCCTTGGCGCGCTCAAGCAGCCCTGCATAAGGTTGATTGGCCAGCGGTCCCACGGGGCGTGGCTGGGGCCTGGGCAATGGGAGGGAGACCGGCGTTGCACGTCCAACGCTGTCGGCCAGAAACGAAAGAGCGAACCCGCTTAGAGCGAACTTCGTAAAATTACGGCGATCCATGGGAACCAATATAACAATTATGAAGCCCCGCTCCAAGAGGAGGGATTAACGGCTGGCCGTCCGTGCGTGACGGACGACCAGCCTTGGCTTCAATTTATGGCGTTGTGTGCATCATCGGTGCTGCTGTCCAGTCGCGCCGTCATGCCGGTGGCGGCGGCGTCGTCCTGGATCTGCTGCAGTTCGGAAACTGTCGGGGGCGGGGCTGGTTCGGGTGCCGTTACGTTTTCGCTAGGCGGGGGCAAGGGCGCTTCCGGTTCCTCGATGATGACATTTTCAACCGGCGGTTCGACCATATTATTGACGACGGGCGCCTCATCCTTTTTTCCGCAGGCGGATAGGGCAAGGGCACCGACGAGTGCGGCCAGGGCGATGATGCGCATGATGGGTTCAGTCCTTTGATGCGATTGCGGCCGACGGTGCGGCTGTGGGGTCAAGCCGACGGCTCGACGCTTCGATTTTCTGAGCGAGCAGCTTGTCCCAGCCATAGGGATCGGAACGGAAGTTCATTGTGCCGTTGTTGCTGGCGAAGGCCGTCCAGTAAAGCAGGTAGACGGCCACTTCCTGGGGCAACTGCACGCGCTGGGTCTTGCCGGTGTCGATCATCGTCTGGACCTTGCCGGCAAGGTCGGGATTGCCCGCCAGCATCAGTTCGGCGAGGGGGACCGGCTTTTCCAGCCGGATGCAGCCATGGCTGGCGAGCCGGTCATAGCTGGCGAACTTGGCCCGGGCGGGTGTGTCATGCAGATAGACGGCGAAGGGGTTATTGAAATCGAATTTCAGGCGACCGAGCGCACTGTTCGGGCCAGCGGGCTGCACGATCCTTTCCCCTGTTTCCGGCGTACCGACGATCTTGTAGCCCTGCCGCTTCAATGCTGCGCGCCCCTTGGGCCATAATTCCTTTTTCGCGATCGATGCGGGCACGTTCCAGGGCGGATTGACGACGATCGAATGGATGCTGGATGTCAGCATGGGGGTCGCGTTATCCGGTGCGCCGGTGACCGCACGCATGGAAGTGACGGGCTGATCCCCTTCAAACAGGGTCAGCACGGCGGCGGCGATGTTTACCTGCACGCGGTTGACCGGCAACTGGCGGGGCATCCAGCGCCACCGTTCCATATTGGCCATGATGGCGGCGATACGATCGTCCACGGATACATTGAGCTCGCGCAGCGTGCGCGTGTCCAGAACGCCAGTCGGATTGAGGCCGTAGCGGCGCTGGGCGCGCTGGATCACACCCACCAGCTTTTCGCCGGGCTGGACGCTCTTATCCTCTATGGCGATGCGCTTGCGGACAGTGTCAGGCGACGATTGGGCTGTGAGCGTGGGCCAGGCACCTTCATCCCGGATTTGTTCATAGGTGACCAGACCCCGGCGCAGCCCGTCATAGCCCGCATAGGGGGGGGTAAGACCGGCCACCCACTGGGGCAGGCGATCTTCGGCGACTGCGCGGACAAGTCCGGGACGCGGATCGAACAACGCAGGGCGCAAGGCCCAGACTTGCAGAAAGTCGGCGGTGTCCACCCGGCCGGTGCTCAATGCCTTTGCCCGGTCAAGCACCGCAGCAACCAGCGCGTCGCCGTTCAGGCGCTTGCTGGGCCGGCTGCGGGCCATTAACCCTTCTCGTGTTCCGCTCTTCAACCAGCCATTGAGCCAGTCTTCCTGAGCCAAGGACAGAGGCGGGATTGGAATTGGCGGCGCGACCGGGACAGGTGGAGGGACCACCGGCTGGGCGGCGGGGGGTAGGGTAGGTGCCACCGCAGGAGGCTGTGCCAACAGGGGCGCAGCTGACAGGCCCAGAAGGGATGCGGCGGATAAGCGGATCAAATTGAAACGGTTCATGCAGGACCAGATAGCGCAAAGCCCTTGTTGTTCAAACTCGCCTTTCCGAAAAATATGATCCACGCCGCCCCTATCGGACCTGGTTCTACGCCACAATCGGGTCGGACATCGTCAATGTGTAGTTGTAAAAGGCGCTATTGGGTCGGGGCTACGGCTCATCACTTTCGCTGCGATCAGCCCGGCCGCGCTGAGAGCAAGGAAATCGCTGAACGAGAGGTAAAGCATGTATCCCCAGGGAGCATGGTCGAAGATCGACTGCCTGATATGCATCCATAATATTGAGGCGATGGCGAAAAGAATGGTGGCGCGGGCGCGGCTGCCGAAATCATTAGCCACGAAGCGCAGCGTCAGGGCGATCAAAATCCCGACGACCAGCGCCAGGATGAACCCGCCGATCAGAGCGGTGCTGTTGATAACGGGAAAGCCACTGCTATTGTAGAGGACCGTGGCAATCGGGCCTTTGCCGTAAAGGACGGTGCCTTGGGCCGTTGCGGGATCAGGAATGATGTAGACCCCCGTGCCACTGGGAGTGAGCGCTTGCGCCATGGCGACCTGTAGGTTCGCGCTCGCCTGCTCGTTAGCCCGATGAAAGGCCAGCGCACTGAGTGGCGTACCCCAGAATATGAACACGATGATGTACATGGCGATGCCGCCCACGACGCCGCCTGCGATTGTCCTGACCATGTGCGATCCCCTCCCTGTTACCTTGATGCTAAGACAAGAACGCAGGCGTGGCCATATCTTTCCAGACGGAAGGTCAGGCGGGTTTGCGCGCGGCCTTTTCCGTTATGCCGGACACGCCTTCGCGCCGATCCAGCTCGTCCAGGACGGCGTCGAGCGGGATATCGAGATCGCCAAGCAGGATCAGGAGATGAAACAGCAGGTCAGCACTTTCACCGATCAGGCCGTCCCGGTCTGCCGCCATGGCAGCGATGACGGCTTCCACCGCTTCCTCGCCAACCTTCTGCGCGATTTTGGCGCGACCACGGCTCGTGAGTTTCGCGACATAGGATAGAGCGGGATCGGCGGTCCGCCGTTCGCTTATGGTTTTTTCGAGGTCGAAGAGGGTTGAGCGCATGATATCCATCAAGCCTTAGGCGGTCGAGGCGTCAACTAAAAGTTGATTTCAGCCGCCGCGAACAGGGACACCGGCTGCTGCCAGTGCCTGGTGTGCTTCCGCCACCGTATGCTGTCCGAAGTGGAAGATAGAGGCGGCCAGGACCGCGCTGGCGTGGCCTTCGATCACGCCTTCGACCAAATGCTGAAGCGTGCCCACGCCGCCGCTGGCGATGACCGGGATCGAAACGGCATCGGCTATGGTGCGGGTGAGGGCAAGGTCATAGCCCGCCTTTGTACCGTCGCCGTCCATCGAAGTGACCAGCAATTCGCCCGCGCCCAGCTTTGCCAGGCGGATCGCATGTTCGACCGCGTCGATGCCGGTCGGCTTGCGGCCCCCATGGGTGAAGATTTCCCAACGGCCATCCCCCACTCGCCGGGCATCGACCGAGCCGACGACGCATTGGCTGCCAAAACGGTCGGCAATGTCGGCGACGACCTCTGGCCGAGCGACGGCGGCGCTGTTTACCGCGACCTTGTCCGCCCCGGCGAGCAGCAGGGCGCGCGCATCATCCGGGCTGCGAACGCCGCCGCCCACGGTCACGGGCATGAAGCAGACCTCCGCCGTGCGGCGAACGACGTCCAGGATCGTGCCGCGCGCTTCATGCGTCGCCGTGATGTCGAGGAAGCATAGCTCGTCGGCCCCAGCGGCATCATAGACGCGCGCTTGCTCCACCGGGTCGCCTGCATCGCGCAGGTCGACGAAATTGACGCCCTTGACGACGCGTCCATTCGCGACGTCCAAGCATGGAATGACGCGGGTGCGGACAGTCATGACATCAGGTCCATCACGCTGCGGCCCTTGCAATCGCCAACGCGGCTTTCAGATCGAGCCGCCCATCATAGAGCGCACGGCCCGTGATCACACCTTCAATCCCTTCCTCCGTGTGCAGGCTGAGCACGCGGATGTCGGCAATGCCAGCCACACCGCCGCTGGCGATGACGGGAATATTTGTCGCGCGGGCCAGGTCCAGGGTCGCGTCGATATTGCACCCCTTAAGCAGGCCGTCGCGGCCCACGTCGGTGAAGAGCAGGCTGGCGACACCTGCATCTTCAAAGCGACGAGCAAGGTCGGCAACGGGCATGTCGGACTTTTCCGCCCAGCCGTCCGTCGCGACGAAGCCGTCGCGCGCATCGACAGCCACGACAATGCCGCCGGGGAAGTCGCGGGCGGCTGCCTTCACAAATTCCGGGTCCTTCAGCGCCGCCGTGCCGATGACGATGCGCGACACGCCAAGGTCAAACCAGCGCTCGACCGCTTCGCGATTGCGGATTCCGCCGCCTAGCTGAACGTGGCCGGGGAAGGCGGCGACAATGCGCTCTACAGCATCGGCGTTGACGGCGCGGCCAGCGAAGCTGCCGTCGAGGTCGACGACATGCAGATGCTGCGCCCCTGCCTCGGCAAAGAGCAGCGCCTGGGCGGCGGGATCATCGCCATAGACGGTGGCGCGGTCCATGTCGCCTTCGGCGAGGCGCACGACCTGTCCGGCCTTGAGATCGATGGCGGGGAAAACGATCAGAGACATGGTTCTACCGATTGGTTGTGCCGAATGCGCGCCTGCGAAGGCGGGTGCGTGGATCGGGCGCTGATATTAGGCTCCTGCCACGGGCGGAGCGCGGAAAAATTTCACCTTTTCAACCCCGTAAAGGTCACGGACGCCACTCCAGGAACCGGGACAGAAACGACAGGCCATAGCCCTGGCTCTTTTCCGGGTGGAACTGGCAGCCGATCACCGTGTCGCGGGCGACGGCGGCAACCAATGGGCCGCCATGCACCGTCACCGCCGCCACGTGGGCGGGGTCTGCTACTTCGAAATGATAGCTGTGCAGGAAATAGGCTTCGCCGCTGACCAGAAGCGGAGGCGTTCCTTGCAGGATCACATCGTTCCAGCCCATATGCGGCACCTTGATCGCCGGATCGCCAGGTTCGATCAACCGCACTGTGCCGGGAATCCAGCCCAGCCCTTCATGCCGCCCGAATTCTTCGCCCGCATCGGCAAGCAGTTGCATGCCGACGCACACGCCCAGGAACGGCACGCCGCGCTGATGAACCGCGTCGTTCATCGCGTCGACCATGCCAGGGATCGTCACCAGCGCATCGCGGCACGCGCGAAATGCGCCGACGCCCGGCAGCACGATGCGATCGGCCTGGGCCACGATATCGGGATCGCCGGTGATGATTACATCGTTCGCACCGGCCTTGCGCAGGGCGTTATAGACCGAATGAAGGTTGCCCGCGCCGTAATCGATCAGGGCGAGCGCGCTCACAGCATCCCCTTGGTAGAGGGAATGGCGTCGGCCTTGCGCGGGTCGATCTCGACCGCCTGTCGCAGCGCGCGAGCGAGTCCTTTGAAGCAGCTTTCGACAATATGATGATTGTTGCTGCCGTAGAGATTTTCGACATGCAAGGTGACGCCCGCGGCCTGGGCGAAGCTGTGGAACCAGTGTTCGATCATTTCGGTATCCCATTCACCGAGTCGCTGCACGGTGAAGGGTGCCTTGAATACCAACCAGGGCCGACCGGAAATGTCGAGCGAGACGCGCGTCAGCGTTTCATCCATCGGTGCGTAGGCGGTGCCGTAGCGGGAAATGCCGCGCTTATCGCCCAACGCCTTTGCCACTGCTTCGCCAATCGCGATCGCTGTATCCTCGGTCGTGTGATGCTGGTCGACATGCAGGTCGCCCGTGGTCTTCACATCCATGTCGATGAGGGAGTGCCGCGACAGCTGCTCGATCATATGGTCGAGAAAGCCTATCCCGGTGGACACGGCATAGATGCCGGTGCCATCCAGGTTGACGGTCACGTCGATCTGCGTTTCCGCAGTGTTGCGGTGAATTTCGGCCGTGCGCATGCTGCGCCCTATACCCAAGTGAGCGTGCTATGCAATGTGCCCCGCGCACTTGACCCGCCGCGCCGCGCCGTTAGGAACATGGCCCCATGAGCGACGATCTGCCTGACAGCCTGATTCCCTACGATGAAATCGTCCAAGAGGCGTTGCGGGCCGTGGTTGGCCGCGTCCTGGGTGAGGTGGAGCGATCTGGCGGCCTGCCGGGCAGCCATCATTTCTACATCACCTTCAAGACGCAGGCCGTTGGGGTCGACATCCCCAAGCAGTTGGCCGAACGCTTTCCCGACGAAATGACGATCGTGCTGCAGAACAAGTTCTGGGACCTGAAAGTCGGCGACGACGCATTCGGCGTTAGCCTGACGTTCAACCAGGTGGCGTCGCATCTTTATATTCCCTTCGCCGCGATCACCGCTTTCGTGGACCCGGCTGTCAATTTCGCGCTTCAGTTCCAGGCGCAGGCGGACGAGATGCCCGAACCCCATGAGGAAGCGGAAAACGACACGCCTCAGATCAAGGCTGAAGACGGCTCCAATGTCGTGACGGTTGATTTCGGCAAGAAGAAATAAAGGCTGGCGGAGCGGCGCTCCGCTCCCCAAATTGGCTGTGTCCCGGCTGAAACAGGGGAACAAGCCTTGAACGACATCCGCATCGAAACCGACAGCACTGGCCCGATAGACGTGCCGGCAAGCGCCTATTGGGGCGCGCAGACGCAGCGTAGCATCGAAAACTTCCCCTTCGGGTCGGACGAGCGCATGCCTATAGGCATCGTCCACGCGTTGGCCATCGTCAAGCAAGCCGCCGCGCGCATCAACCGCAGGCATGGGTTGGACCCGGCGCTTGCCGACGCAATTGAGGCAGCGGCCGAGGGCATTATTCAGGGTCGGCATGACGACCAGTTTCCGCTGGTCATCTGGCAAACCGGCAGCGGCACCCAGTCGAACATGAACGTCAATGAAGTGATCGCCGGCATCGCCAATGAGGCGATAACGGGGAAGCGCGGCGGCAAGGTTCCGGTTCATCCCAACGACCATGTGAACATGAGCCAGTCGTCCAACGACAGCTTTCCAACGGCGCTCCACATCGCGGCGGCCCGGGCCATTACCGGTGCCTTGTTTCCGGCGCTGGACCGGTTGCACCAATCCTTGGACGAGAAGGCGAGAGCCTGGGCGGATATTGTGAAGATCGGCCGCACGCATCTTCAGGACGCGACGCCCATGACGCTGGGGCAGGAGTTTTCAGGCTATGCCCATCAACTCTACCGTTGCCGCAAGCGGATCGAGCCTGCCGCGCTGCACGGCATGATGGCGCTGGCTCAGGGCGGAACGGCGGTGGGCACGGGCCTGAATGCCCCTGACGATTTCGATGCGGATGTGGCTCGTGAGATCGCGGCGATCACCGGCCTGCCGTTCCGCCCAGCCGACAATAAGTTCGAAGCGCTCGCGTCCAACGATCCGCTGGTGCATTTGTCCGCCACTCTCGCGACGTTGGCGGTGGCGCTAACGAAGATCGCGAATGACATTCGCCTTCTGGGCAGCGGCCCGCGATCAGGACTGGGTGAACTGGATTTGCCCGCGAACGAACCGGGCAGTTCGATCATGCCAGGAAAGGTCAATCCTACCCAGTGCGAGATGCTGACCATGGTCGCCGCTCAGGTTATCGGCAATCATCAGGCGGTGACCGTGGGCGGGATGCAGGGGCATCTTGAACTCAATGTGTTCAAGCCGATGATCGGGGCGGCGGTGCTGCGTTCCATCCATCTGCTGAGCGTTGGCATGGACAGTTTCGTTCAACGGTGCGTCGATGGGCTGGAGGCGAATGAAGAGCGTATTGCCGAACTGGTCGATCGGTCCCTGATGCTGGTCACCGCTCTTGCGCCGGAGATCGGCTACGACAATGCCGCGAAGATCGCCAAACATGCTCATGCCAACGGGCTGACGCTGAAGGAGGCGGGTCTGGCTCTGGGTCTTGTGGATGAACAGAGCTTCGACCGGCTGGTGCGACCGGAAAATATGGTGTGACCGTGGCGGAACCCCGTAAGGTTCGATACATTGACCCGATATGAAAAAGATCTCCACCCATCAGCCGCTTGTCACCGTCCGCCCGCCGCGCAAGGCGGGCCTTTTGCGAAAGGCGGCTCGTCTTGGAGCAACCATCGTTGCAGCGCGCGTTGCGGCGGCGACCGGCAAGAAGGGCGTGGTGGGCATAGTCGCAGGCGTTGGGGCCAAGCGCGTCATCATGCGTCACCCGTTGGGTGCCCTTTTCGTGACGGGCGCATATCTGGCGGGCAAAGCCTATGAAGCCAAGCGCGCGGTCGATAGCAAGCGGTCGGCGCGCGCTTTGCCGGACAAGAGCGGCGAACCCGTTCTCATCGAAGCGCCCGTCAAGAAGGGGCGGCAAGGCCTAAAGCGCTGATTGCCACGCTTTTATAGCTTCTATCGGCCAGCCCAGCATCAGGACGTTGAGCGTCAGGTTGTCGCGGATAACATAGAGGGCAATCAGTTCCATCGCGATGGCGGCGAGTACGGTGACGGCAGTCGGTGCGCGCGCGGCGAACAGAAATCCGAGTGCCATCATGCCGATATCACTCATCGAATTCAGGATGGTGTCGCCGCTATAGCCGAGCGCGATGGTGGCGGTGCGGTAGCGGTCAATGATGATCGGCGAATTTTCCAGGATTTCCCACGCTGATTCGATGGCTACGGCCAGTGCCAGGCGCGGTCCCATTGGTTGGCGGCGCATCAGCAGGCGGGCGGCGGCATAAAAGAGGAAGCCGTGAATCACATGACTTAGGCTGTACCAATCGGCGATATGCTGGCTGTTGCCGCTGTCGAGCGCTCCGTGCCACAATTCGATCCGGCCGCAGCTGCAAATCAGCGGGCGCGCCATAAGGTATAGCAGCGCGCATGCGACGAGTGCGATAATGGCGGCGGCCAGAAAGCCGCGCCGGTTACGGGCCTGTTTGCTTCTCGACAATTTTCTTCCCCCTTCGGCCTCTTGCCAAATCGCGCGTGCGGCGTCACTAGCGGCCATGGCCGACAGCATCCCTATCGAAGCGCCCGATTTCAAGCGGCGCGGCGTGCTCTTCGTACTTTCGTCGCCTTCGGGCGCTGGCAAGTCCACTATCGCGCGCAAATTACTTGCCGCGGAGTCGGACCTTGCCATGTCTGTGTCCGCCACCACTCGCCCGATGCGGCCGGGGGAGGTTGAGGGACGGGACTATCATTTCGTCGATCTGGAAGAGTTCCGGCGGATGACGACGGATCATGAATTTCTGGAATGGGCGCATGTGTTTGGCCAGCGCTATGGTACGCCGCGCGCGCCGGTCGAAGAGATGCTGAAAAGCGGCCGCGACGTCCTGTTCGACATCGACTGGCAGGGCGCGCAGCAACTGCACCAGATTGCTGGGGGCGACGTTGTGCGGGTGTTCATCCTTCCGCCGTCGATGCAGGAACTGGAGCGGCGCCTGCGCGGGCGGGCAACCGACAGTGAGGAAGTCATTGAAGGCCGGATGTCCCGCGCCGCCAATGAGATCGCGCACTGGGACGGATATGACTATGTGCTGTGCAATGTCGATGCGGATGACTGTTTCCGACGGGTCCAGACAATCCTGCATGCCGAGCGTATGAAGCGCAGTCGCCAGACCGGCCTGATTGGCTTCATCCGCAAGCTGAGCCGCTATCATCAGGAAGATTGACGTGGATGGGCGCTGAGCGCGTCAAGCGTCGAACCCGGCGGGGTTTGCCCAATCGGGGTGCACAATGGCCAGAACCTTGAACAGCGTCCCCATGGCGTCGTCTGCTGTCAGCCGGTGGCGGGCCGCTTCAACCTCCGCCGCGCGGTCAGGCGTGGTGCGGGAAAGCTGATCCGCCCTGGCGTCTATCCCCAACTGGCGCAGGAAGCTGCCTTGGCTGACGGGACCGAGCACGCGCAAGCCCGCCTGTCGCGCCATGTTGCCGATCATCGTAAAGTCGACATGGGTCGTAAGGTCGCTTTCACCCGGATCGACAAAGGGATCGACGAAGCCATGTCCGCGCACGGCTTGCAACGTGTCGCCAATCGCGGGGCCTTCATAGCCATAGTCGATGATGATCGCCGCGCCGCCTTGCCGCGCGATTCGGGACGCGAGCTCCAGGGCGATCGCCGCTCCCGCCATCGGCAGTTCGAGGATGGAGCCTTCCGGCGCGTCGGTCGCCATGGGCGGAATGCCTGATTCCACGCGGCGATAGCCCGGCATTGGCAGGAAATGGTCGGTGTCTTCAGTGGTGGAGCGAATCACCACCCGTTCGCGCCATTCATTGCCCGCGCGGACGATCTGGCGGACGGGGAGGGCGTCGAAAAATTCGTTGGCGACGACCAGCAGCGGGGCATCGCTGGGCAATCCGGCGACGTCGTCACAATGCCTGACATTGGGGATGAGCGCCCGCTGGCGCTCCCGCAAGGTGGGGCTGGTTTCCACGAAGCGGACTTCGGGAATGAAGTCGACGCTGGCCATGGCGCGCAGTGCATCGGACGCGAGCGTGCCGCGTCCCGGACCCAGTTCAGCGTAAAGGGCGTGGGGACGGCTGCCCGACCGCATCCAGATGTCGGCCAGGCAAAGGCCCACAAGCTCCCCGAACATCTGGCTGATTTCAGGGGCGGTCGTAAAATCGCCCGCGACGCCCAGCGGATCGCGGGTGCCATAATAATGCTGATTGGCCTCCGCCATATAATGAGCGATCGAAATCGGCCCGCCGGAGTCGATCTGCCGCGCGAGCCGATCGGCCAGTTTCAGCGTGTCAGCTGACACTCGCGGTCCCCGCAATGGGTTCCACGCGCACACGGCGGCCCTTTGCCGTGACGATCAGATAAAGGCCGCCCAGGATCATCGGGACGCACAGCCATTGGCCCATGTGCAGGCCAGTGCGGGCGGCGAACTCCATAAGCTGGGCGTCGGCTTCCCGGTAAAATTCTACGCCGAAGCGGAAGAGGCCGTAGCCGAGCAGGAAAATGCCCACGAGCATGCCCGGTTTATAGCGCGCCCGCGTCTTCCAGAAAGCGAACGCAAGGATCAGGAACAGTAGCAGGCCTTCGAGAATGGCTTCGTAAAGCTGGCTGGGATGACGGGGGAAGGGGCCGCCGGTCGGGAAGATGATTCCCCAGGAAACGTCGGTTTCCTTACCCCACAATTCGCCATTCACGAAATTGGCGAGACGACCGAAGAAAAGACCGAAGGGGACGCAGCAGGCAACATAGTCGTGGATGCGCAGCCAGCTAAGCTTTTCCTTGCGCGCCATGTAGAGCACGGCCAGCGACACGCCGATGACGCCGCCGTGGAAGGACATGCCGCCGTTCCACAATTTGAAGATGTCGAGCGGATTGCGAAGGATGTCCGGCTGGTAGAAGAGCACATAGGCCAGCCGCCCGCCGATGATGATGCCCAGCGTCGCATAGAAGATCATGTCATCGGCATGTCGACGCGCCATCGGCGATCCGGGTTGTGCCACCAGTTTCAGCAGATACCAGTAGCCGACCAGAATGCCGGCCAGATAAGCGAGGCTGTACCATTTCAGCGTAAAAAAGCCGAGATCGAGCGCCACGGGGCTGAGGCCCAACTGGTCGAAATGGATCGCGGTGGAAGCTGCGGCGGCAATGTCTAAGATCAAGTCGGCGTACCCCGTGGCAAATGTGCCTCTGCCATAGATCAGGTGGGGGCTGTAGCAAAGGGGCAATGGCGTGGGATTCAGGGTGACAAAGGTGATACGGCAGAATGATGAAAAAGCGCCATTTTTTCGCGAGCGGCGTTCCTATTTTTTGATCGGTGTCAGGTGCCGGGATGACGGGAGGCGAGATCGTCTTCTTCGCTTGCCTCTCTCGTCTCTGCGAGCCACTGGCGCGCCTCGGCTTCATCGTGGAATACCTTGACCATCGGATTGGGGCTTATGCGCTCGGCCTGAAGTTTGTTAATCACGGAGGTAACCATGATTGCGACGCGGCCCATGGGTTGCATGATTTCGGCTCCTGCCATCTTGGCGAAAGCTTGCATGACCTCTGCCGACTGCGTGTGTTCATGGCGATTATCATACAGCGTCGTGAATGGTCTTCCGTCTGACTTCAATCGGGTCAGAACGGCAGTTAGTTCGCGCTCATAGCGCGCAACTTCATCCAGGTCCCAAAAGCCGCTGGTCCGCTGCAACAGCAAACGCGATTTTTCATCGAATTCGATTGAGTACACGATTTTTGCCTCTGCCTGTTCTCACTCTGGCTTGGATGCAGAGCTGGTGTTCATATTGCTTAGGTCGTCATCAGGACGTTGATGCGCCACAAATGTTCACCAGGCAAATCGTAAATAAAAGTATCCAGAATGGACCGATAATCGGGGATGTCCGCAATTTGTCCTTCAAGGCCATGTACCGGGCAGGACGAGGCAACAAAAAAGCCGCCCGGTGAGGGGCGGCTGTTCTGTTTGATCGCAGGAAGGAAGATCAGGCTTCTTCGGCCGGGGCTTCTTCAGTTTCCACGGCGATTTCGCCGGGTTCCGCGTTCGGATCATAATCTTCGGTGAAGCCAGCCTCGTCCTTTTCGAACAGGTCAGCCATCACGTTCACGCCCTGCGCCTGCAGTTCTGCTTCTTCCGGCGAGCGAGCGACGTTCACCGTGATGGTGACGGCGACTTCCGGGTGAAGCGCGACCTTGACGTCGAACACGCCCAGCGTCTTGATCGGGCGTTCCAGCACGACCATCGCCTTGGTGACGTTGGTGACGCCATCGGCATGCAGCGCGTCCACCACGTCTCGGACGGCGACCGAACCGTAAAGGTGGCCGGCGTTGGACGACTGGCGGATCAGGATGATCTGCTTGCCGTTGACGCCTGCGGCAGCCTGTTCAGCGTCGCCACGGCGGGCGGCGTTGTCGGCTTCGATCTTCGCGCGGTTGGCTTCGAAGACCCTCTTGTTGGCGTTGTTGGAGCGCAGCGCCTTCTTGTTGGGCAGCAGGAAGTTACGTGCGTAACCGTCCTTTACGGTGACGATGTCACCGATGGCGCCCAGCTTCTCGATCCGTTCGAGGAGAATGATTTCCATGAGTCTTACTCCCTCACTTCACGATGTAGGGCAGCAGGCCCAGATGACGGGCGCGCTTGATGGCCTGGGCCAGCTCACGCTGCTTCTTTGCGGATACCGCAGTGATGCGGCTGGGGACGATCTTGCCGCGTTCGGACACGAAGCCCTGCAGCAGACGAACGTCCTTGAAATCAATCTTCGGCGCATCCTTAGCGGCGAAGGGGCAGCTTTTGCGGCGGCGGAAAAACGGGCGTGCCATTGTTCAGATCTCCTTATTCGCCAGCCGGGGCTTCGTCGCGGTCGCGGCGCGGGCCACGCCCATCTTCTCTGGCGCCACGATCTTCACGCGGACCACGATCGCCGCGCGGGCCGCGGTCACCACGTTCGGAACGCTCCTGCTTGCGCATCATGACCGACGGGCCAGCTTCCAGCTCATCGACCTTGATGGTCATGTAGCGGATGATGTCTTCGTTGATCTGCGTCTGGCGTTCCAGCTCGGCAACTACGCCGGCGGGGGCGTCGATGTTCAGCATGACATAGTGCGCCTTGCGGTTCTTCGCGATCTTGTACGCGAGCGAACGCAGGCCCCAGGTTTCAACCTTGGTCACTTTGCCCTGCATATCTTCGACGATCTTGGTGGCGATTTCCGCCAGTGCATCCACCTGCGCCTGTGCCAGATCCTGGCGCGCAAGGAACACATGCTCGTAAAGAGCCATGGTATTTGCCTTCTCTGTTGGCCGATCGCTGACGCGCGCCCCATGCGCAACGCCCCTCCGGCTGTCGTCTCAAGCATATTTTCGCATCGTTCCGAGTCACCCCGGTCCGTGCGAAGCGGGGCCTATGGCGGAAACGGTGTCCGATAGCAAGGAGGAGTTTAGGGGGAAGTTGTCGCGAGAATGTGCCGGATGAGGCCGCTATTGTCTTGAAGTGTAACCGTCATTCGTGGCGAAGCGCATCGATGGGGTTGAGCGCAGCAGCACGTCGTGCGGGAAAATAGCCAAAGACGACGCCGATCGCCGCCGAGAAGAAGAACGCAATGACGTTGACGCGGAGGTCGAAGATGAAAGGCACCTGCATCAGTGGCGCTATGGCGACCGAGGCGGCGAGCGCCAGGAGCAAGCCGATGAGGCCACCAAGGCAGGACAGCACGATCGCTTCGACGAGAAATTGCATCAGCACTTCGCGGGCCACAGCGCCGATGGCGAGGCGGATACCGATTTCACGCGTCCGTTCCGTCACGGAAACCAGCATGATGTTCATGATACCGATGCCGCCGACCAGAAGCGAAATGGCCGCCACGGCAGCGACGATCTGGGTCAGGATGGTGGTGGTGCCGGTCAGCGTGTCGCTGATCTGTTTTGTGTCGAAGACGTTGAAATTATCCTCCGCTCCCGGCTTTACCTTGCGCCGGTCGCGCATCATTTCTTCCAGGCTGGCCTGGACGGTGGAGGTGTCATAGGCGTCATCGACGGCGATCATGATCTGGCTGATGTCGCGGTCGCCGGTGAAACGGCGCTGGACGAACTTGATGGGCATGACGACGACATCGTCCTGATCGCCAAAGCCGCCCTGGCCGCGCGTCGCCAGCGCGCCGATCACTTGGCAGGACACCCCTTTTATCCGCAGCCGCTTGCCGACCGGGTCGCTGCCCTGGAAAAGGTTGGTGCGCACGGTG
This sequence comes from uncultured Sphingobium sp., assembly GCA_965653535.1. Lineage (GTDB taxonomy): Bacteria > Pseudomonadota > Alphaproteobacteria > Sphingomonadales > Sphingomonadaceae > Sphingobium. The sequence continues at coordinate 53,744 of CBFHAG010000015.1, forward strand.
TTACCGATGATGCAGACGGGCTTTCCGGCTTCCTCCTCCTCCGGCATGAAGAGGCGGCCGCTGTCGGCTTTCCAGCTTTGCACCTCGAAATAGGATGCGGTGGTGCCGTAGACGGTGGTGGACCAGTTGCTGCCTTCGTAGATCGCGGTGCCGGTGGATTGTACGAGGGGAGCGACCGCGCGTACGCCGGTCAGCTGGTTCTGGATCGCGGTGAGGTCGGCGGGCTTGAAATCTGGCGGGCGCGGGCCGCCGCCGCCACGGCCAAAGCCTTGTCCGGGCCGAAGCTGAAGCACGTTGGCACCGAGTGAGCTGATCTGTTCCCTGACGGCGGCGGTCGCGCCATTGCCCAGCGTCACCATGGTGACGACCGCCGCCACGCCGATGATGATGCCCAGCGTCGTCAGGAAACTGCGCAGCTTGTGCCGGTTGATTGCACGGAACGCGAGGATGATCGTGGTGCCTAGCATGGATATGCCCCTGCGTCCCTTCGGGCGGGACGAAGTCGAGGCGGGGAGGACATGAGACTCACGACTTCACCCCGTTTTCCATGCTTTCCACATGGCCGTCCTTGAAGTGGACGAGAGTACGCGCATAGGCGGCCATGTCGGGTTCGTGTGTGACCATGATGACGGTGATGCCGACATCGCGGTTGAGGCCGGTCAGCAGTTCCATGATTTCGAGGGATCGTTCCGAGTCGAGATTGCCGGTGGGTTCATCGGCCAGCAGCACGGCGGGCTGCGTGACGAGGGCGCGGGCAATGGCGACGCGCTGTTGCTGGCCGCCAGAGAGCTCCGCAGGAGTGTGGTCCCACCAGTCCTTTAGCCCCACTTTATCGAGCGCCGCCATGCCCGCTTCATAGCGGGTCTTCCGGTCGTCCCCGCGATAAAGCAGGGGCAGTTCCACATTTTCGAGCGCGGTGGTGCGCGACAGCAGGTTGAAGCCCTGGAAGACGAAGCCCAGATAGCGACGGCGCAGCAATGCACGCTGGTCGCGGTCCAGCGTTTCGACATGGCGGCCCTTGAACAGAAATTCGCCGTCCGATGGCACGTCGAGGCATCCCAGGATGTTCATCGTGGTCGATTTGCCCGAACCCGATGGCCCCATGACGGCAACGAAGTCGCCCTGCTGGATATCGAGGTCGATGCCCTTTAGCGCCTGGAAGGCGGTGGGGCCGGAACCATAGACCTTCGTCACGCCGCGCAGGGATATGATGGGGTCGGCGGCCACTGGGTCAGTTGCCGTTCTGGCGGCGGGCTCCGCGTGGCTCGCTCGCCGAAGGGTCGACAGGGGCGGGCGCGACCGGCGCGGTTTCAGGCGACGCATCGCCGGAATTGCCGAGCTTTCCGACGGTGGCCGGACTGCCGTCGGAAGCGCGGTTTCGGGTCCGGGGCTGTGCGCCCTGACGATCTTCCCGGCCATTCTGATCTTCGACGGGCGCTTCCTGTCCGGCGGCGAGCTGACCGGTGATGACGCGCATGCCCTGTTTCAGGTTGCCGCCGGTAATGGCGGTTCGAACACCATCGCTGGCGCCGACCACGACCTGCACGGCTCGGGGCTTGCCGTCTTCTGCGACCACATAGACGGTCTGGCTGCTGCCCGCGCCGAAGCTGACCTGCCGGTTGTTGCCCCGGCGGAAACGGCGGGGACCAGGCACGATCTGGCTGGTGATGCCGCCGCCCTGGCCCGCATTGGCATTGGGCTTGAAGCGCAGCGCGGCGTTGGGGACGAGCAGTACGTCCTGGAGCTGCTGGGTCACGATGTCGGCGGTGGCGGTCATGCCGGGACGCAGAATTTGATCCTTGTTATCGACCGCCAGAACGGCGGTGTAGGCGATCACGGTGCCTGTCGTGCTGCTGGCGGTGCTGCCGCTGGACGAAGTGGAGGACGCGCTGCCCGATGCGTTCGAACCGACGTTGACGCGCGTCACGCGCGCCGGAAAGCTGCGACCGGGGAAAGCGTCAACATTGAAGGTGGCTGCCTGGCCATCCTTTACCTGACCGACATCGGCTTCATCGACGGACACTTCGACCTCCATCTTTGTCAGATCCTCCGCGATGGTGAAGAGGACGGGGGCGTTGAGCGAGGCCGCGACGGTCTGGCCCGGCTCGATATCGCGGGACAGGACGACGCCGGTGACAGGCGATACGATCTGCGCGATCGACAGGTTGGTCTGCGCCGTCGAAAGCTGTGCACGCGACACGTCGACCTGGGCCTGCGCGGCGCGAAGCGAGCCAAGCGCGGACTGATAGTCGGCGCGGGCGGAGTCAATCTCCGTCTTGGCAGGGACGCGCCCGCCGGAAAGGCGATAGACATTGAGCTGCCGGTCGAGCGTCGCTTTGGACAGCGCAACCTGCGCCTGCGCCTGCGCGACGCTGGCCTGGGAGGCGGTAACCTGCGCCCTATTCTGCGTCACGCTATCGACAAGGCGGCGGGTGTCGAGTTCGGCCAGCCTCTGCCCCCTGGTTACGCGGTCGTTCACATCGACATAGATGGCGGTGATCTTGCCCGACTGTTCCGAACCGACATCGACCTGATTGATGGGTTTCAGATTGCCGGTCGCCGACACGGTGACGGTCAGGTCCCCCCGACGCACTTCCCGCGTGGCGTAATTGGGCTGGTCCTCGCCGGAAAAGCAGCGCGCCACGAGCAAGACGAGGATCAGCAGCGCAAGACCAATGCCGCCGCGCACCGCCCATTTGCGCCACGGCTTTGCGGGCTTTGCCCCCAGGAAATCGTCGAGGTCCTGATCTTTGGTCACATAGTTGCTCATGCGGGCGAGTTTTCCATATTCTGCCAGCCGCCGCCCAGCGCGCTGTAAAGCTGGGCGATGGCGAGCGCTTCGGCACCTTGCGCGGCGGCGACGCTGTTGCGCGCGTTCAAGAGGGTGGTTTCGCTGGCCGAAAGCGTTTGGAAGTCGATAAGACCGGCTTCATATTGGCTGCGCGCCAGGATTGCGGCATTGTTGGACGCTTCGAACGCCGTGCCGAACTGCGCCTTGCGGGCGCGGGCGCTGTTGAGGGATGCGACGGCGTTTTCGACATCCTCCAGCGCAGTGAGCACATTCTGCTTATAGGCGGCGAACGCGCCTTCCGCCGCCGCGCGCTGGGAACGGACCTGCGAGGCGAGGCGGCCGCCGTCAAAGATCACCTGCGCGACATTGGCGAATATGCCGCCGGTGATGACGTCGAACAGGCTTTTGAAGGAGGCCGCGCTGGTGCCGATATTCCCGCTGATGCCCAAGGCCGGGTAAAGTTGGGCCTGGGCGACGCCGATCCGCGCGGTGGCGGCGGCAAGGGTGCGCTCTGCCGCGCGCACGTCGGGGCGCTGGCGCAACGTGTCGGCCGGAATGCCGGTGACGATGGCGATCGATGCAGTGGGGATGGGGGCGGTGCTTTCCAGCATGCGGGTCGCTTCGCCGGGGGCCTGGCCCGTGAGCACAGCGATGCGGTTGAGGCTGCCGCGCAGGCTGGCTTCCAACTGGGGGATGGCCGCCCGTGTCTGCGCAAGCTGGGCGCGGGCCTGCTGTTCATCGAGCGAGGACACCAGCCCTGCCTGCAAGCGCCATCCGGCGATGTCGAAATTATCCTTCTGAATAGCCTCCGTCTCGCGGGCGATGCGCAACTGCTCCTGCGCGAGCCGGGCCTGGACATAGTTGGTGACGAGTTCGGCGATGATCGTCACGCGCACATTGGCGAGGTCGTAGCCGGATGCGGAGAGGTCTGCCCGCGCGGCTTCGGAAGAGCGGGCCAGTTCGCCGAACAGGTCAAGTTGCCAGCTGGCATTTGCGCCTAGAGTGTAGCGGCTGCTCCAACTGTCGGTGCCGCCGGAAATGATGTTGCCATTGTCATCCACCCGCGTGCCGCCGCCTCGATTGGAATAGTTGCGGCCAGCACTGCCGGAGGCGTTCACTTGCGGCAGAAAGGCGGCATTTGTCTGACGCAGCGATTCCCGTGCCTGACGGAGGCGAGCTTGCGCCTGCACGATGTCGAGGTTGCTGGCGACCGCCCGGTCGATCAGCAGGTCGAGCGCGGGATCGCCGAGCCGGGTCCACCAGTTTGCGAGTGCGCCTTCATCGACGGGGATGTTGCTTCCCTGAATATAGGTGGCTGGCACGCCCAACGATAATGGTCGCGGCGGTCGATAGTCGGGACCGGCGGCGCATGCCGACAGTGTCAGCGCGGTCGTGGCAATCCAGGCAATGCGATATCGCACCTTTTCCTAGCACTCCGTCGTCGTTAAAGGGACCCGCAGACATTCTGCGGGGGGTTGCGAGATGACGCATTCGGTAAGTGCCGAAATCAAGGTGACGTCTCAACGCTAATAATGTCGTAAAGTGTAACGCTATTGGAAAGTGGCGCTTTTTTGGGCGCCCTTCGGTCAAAGGGTGGATGATGAGGGCATTTGTTTTTCCGGGGCAGGGCAGCCAGTCGGTAGGCATGGGCAAGGCGCTGGCCGAAGCCAGCCCGGCGGCGAAGGAGCTGTTTCAGGAGGTCGATGACGCCCTGAACCAGCATTTGTTCCGCATCATGGTGGAAGGACCAGAAAGCGACCTGACGCTGACCGAGAACGCCCAGCCCGCGATCATGGCCAATGCGCTGGCGACGTTGCGCGTGATGCAGAAGGAAGGCGGCTTTTCCCTTGGCGAGAAGGGCGACTTCGTCGCCGGTCACAGTCTGGGGGAATATAGCGCCCTGTGCGGGGTCGAGGCGTTCGACATTGCGACCACGTCCAGGCTGCTGAAGCTGCGCGGGCAGGCGATGCAGGCAGCTGTTCCGGTGGGTGAAGGCGCGATGGCGGCCCTGTTGGGCGCGGACATTGAAAAGGCGCAGGCACTGGCCGATGCCGCCGCCGAAGGGGAAATATGCACCGTCGCCAATGACAATGATCCGAGCCAGGTCGTGATTTCAGGCCATCGCGGCGCGATCGAGCGCGCGGTTGCGCTGGTCAAGGATCATGGCATCAAGCGCGGGGTGATACTGCCCGTGTCTGCACCGTTTCACTGCTCGCTGATGCAGCCCGCTGCCGACGCCATGGCGGAGGCGCTGGGCAATGCGAAGATCAACACGCCGCTGCTGCCGGTCTATGCCAATGTGCTGGCCAGCGCGATCGCCGACCCGGACGAAATCCGCCTGCGGTTGGTGGAGCAGGTGACTGGCCGTGTGCGCTGGCGCGAATCCGTCGCCGCAATGTGGGAAGCGGGCGTCACCGACTTTGTGGAACTGGGTGGCAAGGTGCTGGGGCCGATGATCAAGCGCATTGCGCCTGACGCGAACGTACGCAGTGTCGTGACCATGGATGATGTCGAAGCCGCGCTTGGTGCTTTCTGAAGATTTAAGGATAAAATTATGTTCGATCTGACAGGCATGACCGCTCTGGTGACGGGCGCTTCGGGCGGGATTGGGTCCGCCATTGCAAAGGCGCTGGCGGCGCAGGGGGCGACGCTGGCGCTTTCGGGGAGCAATGAGGACAAGCTGAAAGCCTTTGCAGCGGAGCTGGGGGGCGATCACAAGACGCTGGTTTGCAACCTTTCCGATCCGGCGGCGGTAGATGGGCTGGTCGGGCAGGCGGTCGAGGCCCTGGGCGGCAAGATCGATATCCTGGTCAACAATGCCGGTATCACCCGCGACAATTTGATCCTGCGGATGAAGGATGATGAGTGGTCCGATGTGATCTCCGTCAATCTGGAAGCCGCGTTCCGCCTAATGCGGGCCGCCGCCAAGCCGATGATGAAGGCGCGTTTTGGCCGCATGATTTCGATTACGTCGATCGTTGGCGTCACGGGTAATCCGGGCCAGGCCAACTATGCCGCTTCCAAAGCAGGCATCATCGGCATGTCGAAATCGCTGGGGCAGGAACTGGCGAGCCGGGGCATCACTGTGAACTGCGTCGCGCCCGGCTTTATCCGGTCGGCCATGACCGACGAGTTGAACGACACGCAGAAGGGCGCGATCCTGCAGAAAATACCGACAGGCGACCTGGGCAATGGTGAAGACATCGGCGCTGCGGTCGTATATCTTGCCAGCCGGGAGGCAGGCTATGTCACCGGCCAGACGCTGCATGTGAACGGCGGGATGGCGATGGTGTGATGGAATCGGGCGCGCGCCACCGACAAGGTAGGGCGCGCTTGGCTATTTGCATCAACGCCGCATTGTGCCATCGGGATGATTGACAGGGGCGGAAATCATCCTTTTCGATCATCTGTTGCCTCTTGCCTCGCACGGGGCTTGGCTCTAGGGCATGCCTTAACAATTATTCATAACCTCAACGATACCCAGTAAGAAGGACCACTCATGAGTGAGACCGCGGATCGCGTTAAGAAAATCGTCGTCGAACATCTGGGCGTCGAAGCCGAAAAGGTGACCGAAGACGCAAGCTTCATCGACGACCTGGGCGCAGACAGCCTGGACATCGTTGAACTGGTGATGGCGTTCGAAGAAGAGTTCGGCGTTGAGATTCCTGACGATGCCGCCGAAAAGATCGCCACCGTCAAGGATGCGATCGATTATATCGACAGCAAGCAGTAAGAGCGTTTGGCGGCTGGCCCGAACAGGTTCCCGGCCGCAGCGTTTGAAGAAAATGGCTCCCTCCTGTCCGGGAAACCGGACCTTGGGGAGCCTTTTTGTATCTGGACCGCCGTTCACAAGCGCTTCGCAAGCCGCTAAGGAACGGCGCAAGTTCATGTAGTTTTTCGGAGCAGATATATGCGTCGCGTCGTCGTAACCGGCCTTGGCATGGTGAGCCCTCTGGGTGGAGATGTCGAAACCACGTGGAAGAACATCATCGCGTCCAAATCCGGCGCGGCGAGGATCGAGCGGTTCGACCCCACCGAATATAAGTGCCGCATCGCCTGCGAGGTGAAGCCCGCAGACCATGAATATGGCTATGATCCTTCGTTGGACGTGGACCACAAGATCCAGCGGCAGGTCGATCCCTTCATCATCTACGGCATCTCCGCCGCCAGCCAGGCGCTGCGCGACGCTGGCCTCGACAATATGAGCGAGGAAGAACGGCTGCGTGCCGGTTGTTCGATCGGGTCGGGCATTGGCGGCTTGCCGGGCATCGAAAGCGAATCGCTCGTGCTCGCCAACAAGGGGCCGAGCCGCGTTAGCCCGCATTTCGTCCATGGCCGGCTGATCAACCTGATTTCGGGTCAGGTTTCGATCAAATATGGCCTGATGGGTCCGAATCACGCGGTTGTTACCGCCTGTTCGACCGGCGCGCATTCGATTGGCGACGCTGCCCGGATGATTGCGATGGACGATGCGGACGTGATGCTGGCGGGGGGTGCGGAAAGCGCGATCTGCCCGATTGGCATCGCCGGTTTTGCTCAGGCGCGCGCGCTGTCGACCGCGTTCAACGACACGCCGGAAAAGGCGAGCCGTCCCTATGACGTCAACC
>CBFHAG010000016.1:0-58678 GCA_965653535.1 uncultured Sphingobium sp.
CTCCTTGAACGAGCCTAAACTCTCAAGTGGCCGGCACAAAGCCGTTACAAGTCCAGAAGGTCTTTTCCGACAGGTGGGCATCGAGGGCTTGCTTCAGCGTGATCCCGCTCTCGGCTGGACCCGCCGTCGGATCGACGCCCGACTGAATCTGGCTCATCAACGACTTCGCGCGGTTGCGGGCCTCACGCAGTCCGATGCGATCGCAGCGGTCTATCTTCACCCGCACCGTGCGGACATGGCGCCCGTTGCGGCGCACATCGCCTTGGACGGCATAGGTCCTGGTAGAAGCATGGCAGATCACCATGAGCCCCTTCACCTGCTCGTCGCGATGGATGCCAGATCCCAGGGGAAGCTCGCGGATGCGGGCTTCGGTCATATTCAACACGGCCATTTAGGTCTCCGAAAAGTACCGGCCTGAGCACCGAAATCACGCTCTCTTTGAGCGGCTCAGGTTTACCTAAATGTCGTGAAAACACTGTCCCGCGGACCATGATTGGCGCTGATTTCCTTAGATTTTCCTCTGATTCCTGAACTTTTAATCAGTAGGTCGCTGGTTCGAACCCAGCAGGGCTCACCATATATGGCAGGCATATGCAGGGCGTGGCCGACCCATGCGGCTTGTCCGAGTAGCGCATAGGTCCGGCCCGAACGCGAACGCCAATTTCTCAACTTAGCATGATCAAGCGTCCGACCTGATCGACGCCTTGATGCCGTCGCGGAATTCGCGGCGGATGGGGTATATGTTCGATGGGAAATGCTGCGTCATCAATATGCCGATAGCGCGTTCGGCGGGATGGATGACGAAGAAGGTCGAAAACACGCCTCCCCAGAAAAATTCGCCCGTCGCCAGATCGGTGGCGAAGCCCAGGCCAAAGCCCACGCCTGCATAATCCGCCTCACTGAACATGGAGGAGGACAGGCTGGCGAGGTCGCCGCCGCCGGGCAATTGATTGGCATGCATCATCGACAGCGTATCTGGTCGCAGCAGCCGGATGCCATCCAACTCGCCGCCGCGCAGGAGCATAGTGGCGAACCGATGATAGTCATCCGCGCTGGAAACCAGGCCGCCGCCCCCCGACCGGAAGCGAGACGCCCGCCGCCAGCTGCTCCGTTCCCCCCGGTCATATAGTGAAAGCCGATCGCCCGGTCCCAGCTGCCACGCATCAGTCATGCGACCGACCCTGTCATCGGGCAGGTCGAAGAATGTGTCGTCCATTCCAAGCGGCTGAAATATCCGTTCAGCGAAGAAAGCTGCCAGATTCATCCCGCTCAGCCGTTCGACCACCACGCCCAGCACATCGGTCGAGATGGAGTAATTCCAACTGCTTCCGGGGGAAAATTCCAGCGGCAGGCTCGCTACGGTTCGGATGAAATCGTCGGAGCTTCGTTTCTGGTGAAACTCGTCAAGGCCCAATTCGCGGTAGCGCGCGTCGATTGGTGTTCGTTGTTGCAGTCCGTAGGTCAGGCCGGAGGTGTGTCGCAGCAAATCGACCATCCGCATCGGCTGCTGCAGCGGCGTTCCATTCAAACCGACGCGCATATCGGCAAATTCCGGCAGAACCGTCGTCACTGGATCGTCGAGCGAAACCAGCCCCTGCTCTGCCAGCATCATGAAAGCGATGGACGTGACGGGCTTTGTCATGGAAGCGATGCGAAACAGGGCATCTTCCCGCAACGGTTCGCCGGTCACGCGCGCTGTGCCGCTGCTGTGGTTGAGCAGCAGCTTTTCGTCGCGCGATATCAACAGGCGCAGATGTGGCAGCTTGCCCGTGGCGACATAGGTCCGGTCCAGCCGATCCGCCAAGTCGCGCAGCGGTCCGGCGTCCATGCCCGTTGCCTCCGCAGCCGCTTCGTCCACTCGCATTGTTGCCCGCATCCTTAGCTCGAACCGCTGAGCCTAGCTAGGACAGCCAAATTGCACCAATGTCCATATGGCAGGGTAAGCCGTCGATCAAAGCTGGACACCTTTCATCCAGGCTGGATCTCAAAATCGAAGATCCTCGCCGCCCCTGTGCCGTTACCCCACATGCCCGGCCCCGCGCCTGCGCTGACCGAATAAAGGAAGCCATATTCGCCCGGTGCCAGGTCTCCGCCCGGTGTCACCTTGAACACGCCGGGCGTTATTTGTTCATAGTCGAAAGCGATGCGGTCCTTGTCCATGACGCCGGACTTTGCGCCAGCCAGGTTCATGCTTCCCACCCGCGTTTCCCGCCGGTCCTTCTTCACGTCGAAGCGGATCAGGGTGAATTCATTTGGCGATGTGATCGCCGTGGCGGGTCCTGAAAGCCAGAGCGAAGGTCCGCCAGCCTGTGACAGACCCCGGCTGCTCTCATCGAAATAGAAATAGAAGGTCGGGCGAGATTGCGGAGTCCGCGTCCTTGCGCTGGTATTCGGGATAACCGCCTTGATGCTGAGAGAGGCGATGCCACCCGTGAAGGCATAGCCCAAAATACCCCCCGTCTTGCTCTGGTTCGACGTCGTCGGGTCGATCCGCGCCATCCTGGCCTCCGGCACGCCATCCATCAGCATGTAAATGCCCGACGGGTGAGGCACCAATGGATCTGGCGAGTCTGCGGAAAATGCGGCTTTCGCCGAAACCGTTCCAGATGCTCCGGCATCAATCATGGCAGCGATGACGGCACCGGGCACGCCCCGTTTCTTGAGCGAGATCAGGTCGTCGGTCGACAGCGCATAATGGGCAGCCGAAGCCCTGACCTTGGCAATAACAGCTTCGTCCCCGAGTCCCGCCTGCACCAGCGCGACTACCATGTCGTTGGTCAGCGTTTCAGCCCGAACGCTGCCGGGCAATGCGCAAGCGCTCACCAGCGCCAACGCCGCTATCCTACTCCATGCCTTCATAGTCACCCCCCGTTGCCGCCGGAAGCCCCCGCCTCCAGCTTTTCGGGGTTTAGACGGCGCATATGGGGTCAGGCAAGCGCCTTGCGGACCAGTTCGTTGACGACCTGGGGATTGGCCTTGCCCTGCATAGCCTTCATCGTCTGACCGACGAAGAAGCCGAACAGCGCTTCCTTGCCTGCCCTATATTGTTCGACTTTGTCGCCATTGTCAGCCAGTACCTTGGCCACCGCAGCCTCGATCGCGCCGGTGTCGCTGGTCTGCTTCAGTCCCTTTTCCTCAACGATCTTGGCCGCGCGATCGCCGGTTTCGAGCATGATCTCGAACACCTGCTTGGCTATGGTGCCGCTGATCGTGCCATCAGCGACGAGCGCCAGCAGTTCGGCACCCTCTTCCGGGCCGACAGGGCTGTCCTCCAGACTCTTGCCGAGCCGGTTAAGCGCGCCATAAAGTTCCGACAGCAGCCAGTTGGCCGAAGCCTTTGCAACTTCGCCCTCGCTCTTTTTCTGAATGCGCGCGGCTTCGGCCAGCAGAGCCTCGAACCAGCGGGCAGTATCCGCGTCGGCAGTCAGAGTGGCGGCATTATAGGCGGAAAGGCCCAGTTGCTGCTCATAGCGGTGACGTTTGACATCGGGAAGTTCGGGCAGCGATTGACGACATTCCTCCAGGAAAGAATCGTCCAGTTCCAGCGGCAACAGGTCGGGATCGGGGAAATAGCGATAATCATGCGCGTCTTCCTTCGACCGCATGGATCGCGTTTCATTCCTGTCCGGGTCGTACAGGCGCGTTTCCTGAACGATCTTGCCGCCAGCCTCCAGCACGTCGACCTGACGGCTCGCCTCATGTTCGACCACAGCCATGACGAAGCGGACGGAGTTCACATTCTTCGTTTCGGTGCGGGTGCCGAATTCATGCCCCGGCTTGCGCACGGACACGTTGACGTCGGCACGCATCGACCCCTGATCCATATTGCCGTCGCATGAACCCACATAGCGCAGGATCGTCCGTAGCTTCGACAGATAAGCCCCTGCTTCGGCGGGAGAACGCATGTCCGGCTTCGACACGATTTCCATCAGCGCCACGCCGGAACGGTTGAGGTCGACATAGGAACGCGTGGGATGCTGGTCATGCATCAGCTTGCCCGCATCCTGCTCGACATGGATGCGTTCGATGCCGATCACCTTGGTTTCGGCGTCGGGGTTCTTCTCGTCGAGATTGATCTCAATCTCACCCTCGCCCACCAACGGATGGTAGAGCTGGCTGATCTGATAGCCCTGCGGCAGATCGGCATAGAAGTAATTCTTGCGATCGAAACGCGACCATTTGTTGATCTTGGCGTCAATCGCCATGCCGGTGCGCACCGCCTGACGGATGCACTCCCGGTTCAGCACGGGCAACATGCCGGGCATGGCCGCATCGACCAGCGAAACCTGCGTGTTCGGCTCCGCCCCGAAAGCGGTCGCCGCGCCGGAAAAAAGCTTCGCGTGGCTCGTCACCTGCGCATGGACTTCCAGGCCGATCACGACCTCCCACTCGCCGGTTGCGCCCTGAATGCGATAGGTTGATTCAGTCATCGACGATCACTCTTATACTTGGTCGGAATGGTGAACTGGATACGGCTTACGGTTGAGGCCTCAGTCGAAACATCCCCTCCAGCATTTGCACCAATCGAGAACACTTGAATCTTCATGCCACCGCGCGCCGTGCCGGTATGCTTCGCCGTAACCGCGACATCGAAGGTCACATTTTCTGGCGCGCTAAACGCAAACTCGCCAGAACCGTGCGCCGAGCGGATACGAGCATTTGGTTGAGCGTCAGTGACACCCTGCATGATCGCTGCGAGCGTGCTGGAAACAAACCACTGAAGTTCGTTTTCTTCGACGCGATCATCCTTGGAAGCATCTTCTGTCATATTACCACCACTTGCCCGGCCGCGCCGTGAAGCCCGCGCGTTCCTCGATCGCCAGCCCAGCGTTCAGCACGGTCTGCTCGTCCAGCGCCTTGCCGATGATCTGCAACCCCAGCGGCAGGCCCTGCGCGTCCAGCCCGCCCGGCACAGCCATCGCAGGTAAGCCCGCCAGAGAGGCAGGCACGGTGAAGACGTCGTTCAAATACATCGCCAGCGGATCTGCCTGCTTCTCACCCAGCGCGAAGGAGGCGCTCGGCGCGGTCGGCGTCAGCAGCAGGTCGCATTTCTCGAACGCCTGCTCGAAGTCGCGCGCGATCAGCGCGCGGACCTTCTGCGCCTGCGTATAATAAGCATCGTAAAAGCCCGCCGACAGCACATAGGTGCCGATCATGATACGGCGCTTGACCTCCGGTCCGAAACCCAAAGCGCGGGTCGCTGCATACATGTCCTGCAAGCCTGCCCCATCAGGCAGGTCGCGCTGGCCATAGCGCACGCCATCATAGCGGGCGAGGTTGGACGAGGCCTCTGCCGGCGCGATGATATAATAGGTCGGCAGCGCATATTTCGTATGCGGCAGCGACACCTCCACCACCTCGGCACCCGCATCCTTCAGCCACTCGATGCCGCGATCCCACATGGCGGAGATTTCCGCGTTCAGACCGTCAGGGCGATATTCCTTGGGAATACCGACCTTCTTACCCTTGAGATTGCTCGACAAATTGGCTTCCCATGACGGTACGGCCAGATCGAGCGAGGTCGAATCCTTGGGGTCGAATCCCGCCATCGTCTCCAGCAGGATCGCATTGTCTCGCACCGTCCGCGCCATCGGCCCGGCCTGATCGAGCGACGAAGCGAACGCCACGATGCCCCAGCGCGAGCAGCGGCCATAGGTGGGCTTGATGCCGCTAATGCCGGTGAAGGCCGCAGGCTGGCGGATCGACCCGCCCGTATCCGTCCCCGTCGCCGCCGGACACAAACGCGCCGCGATCGCCGCCGAAGACCCGCCCGAAGAACCGCCGGGAGCCAGCGCCGCATTGTCGCCGCCGCCCCGCCGCCAGGGCGAAATCACATTCCCGAAATAGCTCGTCTCGTTGGACGATCCCATGGCGAACTGGTCAAGGTTGAGCTTGCCCAACATCCCCGCGCCCGCATCCCAAAGCTTCTTCGAAACCGTGGACTCGTAGGTCGGCGTGAACCCTTCCAGCATGTGAGAAGCTGCGGTCGTCTGCACGCCTTCGGTGCAGAACAGGTCTTTCATGCCGATCGGCACGCCCGACAGCGGCTTCAAAGGTGCGCCCGCAGCCTTCGCCTGATCGGCGGCATCCGCGGCTTCCAAAGCCTTTTCCGGCGTTTCGACGATGAACGCGTTCAGCGCCTTCGCAGCGGCGACATTAGCGTTGAACGCCTCCGCCACTTCACGCGCGGAAAAATCCCCGCCACGGAAACCATCGCGGATTTCGGCTACGGTAAGGTCGGTAAGATTGCTCATCATTCGATCACCTTGGGCACCGCGAAGAAGCCATGCTCGGCCTGTGGGGCATTGGCCAGTACGCGGTCGCGGACATTGCCGTCCGTCACCGCATCTTCACGCAAGCGCAGCTTGTTGGGGATGACGGCAGTCATCGGCTCCACGCCGGTCACGTCCACCTCGCCCAGTTGCTCCACCCAGCCAAGGATGTTGTTGAGTTCCGGCACCATCGCTTCGGCTTCGGCGTCGGTCACCGAAATGCGCGAGAGGCTGGCGATCTTTTTCACGGTCTGAAGGTCTATCGACATGGGCCGCCGCTACCACCCGCTCACGCCCGCTTCAAGTCCGCACTTGCGCACCACAAGCACCTGCGCCAGACAGCGCCGCCAGAAGCAGGCTATGAGGCGCTGCCAACTGATGGAGAGCAAAGCCTTGGCCCGCAAGTTTCTGTATGTCGTCGCCAGCCTGATCGTGCTGGTTCTGGCGGCGTTGCTGGCATATCGCATCTGGGGCATGCAGTTGATCCGCGCGGTGATGGTGCCGCGTGAAGCCTTCACCCCGCTCACCGCCCTGCCCGCCAACGCCTATGACGATCCCGCAATGTGGATCGCCCGGCCCGACATAGCCAAGGACAATCCGGCGCTCTGGCGGCCCGAAGGGTTGAAGGAAGCCCCCGTCGCGCAGAAGGCGGCGGTCTTCTTCATCCACCCCACATCCTACATCACCACGTTCAGCGGTGCGCACTGGAACATGCGCCTGAGCGACAAGGGGTCGCTCGCGACCGCCCGACATTTTGTTCAGGGTCAGGCAAGCGCCTTCAACGCTATCGGCGACATTTGGGTGCCGCGCTACCGCCAGGCGAACTTCGGCGCATTCCTGACCAGAGAACCCGCAGGCGACCAGGCACTCGCCGCCGCTTATGGCGATGTGGTCCAGGCCTTTACCGCCTTCTTAAAGGCCAATCCCACCGGGCCGCTGATCCTTGCCGGGCATAGTCAGGGATCGCATCATTTGCTCCAGTTGTTGCGGGAACAGGTGGCGGGCAAGCCGCTCGCGAACCGGGTCGCCGCCGTCTATGCCGTCGGCTGGCCCGTATCGGTCGAGGCAGACCTCCCGGCATTGGACCTGCCCGCCTGTGCGCGCCGCGATCAGGCGCATTGCCTGGTCAGTTGGCAAAGCTATGCCGATCCTGCCGACCCATCACCAATGATCGACAGTTTTGAGACCAAGAAAGGTTATACTGGCAGCCCGCGCAAGGGCACGCATATGCTGTGCACCAACCCAATTACCGGCACCTTGAACGGAGCCGCTCCGGCGAGCGCCAACAGCGGCACACTGGACAGCCGTGAAGAGGCGGGGCCGCCGCGCCTGATCAAAGGAATAGCGCCTGCCCGGTGCGATGCCAGAGGCATATTGATGATCGGTGAGCCAATCGACATGGGGCCGTTCACCTTGCCCGGCAACAACTATCACGTCTATGACTACAGCCTCTTTTGGGGCGACGTGCGGGAAGACGCGCGACAACGATTGGCGGCTTTTCTGAAATCATGACTTCATCCCTGATTACCAATCATCGCGCTGATTTTCGGGAGGCTTTGCCGCAGGGCGGGCGGCTGCTCGGCATGGATGTGGGCACAAAGACGATCGGCCTTGCCCTGTGCGACGCTGGCTGGTCCATTGCCAGCCCGGCCCATACAGTCGCCCGTGGCAAGTTCAGCAAGGATAAGGTCGCGCTAACCACCTTCATCGAACAGCAGCAGGTGAAGGGGATTGTCATCGGCCTGCCGCTGAATCTCGACGGCGGCGAAAGTCCGCGCAGTCAGGCAAGCCGCGCCTTTGCCCGCAACATCGCCGACCTTGGCCGGCCGATCCTGTTATGGGATGAACGCTGGTCGACGCAGGCCGTCACCCGCACATTGCTGGAAGCGGACGCCAGCCGCGCGCGGCGCGGCGAACTGGTCGACAAGCTTGCGGCCAGCTATATCCTGCAGGGTGCTATCGATGGATTGATGGCTGGCTTTTAGCCAGTCAATGTACCCAGTCCGCAGGACCTATGCCCTGAGCGTAGAGCAGCACGGACAGGTCACCATGGACGATCTCGGCTGCCGCGGCTTCCCTGGTCTTGGGTTTGGCGTGATAGGCAACGCCCAAGCCCGCCGCCTGGATCATCGGAATATCATTCGCCCCGTCACCGACCCCCAGGGTAAGAGCGCGATCGATGCCGCCCTCAATGGCTTGCTCCAACTCGGCTCGCTTGCGCGCTGCATCCACGATGGGCAACGCCACCGTCCCCGCCAGCGCGCCATCGACTATGTCCAGCACATTGGCCACCGCGCTGTCGAATCCGATCTCTTCGGCTACCGGTCCCGTGAAGCGGGTGAAACCTCCTGAAACCAGCAGCGCCCTGGCACCTCGCGCCTTCATCGTGCGGACCAGCACATTTGCGCCCGGCATGATTTTCACGCGCTCCACCCGGCAGCGGTCGATCGCCGCATCGTCAAGCCCCTTGAGCAGCGCGACCCGTTCATGCAGCGCCCCGGCAAAGTCCAGTTCACCGCGCATCGCCCGTTCCGTGATGTCCGCGATCTGCGGCTTTATTCCCGCATAATCCGCCAGCTCATCGATGCACTCCACGGTGATCATGGTAGAATCCATGTCGGCGATCAGCAGCTTCTTTTCACGGTTGGCGACAGGCTGGACGATTACATCAACCCCCTGCCCCACCCCGGAGAGCGCAGCACGCGCAGCCGTCGGGTCCACATCGAAGAAGACATCGGCTGCCTTGCCTTCGTCCAGCCACACGCTATCGCCGGGCGCGCAGACCGCTTGCGTCAGCCGGCGAACCGCCTCCGCAATATCTTCCTGACTCAAGGCCGCACTTGCCACTAAGGTCGCGACGAACATGGACACTCCCGAAACACAATTACGCGAATCCCGCCCGCGCGTCGCGCTTATTGCCGGACCCACCGCCAGCGGCAAGAGCGCGCTCGCCATCGCGCTCGCCCGGAAAGCGGATGGGGTCGTCATCAACGCCGACGCCAGCCAGGTCTATGCCGACCTTCAAATCCTGTCCGCCCGCCCCAATGCGCAGGAAATGGGCGACATTCCCCATCGGCTGTTCGGCCATATAGACGGCGCGCAGGCGTGCACCGCCGCACGCTGGGCTACCGAAGCGCGCAACGAAATCCGCCGGGTGCATGACAAAGGGCAGCTTCCGGTCCTGGTTGGCGGCACCGGCCTTTATATTCGCACCCTGCTTGATGGAATTGCGCCGGTGCCCGACATCGATCCTGCCATCCGCGCGGAAGTACGCGCATTGCCTGTGGCTGAAGCGCACATGGCCTTGGCCCGCGAAGACCCACAGGCGGCTGCACGCTTGCCCGCCGCCGACACCAGCCGGGTCGCCCGCGCTTTGGAGGTTATACGATCCACCGGTCGAACGCTCGCCGACTGGCAGTTGCACAAGAGCGGCGGGATCGCAGATCAGGTCACGCTCGCTCCGTTGATCCTGCTGCCCCCGCGCGACTGGCTGATCGACCGGTGCGACAGCCGCTTCGAACAGATGGTGACGGGCGGCGGTGTCGAGGAAGTGGAAGCCCTCCTCGCCCGCGACCTTTCCCCCGACCTTCCTGTCATGCGGGCCATCGGCGTGCCGGAGATTGCGGGCTGGCTGCGAGGACAGATGGACCGGGCGGCCATGCTGGATCGCGGTCGCATCGCCACCCGCCAATATGCCAAACGCCAATATACCTGGTTTTCCCGACAGCCTCCCGCCGACTGGCCACGTGAAAATGGGAAAATTGATGACAAAATAATCGACAATCTGGTAATTAAATTACGTCACTAGATGTTGACTAGCCATTTTATGTCTAATAGAGGCACCCTCCTTGCCTTCGCTCCTCATCTGGAGCAGAGGGCGCAACCTGCATAGCGGAAGGATTCATCGTGGCCGAAAAGAGCGGCGCGGACATATTGGTTGAGTGCCTGATCGACCTGGGGGTCGAAGTCGTATTCGGTTATCCGGGCGGCGCGGTTTTGCCCATCTATGATGCGCTCTTCAATCATCCGAAAATCCGCCACGTCCTCGTCCGTCACGAACAGGGCGCGACCCATATGGCGGAAGGCTATGCCCGCTCGACCGGCAAGCCGGGCGTCGTGCTCGTCACCTCCGGACCCGGCGCGACCAACGCTGTCACCGGCATCACCGACGCGCTGATGGATTCGATCCCGATGGTCGTCATCACCGGGCAGGTCCCGACGCAGCTGATCGGCACAGACGCTTTCCAGGAAGCGGACACTGTTGGCATTACCCGTCATTGCTCGAAGCATAATTATCTGGTGAAGGACCCGGCCAAGCTGGCTGGTGTCGTTCATGAAGCTTTCCATATCGCCACTACCGGTCGTCCCGGTCCCGTCGTCGTCGACATCCCCAAGAATGTCCAGATCGCGACTGCGACCTATGCGAAGCCGGAAAAGTTCGAGCATGCCAGCTATCGCCCGCAGATAAAGGCGGACGTATCAGCCATCGCCACCGCCGTCGAATGGCTGGCGAAAGCCGAACGCCCGGTCTTCTATACCGGCGGTGGCGTCATCAACTCCGGCCCGGAAGCCTCGACGCTGCTGCGCGAGCTGGCTGATTTGACCGGCGCTCCAGTCACCTCGACGCTCATGGGCCTCGGCGCCTACCCCGCGTCTGCGCCGCAATGGCTGGGCATGCTCGGCATGCACGGCACCTATGAAGCCAATTGGGCGATGAACAAGGCGGACCTGATCGTCTGTATCGGCGCGCGGTTCGACGATCGCGTGACCGGCCGCCTCGACGCCTTCGCGCCCAACTCGAAGAAAATCCACATCGACATCGATCGCAGCTCGATCAACAAGACGGTCGAGATCGATCTGCCCATCGTCGCGGACGTCGGCAATGCGCTGACCGACATGATCACCGCCTGGAAAACCCACGGCCACAAGGCCGCGGACCTGTCCGAATGGCGGGCCCGGATCGAAGGCTGGCGCGCCCGCAACAGCCTCGCCTATCCCGAAAGCCGGGAAGAGATCATGCCGCAGGAAGCCATCGCCCAGCTCTACAAGGCGTCGCGCTCGTCCAAGGACGTCATCATCACCACCGAAGTCGGCCAGCACCAGATGTGGGCGGCCCAGCATTTCGGCTTCGATGAACCCAACAAGTGGCTGACCTCCGGCGGTCTTGGCACCATGGGCTACGGCTTCCCCGCCGCCATCGGCGCGCAGGTGGGCAATCCCGACAGCCTGGTCGTCTGCGTCGCGGGCGATGCCTCGATCCAGATGAACATCCAGGAAATGGGGACGGCCAGCCAGTATCGCCTGCCGGTCAAGATATTCATCCTGAACAATGAATATATGGGCATGGTCCGCCAATGGCAGGAACTGACCTATGAAAGCCGCTATTCGAACAGCTATTCGGACAGCTTGCCCGATTTCGTAAAGCTGGCCGAAGCCTATGGCTGGACCGGCATCCGCATCGAAGGACCACAGGAACTGGAAGCGGGCATCCGCCAGATGATTGACACGCCCGGCCCGGTGATCGTGGACTGCCGCGTGGCAAAGCTGTCCAACTGCTTCCCGATGATCCCGTCGGGCGCAGCGCATACCGACATGCTGCTCGATCCCAGCCAGGTGGAAGGCATCATGTCCGACGAGGCGAAGGCTCTGGTGTGAGGGTGGGGGGTGTGACGCAACATCTGAAGCTCCGCATCCATGTGAGCGAGCCGTTCGATTTCGAACGGATCGCGGGGACGTCCGAACTGACGGGCTGGACCGTGGATTATGCCGATCCAGAAGATGGAGAGTGGGAAGTTCATCTGGATGAGGGGTTCGATTTCCACGGACGCCATATCGGCCGCCTGCTCGCCTCGCCGCGCTATGTGGGCGAACATCTGGCGCGTATGTTCGACGCGATCGCGGGCTTTCCGGTCCGTCTCGCTCATCTCGACGAAGGCAGCTGGCACTACGCCTTCACAGGCATGATTTCCGAGCGTCGCGAGCGCGACAAGGAACCGGATAACGGGGCAAGCATCTGATGCATATCCAGGAAGAATATAGCGAGCGACACGTCCTGTCGCTGATGGTCACCAATGAAGCGGGCATCCTTGCCCGTATCGCAGGCCTGTTCACCGCGCGCGGTTATAATATCGACAGCCTGACCGTCGCGGACATCACCGCCGATCACGCGATCAGCCGCATCACCATCGTTACCAATGGCCCGCCCAAGGTGATCGACCAGATCATCGCGCAACTCGACCGTCTGGTGCCAGTCCATAAGGTCACCGACCTTACGGAGAATGGCCCATTCGTCGAGCGTGAACTGGCACTGGTCAAGGTTGCGGGCGTAGGCGAGGACCGGATCGAGGCGCTGCGCCTCGCCGATGTCTTCCGCGCCAAGGTCGTCGATACAACGATCGAAAGCTTCATCTTCGAGATCACCGGCACGTCCGACAAGATCGACAATTTCATCGGCCTCATGCGCCAGATCGGCCTGGTCGAAGTTGGCCGCACCGGCGTAGTCGGCCTGATCCGCGGCAAGGAGCCGAACTGAATTAGACCCCTCTCCCGTCTGCGGGAGAGGGAGGGGCCTGCCGCGAAGCGGTGGGAGGGTGAGGGCCAGAAGCCCCTTCCCGGTGGTTCCCCCTCACCAACTTCGACTAGGACCCGCCGGTCCCAGTCTTCGTATCCTCTCCCTCCAGGGAGAGGGTCAGGATATGAAAAAGGAAGAATGGACATGAAGGTTTATTACGATCGCGACGCCGACATCGGCCTCATCAAGGGCAAAAAGGTCGCCATCGTCGGCTATGGCTCGCAGGGTCACGCCCACGCCCAGAACCTGCGCGACAGCGGCGTTGCCGAAGTCGCCATCGCGCTCCGCCCCGGCTCGGCCAGCGCCAAGAAGGCGGAAGGCGCAGGCTTCAAGGTCCTGCCGAACGCCGAAGCCGCCGCATGGGCCGACGTCATCATGATCCTCGCGCCCGACGAGCATCAGGCCGCCATCTACGCCGACGACATTCACGCAAACCTGAAGCCCGGCGCGGCGCTCGCCTTCGCCCACGGCCTCAATGTCCATTTCGGCCTGATCGAGCCGCGCAAGGACGTTGACGTCATCATGATCGCGCCCAAGGGCCCCGGCCACACCGTGCGCAGCGAATATCAGCGCGGCGGCGGCGTGCCCTGCCTGATCGCCATCGCACAGGACGCGACCGGTAACGCGCATGACATCGCCCTGTCCTACGCTTCGGGCGTCGGTGGCGGCCGCAGCGGCATCATCGAAACCAACTTCCGCGAGGAATGCGAAACCGACCTGTTCGGTGAGCAGGCTGTGCTGTGCGGCGGCGCGACCGCGCTGGTCCAGGCGGGCTTCGAAACGCTGGTCGAAGCTGGCTACGCGCCGGAAATGGCCTATTTCGAGTGCCTTCACGAACTGAAGCTGATCGTCGATCTGATGTATGAAGGCGGCATCGCCAACATGCGCTATTCGATCTCGAACACCGCCGAATATGGCGACATCAAGACCGGCCCGCGCATCATCACCGAAGAAACGAAGAAGGAAATGAAGCGCGTCCTCGCCGACATTCAGTCGGGCCGCTTCGTCAAGGACTTCGTGCTCGACAACCGCGCCGGCCAGCCCGAACTCAAGGCCAGCCGCCTTGCCGCCCAGCGTCACCCGATCGAGGAAACCGGCGCCAAGCTGCGCGCCATGATGCCCTGGATCGGCGCCAACAAGCTGGTGGACAAGGAAAAGAACTAAGCCGACCGCTCATCCTCCCCGTCGCCGACGGGGAGGTGGCAACACATAATGCTGACGGAGGGGAAGAACGCACGACGTGCGTGTCCCCCTTTTAACGCCGGTTGATAAGTCGCGCAAAGGCGCAGAGAATGCAGAGAATTTTCTCGGTGTCCTCTGCGCTTTTGCGCGAATATCTTTCCTACCCGCAGCCCTGGCTATGCTCACGGGATCCGCGTGAACAACCTTAGTGCATCAACTGATCTACATTCAAATCCAGGCCGAATGACGGCGTCCCGACGATTTCAACCGGCAACAGTTCGTTTCCAGTTACGGCTCTGGAACAATCGACAGACGCAGCTATTGTGTCATCCGTCGATTGCTTCTGGAGAATTTGTCCATGCGCACCTTCCTGATTTCCGCCGCTGTCGTTGCCGCCGTCGCTGGTGGTACGGTCGTCATTGCCCAAATGCCCGCCGCGCCCGGCGCAAAAGACCCTACCCGCGTCACCGGCGGCACCTACCAGATTGATCCGGGACATACGCAGATCGTCTTCGCCTATGACCATATGGGCTTTTCCAACAATGTCGGCGTCATATCGGAATCCACCGGCACCCTGACGCTCGACCCCAAAAATCCGGCGGCTTCCAAAGTTTCGGTAGACGTTCCCATTGCCAACATCCGTACCGGCATCGCGAAACTCGATGAGCATCTGATGAAGTCGGAATTTTTCGACTCGGCCAAATTTCCGAAGGCCACCTTCGTTTCGACGGGCGTGAAGGCTGACGGCCAGACGGGCGCTGAAATCACCGGCAACCTGACGATCAAGGGCGTGACCAAGCCTGTCACGCTTGGCGCGGAATTTTACGGCGCGGGCAAGGCTCCGGCCATGGCAGGCGGCAAGGAAAATGTTGGCTTCGTCGCAACCACGACGGTCAAGCGTAGCGACTTCAACATGGGCTATGGTGTGCCCATGGTTGGTGATCAGATCGAACTGAAGATCATCGCGGCGTTTCAGAAGTAGCGAACCGCTCGATCGCCCTTGGGCGCAGATTACGGCTGATCGAAACTGCCAATCAGTAAATACCCCTCCCCATGTCGAAAACATGGGGAGGGTGCACCTAGGTTGCGGGAGCTATAGTCGTAACCTTATTTGGTGACGCCAGTATCTGAAATATCCGCGAGCCCGCTTGCGCATTCGGCTCTGGCACTATTTGGCCTTGGCGACGCTTCCATCTCTTTTCTGGCGGCCTGCAAATCCGCCTGAAAGGCCGGATTGGCATTTAGTCGCATAACCGTAGCCGTCGCGACCACGCGGCCTTCTTCGATGTCGCTCAGCCAGTGGACATTGCAAATGCGGCGGCTGTCACCGATCCCCCTTCCCCTCGCTATGATCTGGGCGGCACGGTCCGGCACGAGTTCGGCCAGTATGAGCGATATCCCGAAACCGACGGTGCTATGCCCTGAGGGATAGGACCCGTCCCGACGCAATCCCTTGTCCCAGCTAGGCGTGCAGCTCGGCTTTCCATTCACCATGAAGGGCCGCGGGCGCATGTAACGCTTCTTGATCTCAACAGGAGCCGGGCCGAGATCCTTGACCGCTCGATTAACGAGTTGCGCCAGGGCGGGCGACTGTTCCTGATCCGGCGACAATCCGGCCGAGCAACTGAGCGCAGCAATCAGATGTTTCGGCGACAAGTTGACATCCTTGATGGCCAGTTCCCAACGCGGGCCTGATTGAACCTTGGTCGCCGCGTCAGCAGCAGCGCGATCCCGCGCTTCCGCCGCCGATCCAATCGCTGGCGGCGGCGGCACCAATTCCAGCCCACCGGGAAGGGAGTGGCCTTCCAGATAAGGGCCACCGCTATTTTGCGCGCTAGGCGCGGGCGACGCGGGTCGTCCCGCTTCGGCTTGGGTGCATCCGGCGATGACAAGCGCCGCCGGTAGGACCATCAGGGCCTGCAATTTTTGAGAAAACACGCTTATCCTCCCCACGCTACGTTTCCTATTTCGCAGCATATTCAAAGCCATGCTATAGGGACGGGTGCAAAGCGCAATAGCCCGCCCCCCCTGCCTCGCCAGATTGACCACTGTTGTCTGTGCCGATAGCAAGACCAACAAACACTGGACGCGCACCATGAAAAAAGGTTAAGGCGTTCCCATCATGCAGCGCGCCCTTCTTTCCCTGCTACGACTTACACGCCCTTAGGCGTGCTTTTGCGCTGCTCTTCGCTTGAATGACGCAGCGATACGCCTAAGGGCTTTTCCAAGCAGATAGTCGTTTCACCGGGCGTCCCGATGTCTCCGAAATTGCGGAGCCCGTTTGCATAAAGAAGTAGCTTTTCCATGATGCTGACCGACCCTTCGCAGAAATACCGCCCCTTCCCTCAGGTGGACCTGCCCAATCGCCAGTGGCCGAGCGCAGTCATCACATCGCCCCCGCGCTGGCTGTCCACGGACATGCGCGACGGCAACCAGTCGCTAATCGACCCGATGAACGCGGAGAAGAAGCGCCGCTTTTTCGACCTGCTGATCAAGGTCGGGGTGAAAGAGATCGAGGTTGGTTTCCCCAGCGCGGGCGCAACCGAGTTCGACTTCATTTCCGGCTTGGTGCGCGACGGTGCCATCCCGGACGATGTCTTCCCGCAAGTCCTGACGCAAGCCCGCGACGACCTGATCGCTACCACCTTTGAAAGTCTGCGCGGAGCGAAGAAGGCGATCGTCCACGTCTATAACGCCGTGTCTCCCGCGTGGCGCAACATCGTGTTTCAGATGGACCGCCCGCAGATCAAGGACATCGCTATCAACGCGGCCAAGCTGCTGCGCGACAATGCGGCCAAACAGCCCGACACAGACTGGCATTTCGAATATTCGCCTGAAACCTTTTCAACGGCGGAACTCGATTTCAGCCTGGAATGCTGTGAGGCGGTGATGGATATCCTGCAACCTACACCGGAACGACCGCTGATCCTGAACCTGCCCGCCACCGTTGAAGCGGCGACCGCCAACATCTATGCGGACCAGATCGAATGGATGTGCCGCAACATTTCGAAGCGCGACAGCGTCGTGATCTCGCTGCACACCCACAATGACCGCGGCACTGGCGTCGCGGCGGCGGAACTGGGCCTGATGGCTGGTGCAGATCGTGTCGAAGGCTGCCTGTTCGGCAATGGGGAGCGCACCGGCAATTGCGATCTGGTGACGGTCGCGCTGAACATGTACACGCAGGGCATTAATCCGGGGCTGGATTTTTCGGATATCGACGAGGTCATTCAGACCGTCGAATATTGCAACCAGCTGCCGGTGCACCAGCGCCATCCCTATGCGGGCGAGCTGGTCTTCACGGCCTTTTCCGGCTCGCATCAAGACGCGATCAAGAAAGGGTTTGCCGCTCAGGAAACCCGCAACGACCAGATTTGGGACGTTCCCTATCTGCCAATCGATCCCAAGGATCTGGGCCGCGATTATGAAGCCGTGATCCGCGTCAATTCGCAGTCCGGCAAGGGCGGTGTCGCCTGGGTGCTGCAACAGGACAAGGGACTGAAACTGCCCAAGCGCATGCAGGCTGACTTCTCCCGCATGGTCCAGGCGCTGGCTGACCAGACAAGCCGCGAATTGAACGCTGCCGACATCTGGACCGCGTTCGAGGATCATTACCGCCTTTCCGGCGACCAGCCCTACAGGCTGATCGACTATAATGAGACCGGCCATGCAGGCGATCGCATCTTTACGGGCAAGATTGCCCACAAGGGTGGTGAGCGTTCCATTTCCGGGCGCGGCAATGGCCTCATCTCATCCGTGCTGGCTGCGCTGCGCGACGATCTGGGCGTCGATCTGGAGGTTGCCGATTATAGCGAGCATGCGATTGGCGCAGGCACGGATGTCGCCGCCGCCGCCTATGTCGAATGCCGCACACCCGATGGCCGTACGATATTCGGCATCGGCACCGATACCGACATCGCGACCGCGTCGGTCCAGGCGGTCCTGTCAGCGGCGAACAGCGTGGCTGCGGCCTGATCGATAAAGCGGGCGGGCGGATAATGGGCAAAGCAACGGATCATCAGGTTCATGTCATCGGCGGCGGCTTGGCAGGAGCCGAAGCTGCCTGGCAATTGGCGCAGGCGGGGGTAAAAGTCCGCCTGTCGGAGATGCGGGGTGCTGGCGACATGACCCCGGCACATCAGACGGATGGGCTGGCCGAACTGGTCTGTTCCAACAGCTTCCGGTCGGATGATGCGGACAAGAATGCCGTCGGCCTGCTCCATCAGGAAATGCGGCGGCTGGGTTCGCTTATCATGACGCAGGCAGAGCCAGCCAAGGTGCCGGCCGGATCGGCGCTGGCCGTCGATCGGGACGTTTTTTCGCAAGGAGTGACGCGCGCGCTCGCCGAACATCCCAATGTCGAGGTCGTGCGGGAACGGGTAGATGCCCTGCCCGCCAGCGGCATGACGATCATCGCTACGGGCCCGCTGACCGCGCCCGCGCTGGCGGCGAGTATCGGCCAGGCGGCAGGCATGGACCACCTTGCCTTTTTCGACGCCATCGCGCCGGTCCTGCATTTCGACAGCATCGACATGGACAAATGCTGGATGGCCAATCGCTGGGACAAGATCGGTCCGGGCGGCGGAGAGGGCAAGGATTACATCAACTGCCCGATGAACCGCGAACAATATCAGGCCTTCGTCCAGGGACTGATCGACGGTGAAAAAACCGAGTTCAAGGAATGGGAAACGAACACGCCCTATTTCGAAGGCTGCATGCCTATCGAAGTAATGGCGTCGCGCGGCCCGGAAACATTACGGCACGGCCCGATGAAGCCGATGGGCCTGGACGATCCACGCACGGGGCGTTGGCCCTATGCGGTGGTGCAACTGCGGCAAGACAATGCGTCCGGCACATTGTGGAACATGGTAGGGTTCCAGACAAAGCTGAAACATGGCGCACAGGTAGAGCTGTTCCGAACCATTCCAGGTCTGGAAAAGGCCGAGTTTGCGCGGCTGGGCGGGCTGCACCGCAATACTTTCATCCAGAGTCCGAAGCTGCTGGACGCGACGCTGCGCCTTAAAAGCGCGCCACACATCCGCTTCGCCGGTCAGATGACAGGCTGCGAAGGCTATGTCGAAAGCGCGGCCATCGGTTTGCTGGCCGGGCGTTTCGCCGCCGCAGAGCTGTTGGGACATCCGCTACCCGCACCGCCGCCGGAAACAGCGCTGGGCGCGCTGCTGGGGCATGTCACCGGCAATGAGGCGACAGCCGATTATCAGCCGATGAACGTCAATTTCGGCCTGTTTCCTCCATTGGAGGATGTGAAAAAGAAGCAGCGGAAGGAAGCCATGACCTCCCGCGCACGCGCGGCGCTGGGGCAATGGCTGGGCGAACTTGAAGCCGCCTGATCGGTTATAGCTTCTCCAACCGGATCGAAATCTGCCCTAGCATTTGCACTTTGGCGCAGTCTTTCGCTGGGGCGCGGTGGTCGCGAACTCGGTTGGCGTCAGCTTGCCGTCAGCGTTCGCATCAGCCTTGCCGAACCTGTCCGACGTAGCGACTGCCCACTCTTCAAATGAGAGCAGGTTGTCGCCATCCTTGTCGAGCGTTTTGAACGCCTTTACCCGGCTGCCCATCATCTCGATGCGCGTGATCACTCCGTCGCGATTGCGATCATAGCGAGCGAACCGCTTCTGCTCACGACTTTGCGGGCTGGCCTCACCTGGCATCGGCAACGCCTTCCCCATGGCGTCAGGGTCACCTTCTGGCAAGGACGCGATGGGAGGCGGCGGAGGAGGCGCGACCAGAGCCTGAGACACAGGTTCGCTCGTTGCGCGCCCCTGCCACCAGAACAGACCCGCCGCCACCAACAGCAGCGAACCCGCCGCACCTGCCAGAAATCGTCCCACTTAAATCCCCTACCGTCCCACCAGCCCTATGCGCATCAATCTCAGATATCGGGTCGGCGTCAATCCGGCCGGAGCGCACCGACCCCGTTCCACATCATGACGCGCAAGCTGATAAGCGATACGCAAAAGGCGTGGCACCACCGACCAATCTGGATCTTTGTCGAGCAAATATTGTTGTCCAAGTGCAACGGCCTCTTCCGCAATCCTCTGATCGCTGCAATGCCCGGACAAGTCCCAGAGCGCCCATACAGCACCAGCGCGGGTCAACCAGTCGGGGAGTTCTTCCTGGCCCGCAAGCGCACGAAACAGACCGCCCCCTCGACCGGTTGCATAGCCACGAAGATCCATTTCACCAACCAGGCACTCCCAGCCATCAAGCCACTGGGTTAACCCAGCTAGCGGCACAACTTTCAACCGGCGTAGTTCATCGACAAGAGGCTCCCCCCGCCCCACCAACTGATTGCTATCTGTCAGAGCATCGTTCCACCAAGCCAGCCTGATCCGACCGATCATCGGCTCGGTGGTGGTTGTTACCAACTGCCCAAAACGTGCATCGAGCGCCCATATGAGCCGATGCCTCGGCGCATCGACGCCTGCATATGCCGATAGGATAAACCCAAGCGATCCCGGATTTAATGTTTTTCTAACTGGTTCGAACATATTCACTACGCCAATATTCAATATGCGCGAGGAGCTGCCCGACAGGCAGCAACTGAAACGATGATCACGAAGCCGCTCAGCATCGAAAAACTGAAGCTGACACATCTTGCAAAGGATGTGCGAGGCGCCGCCATTATTGAATTTGCCTTCGTCGCCGCCCCCTTGATAGCGCTCATTTTGGCTGTCTTCCAGACAAGCATCACGCTTTTTACTCAGCAAACCCTGGAAACCGCAGCTGAAAAAGTCGGGCGCGTAATCATGACCGGGCAGGCATCCAGCGCCAAAATGACGGCGACGACATTCAAGAATCTGGTTTGCAGTAAATTGCCCAGCTTCATGCCATGCAGCGCGGTAATGATAGACGTCAACGCATTTGCGTCGATAAGCTCCATCAGCACAAGCAAGCCAAATATATCATACGACAATAAAGGCGCCGTTTCGAACAAATGGAACTTCAATCTTGGTGATCCAGGCCAGGTTGTCATCATGAGAGTAATGTATCTTTCGCCAAGCACTTATGGACCATTAGGTTTCACATTGGCAAATCAGCCCGACGGAAAAAGGCTCATGGTGTCCACGCTTGTATTCAAGAATGAAAGCATATGATAGACGGCGTGTTCCGCACCATCTGGAGGCTATTTCGCTGTCAACGTGGGCTTGCTGCAGTCGAGTTCGCTGTCAGCGCACCTGTGCTTATTCTGCTCTATCTAGGCACCTTCCAGGTCACTGAAGCGATGACCACCAAGCGCAAGATATCGACAACCACAAGAGCGCTTGCGGATCTCACAACCCAATACTCATCGTTGAGCACCTCTGATGCTGACTCCATCTTGGCTGCGGCTACACAGATTATGACCCCTTATGATGCGTCACCGGGGCGTTATCTGATTTCGGAGATTTATATCGACGCCGGGGGTGCGGCAAAAGTGATATGGAGCCGCGCAAGGAACGGCACAGCCAGGGCCGCAGGCAGTTCCATGACTGTTCCGTCGGGAATAGCGCAAAAGGACAGCTACGTCATCCTTGCGGAAACCAGCTACGACTACACAGCGAACTATGCGGCGGGCCTGACCCCATCGGTGACGATGAAAGATTCCATCTACATGTATCCCCGGCGCTCAAACCAGATACCTCTCAAATAAGTGAATCACGACCATGGCAACCCGACTGTCTTCTTCCATCCTCGGCCTTCCGCGTAATCAACGCGGAAATGTGCTGATGATTGCTGCCTTTGCAATGATGCCGATGGCCTTCGGCACGGGCATGGTGGTGGATTACAGTCAGGCTGCTCGGCTGCAAACAAAAATGAACGCGATTGCTGACGCAGCGGCCCTCTCCGCCGTGACGACTTCATCGATGAAGAAGACCGCAGCAGAAGCAAGGGCGCAGGCTCTGAATGTCTTCAAGACTCAAGCATCGGGGCTAAAAAACCTGATATTTGATCCTAATACACAGCTTACCGTCACAGTGACTGATCAGGTCGGAGCCTCATCCAACCGCACTGCGATCGTGACCTATTCCGCACGTTCGAGCAACATATTCGGAAGCATTCTGCGGATGCCGTCGATAGCAATCGGCGGGACATCGGAATCCAGTGCAACGCAAGCGCCCAATATCGACTTTTACCTGCTGATCGATACGTCCCCGTCCATGGCGATCCCGGCCACCAAGAACGGAGTTGCCGCAATGATCAACGCTACCAAGAGCCAGGGCGGTGGGGTGGGATGCGCCTTCGCCTGTCACCAGACCGAAACGTCAGCATCCGACCCCGGCGGCACCAAGAAGGTAGGCGGGAAATATGTCGACAACTACTATATTGCGAAAACCACGCTGAACCTTACGTTGCGAATGGACCTGGTACAGAAGGCAGTCGTCAATCTCACTGATACTGCCACGGAGACCAGCGCAAACACGGGCGCAGGCTATCGTTTCGCGATTTCTCAGTTCGACGTCGCTTACAATGCTGTTCAGAAAACGCCGACAAATTCAACCGATGCGAAAACAGCCGCGTCAAAACTGACAATGTTGACTGTTTGCAGAAATAACCAGGTGACTTGCGGCATCGGCAACAACGACCAAGACACTGACTTTACAACTGCGTTCGATGGCTCATTGAAAGACATGCCCCTCGTCCCAGGCAACGGCACCAACCAATCAGGCGATAAACCGCAGGCGATGTTGTTCCTCATCACCGATGGCATGCGCGACGAAAACAGAAGTGGTCGCAAGTTAGGGCCAATACCAACCAGTCAGTGCGATACGATAAAGGCACGCGGTATCCGCATAGCCGTCCTTTACACCGAATATCTGTATGAATCGGCTAATGACGCCTGGTCGATCTCAAATGTTCGAAACCCATATCTTGCATCCCCTGAAAAAATCAGCCCCGCACTCAGCAAGTGCGCATCGCCTGGCCTGTTCTACCAAGTCACGAGCGACGACGATATTTCAGCGGCTCTTGCAAAACTTTTCCAAAAGGCAATTGCAAGCGCCCATCTCACCAAATGAGATGGGTTGAGGGGTGAAGGTTATATCCCGCCTTCACCCCTACAAACCTATTTTTTGTAGCAAACCTTCTTCACGGTAGTGACGACCCGATCCGCATCGATCAAGGCCGCCTTTTCCAGGTTGGCGGCGTAGGGCAGCGGGACATCTTCGTTCGTCACGCGCAAAACCGGAGCGTCGAGGTCGTCGAAGCCCTGCTCCATCGCCACCGCCGCGATTTCCGATGCGATCGAACAGACGGGCCAGCCTTCCTCGACCACCACAATGCGGTTGGTCTTCTTCAGGCTTTCCAGCACCGTCGCCGTATCGAGCGGACGCAGGGTGCGAAGGTCGATGACTTCGGCATCGATGCCTTCGGACGCGAGCGTTTCCGCTGCCTCCAGCGCGACGCCGACGCCGATCGAATAGCTGACCAGTGTCACGTCCTTGCCCTGCCGCACGATCCGCGCCTTGCCGATCGGCAGGACATGATCGTCCAGCTTGGGCACGTCGAAGCTCCGACCGTAGACCAGCTCATTTTCCAGGAACACGACCGGATCTTCGGAACGGATCGCAGCCTTGAGCAGCCCCTTGGCATCCGCCGCATCATAAGGCGCGATAACGATCAAGCCGGGAACCGCGGCATACCAGGGGCCGTAATTCTGGCTATGCTGGGCGCCTACACGACTTGCCGCGCCATTGGGACCGCGAAAAACGATCGGGCAACGCATCTGCCCGCCCGACATATAGTTGGTCTTGGCCGCTGAGTTGATGATGTGATCGATCGCCTGCATGGCAAAGTTGAACGTCATGAACTCAATCACCGGACGCAGGCCGCCCATCGCCGCACCAGCGCCAATGCCGGCAAAGCCATATTCGGTGATCGGCGTGTCGATGACGCGCTTTGCCCCGAATTCGTCCAGCAGCCCCTGTGTGACCTTATAGGCGCCCTGATATTCGGCGACCTCTTCACCCATGACGAAGACGCGTTCATCCCGGCGCATCTCTTCCGCCATGGCGTCGCGCAGAGCTTCGCGGACAGTCGTCTTCACCATTTCGGTGCCTTCGGGCAGGTCGGGATCCTGAACGGTAGGCCGGGCGTCGCTGGTGAGCTTAGACGTACCGCTTTCCGCCTTTTTCGGCGCACTTTCAGGTTCCGCCTTGTCTTCCTTGGTCGCCGGAGCTGCTGCTGGAGCGGACCGCTGCTCACCACCTTCGCCAGCCATGGTCGCGATGACGGTTCCGACCTTCACGCCTTCGGACCCTTCCGGCACGACAATCGAACCGATCTTGCCCTCATCGACGGCTTCGAATTCCATCGTCGCCTTATCCGTCTCAATCTCGGCCAATATGTCGCCGGAACGAACTTCGTCGCCTTCCTTTACGAGCCACTTGGCAAGCGTGCCTTCCTCCATGGTCGGCGACAGCGCCGGCATCTTGATTTCGATACCCATTAATATTGCTCCACCAGCACGTCGGTATAGAGTTCCGACATTTCCGGTTCAGGGGAAGTTTCAGCGAAGTCGGCAGAGTCGCTCACGATCTTGCGAATATCCTGATCCACTTTCTTAAGTTCATCTTCGCCGACGCCCATTTCAGTGAGATATTTTTTCGCGCCTTCGATGGGATCGGATTTCTCACGCATCGCCTGCACTTCCTCGCGCGACCGGTACTTCGCCGGGTCGGACATGGAGTGGCCCCGATAGCGGTATGTCTTCATTTCCAGCAGGATCGGGCCATTGCCCCCCTGCACCCATTTCAGCGCCTCTTCAGTGGCGCCGCGCACGGCCAGCACATCCATGCCGTCGACCTGAAGCCCTGGAATGCGGAAACTTTCACCCCGGCGATAAAGCTGATCCTCAGCCGACGAGCGGTTGACACTGGTGCCCATGGCATATTGATTGTTTTCAATCACGAAGATGATCGGCAGCTTCCACAGCTCGGCCATGTTGAAGCTTTCATACACCTGGCCCTGGTTGGCCGCACCGTCACCGAAATAAGCGACGCATACACCACCATCTTCATTATATTTATGCGCAAAGCCAAGACCCGCGCCCAGCGATACCTGGGCACCGACGATGCCATGGCCGCCGAAGAATTTATGTTCGACGCTGAACATGTGCATCGAACCGCCCTTGCCCCTCGAAATGCCGGCCGCGCGCCCGGTCAGTTCGGCCATGATGACATTGGGATCGATGCCATAAGCCAGCATATGACCATGATCGCGATAGCCCGTGATCACACTGTCCTTGCCCGGCTGAAGCGCGGACTGAATGCCAACGGCGACAGCTTCCTGCCCGATATAAAGGTGACAAAATCCGCCGATGAGACCCAGGCCGTAAAGTTGCCCGGCCTTTTCCTCGAACCGGCGGATGAGAACCATCTGCCGGTAGAACTCCATCAGTTCTTCCTTGGACGCCTTGTAGGCAGAGGGTGTTTCAGGGCGAGGCCGGTTATGGTCGGCGCTAACAGGGCTTGGTCCCTTTGCTTTAGCGCGCGATGGACGCGGCGTCGTTGGTTTCGCCAAGGCTCTTATCCTTTTGCGTGGACATGGATGGAAGGAACGCCGGTATAGCGGCAGAAGTCCGCCAAATGCAACGTTTGAGGAGCTTGGAAAAAGGCGTCAGCCGCCTTCTGGTCAGTTCAGCGGAACGACCACTTCGTCATTATGGATGACGCCCAGTTGACGCCTGATCAACTCATCACTGAGATCCGGGTCGACCCGGCGCGGATTGAGCAGATCGACACGGTTTTTCAATTCGTTGCGGTGCGCCGCGACCTGCGCCAGTTCCACCTTAGCATGGTGCAGCTGTCGCGTATAATCGCCCCAGGCCAGAACTCCATTGGACCCCAGCACGACATAACCAGCAAAGAAAAGAAGAAGAAGCACCGCAATTGCCGGCCCGAGAGCGGAAAACAACAACATGCGAAGCTTAGCAATATGCGCCATAGACAAGTTGAATCACAGCTGGACGCTGGCCGCAAGGGAAATCTATTTCCTCCCGGCCAGCCCCGTCAAAGAATATCAGCGGAAAATGGAACGACCCGCGTAAACGGCGACGTCCCCCAGCTCTTCTTCGATACGGATCAGCTGATTATATTTGGCAAGCCGGTCGGAACGGGCCAGCGAGCCAGTCTTGATCTGCCCGCAATTGGTGGCGACGGCCAGATCGGCAATGGTCGCATCCTCTGTCTCACCCGAACGGTGCGACATGACGGCAGTGTAACGCGCGCGGTGCGCCATATCCACAGCCGCCAGGGTTTCGGTCAACGAACCGATCTGATTCACCTTCACCAGCAGCGAATTGGCCAGGCCCTTGTCGATGCCCATGCGGAGCCGTTTGGGGTTGGTGACGAACAGGTCGTCGCCGACCAGCTGGCACTTGTCCCCGATCTTTTCGGTCAGGACTTTCCAGCCTTCAAAGTCATCCTCACCCATGCCGTCTTCGATCGATTTGATCGGGTAACGGGCAACCAGGTCGGCCAGATAATCAGCCATCTCGGCGGAGGTCAGGCTCTTGCCCTCGCCCACCATCTCGTACTTTCCGTTCTTGAAGAATTCCGTGGATGCGCAGTCCAGCGCCAGCATCACGTCGTCGCCCGGCTTGTACCCGGCCTTTTCAATGGAGGCGAGGATGAAGTCGAGCGCGTCGGTCGTCGAGGACAGGTTGGGCGCGAAACCGCCTTCGTCGCCAACCGCCGTCGCCAGCCCCTTGTCATGCAGGCCCTTTTTGAGCGTGTGAAAAATCTCCGCTCCAACGCGCACCGCATCCGCCAGACTTTCCGCGCCCACCGGCATGATCATGAATTCCTGGAAGTCGATCGGATTGTCGGCATGCTCGCCACCGTTGATGATGTTCATCATCGGCACCGGCAGCACATGGGCGGAAACGCCGCCGACATACCGATAAAGCGGCAGGCCGCGCGCATCCGCCGCAGCCTTCGCCGTGGCCAGGCTGACGCCCAGGATCGCGTTGGCACCAAGCCGCGCCTTATTCTCGGTCCCGTCCAGCGCGATCATGGCCGCATCGACTTCGGCCTGATCTTCCGCGTCGAAACCGATCAGCTGTTCGGCAATTTCGTCATTCACCGCAGCCACGGCAGCGAGCACGCCCTTGCCCATATATTTGGTGGCGTCGCCGTCGCGCTTTTCAACGGCTTCATATGCGCCGGTCGAAGCCCCGGAAGGCACTGCCGCACGACCAAAGCTGCCGTCCTCCAGCATCACATCGACTTCGACGGTGGGATTGCCCCGGCTGTCGAGGATCTGCCGAGCGTGGATATCGAGAATAGCGGTCATGGTCGCTCCCTGAAATACTGCATTGGGCCTGCTTTGCGCTCCGCTTAGACAGCAGCTTTCAGAATGGCAATGCAGGGGCTTGCAAGGAGCTGAAAAATGCCGATGCTCAAAATAGTAACGGCAACGGAACTGTGGCACGTCGCAAAGCATTAGGACGGGTATCCATCCGCCCGCATCGCGACCCCACCATATCTGAGGAGACATAGGACGATGGCCGACACACCCGGAACCCCGCCTGCAAAGCGCGCGAAGAAAGCGCCCAATCCAAAGCCAGCCAAGGGCGCCGGAGCCTCGCCGACGCCAGCCGCACCGTTGAAGCCTGCAGCTACCTTGAGTGCGCCTGACGCTCCGTTGAGCAAGGCGACGACAGGCTGGACCGCTCAGATCGAGCCGTTCAAGGCGCAGGCGGAAAAAGTCGTCAAGACCGCTACCGAAAAGCTGAATGCCGTCGATTGGAAAACGCATATCGATCCATTGAAGGACCAGGCATCTAAGACAGCCATGTCGGCTGCGGGCGCGGCCAAGGACAGGACCGGGTCCGCTATGCAGAGCCTGGCCAAGCTGATTTCAGACACGGCGGGGACCGTCGATGCGAAACTGGGACCCCAATATGGTGACTATGCCCGACAGGCTGCCGAGACCGTGGCCGGCGCGGCGGACAAGCTGGACAGCAAGGATGTTGACCAATTGATGACTGAAGCGCGCGATTTCGTGCGCAAGAGTCCTGCGGTCGCCATCGGCGCGGCAGCTGTCGTGGGCTTCGTGCTCATGCGTCTCGCCAAGGGGTCTGATGACGAGGCATAGCGCGATTTTAACTTCATTGGACAAGGCCCCGGCCTGGGGCGGAGGGGCGTTTGACTGAAGAGCCAACTCTTGTGGCGAACCCGGAGACAGAGGAAGAGGGAGACAGCGTTCGCGCCGCGCTCGCTCGCCTATATTCCGACGGACGCGCCTATGCCGACGCGGAGATTGAACGGCAAAAGCTGCGCGCGGGCATCGTCGGGTCAGGGGTCAAAGATGCCGTCATCTTTGGTGCGGCCGGTTTCCTGCTGGCCGTATCCGGGCTGGTTGCCTTTCTCGTCGGCCTTGTCCTGACGCTGGAACCTTATGTGGGCGCGGGATGGGCGACAATCATTATGTTCGGGTCATCCTTATTTGTCGCGTTGCTGTTGCTCCTGCTGGCAAGGTCGCGGATCGCCCGCATCAAGAAAGCGGTCCGGTCATGACGGCGGAAGAACAATATCAACGCGCGAACGTCGAGGTGGAGCAGAAAAAGGCGGCGTTTCGGTCGAGCGCCACGTCGGTAAAAGCACGGCTGTCGCCTGCTCGTCTGAAACAGGACGCCAAACATAAGATGTCCGACGGACTTCACAAAATAGGTTCAACGGCTGTGGTTCAGGTCACCGAGCGTCCTGTCGCCACGGGTGCAGCGGTCGGGGCTTTGGCCATCTACCTGTTCCGCCGTCCGCTGTCGGCACTTTTCCAACGCATATACGTTCGAGTTACCAACCGCACCCCGGATCAATCGGAGAAAGACGATGGCTGACATTCGCGCCCAGATCGCTCGCGTCCGCGACGCCGCGAACGATATTGCAGAAACGACGACGGAAAAGCTGCGCGACACAACGGGCAAGGCGCGTGGCAGCGCCAGCAACCTCATTCAGAACAGCCGCGAAAAGGCGGAAGATGCTTATAGCGATGCGCGGGAACGTACCCAGCGGGTAGCGACGCGCGCGAACGAGATCGTTCAGGAGCATCCGATCGCCGCGGTCGCTGGCGCTGTTGCCGCTGGCGCAGTGATCGCATGGATGTTCCCCAAGAGCCGCGCGGCGCTGAAGGCCCTGCCCGCTTTGGCCACCACCGCAGGCAGTCGGGTGGTGGAAGCCGCCCTTGCCGCACGGGCCGCCGCCGCCGATGGCGCGGAAAGCGTCAAATCCAGCGCCAGCGATGCGTTTCATCAGGCCCGTGAAGGTGCAAGCCACGCCGCTGCGTCTGCACGGGAAACGGCAGCTTCCGCCGACATCAGCGGTACAGCGTCGCGCATGGCGGATACCCTTGTGTCGCTGGTCGCGAGCAAGATCGATACGGTGAGCGAAGCGCTGAAGGCCCGGTTGCCGAAACGCTGATCGTGCCGTTCCTTCCGCTTGGATACGGACGACCGCACTGCTAAGGCTGCCCGTTCCTTCCGAGGGAGATTATAGAATATATGAGCAAGCTCCACCTGGTCATGGGCGGTCGCGTCAAAGACCCTCAAACGCTTGAATTTGAAGATTTGGGTTCAATCGACGTAGTGGGAATTTTCCCGGACTTTGCATCGGCGGAAAATGCGTGGCGCGGAGCTGCGCAACGCACGGTCGATGATGCAGAGATGCGCTACGTCATCGTTCATCTGCATCGGCTGCTGGAACCTGACCTGCCCCAGACTCGATAACCTTCTAGCCGGCGGCGTCAGATCAGCGGTCGCGGCCTTTTGCGAAAGCGCCACCACAGCAAGGGGCGCGTCAGCAACAGGCCGACCAGAAAACCCCCGATATGCGCCGCCACGGCGATCTGCCCCAGATCCTCGATACCGCCTGCCGTCGCCACCCCGATCATCAACTGGATCGCAATCCATCCTGCGGCCAGCCAAAGCACGCGTAGCAGGTTGGCCGAAAAAGGTCCGATCCGGCGAATCGATTGCTGGCTATAAAGCAATGCGTAGGTCGCGATCACTGCCGATATTGCGCCGCTGGCTCCGACCATAGGGTTGAGCGAAGATGGTTGAATCGCCCATTGCAGCGCCGTCGCACCATAAGCGCCAGCGATATAGAGGACCAGAAAAGCACCTTTCTGAAGCACCTGTTCGACCTGCCGACCGCAAAAGACGAGCATCAGCAGATTGAAACCGATATGCAGCCATCCCGCGTGGATCAGCGCGCAGCTGATCGGCGTCAGCCACGCGGGCACGGCTGCCACGCCCGCGAACAAGGCAGGATCGCCGAATCGAGCAGGAATGAAACCGCCCAAAATGGCCGCATTATCGACTTGACGGGTCAGCAACAGAATCACGAACGCGGCGAAAGTGAGCGCCGCGATCGAGCTGGTCATGCGGCCTGCGGGCAGTTTCACCTCGTTCAGATGAATTCGATCTTGTCGACGAGGTAGAATTTGTCACCCGATGGCACGGAGACTTCAACCTCTTCGCCGACCTGACGCCCGATCAGTGCCCGTCCCAGCGGGCTGTTGTAGCTGATCATGCCCAGCTTCGCGTCCGCCTCTGCCTGGCCGACAATCTGATAGCGGACGGGCTTGTCATCCTCATCCAGCAAAGTGACGGTCGCGCCAAAGACCACTTTGTCGCCCGACAGAGACGTAGGGTCGATGATCTGCGCACGCGACAGCTTGTCTTCCAAGTCCCCGATCGTCGCTTCCACCTGACCCTGCCGTTCCTTCGCCGCATGATATTCGGCATTTTCCGACAGGTCACCGTGCGCGCGAGCTTCCTCGATGGCGTCCACGATCAAGGGCCGCTCGGCCTTCAATTCGCGGAGCTGCGTATTGAGCTTGTCATAGCCCATCTGCAGCATCGGCATCTTCTCGACGGTCGCCATTATTGCAAATCCTTCGTCAAAACTTCCCTTTGGCGGCCTCTGTTGGTTGAGGCCGACCGCAGCATGGTTCCTGATGCAGGGGGTCAGGCTTGCGGCTTAGGATAATAGGACTGGAGCGATCGCACTTCAAGGGCATGACCCCGTAAAGCCTCGATCGCGTCGGCTGCGGCAACCGAAGCCGCCGCCGTGGTGAAACTGGCGACCTTGGCACGCAGCGCGCTGGTGCGGATCGCCTTGCTGTCCTTCAGCGACTGCCAGCCTTCGGTCGTGTTGAAGATCAGATCGACGTCGCCGTCGGTGATCTTGTCCACTATGTGAGGGCGGCCTTCAGCTACCTTGTTCACAGGCTGCACGGCGATGCCCTGCTCTTCCAGATAGCGCGCAGTTCCGCCCGTAGCGACGATGGTGAAGCCCAGCCCCGCCAGCTTCTGCACCGCAGGCAGGACTACAGGCTTATCACTATCCTTGACCGACACGAACACTGTCCCGCTGGTCGGCAACATGGTGCCGGCGCCGATCTGCGCTTTCGCAAAGGCGGTAGCAAAATTACTGTCGATACCCATGACTTCCCCGGTACTCTTCATTTCCGGTGAGAGGACCGGATCAACGCCGGGGAAGCGCGCGAAGGGAAAAACCGCTTCCTTGACCGCGACGTGCGAAATCGCGTGGCGGTCGATCTTCGGCAGGTCTTTCAGTTTCTCGCCAGCCATGACGCGCGACGCGATCTTCGCAACGGGCGAACCGATCGCCTTGGCGACGAACGGCACGGTGCGGCTGGCGCGCGGGTTGACCTCAATCAGGTAAACGACCCCGTCCTTGACCGCGAACTGGATGTTCATGAGGCCGCGCACCGACAGCGCGCGTGCCAGAACGTCGGTCTGACGTTCAATTTCCGCGATCACATCATCCGACAGGCTGTAGGGCGGCAGCGAGCAGGCGCTATCGCCTGAATGGACGCCCGCCTCCTCAATATGCTGGAGCACGCCCGCCACGACGACATCGTCGCCATCGCATAGCGCGTCCACGTCCACCTCAATCGCGTCGCGCAGATATTGGTCGATCAGTACCGGGGAATCGCCCGACACCTGAACGGCGGTGGCAATATATTCCTCCAGCTGGGCCTGGCCATCGACGATCTCCATGGCGCGGCCACCAAGGACGTAGGACGGGCGCATGAGGACCGGGTAGCCGATGCGGTTGGCGACCGCGATCGCTTCCTCGCGGCTGCGGGCAATGCCGTTGGCGGGCTGCTTGAGCTTGAGCTTGTCGATGAGCGCGGCGAAGCGCTCGCGGTCTTCGGCAAGGTCGATGGCGTCGGGCGAAGTGCCAAGGATGGGGACGCCCGCAGCCTCCAGCGCCTGCGCCAATTTCAGCGGCGTCTGGCCACCGAACTGGACGATGACGCCCGCCAGCGTGCCGTTCGACATTTCGACGCTCAGGATTTCAAGGACGTCCTCAGCCGTCAGCGGCTCGAAATAGAGACGGTCGGACGTGTCATAGTCGGTCGACACAGTTTCCGGGTTGCAGTTGACCATGATCGTCTCATAGCCAGCCTCCGCCAGCGCGAAGCAGGCGTGGACGCAGCAATAGTCGAACTCGATCCCCTGCCCGATGCGGTTGGGACCGCCGCCAAGGATCACGACCTTTTTGCGGTCGCTGGGTTGCGCTTCATTCTCCGCCTCGCCGAAGAGCGGGGCTTCGTAGGTCGAATACATGTAGGGCGTCTTCGCCTCGAACTCGGCGGCGCAGGTGTCGATGCGCTTGAAGACCGGACGCACGCCGAGCTTGTGACGCAATGCGCGCACCTCGCCTTCGGTGACGCCGCCGGTCATGGCCTTGACCGCTTCGTGGATCAGGCCCGAACCGCGCGCGATGCCGCGTTCCATGCCGCGCAGATTGGCGGACTTGAGCGCCAGGTGGGCAAGGCGCTGGTCGGAAAAGCCCATGGATTTGAGGCGGCGCATGCCGTCCGTATCCTGCGGCAGGCCGTTTGCCAGCACTTCCGCTTCGGCTTCGATGATTTCCTTGATCCGCTCCAGGAACCAGGGATCGAACTTGGCGATGCTGTGGATTTCAGCGACGCTGAGGCCCTCGCGCAGAGCTTGGGCGGCGACGAGCAAGCGGTCGGGCGTCGGCGCGGCAAGCGCAGCGACGATGTCGTCCTTGGGCGCGCCCACCAGATGCTGGACTTCGTCAAAGCCGCACAGACCGGTTTCAAGGCCGCGCAGCGCCTTCTGCATCGATTCATGGATATTGCGGCCGATCGCCATCACCTCGCCCACCGACTTCATCGCGGTGCCGAGCAGCGGTTCGGACCCCTTGAACTTTTCAAAGGCGAAACGCGGGATCTTCGTCACGACATAGTCGATGGTCGGTTCGAACGAGGCCGGGGTCGCGCCGGTGATGTCGTTTTCGATCTCGTCCAGCGTGTAGCCGACGGCCAGCTTTGCCGCGACCTTGGCGATGGGGAAGCCGGTCGCCTTCGACGCCAGCGCCGAGGAGCGGGAGACGCGCGGGTTCATCTCGATCACGATCAGGCGACCGTCCTTCGGATTGACCGCGAACTGCACGTTCGAACCACCTGTTTCCACGCCGATTTCACGCAGCACCGCGATGCTCGCGTTGCGCATGATCTGATATTCCTTGTCGGTCAGCGTCAGCGCGGGCGCGACGGTGATGGAGTCGCCGGTATGGACGCCCATCGGATCGACATTTTCGATCGAGCAGATGATGATGGCATTGTCGTTGCGATCCCGCACGACCTCCATCTCATATTCTTTCCAGCCGAGAAGCGATTCCTCGATCAGGACTTCGGTGGTGGGCGATGCATCGAGCCCGCCGCGCACGATGTTCATGAACTCGTCGCGATTATAGGCAATGCCGCCGCCGGTGCCGCCCATGGTGAAGCTGGGGCGGATGATGGATGGCAGGCCCGTGAACTCCAGCGCCTCCATCGCCTCTTCCATGGTGTGGGCGATGCGCGAGCGGGCCGATTCCAGCCCGATCTTGTCCATGGCGTCGCGGAACTTGATCCGGTCTTCGGCCTTGTCGATGGCTTCCGCGTCGGCGCCGATCATCTGGACGCCATATTTTTCCAGCGTGCCGTCATTGAACAGGGCGAGCGCGGTGTTGAGCGCGGTCTGGCCGCCCATGGTCGGCAGCACCGCGTCGGGACGTTCCTTCTCGATGATCTTCGCCACGATTTCGGGCGTGATCGGCTCGACATAGGTCGCGTCGGCAAATTCCGGGTCGGTCATGATGGTGGCCGGGTTGGAATTCACCAGGATGATACGATAGCCCTCTTCCTTGAGCGCCTTCACCGCCTGCGTGCCCGAATAGTCGAACTCGCAAGCCTGGCCGATGATGATCGGGCCAGCGCCGATGATGAGAATGGACGAGATGTCGGTGCGTTTGGGCATTATTTGGCCTCGTTATTTGAATTGCTGGGCGAGGCCCAAAATTTCCGAAACGGTGCGTCGTCCCTTTCGATATTCGGACCGGTCACGAAAACCGAAAAACGATATGGAACAGCGCTTTGCACACAGGAAACGACCTGCTGATCTATAGATGTACTGTCACTTTCTATCCGAAAGCGGTGTGTCACTTGGAGGGTTGAAGCTCTTACATCGGGAGCCCCACACGCCTTGATTTTAGCTAATGCAACATCTTCGGCAGGACCGCGTGACAACGTCCCCATCCCTTGAATTTTCCCGATCCCACCTCTGACTCCATCTGGAAAATCGAAGATAAGCCGCCTTGCGAAGGCTTCATGCTGCCCGCTTACACCGGCAAGGAGGAAAGCGATCACTCCGCCGACCATCAATGCACGCCCCCTGTCCGCGTCTCGCAACCCCAGCCGTCATACTCGACGCCGCAAAGGATTTCGATCTGGAGGCATTTCTTCGTCAGCGCGCGGATCGATTGTTCATCGACCGGCTGCTCGCATTCGAGGAACAGGAACAGGTCACCATCCTCATCCTCTTCGCGGTCCAGCTCGACGAAGCCGAACTGGCTGGCGATGGTGAGGACTCGCTCGAAATCCTTTTCGCTGCCCCTGAAGCTGACGTCGACCGGGCGCGCCAGACGCGCCACGTCGCCATTGGCGGCGAGATTGGCGAGGACTTCCTTGTCCGCCTCCCACTCTGCGGCGAGGCGGACTTCGTCGACCGGGGGGAGGTTGAGGCTCACTTCAGCCCCTCAACGAAGCGCTGGAACAGGTAGAAGCTGTCCTGCGGGCCGGGCGAGGCTTCGGGGTGGTACTGGACCGAGAAGGCCTGCTTGTCGGTCAGTTCGATGCCGCAATTGCTGCCGTCGAACAGCGACACATGGGTCGGCTTCACATTGGCGGGCAGCGTGTCGC
Source organism: uncultured Sphingobium sp. (assembly GCA_965653535.1). GTDB lineage: Bacteria > Pseudomonadota > Alphaproteobacteria > Sphingomonadales > Sphingomonadaceae > Sphingobium. The sequence goes on from CBFHAG010000016.1 coordinate 35,272, forward strand.
TGTCCACCGCGAAGCCGTGGTTCATCGATGTGATCTCGACCAGCCCATCCTCCAGCCGCTTGACCGGGTGGTTCGCGCCGCGATGGCCCTGATGCATCTTGATCGTCCTGGCACCAGCGGCAAGCGCCAGCATCTGATGGCCAAGGCAGATGCCGAACACGGGCTTATCGGCTTCCAGCACTTGGCGGATCACGGGCACGGCATATTCGCCGGTCGCGGCCGGATCGCCGGGACCATTGGAGAGGAACACGCCGTCGGGCTTTTGCTCCATCACCTGCTCATAGGTGGCGGTGGCGGGCAGCACGGTGACGCGAGCGCCTGCCTTCACCAAATTGCGGAAGATGTTGTTCTTTGCGCCATAGTCGATGGCGACGACATGGGGACGCTCGTCCCCGGCTTCATCCAGGCCGTAGCCAAAGCCCAGTTTCCACACGCCATCCTTCCAAAGACGGCTGTCCTTGGCTGTAACTTCGATGGCGAGGTCCATGCCTTCAAGGCCGGGCCAGCTTGCAGCCTTGGCGGCCAGGGCTTCGAGATCGAACCGGCCTTCGGGGTCATGGGCGATCACGACATTGGGCGCGCCCTCCACGCGGATCAGCCTGGTCAGCGCGCGAGTATCGACACCGGCAAGGCCGATGCGCCCTTTTTCCTTCATCCACTGGTCGAAAGGTTCAACATTGCGGAAGTTGCTCGGTTCGGTCACGTCCTGACGCACGACGCAGCCCAGAGCGTGGGGGGCGTCGGCCTCCACGTCATCGAGGTTAGTGCCGACATTGCCGATATGCGGGAAGGTGAAGGTGACGATCTGGCCCGCATAGCTGGGGTCGGTCATCACTTCCTGATAGCCGGTCATGGCCGTATTGAAACAGAGCTCGCCCACCGCTTCGCCGGCAGCACCGAACCCGCGGCCAAAGACAGCGGAGCCATCAGCGAAAACCAGTACCCCTGTCGCTCCTTTGGGCACAATGAGGGTCTTGGCAGCAGCCATGGTCGTAACGTCCTTCATGCTTTTGCGGGAACCCGTTTACAGCGGGTTAAACGGCCGGTCACCTATGCCTTGCGCCCAGCGCGGTCAACCACTGTCAAAAATCTCTTTTCGCATTATATCTGGCGTTTTCCCGCAGAACAGGATTCGTATCGCCATGATTCGCGAGCAGATTAAGGGCGCTCAGGTCGAAGCCATGAAGGCCGGAAACAAGGAACGTCTGGCAGCCGTGCGGCTGATCCTTGCCAAGATTAAGGACCGCGACATCGAACTGCGCACCGCTTCGACCATGCCGGACGATGACACGCTAGTGGTCGAAGTGCTGCAAAAGATGGTGAAGCAGCGGCGCGAATCGATCGAGATGTTCAAGAGCGGCGGGCGCGATGAGCTGGCGGCGAAGGAGCAGGCGGAGGTGGAGGTGATCGAAAGCTTCCTGCCGCAGCAGATGGGCGAGGATGAAACCCGCGCCGTGATTGACGGGATCAAGGCTGAGGTTGGCGCGGCCAGCGTCAAGGATATGGGGAAGGTCATGGCGGTGCTGAAGGAACGGCATGGGTCGGTGATTGATATGAGCAAGGCCAGTGGGCTGGTGAAGGCGGCGCTTTCTTAAGTCGGCGCAGATAGCTCTCCTCCCGCCTTGCGGGAGGGGTCGGGGGAGGGCATGTTTGAAGCCGATGGATAAAGGCTATGCCCGCCCTACCCTTCGCGCTCGTGCGTTGCGCAATGATGCGACGGATGCTGAGCGCCGTCTTTGGCAGGCAATCAGCGCGCCTAAGGTGGCTGGGGTCCGGTTCAATAGGCAGGTTCCGGTGGGGCCGTTTATCTGTGATTTTGTGGCGCGGTCGATCCGGCTGATTATCGAGATGGATGGTCGGCAGCATAATGCTGAGGTCGATGCGGAGCGGACCCGCTATCTCGAAGCCCAGGGATATCGCGTGATCCGCTTTTGGAACAATGATGTTCTTGGCAATATCGAGGGGGTTGCAGCGGACATCGAGCGGGTCATTGCTGACATACCCTCCCCCGACCCCTCCCGCCAGCGGGAGGGGGGGTTATGAGTCTGTCTCCCGCCTTCCTTGATGAACTGCGCATGCGGACTTCGCTGTCTACGCTGATCGGGCGGACGGTGAAGGTGCAGAAGGCTGGGCGCGAGTATAAGGCGTGCTGCCCTTTTCATAATGAGAAGACGCCTAGCTTCACCATCAACGATGAAAAGGGCTTCTACCACTGCTTTGGCTGTGGAGCGCATGGGGACGCGATCCGGTGGATGACGGATCAACGGGGCCTGCCCTTCATGGAAGCGGTGAAGGAACTGGCAGCGGCGGCAGGCATGGATGTGCCTGCGCCCGATCCTCGGGCAGCCAAGCGGGCGGAGCAGGCAAAGGGGCTGCATGACGTCATGATGGCGGCGCAGGCTTTGTTCGAGGCGCAGCTAGGCGGAATCGAGGGGGCTGAGGCGCGGGATTACCTTGTTCGGCGGGGTGTTCGCGAGGCGACGCGGCAGGCTTTTGGATTTGGCTATTCGACCGACTCCAAGGGCAAGCTGAAGAGCGCGCTGTCGGACTTTGGCGACCCGATGCTGATCGAGGCGGGGTTGCTGATCGATCCCGATGGCGAGCGGGAAAGCTATGATCGCTTCCGGGGCCGCCTGATGCTACCGATCCGGGATATTCGCGGGCGGGTGATCGCTTTTGGGGGACGTATTCTTGGGGCTGGCGAGCCGAAATATCTGAACTCGCCCGACACGCCGCTCTTCGACAAGGGGCGGACCCTCTACAATATCGACCGGGCTTCCCCCGCCAGCCGCCAGAGCGGGCGGGTGATCGTGGTCGAAGGTTATATGGACGTGATCGCGCTGGCGCAGGCGGGATTTGGCGAAGCGGTGGCGCCGCTGGGCACGGCGCTGACTGAGCATCAGATAGAGCGGCTGTGGAAGATGGTCGATGTGCCGGTGCTTTGCTTCGACGGCGATGCGGCGGGGCAGAAGGCAGCGATCCGGGCAGCGACTCGCGCGCTGCCGCTGCTGCGGCCGGGGATGAGCCTGGCCTTTGCCACGCTGCCAGCCGGGAAGGATCCCGACGACCTGGTCCGGGCAGAGGGGGCAGCGGCCATGGAATCCGTGCTCGCGTCGGCCGAGCCGCTGGTCGACCGGCTGTGGACCCATGAACAAAATGCCGTGCCGCTCGACACACCGGAACAGCGGGCCGCGCTGAAGCAGCGTCTTTCGGCGATAACTGACGCTATTACCCATCCCGATGTCCGCGCCCATTATGTCCAGATTTTCCGGCAGCGGTATGATGCGCTGTTTTTCGCGCGCGCTGCGCCGGGTGGTGGTGGCCGAGGGCAGCGCGGCGGCGGATCGCGCCCTGGCTGGCAGCGGGATCGACGCGGCAATTGGAAGGCTCCCCTGCCCCCCGTCGGCAGCGAGGCGCGAGCGATCGGCGTTAGCGGAATGGAGCAGCGCCTGTTGCGCGCGGTCCTGGCCAGCCTACTGCGACATCCCGACCAGATTGCGGTGCATCGGGAGATGCTGGCGGCGCTCTATATCGGTGATCCGATGCTGAACGAACTGACGCGCGCGATGATCACTGCGTCGTTATCGCAAGAAACAGTTGAAACCGATGGCCTCCTTACCATATTGGGCCAAGGTGAATTGTATAATATGGCGAAGGGGATGCTCCGGGCCGACACGTTCACATTCACCTCCCACAGGACGAAAACCGATTCGAGTCGCGTTCAGCGCGATCTGGAAGAGGCTATCCGGGTGATGGCACAAGGACCGGAGTTAGAGACGGCGCTGGCGGAAGCCACCAGACGAGCAAGGGAAGACCTCAACGAGGAAAGCTTCGCCGAGCAGCAGCGGGTCCATCGAATGAAGATGGATCACGATCAGCGCTTGGCGGAACTGGCGCAGTCCGAAGACATTATCTGATGATTCGCCCTGCGGTGCGGGGCGACGAAAGCTAAGGCGAATAAATGGCGAGCAAGGCGACAGGCAAGGGTGCGGGCGAGGATGTGGATGGCGGCGATGCACCGCTGCTCGACCTGAATGAGGCTTCGGTCAAGAAGCTGATCACGCGCGCCAAGAAGCGCGGCTACATCACCTATGACGAACTGAATGATGCCCTGCCGCAGGACCAGATGTCCTCCGAGCAGATTGAGGACATCATGGCCGCGCTCAATGAAATGGGCGTGAACATCGTCGAAAATGAGGAAGCCAGCGAGGACGGCGAAGAACAGCGCGAGCGCGAAGATGCCGAAGACGCCGAGGATGATTCGGGCGACGACGACGGCGCGCCCAAGCTTGTCACCGAAAAGAAGAAGGAAACGGTAGATCGCACCGATGATCCGGTGCGGATGTATCTGCGCGAAATGGGCGCGGTGGAACTGCTGAGCCGTGAGGGCGAAATCGCCATCGCCAAGCGGATCGAGGCCGGTCGCGACACGATGATCCTGGGCTTGTGCGAAAGCCCCACGACCTTCAACGCGATCATCGAATGGTCGACTGCCCTCAACAACGGTGAAATGCAGCTGCGCGAGATATTGGATCTCGACGCGATGCTGTCCAAGGACCCAGCTCCCGAAAATCTGGAGGAGGGTGCCGAGGACGATGACGGCGAAATCAGCGAAAAGACCGCCGGCCCCAGCTTCAAGGAAGAAGATGAGCCGGAGGAGGAAGCTGCCGATTCCGATGAGGAAGAGGATGGCCTGACGGAACGCCGCGCGCGCCGTGTGGAAGAGGAAGAAGAGGAGGACAACACACTCTCCCTCGCCCAGATGGAAGAAACGCTCAAGCCGATGGCGCTGGAGAAGTTCGCGACCATCACCGAGATTTTCCGGGCTTTTTCCAAGGTGCAGGAATCGCGCATGGCCGCGATGGGGACCGGCGAAAGCCTGAGCCAGAAGTGCGAGGACGAATATCAGGAACTGCGCGAAAAGCTGACGGCGGAAGTCGAGAGCGTTCAGTTTCACCAGCAGAAGATCGAATTTCTGGTCGATCAGCTTTATGCCTATAATCGCCGCCTCACCGCGCTTGGCGGGCAAATGCTGCGCCTCGCTGAACGGCACAAGGTCAACCGCAAGGATTTCCTCGACCGTTATGTGAACCATGAGCTGGACGATGGCTGGTTGGACCGGGCGGCCGGCATCGACAAGAAATGGGCGGCTTTCGCGGCGGCTGAAGGTCGTGCCGTCGAACGCATCCGCAATGAGGTGAGCGAAATCGCTCAAGCGACCGGCATGTCGCTATCTGAATTCCGCCGCATCGTGAACATGGTCCAGAAGGGCGAGCGCGAGGCGCGGATCGCGAAGAAGGAAATGGTCGAAGCGAACCTGCGCCTCGTCATCTCCATCGCTAAAAAATATACGAACCGTGGCCTGCAATTCCTTGATCTTATTCAGGAAGGTAATATCGGCCTGATGAAGGCGGTCGACAAGTTCGAATATCGCCGCGGCTATAAGTTCAGCACCTACGCGACCTGGTGGATCCGTCAGGCAATCACGCGATCAATCGCCGACCAGGCGCGGACCATCCGTATCCCGGTCCACATGATCGAGACGATCAACAAGCTGGTCCGCACCAGCCGCCAGTTCCTGCACGAACAGGGCCGCGAGCCGACGCCGGAAGAAATGGCCGAGCGCCTTTCCATGCCGCTGGAAAAGGTTCGCAAGGTGATGAAGATTGCCAAGGAACCGATCTCTCTGGAAACGCCGATCGGCGACGAGGAGGATTCGCACCTGGGCGATTTCATCGAGGACAAGAACGCGGTCATTCCGGTGGATGCCGCGATCCAGGCGAACCTCAAGGAAACCGTTACCCGCGTTCTGGCATCACTAACCCCCCGCGAAGAACGCGTGCTCCGCATGCGTTTTGGCATCGGCATGAACACCGACCACACGCTGGAGGAAGTGGGCCAGCAGTTCAGCGTGACCCGCGAACGCATCCGCCAGATCGAGGCGAAGGCACTGCGCAAGTTGAAGCACCCGAGCCGCAGCCGCAAGATGCGGAGCTTCCTCGACCAATAGAGGCTGGCAAGCGGTAGAATGATCCGAAAGGGCGGCTTTAGGGCCGCTCTTTTTTTGTCGCGTAAACTGCTCTTTTACCTCGATTTCCTATTGCTCTGTTTCAGCGGCGAAGATTTGCACCGCACAGGGATTGATCATGAACCAAGTAGCAGCGCGCCTTCCGTCGGGCGATATCTCTCAGGTCGTGGAAGCGCTGGTCGCAGCAGACGGCACAGCGGGCCATGCCCATGCGGACAGCGTTCGCGCAGGCATCGGTCGCAACGCCGTCCTGACGCTGGCCGACCTCGCGGACGCGGCGCATTATCTCTGCCTGCTCCACGGCCGCCATCCCGGCGTCATCGATCATGCTGCGACTCGATCGGCAGACGATGCGGGCCGGGCATGGCTGGCCCAGTCGGCGGAAGCATTTGCGCGGGAACGCGCGTACCTGACCCAGGTCACCGTCGCGACCGGCCCCGCCCCCAGCACCGCCGGGCAGAGCGACTGCGAGGCGGTCGTCAGTCAGCAGCGACACGCCATCGACATGCTTGCTCAGTCGGACAGGCGCGGATGCGCCATGGGTGCCGCCATCGCGCTGGTGCTTGATTGGCGCGCGGTTCGTCATGGACTGGACATGGCGGCGATCCGCGTTGGGCTGGAACCCTATCCTTGCGAACTGCCCGACCGGGATGCCACCGTCGCGGTTGCTCGCGTCATTGGCGGTGATGATGCGACTGGCCGGGCAATGCAATTTGGTGCCCGACAGCTGCTGACACAGCAGCGCGGCTTATGGGACCTGTTGAAGGCCCGTGCAGAGATGCGCCGACATAAGCGCTGACAGCCTGTTCCGATGTGACGGATATAAACGCATTGCGGGCGCATGCCGCTTTCCCTACGTCGGTGACGAACAGGATAAGCGGACGAACCGATGCGTTTTGAAGGTACGGAAGATTATGTCGCCACCGACGACCTGAAGGTCGCGGTCAACGCTGCGGTGCTGCTGCGCCGTCCCCTGCTGGTGAAGGGGGAGCCGGGCACCGGCAAGACGGTGCTGGCGCAGGAAATCGCCAAGGCGCTTGATGCCCCGCTGATCGAATGGAACGTCAAATCGACGACCAAGGCGCATCAGGGCCTGTATGAATATGACGCCGTCGCCCGGCTGCGCGATGGTCAGCTGGGCGATCCGCGTGTCCACGAGATTGGCAACTATATCCGCAAGGGCAAGTTGTGGGAGGCATTCACGTCCCCCACCCTTCCCGTCCTGCTAATCGACGAGATCGACAAGGCCGACATCGAATTTCCCAACGACCTGTTGCAGGAACTCGATCGCATGGCCTTCCACGTCTATGAGACGGGTGAGACGGTTGCCGCGAAGGACCGGCCTGTCGTCGTCATCACGTCAAACAATGAAAAGGAACTGCCCGACGCCTTTCTGCGCCGCTGTTTCTTCCATTATATCAAGTTCCCCGACCGGGACACGATGCAGGCCATCATTGATGTCCACTTCCCTGGCATCCAGAAGATACTGGTCAGCCGGGCGCTGGAGATATTCTACGAAATCCGCGACGTGCCGGGCCTCAAGAAAAAGCCTTCTACCAGCGAGCTGCTTGACTGGCTGAAATTGATCCTGGCGGAGGATATGCCGTTGGACGTGCTTCAGGCCCGCGACCCGACCAAGGCGATCCCGCCGCTTCATGGCGCGTTGCTCAAGAATGAGCAGGATATCATGATGTTCGAACGGCTGGCTTTCATGGCGCGGCGGCAGGGTCGATAGAAAAGCAAGCCATGGCGCATGGTGCTGGTTCAGGCGAACAGCACCACCGACTATGCCGCCAATGGCGACGTCGCCGTGCGGCATAGGCACGACATGATCGATCCGCCCGATAGCGGCGCATTTGTGTTGCGATGCAACAATTATCGCATAGCTTATCAACTCCATCCAGCTTGCATCCCATCCCCCGCTGTCAGACAAGGGGCCGGTCATGATGCTCAATTTTTTGGATGCGCTCCGCGCCGCTGGTATCCCGGCTGGCATCAAGGAGCATTTGCTGTTGCTGGAGGCACTCGATCGCGAAGTGATCGCGTGGAAGCCGGAGGAATTCTATTACCTCGCTCGAGCAACTTATGTGAAAGATGAAGGGCTGCTGGACCGTTTCGACCAGGTATTTGCCCGCGTTTTCAAAGGCGTTCTGGACGCTGAAACCATTGAGGCGGACATTCCCGAAGACTGGCTGCGGCTGATCGCGGAAAAATATCTGTCGGCAGACGAGATGGAGAAGATCAAGTCACTAGGGTCCTGGGACGAGATCATGGACACGCTCAAAAAGCGGCTGGAGGAACAGAAGGGACGCCATCAGGGCGGCAGCAAATGGATCGGCACGGGCGGCACTTCGCCCTTCGGCCATGGCGGCTACAACCCGGAAGGCGTGCGGATCGGCGGCGAAAGTCGGCACAAGCGCGCGATCAAGGTATGGGAAAAGCGCGAGTTCCAGAATCTGGACAATGACAAGGAACTGGGCACGCGCAATATCAAGGTCGCGCTGCGCCGCCTTCGCCGCTTCGCAAGGGAAGGCGCGGCGAGCGAGCTGGACCTGGATGAAACGATCCGCGGCACGGCACGGCAGGGATGGCTGGACATCCGCATGCGGCCAGAGCGGCATAATGCGGTCAAGCTGCTGATCTTTTTCGACGTGGGCGGTTCCATGGACCCGTTCATCAGCCTGTGCGAGGAGCTGTTTTCCGCAGCCACCAGCGAATTCAAGAATATGGAGTTCTTCTACTTCCATAACTGCCTGTATGAAGGCGTGTGGAAGGACAATCGCCGCCGCTTTGCAGAACGGTTGCCCACCTGGGACATACTCCACAAATATGGGCATGATTATAAGGTGATCCTGGTCGGCGACGCGACCATGAGTCCCTATGAGATCATGCACCCCGGCGGATCGGTTGAACATATGAATGATGAGGCGGGATCGGTCTGGATGAGCCGCCTGCTGCATACCTATCCGGCAGCGGTGTGGCTGAACCCGCTTCCCCGCGCCCAATGGGACTATAGCCAGTCGAACCGGATGATGCGGGAAATTATGGGCGACCGCATGTACCCGCTGACGATAGAGGGTATCGACGGGGCGATGCGGGAACTGACCCGCAAACGCTGACGGTCAGGCAGACGGAAACAGCACGCCGCCACACAGGGGATGGGGCACGCCGGTGGTGCCGGGGAAGCTGATCGGCAGGCCTTTCAGGTGCCGGACAGCCAAATAGGCGAAACCCTGCGCCTCCAGCGCATCGCCGTCCCAACCCAGTTCATCCACCGATCGAACGTCGATGCCGGTGCATGTGCGCAGCATCGCCATCAGCGTCGCATTGTGGCGTCCTCCCCCCGTCACATAGATGCGCCGGGGCCGTTCAGGCAAATGCTCCAGTCCTCGCGCCACCGCCGCCGCCGAAAAGGCAGTGAGCGTCGCCGCGCCGTCGTCCAATTCCAGGCCCCGAATGGATTCAATCGAAAATGCCTCCCGGTCGATGCTCTTGGGCGGCGCAAGGCCGAACCAGGGATCGGCCATCAGCGTGGCAAGCCGCGCTTCATCCACAGTGCCGCGCGCCGCCGCCTGCCCATCGACGTCGAAGGCAGCATCACCATGCGTTTGCATCCAATTGTCGATCAAGCCGCTTGCCATGCCCGTGTCGAACGCCACCAGCGCGCCATCCGACCCGATGGCCGTGACATTGGCGACCCCGCCCAGGTTCAGGATGGCCACAGGCTTAGGCAGCATTTCGGCGAGCGCGCGATGATATACCGGCATTAAAGGCGCGCCCTGCCCGCCAGCGCGCACATCATCGCTGCGTAGGTCACCGACTACCGGAATCCCGAATGCCCCCGCGAGCGCCGCGCCATCCCCGATCTGCCAGGTCCATTTTCGTTCCGGGCGATGCGCGACGGTGTGGCCATGAAAGCCGATGATGGAAATATCCTGTGCCACATGCCCGCTACGACCGAGCAGATCGGCCACCGCATCGACATGCAGCGCGGTCAGTTCTTCCTCCACCGCGTGAATGATCGGTTCGAAACCGGGCGTTTCCATCGCCATGGCGCGCTGGCACGCTTCGGTAAGGCGCAGGCGGAACCCGTCGGCATAAGCCTTGGCATGAAAGGCGACCGCTTCAACACCGGCTTCTCCGTCGGTTTCGATCAACGCAGCGTCGATACCGTCCCGCGACGTGCCTGACATCAGGCCGATTGCCAGCATCTTGGTCATTCTTCGCCCACATTCCTGCAACTTTGCCCAATTGTTCCTTGTAAGGAGAAGTGGGCCGCTTCGACAAGCGTCGCCTGAACAGACCTTGGGCTATCGGGCCTTTTCGTGCGGGGAAGCCGATGCTAGAGGACGCGGCGTTATGACCAGCTATCAATCCGATCTGCTCCGCCTGCTCGAAACGCGCGGTTACATCCACCAGTTGACCGATGCCGGGGGGCTGGATGCGCTCGCCGCCAAGCAGGTCGTCCCGGGCTATATCGGATTTGATCCCACCGCGCCTTCGCTGCACGTTGGCCATCTGGTATCGATCATGATGCTGCGGCAACTGCAAAAGGCCGGGCACAAGCCGATCGTCCTGATGGGCGGCGGAACCGGCAAGATCGGCGATCCCAGTTTCAAAGACGAAGCGCGCAAGCTGCTGACCACCGACATGATCGCTGAAAATGTATCGAGTATCAAACGCGTGTTCGAGCGGTTCCTGACCTTCGGCGACGGCCCGACGGACGCCATCATGCTGGACAATGCGGAATGGCTCGATCGGCTGGAATATATCCCGTTCCTGCGCGACATCGGCCAGCATTTTTCGGTCAACCGGATGCTGAGCTTTGACTCGGTCAAGATGCGGCTGGACCGCGAACAGTCGTTGAGCTTCCTGGAGTTCAACTACATGATCCTGCAGGCTTATGATTTTCTGGAGCTGTCGCGCCGGTCGGAATGCCGCCTTCAGATGGGCGGATCGGATCAGTGGGGCAATATCGTCAACGGCGTCGAATTGGCCCGCCGCGTGGACGGAACGCAGGTTTTCGGCCTCACCACCCCGCTGCTGACCAACGCCGACGGCACCAAGATGGGCAAGACGGTGGGCGGCGCTGTGTGGTTGAACGAGGATCAGCTTTCCAACTACGATTACTGGCAGTTCTGGCGCAATACCGCTGACGCCGACGTGGCGAACAGGCTGCGGCTGTTCACCGACCTGCCGATGGATGAAGTCGATCGGCTGGCCGCGCTACAGGGTGCGGAGATCAACGAGGCGAAGAAGATCCTCGCCAATGAAGCGACAGCGCTTTGCCGGGGCGTCGACGCGGCGGTTGCGGCGGCGGAAACTGCGCGCAAGACATTCGAAGAAGGCGCGTCGGACGCCAATCTGCCGACGGTCAGCGTCGGCGCGGACGGGCTGAACATCGTCCAGGGCACCACCGCGCTCGGCTTTGCCGCGTCCAACAAGGAAGTGCGCCGCAAACTGACCGAAGGTGCCATCCGGGTGAATGGCGAGGTTGTCAGCGACCCCGCAATGACGCTCAAGCCGGGCGACAAGGTCAGCTTCGGAGCCAAGAAACACGGGCTGGTAACCGCTTGAAAATATGAGTGTTAAGTGCGCGTCAACCACAGACGGTAAGGAAGCAATGATCTTCCTTGCCTTAGTCTGCGCCTCATGTCTTCGGTCCTCGCAAGCCTCGCCCATGTCGCGAAATCCCGCGATCCTTCTGTAGATCAACGGCGAGCGCCTCGCGTGCTTGTCGATATGGTCAGTCACATCATGATGGGCGGCCAATCGCACGGCGTGCGGATCATCAATATATCGCCGCTAGGCCTCATGTGCCGGACGGAGGCGGAGCTGATGGTCGGCCAGCGATTGTCGGTCTGGCTTCCCATCGTCAAAGACATGCAGGCCGAAGTCCGTTGGGCCCAGGACAAGCGGATCGGAGTCGAGTTCCTTCAGCCGGTCGAACCGCGCATTTATGAGGCGATGCTATCGCTCATCCCGCCCCGCCAGACGGCGTGGTGAAGCAGTTTCCGTAAATTCTATCCACTCCGAAGAAGGCCTACGGCAGCGTCCCGCTCAAACAGGTAGAGGCACGTTCTGGCCGCTTCGCCCCTGGCTTCGCTGAGGCCGCCGTCGCGGTCGATCAGCAGGTGGGCATCGTCGCGGGCTGAATCCAGCAGCGCCGCAAGATGTTCAGGCGTGGCCAGTTTCAATTGCTGCTCACCGGATTGGCGAGTGCCCAATATTTCTCCCGCGCCACGCAGGCGCAAATCTTCCTCGGCGATGCGGAAGCCGTCATTGGTTTCCCGCATCAGCGCAAGACGGGCGCGACTGGTTTCCGAAAGCGCGCCTCCGCGAAGGAGGATGCAGACGCTGTGGTTCTGCCCCCGTCCTACCCGCCCCCGCAACTGGTGAAGCTGGGCAAGGCCGAAACGATCCGCGCCTTCAATGATGATGAGGTTGCTGTTAGGCACGTCCACGCCGACCTCGATCACGGTTGTCGCGACGAGTATCCTGGTCCGGGCCGTGGCGAACGCGTCCATCGCCGCATCCTTTTCCGGCCCCTTCATGCGACCGTGAACGATGCCGACAAGGTCGCCAAAGCGAAGCCGCAACATTTCCGCGCGCGCTTCGGCGGCGGCCAGGTCGCTGGTTTCGCTTTCCTCGACCAACGGGCACACCCAATAGGCCTGGCCGCCGCCCTCAACATGACGGGCAAGCGCTTCGACCACTTCGTCGAGGCGGTTGGCTGACATGACCACGGTCTGGATCGGCTGGCGGCCAGGCGGCATCTCGTCCAGTCGGGAGACGTCCATTTCGCCATAATAGGTGAGCGTCAGGGTGCGCGGGATCGGGGTGGCGGTCATCACCAGCAGGTGCGGTGTGCGCTCGGCCTTGGCCGCGAGCATCATGCGTTGGGCGACGCCGAAACGATGTTGCTCATCGATGACAGCCAGCGCGAGATTCTTGTAGCGGACAGCTTCCTGGAAAATGGCGTGGGTGCCGACGAGAATGTCGATGCTGCCGTCCGCCAAGCCCATCAGCGTGGACTCGCGGGTCTTGCCCTTCTCCCGCCCGGTCAAGATCGCGATAGTGACCGGAAGGCCTGACACCATCTTGCGCAGTGTTTCATAATGCTGGCGAGCCAGGATCTCCGTGGGAGCCAGGAGAGCACCTTGGGCACCAGCCTCAACCGTGTTGAGCAACGCCATCAGCGCGATCAACGTTTTGCCGGACCCCACATCCCCTTGAAGCAGGCGGAGCATGGGAATGGGCTGGGCCATGTCGCCTTCAATCTCCCCGAAAGCGCGCCGCTGGGCACCTGTCGGGACGAAGGGCAACTGCAACATGGCGCGCAAGCGACCATCTCCGGCGATCGGCATGCCCCGGCGTTTGCGGGAAGACTGGCGGACCAGCATCAGCGCAAGCTGACCCGCAAAGATTTCATCATAGGCCAGACGTTCGCGCGCCGTGGCATCGCTGGGATCGCTATGGATGCGTGTCAGCGCTTCGCGCCAGGCCGGCCAGTCCTTGCGGGCGAGCAAGCTGGGCTCGATCCATTCGGGAAGGTCGGGCGCGCGAATCAGCGCTTGCGCCACAAAATCGCGCATTCGGTTGTTGGTCAGACCCTCTGACAGGCCATAGACCGGCTCGCGCGCGGGAATAGTGGCGGCTTCCTCAGGCGGCAGGACATAGTCCGGGTGCACGATCTGAAGATTATCACCATAGGCTTCCAGCTTGCCGGAAATGAATTTGGGTTCGCCCAGCGGCAACAGCTTTCGGGGCCAGGCGCTGTTGCGACCGAAATAGACCAGTGCGACGCTGTTGCCGTGCCTGTCCTGCGCATGCACCCGAAAGGGCGCTCGCGCGCTGCCCGATGCACGGTAGTCAGTGGGCGTGAGGATGATGCCGACGACACGACCAGAATCGGACAGTTGCAATTCGTTCACCATGTGCCGATCCACGAAGCTGACCGGCAGGTGAAACGCCACATCGACGGCGCGGGCCAGCCCAAGGCGCTCCAGCGGCTTGGCCAGCGCGGGGCCTACGCCCCTGAGCGCTTCGATTTCGGCGAAGAGTGGGTTGAGGATATCTGGTCGCATGGTTATGGCCCAATGCTCTAGCCCAGCCGGGACGATGCGCAAACATCCGATCGGTAATTTCGGCATGCCTGCGTAAGGAACAAATTGTGAACGAAGATCCCCGCATCCGCCGCCTGCAGTTCCGGGCCTGGCATCGTGGCATCAAGGAAGCGGATCTGGCCGTCGGCGGCTTCTTCGATCGTGATCATGCCGAGTGGACCGAAGAGGATATCGCCTGGTTCGAACGATTTATCGAGGAACAGGATGCCGACATCATGGCTTGGGCCTTGGGTACGCTGCCGCTGCCCAATGAATGGCGCGGCCCCATGTGGGACAAGTTTGTGAAGATGGATTTTGTGGAAGTCGGGAAGAAGTGACTTCCCCCCCCTCCCGCAAGCGGGAGGGGCAGCGAGACTTGCCGAGCCGCAGGCGAAGCTAATCGCAGCGGGGTGGGCCTGCTCCACCTCTGTTGGAATTGCCCACCCCTAACCCCTCCCGCCTGCGGGAGGGGGATTGAGATGTAGATGACCGACCTTCTGAAAATTCTCAAAGCCTCGTCCCCCATCACCCTTTCGGGTGTTCCCGCCGGGTTCCAGCCCTGGTTGCTGGCGGACATCGCTCGCGCTGCACCGTCCCGCGCGCTGTTCGTCGCGCCCGATGAGCAACTCATGCGGGCGGTGGCGGACACAGCGCATTATTTCGCGCCGGAGATCGAGATTGTCGAGATTCCGGCATGGGATTGCCTGCCCTATGACCGCGCCAGTCCCTCATTGCGAACGGCTTCGGCAAGGTTGGCGGGCCTATATGGCCTGCAAGGCACGCCCGCGGGGCCGCAGCTTGTCCTGACCACGCTCAACGCGCTGACGCAGCGGACGTTGACGCCCTTTCGCGTGCGGCAACTCGTGGCAAAGCTCGCGCCCAAGGAGCGGATCGCGATTTCGCGGCTGGCCGAAATGTTGCAAGCGAACGGCTATGTGCGGACCGATACGGTGCATGACCGGGGCGAGTTCGCCATTCGTGGGGGCATTGTCGACCTGTTCCCCGGTGGCGAGGAGCAGCCGCTGCGGCTCGATTTCTTTGGGGATGAGATTGAGACGGTGCGGCGCTTCGATCCAGCGGATCAGCGGACCAGCGGCAGTGTGGACGGATTTACGCTGCTCCCAGCATCCGAGGCGTTGCTGGACGAGGAGACGATCAAGCGGTTTCGCGGACGTTATCGCGAAACGTTCGGAGCAACGGCAACGGGCGATCCGTTATATCAGGCGGTGAGCGACGGGCGGCGGCTGGCCGGAATGGAGCATTGGTTGCCGCTGTTCGAGGAACGGCTGGTGCCGATGACCGATCATTTGAGCGACGATACCGTAATCGTGCTGGACCATGGCGTCGCCGGAGCGGCGGAAAGCCGGTTCGAGGCTATCCGCGATTATCATGCCAATCGGGTGCAGGCCAAATCGTCCGATCCGGGAGCTTATCGGCCTTTGGAACCCTCGGCGCTCTATCTGGACGCGCAGGAATGGGACGGCATTGTGCGAGCATGGCCGATGCACGCCACCACCCCCTTTCATGAGCCGGAAAGCGCCTCTGTCATCGATTTCGCCGTCGATGGCCCGCGCGATTTCGCGCCGGAGCGGGCGCAAAACGCCAATGTCTATGAAGCGGTGGGCAAGCATATCGCTTCGCTCCATCGCGCAAAGAAGAAAGTCGTTATTGCCAGCTATTCCGGCGGTGCGCGGGAGCGGCTTTCGGGATTGCTGGTCGATCATGGGCTGAAACGCGTCGCGGCGGCGGATAGCTGGCAGGAAGCGCTTGGGGTCGCGGCGAATGGCAGCACGGTCTTGACCGTCCTGCCGCTGGACCATGGCTTCACCGCGCCCGACGTCGCGGTATTGACCGAACAGGACATGCTGGGCGACCGGCTGGTGCGCCGAGCCAAGCGGAAGAAGAGCGCGGATGCCTTCCTGGCGGAACTGGCGACGCTGTCCCCCGGCGATCTGGTGGTGCATCTGGACCACGGGATCGGGCGCTATGAGGGGTTGATGCAGATTCCCGTGGCCAAGGCAGCGCATGATTGCGTGGCGCTGGAATATGCGGGCGGCGACAAGCTCTATGTGCCGGTCGAAAATCTGGAGGTCCTCTCCCGCTACGGCTCCGACAGCGATGGCGTGAGCCTCGACAGACTGGGCGGCGAGGCGTGGCAGCGGCGCAAGGCGCGGATGAAGGAACGCATCCGTGAGATTGCAGGTGAATTGCTCAAGACGGCGGCGGAGCGCGCGCTTCGGGCGGCGACCGTGGCGGAGCCGGACAGCGCAGGCTATCCCGCGTTTGTGGACCGCTTCCCCTATCAGGAGACAGAGGATCAGGACCGCGCCATCATGGACGTGGTCGATGATCTGGGTGCCGGGCGGCCCATGGACCGGTTGGTGTGCGGCGACGTCGGATTCGGCAAGACCGAAGTCGCCTTGCGGGCCGCTTTCGTGGCGGCGATGGCGGGGATGCAGGTCGTGCTGATCTGCCCCACCACTCTGCTCGCCCGGCAGCATCATATGAATTTCGAGGAACGCTTCCGGGGCTTTCCGGTGAATATCGGTCGCCTGTCGCGGCTGGTGCCGGATAAGGAGGCAAAGGTCGTCAAGGCTGGCCTGGCCGATGGCACGGTCGACATCGTGGTCGGCACCCATGCGCTGCTGACCAAAGGGCTGGAATTCAAGCGACTAGGGCTGGTCATTGTTGACGAGGAACAGCGCTTTGGCGTGACGCATAAGGAGCGGCTGAAGTCGCTTAAGACCGATGTCCATGTGCTGACTCTGACAGCGACACCGATCCCGCGCACCTTGCAAATGGCGATGTCGGGCCTGCGCGAATTGTCGGTGATCCAGACCCCGCCGGTGGATCGCCTGGCGGTGCGGACCTACATCATGCCCTGGGACGGCGTAGTGATCCGCGAGGCTTTGCTGCGCGAACATTATCGCGGCGGGCAGAGTTTCTTCGTCGTGCCACGCATTGCCGACCTGACCGAAGTGGAAGAGTTCCTGCGCACCGAAGTACCGGAGGTCCGGCCCGTGGTCGCGCATGGGCAGATGAGCGCCACCGAGGTCGAGGAACGCATGTCGGCCTTTTACGACAAGCGTTACGACGTACTGCTATCGACCACCATCGTGGAAAGCGGGCTGGATATTCCTTCGGCCAACACACTTATCATCCATCGGGCGGATCGGTTCGGGCTGGCCCAGCTTTACCAGCTTCGCGGGCGCGTGGGGCGGTCCAAGACGCGAGCCTACGCCTACCTCACCACGCCCGCGAACCGGGTGATCACCGACACGGCGGAAAAGCGGCTGAAGGTCCTGTCCGACCTCGATACGCTGGGGGCCGGGTTCCAGTTGGCCTCTCACGATCTCGACATTCGCGGCGCGGGCAATCTGGTCGGAGACGAGCAGTCCGGGCACATCAAGGAAGTCGGGTTCGAACTCTACCAGTCGATGCTAGAGGATGCGATCCTGGAGGCCAAGGCTGGCGGGGCTGGAGTGGAGAAGCGGGACAGCTTCTCGCCCCAGATCACAGTGGATGCGCCGATTCTCATACCAGAGGATTATGTGCCCGACCTGGACCTGCGCATGGGCCTATACCGCCGACTGAACGAGGTCGAGGATCGGCAGGGGCTGGAAGCCTTCGCCGCGGAGTTGATCGACCGTTTCGGCAAGCTACCCGCACCCACGCAGAACCTGTTCAAGATCATCGAGATCAAGCAGAATTGCGTGACGGCGAACATCTCCAAGATCGACGTCGGGGCCAAGGGCGCGCTGGTCAGCTTCTTCGAAGACCGCTTCCCCCGGCCAGAGGCTCTGGTGGCGTATGTTCAGCGGCTGAACGGCGTCGCGCGGTTGCGGCCCGACAGCAAAATTGTGGTGAACCGCGCATGGGCCGACCCGGCGGCGCGGCTGAACGGCGCGCTGCAACTGTCAAAGGGGTTGGCGAAGGCGGCGGGATAGACCAACTGGCGCTGGGCTTTTGATCGATCCCTATGTCCGCAGATCGGCGGCTATGACTGCGACGCCAGTGCGATCAGATCATCGGAGGAAACGCCCGCTGACCGCAGGAATCCCTGATAATAATCGCATCCTTCGCGGGCGAGCAATTCCAGCTGTTGCTGCGTCTCCACCCCCTCCGCGATCACGCGCAGGCCCAGCGACTTCGCCATATGGATCACGCCCCGGACAATGATGCGATCACGCGACGTCCCGGCAATGTCTTGCGCCAACCCGCTATCGATCTTCAAATAATCGAGCGGCAGGCTTTTGAGGTAGGCGAGGCTGGAATAGCCGGTGCCGAAATCATCGACGGCGACCGCAAGCCCTTCTGCGCGCAACGCAGTCAGAAGCGCCGTCGCTCCCTCCACGTCCTCGATCAGCCCGCTTTCGGTAATCTCGACAGTCAGCCGCGACCGGGGAAAGCCGCTGCTTTCGACCAGACTGAGGAAACGCGCCATGAAACCGGGCTGGGCGATATCCTCCGCCGTGACGTTGATCGAAAGGCGAAGGGAACCCAGAGCAGACGGCCATGCCGCCGCCAGCCGCAACGCTTCTGCCTGAATATGGGCAGACAATGGCAGCATATAATCGGATCGTTCCGCCGCCGCGAACAGCATCCCCGCCCCCAGCGGTCCATATTGCGGATGATTCCAGCGGGCCAGCGCCTCCACGCCGATCATCGCTTCGCCATCCACCGGATATTGCGGCTGGAATATGATGGCGATCTCTTCCCGATGCAGGGCGAGGCGCAGATCGGTTTCCAACTGGTCCGCATCGACCTGACGGCTGCGCTTTTCGGCGGAAAAGATACGGATGCCTTCCCCCCCGCCATGGCGCGCGTCGGCCAGCGCGGTGCCAGCGCGCCGGAGCAACTGGGTGGCGTCGTCCTGCGCCCTTGACTGGGCAATGCCGCAGCGCGCCGTCAACCGGATCACATGATCGCCCGCACTGAATGGACGACCGACCGCGCCGATCAACTGGCGCGCAAGGAATGTGGCGGGGTCACTCGCGGCGGCGTCGCCGGTCAGGCCGATCAAAAATTCCGTTCCGGCGATCCGCGCGACAATCGCACCTTCGGCGACCTCAGCCGCCATCCGTTCGATTCGCCGCGCGATGCGCCCCAGCAGGGCGTCCCCCACCACCTCGCCATAGGCAGCGTTCATCCTGTCGAACTGGCTGATGGACAATAGCAGCACCGTGGTCGCCATGCCGGTGCGATGATCCAGCCAGTCCACCGCGGCCTGCCTGGAACGAAGGCCGGTCAATTCATCCCGCTCTATGGCGTCAAGCCGTTGGACATCGGTCAACCATTCCACGTCGGCGGCCAAAGCGCCGTCAAACATGCGTAGATGATGGACCAGACGGTCGTCACCGCCCCCGGGCGCGGCGTGGGCGAAGGATTCAATCCGGCCCGAACGCATCATGGCCCGCAACGTCGCCATGACCGGTCGCCGTTCCGATCGCGGAAGATGGCGAATGAAGGAAGCCGGGCTGATCTGCCGGTCGAGGCCCAGATGACGTGCCAGATTCTCGCTCAGGCGAATGTCGCGGCCATCCCTGTCCATTTCCCAGAACAGGGCGTCGCCGCGACGGATGCGCTGGGCACGTTGGCTATGCGCCGCCCCGCCCCCCAGACGATCGACCAACCGTTGCGCGGATGCCAACGTCGCCCGAAGCTCATCCCCTGAAAAAGGGGCGGTTATGAAATGGGTCGCGCCAGCTTCCAACAAGGAAGGCACGGTGCCTATGTCGCCGCTGTCGATCAATATGATCAACGCACCGCCACCAGCATTCACCGCAGGGGCAATGGAGGTAATCGCGCCGACATCGATATCACCGGGCTTTCGCATGTCGATCAATGCGATCTGCGCGTCACTGTGGAGCAGGCGACGGGCGGCATCGCTCGCGCGGCGGGCAGCGATGGCGCGCCATCCCGCCTGCCTGGCGGCCTGCGAAAGACCGTCCCGATCACCGGGCGACAATATGAAAAGACTGCGCTGCCCGTCGGCTGCACTGTGACCGCTCACAAACGAAACTCCTCGGAGCGGCCCATCGCCACCTTCCCTTCCGCAACCGTTACTCACCTGCTCGCTTCCCCGCAACCGCTGGCGCTTGCACGGGACAAGTGCATGCCCTAGCTACCGAGGCATGGACATGGTCGATCTACCGCGCGCGGCGTTGATTGACGCGCTTGGCCGCCGGATCAGCTATTTGCGGATTTCGGTGACGGATCGGTGCGACCTGCGCTGCCGCTATTGCATGGCGGATCGCATGACCTTCCTGCCCCGTGACCAGGTGCTGACCTTGGAAGAGATCGCGCTGCTGGCCGATCTGTTCATTGCGCGCGGCGTGCGGAAAATTCGTCTGACCGGCGGAGAGCCGCTGGTCAGGCGGGACATCATCGACCTGGTGCGCAGGATTGGCCGCCATATCGGTCACGGACTGGACGAACTCACGTTGACGACCAACGGCACCAGGCTGGCGGAACAGGCGGACGCTTTGTTCGATGCGGGTATCAGGCGGATCAATGTCAGCTTGGACAGCCTGGACCCCGACAGGTTCGCCTATGTCACGCGCCGTGGGAATATCCAGCCGGTCATGGACGGACTGGCGGCAGCGCATTCGGCGGGGCTGTCCGTCAAGATCAACATGGTCGCGCTCAAGGGCGTCAATGACGATGAGATCCTGCCGATGCTGCGGTGGTGCGACGACCAGGGCTTTGACCTCTCGCTCATAGAAACCATGCCGCTCGGCGAAACGGGCGAGGACAGGACTGACCATTATCTGCCACTGACTGCGGTGGTAGAGCAACTGCGCCAGCATATCGAACTGACGTCCATCGCCTATCGCACGGGCGGCCCGTCCCGCTATTTCGCGGTCGAAGGAATGGGTGTGCGGCTGGGCCTGATAACGCCACTCACCAACAATTTCTGCAGTGATTGCAACCGCATGCGAATGACCTGCGAGGGCAAGATTTTCATGTGCCTGGGCCATGACGATCATGTCGACCTGAAGAGCGCCTTCCGGGATGGTGGCCTGGCAGCAGTTCAACCGCTGATCGACCGGGCGCTGCGGTTGAAGCCGGAGCGTCACGACTTCCGCATCGGCGCTGACGCCTCCTCCACCGCCGTTCAGCGGCATATGAGCGTGACCGGCGGATGAGCATCGAACCCCGACGCGCGCTGGTCGCGTCCCCTACTCAAGCAGCCAAAGCGGCGGAAGAAAGGTTGCGCGCGGCCTATGATTTCGTGCCGATTAGCGAAGCCAACATGCTGGTCGCTCTGGGCGGTGACGGTTTCATGCTCCAGACCCTGCACGCCATGCTGGAAGGCCGCCATATCCTGCCCGTGTTCGGCATCAATCTGGGGACCGTCGGTTTCCTGATGAATGAATGGCGGCTGGAGCGGCTGGAACAGAGGCTGAATGCCGCCAAATCTTTCAAGGTGCATCCGCTGCGCATGACGGTGGATACCGTCGATGGTGAGCGTTTTTCCATTCCCGCGATCAATGAAGTCTCGCTCCTTCGCGAGACCCGCCAGACCGCAAAGCTTGGGGTGGAGGTCAATGATCGCATCGTGCTACCCGAACTGGTTTGCGACGGGGTGCTCGTGGCCACCCCGGCGGGTTCCACAGCCTATAATCTTTCGGCGCACGGGCCAATCCTGCCGCTGGGCTCCAGTCTGGTGGCGTTGACGCCGATCAGCCCTTTCCGCCCGCGCCGGTGGCGCGGTGCGATCCTGCCGGACAGCACGACGATTCGCTTCACCGTGCTCGACCCGGTGAAGCGCCCTGTCAGTGCCGTGGCGGACCAGAGGGAAGTGCGCGACGTTCAACAGGTGGAGGTGCGGATCGATCGCGCCACCCCGCTGACGCTGCTTTTCGATCCCGAACACACGCTGGACGATCGCATTGCCGCGGAACAGTTCATTGCCTGAAAAAATCTGCAACTCGACCCTTGCCATCCCAAGAATCCCACTGCTATAGGCGCGGCCTGCCCAGCGAAAGCCGGGCTGCTCCCCGATAGCTCAGCGGTAGAGCATTCGACTGTTAATCGAATGGCCGTAGGTTCGAATCCTACTCGGGGAGCCACACTCTTCCAGCCCTAATACTCCGATTGTTTTTCAATCGGTTAGGGTATGAAATGGTTAGATTAGCCAGATTTCACGCTAACATCGTCGCCGTAACCCTCTGGGGTGGCGGCTTTTTTTGTTCATATCCAATCTGGTGTCTCCTTCCTTCCCCGCCACACCGGGATAGCAGGCACTGCGACGTTGATCGTCGATTCTCGAGCAATCATAACCATCATAACCCACGTCTTTCTGCCTCGCCCCGGACCTGCATCAACAAGCCCTTCGCGAAGATCTCAACTGACTAACCGCGACTCGTGCGGCCTTGTTCTTTGCAATATGAGCAACGCCGAAAGGCCCCGCAATGGGTAGGGCACTGAAGTGCCGAAGCGGCGAAAGTTAGCACAAATGGACGCAAACTGCGCCAAAGCGGCACTATAGTGCCGCTTTTGAAAATCTCGTGCCCTAATAATCGATTTCGATACCTTGGATCCTCTCCATTCCTTCGGACGGAGGCCAGAATCCGACTAATGTCGGTCACTCAGGGAACCATTTTCGGTGCTCAGTTGCAGACCGTCTGGTTTGCGACGGCTGTCGACCACAATATGTCGCGCGAGGGCTTGGGCGTGAATAGCTACTTCGCACAAGATTTTTCGATCAAGACATCTCTTGGGAAAATTCGCTATCCTTTGTGGTGCATTTGCTGGTTAGAGCCGATGAAAGCTCGATGCGGCGACCTCCCCCCTTTAGAATGAACCTTTGAATAAGAACGAAATCGTCGAAGGCGCGATCAGCAACCTCGCCAATACCATGAGGATTGACGGCGAGGCCCATTACCGTCATGGAAATTTGTTCAGGATCGACCCCGAGGAGGCGATCGACAATATTGATCGTGCATTCGAAGCAAAGCTCGAGGCGTTTCACACCCTCTATGATGTTTCGAAGGCGATTTTCCCCTATTTCGAGCATGGCGACGCCACCCTGCTGATAGCAGTGCGCAACGCGATCCATCACCGCGACCATCCGCTTTTCCGCAGCATACGGCGAACCCTACACCTCCGTGAAGGCGGAATCGGGCGGCTGTTAGGAGCATCTTTCCTGTTAGCAGGTCACCCTTCGCTTCATGGCGCCCGTATTCGGATGTCCCATCATTTCAGACTGAACGATCTAGGCTGTAGTGACATTTTAGGGATTCACGTGAGCGCAGATTTCTGATTCAAC
>CBFHAG010000017.1:0-55658 GCA_965653535.1 uncultured Sphingobium sp.
AGGCATGATGACCGGACCCGAACCGGAGGATGACGGCGAATAAGCGGGAAATCGCCTTCCTGCATACCCCCTCGCTCCCAATGAAAAGGCCCGCCCGCGCATTCTAGCAGGGCGGGTCTTTTCATTGGCTGGCGGGTCCCCGCCCCTCATCGCCCCAATCCTCAAGACGCAGGCGTGGGGAGGGGGAGAGGAAAATGCGCGAGACCAGTCGATGTGAAAAATTGAATGACAGCTAACCGGCCATTTGCGGCCATAGAGGATTACGTGCTCCTGCGCAGGCAGGAGCCCAGTCCCGCCGTATGAACTGGACTCCTGCCTGCGCAGGAGCACGATAGTCCTTCATTCCAGAGCAGCCTCCTGACGGCAAAGCTGACTGAACGCGAGCGACCAATCCAAGACATTCCCCTCCCGCAAGCGGGAGGGATTAGGGGTGGGCGCGAGCGAGGCGAGCTTCAAGGTTGGCCTTTGAAGAACATCCCCAATGTTGCGCTGGCCCACCCCCGGCCCCTCCCGCCTGCGGGAGGAGAGAAGGATGTCTGCTCCCTACCCATAATAACTACCTCTCGCCCTGCCATTATGCTGCCCTCCCCCGCCCTCCAACCTCCAGTTTCCCCGCCTCCATTGACAGGCTTCTCTATAGCATTGAAAAGAACATATAGAGAACATATAGAGAACGTATTTATGATCGAGTCGGTGAAGACACTTTCAGCCCTCAGACGGCGTATCGCCTCGTTGGAAGGGCTTCCGGCGGCGAAAGTCGGTGCGTCTGTTGCTACGGGACACGCGTCTTTTGACCAAGCCATGCGAGGCGGCCTGGCGCGTGGGTGCCTGCATGAACTGTTTGGCGGTGACGAGGATGAAGGGGCCGCAGCCGGTCTTTCCCTGATCCTTGCTCATTTGGCGGCGGGCGATGCTCCCCTGTTCTGGCTGCGCCTCGCCAAGGGAGGGATGGCGCAGCCCTATGGTCCGGGGCTTGTTGCGCTGGGGATTGATCCTGCGCGGCTGTTGATCGGGGTGATGAAGGATGAGGCGCTGCTGCTGCGCGCGGCGGTCGATGCGCTGCGTTGCCCGGCGTTGGGTGCGCTGGTCATCGAACTGCGCGGGAGAGCGCCGCTGATGGACTTGACCGCCAGCCGCCGCCTGGCGCTGGCAGCGGAAGCCTCCGGCGTCACGGCCTTGCTGTTGAGGATCGGCGGCGATCCGGTGCCAAGCGCGGCGGAGACACGGTGGCGGGTGGCGGCTGCGCCGTCGCTGCCCTTGCCGGGCAATGCGCCGGGTATGAGCGCCTTTTCGCTGCACCTGCTGCGCCGACGTTCCGGCCCGGACGGCATGACATGGCGGATGGTGTGGAACAGCGAGCGGGGAGATTTTGGAGAAGAATGCGATGAACGCAATGAGCATGGACAGGGAAGCGGAGGACGTGCTGACGACGCGGCGCTATCTGGCGCTATGGTTCCTGTTCCTGCCGATCGACCGGCTGCGCATAGAGCGGCCTGACCTGTGGCAGGCGCGGCGCGACGCTGGGCCAGTCGTCATAGTGGAGCCGGTGCGTGGAGCCATGCGCCTTGCCACGCCGGACGCCGATGCGCTGGCGCTTGGGCTGGGCGCGGGCATGACGCTGGCCGATGCCCGCGCACAGGAGCCTGAACTTGTCAGTTTCGAGGCCGATCCTCATGCCGACCAGGACTGGCTGGAACGGCTATGCGACGGGTGCATGCGCTATACCCCCATCGTTGCGCTCGATCCTCCGCACGGGCTGATGCTGGACATTAGCGGCTGCGCGCATCTGTGGGGCGGCGAGGAGGCGCTGGCGCGGGAGGCGGTGGACCGGTTCGAACGGCACGGGATGGAGGTGCGCCACGCCATCGCCGCCACGCCCGAAGGTGCCCATGCGCTTTCCCGCTTCTCCGCAGGCCCCGCGCCCGATGAAGATGCCGCCTTGCGCCGCTTGCCGGTCGAGGCGCTGGGGCTGGAGCAGGACAGCGGCGCTGCGCTGCGCCGCGCCGGGCTGCGCACCATCGGCGATCTGGCGTCGCGCCCGGTCGCGACGCTCGCCGCGCGCTTTGGCGAGGAAGCGGTGGATGCGTTGCATCGCCTGCTGGGCCTTGACCAACGCCCGCTCGCGCCGCGCCGTCCTCGCCCGGCGATCCGTATCGAGCGCCGCTTCGCCGAACCGATGGGCAGCACTGCCTATGCCCTCAAGGTGCTGGAAGACATGGCGACGGAAGCGGGCGAACGGCTGGGCGAGCGCGGGCAGGGAGGACGCCGGTTCGAAGCGATGTTCTTTCGCAGCGATGGACTCGCCTTCCCGCTGCGAGCCGAAACCGGCCTGCCGGTGCGCGATGCTCCTGCGATCATGCGGCTGATGCAGGAGCGGATCGACAGCCTGTCCGATCCGCTCGACCCTGGTTTCGGCTTCGACATGCTACGGCTCACCGTGCCTCAGACAGAGCCTATGGCTGCAACTCAGCTGTCGCTGGAAGGTGGAGAGGCGCGGCGGGAGGAAGCGGTCGCCGCGCTCATCGATCGGCTTTCCGTTCGCGCAGGTCGCAACCGCATTCAACGCCTGGAACCGCGCGACAGCCATATCCCTGAACAGGCGCAACTCGCCTTGCCCGCGATCGAAAGCCGCACGCCATTGAGCTGGCCGCGTCAGGGGGAACCCGGCGATCCCCCGATGCGCCCCATCCACCTGTTCGATCCGCCCCAGCCGATTGAGGTGGTGGCGCAGGTTCCAGACGGTCCCCCGCATCACTTCCGTTGGCGGCGGGCGGCCTATGAAGTCACCCGCTATGAAGGCCCCGAACGGATCGCGCCTGAATGGTGGAAGGCAAAGGACGGCGCGCTGGAAGGCGAAAGCGCGGGCATGACGCGCGACTATTACCGGATCGAAGATGCGCGCGGGCGGCGCTACTGGATCTTCCGCCACGGCCTGTATGGCGCGGAGGCGCGGCATCCCGGCTGGTATATCCACGGCCTGTTCGCATGAAACGCGGCAAGTGTCCCGACCCGTCCAGGCCCAAGTCGATCGATCGGTGCGAATTGAACGCCATCGAAGCGGCGCGAGAGAAGGCGCGAGCCAAGGAAGCCACGCCGCCGCCACTCCAACCAGCCCCGTCCTTTGCAGAACTGGGCGTCATGTCCAATTACAGCTTTCTGCACGGCGCATCCCATCCTGCCGAACTTGTCGCACAGGCCAATCATCTGGGGCTTCGCGCCATCGGCATTGCCGACAGGAACAGCGTCGCGGGCGTGGTCCGGGCCCATGTCGCCTTGCGCGAGGCACCGGACAAGGCGCGCGCCGCCCTGATCGAAGCGAAGAAGGAACGGGGCGAACCGCCCGGCCTGACCGCGCAGGAAGAGGCGGCCTGTCAAACCGACCTGCGGCTGGTCGTGGGCGCACGCCTGGTCTTTGTCGATGGCACGCCGGACATTCTGGCCTATCCCACCAGCCGTTTTGGCTGGGGACGGCTGACCCGTCTGCTGACCAAGGGTAATATGGAAGCCGTCAAGGGAGACTGCATCCTGACCTTTGGCGACCTGCTCGATCATATCGACGATCTCCTGCTGATCGTGCTGCCGCTTTCCACTGCACGTCCCCAACAGGTGCACAAGGCCCCGCCTGCCTATCCTTCCGGGAAAGAGGATGAGCCGATTTCGCATCTGAGGCTGATTCCACCCTCATCCCCACCCACATGGGCCGACGCCCTGCGTCGGTTGCAGGACAGGGTGCCGGGGCGGGTGTGGCTGGGCCTGACCATGCATTATCATGGGCGTGACCGTCGCCATGCCGCCGCCATTCAGCGCATCGCCGGGGAAACCGGTGTGCCGCTCATCGCCACCAACGATGTGCTTTATGCCCAGGCATCGGCGCGGCCATTGCAGGATGTGCTAAGCTGCATCCGCGACGGCGTGACGCTTAAACAGGCGGGGCGGCGGCTGGAAGCCCATGCCGAACGCCATCTCAAATCCCCTCTGGAGATGGCGAGGCTCTATGCGGCCTATCCGCAAGCGCTGGCCGAGACGGTTCGTTTCGTCGATCAGATCGATTTTGCCCTGACCGACCTCAAATATGAATATCCCCACGAGCCGGTCCCGCCTGGCTGGTCCCCTGACGGCTGGCTGGAGCATCTGGTGCGCGAGGCGGCGGTGGAACGCTATCAGCACCCTTTGCCGACCAAGGTGGAGCAATTGATCGAGGAGGAACTGCGCCTCATCCGCCGCCAGAATTATGCCTATTATTTCCTGACCGTCCACGACCTCGTCCGGTTCGCACGGGCACAAAAGCCGCCCATCCTCTGCCAGGGACGTGGGTCGGCCGCCAATTCCATCGTCTGTTTCCTGTTGGGCGTCACCTCGGTCGATCCGATGAAGCACGACCTGCTTTTTTCCCGGTTCGTATCGGAAGAGCGCAACGAACCGCCCGACATCGATGTCGATTTCGAACATGAGCGGCGCGAAGAGGTGATGCAATATATCTATCGTCGCTATGGACGCGAGCGGGCAGGCATTGCCGCAACCGTGATCCACTATCGGTCCCGCAGCGCGCTGAGGGAAGTAGCAAAGGTGCTGGGCCTTAGTGAAGATATCGCGACCCGCCTGTCCAGCACGGTGTGGGGCAGCTATTCTGGTGATTTGGGCGACGCCCGTTTTCTCGATGCTGGCTTTTCGCTCGACAATGGGGAGATGGTG
Source organism: uncultured Sphingobium sp. (assembly GCA_965653535.1). GTDB lineage: Bacteria > Pseudomonadota > Alphaproteobacteria > Sphingomonadales > Sphingomonadaceae > Sphingobium. Next base: position 4,693 of record CBFHAG010000017.1, read on the forward strand.
CGGCTGCGGTCGCTGGTCGAACAACTGATCCGTGCGCCCTTCGCCCGGCATCTATCGCAGCATGTGGGCGGTTTTGTGCTGACCCAGAACCGGCTGGATGAAACGGTGCCTATTCACAACGCCGCGATGCCCGACCGCAGCTTCATCGAGTGGGACAAGGATGATATCGATGCGCTGGGCCTCATGAAGGTGGATGTGCTGGCACTCGGTATGCTTAGCTGCATCCGCAAGGCTTATGAACTGATGCGATGTCATGATCTGGGCGATCATGACCTGACGGTGGATCTCGATTCCGACGATCCGGCTGTCTATGCCATGCTGCAAAAGGGCGACAGCATCGGCGTGTTCCAGGTGGAAAGCCGGGCGCAAATCAACATGCTGCCACGCCTGAAACCGAAGAACCTGTACGATCTGACGGTGCAGGTTGCGATCGTCCGACCCGGACCGATCGAGGGCGACATGGTGCACCCCTATCTGCGGCGGCGCGCCGGGATCGAAAAGCCGGAATTTCCATCGCCCAGCCTGCCGCATAATCCGAACGAGTTGCGGGAGCTGTTGAAGTACACCTACGGCGTCCCACTCTTCCAAGAGCAGGCGATGAAGCTCGCCATTGTTGCTGCCGAATTCACGTTGTCTGAAGCCAATCAGCTGCGGCGGTCGATGGCGACCTTTCGTCAGGTGGGCGGCATGGACAAGTTCAAGGAGAAGATGATCGGCGGCATGGTGCGGCGCGGATACGAACGTGATTTCGCCGAGCGTTGTTATAGCCAGATCGAAGGGTTCGGCAGCTACGGATTTCCTGAAAGCCACGCCTTGTCTTTCGCCCGGCTGGTCTATGTGTCCGCCTGGATCAAATGTCATCAGCCCGCTGTCTTTGCCTGCGCGCTGCTCAATTCCCAGCCCATGGGCTTCTACGCCCCGGCGCAGATCGTGCGGGATGCGCGCGAACATGGCGTCACTGTGCATGATGTCGATGTGAACATGAGCGGCTGGGACAATGCGCTCGAACCCCTGCTGCGTTCGCGTCAGAGCCATCGAGGGGAGGGCGAGGGACGGGCGCTCGCACTTCGGCTGGGCTTACGCCAGATTGACGGCTTTCGCGAGGGTTGGGCAGAGCAGCTGGTCGAGGCGCGGACGCAGGGGCTTTTCACCAGCCTTGAGGATCTCGCGCGGAGGGCGGGATTGCCTGCGCGGGCTTTGCGGTTGCTGGCAGACGCCGACGCTTGCCGGTCGCTGGGGCAGGACCGGCGGGCGGCGTTGTGGGAGGCGCGGCGGACGCCGTCGAACGAACTCCCCCTGTTCGCTGCCGCCCGCAAACGCGACCAAGCGGTGGCGGGCGAGTTGGGGCAAGAGCCTGACGCGATGCTGCCGGAAATGCCCCTCGAGGAGCATGTCGCGGCCGATTATCAGATGACGCGCCTGTCGCTCAAAGGCCATCCGATGCAATTTCTGCGGCCGGTCTTCGCGGCGGAGGGGGTATTGAGCTGCGCGGATACATCCGCCGCGAAAAATGGGACGCTGGTGCGGACGGCGGGGGTGGTGCTGGTGCGGCAGCGCCCCGGCAAAGGGAATGCCGTCTTCATCACGATAGAGGATGAGACGGGGATCACCAACATCCTGCTCTGGGCGCGCCTCTTCGAAATGCAGCGGCGACCGGTCATGGCGTCGCGCCTGATGCTGGTCGAAGGCGAAGTGCAGCGCAGCAAGGAAGGCGTTGTCCACCTGATGGCGACCCGCGTCCACGACCGCACCGCCGAGCTGTCGCGCCTATCGGACGCGCATCGACCGCAAGTCGCGCTGTCACGAGCGGATGAATTCATCCACCCCCAGCATCCCCGCACCGCCAGCCACCCGCGCAATGTGCGGATATTGCCCAAATCCCGCGACTTTCATTGAGGCAAGAGGTTTTGGTCGAACTGAAAATCCTCCCTGCGCCGTAGGCGTGGGGAGGATCGGATGGCCTCAATAATCCTTCGAATAGCGCAGGTTCGCCGATGACCCGGCATTGGTGCCGGTCTTCGACAACAGGCTCAGCGTCTTTGACAGCGAGATTTCCAGTTGGGTCGCGGTGAATCCCTTGGGGTCGGTGATCACCTCCACATAGATATTGTTGGAAATGCGCTGTCCCACGGCAAGCGACGTGCCGCGCCCCGTCGCATCGTCGCCACCGACGATGCCGATCCGGTCGATGCCCGACGCATTCTGCAACTTGCCCATCGGGTTCAGTCCGCCGCCTCCGCCGCGCAGGCCGTTGAGCGCCGCCGCCAGCTGCACCGCCTGCGTCGCTGACAGGTTCGCGACATTGCCGCCGAACAGGATGCGCGCCAGGATTTCATCCTGCGGCAGGGTGGGCGTAGATATGAAGCTGATGTCGGGCCGTTGCGCCGTGCCGCCGACCGCGATCCCCGCCGTCACCGTGTCGATCCGGGTTTCCGCACGGATGGCCAGTGTCGGGTTCATCATCGGCCCGTTGAAGTTGATGATCCCCTGCTCCAGCTCGAACTGATGGCCTGAAAAACTGTAGCGGCCCCGGATCACTTCGATCCGTCCGACCACGCGTGGCTCTGTGGTGGTGCCGGTGACGCGCATGCTGGTCTTCCATTCGGAATCCAGCCCCATGCCGGTTACGTAGATTTCATTGTCGGCGCGCACGCGGATGTCGAGTTTCCAATTGGCGGGCCTGGCCGCCGCCTGCCGCCCGGCGAGCCTCTGGTCGAGCAGGTCGCTGCCTTCGCCCTTGCGCCGCACGCCGGTCAGCTGGCGGATTTCTGTTCCCCCCTGCCAGGCCACGCGATAGCGGGTCTCGGGCAGCCACAGGTCGCCCTTGATCAATCCGCCATTGGCCGCGCTGTTGGTGATGCTGAGCGTTCCGGTCGCAACGCTGGTGATCGCTTCACTGCGGGCCAGTCGGGCGCGGTCCAGCTTCACCGCAATGTCCATCGGATAGCCGCTGTCCGCCGCCAGCCCCACCGTGCCGCGCGCCTGCACCGTGCCGTCGCCCGCGCGCCCGGAAAAATCGTTGATGTCCAGCTGGTCGCTGGTGAAGCGCCCGTCCAGCCGCATCTGGGTGACGCGCGTGCCGAACGTCTCATTTTCATATGTCAGCGCGTTGGCGCGAACCAGACCATTGAGGCGCGGCGCGCCCAGCCGCCCGCCAAAATCGGCCGCCACGGCAATCGGCCCGGTCAGCTGCTGGTCGGCCAGCCCGGCGAAGGAAAACAGCACATCCGCGGGACCCGCATAACGGATGCCCCCATCCAAAGGCGCGGATTGAAGCTGCTGCGCCCAGCTTGCGCCCGGTCCCGGCGGTGCCAGCGTTGCCACAAAACGGCCTAAAGTCGCATTGCCGCGCCGAATCAGGCCGCGCAGGTCGCCGCCCGCGCTCGACAGCTTGCCTTCCATGGCCATGGCAACGGGATCGGACACGGCGGTCAGGCTGGATCGGCGGAAATCGCTGATCGCCAGCCGCGTGGTCGCGATGGGAAAGGCATTGCCGCTCTGCGCGAAGTCCAGCGATCCGGTCGCCTTGCCGCCGATGCCCAGTCCCGGCGACGCCATGTTCAGGATCGCAAGGTCGAAATCCTTGAACCGCGCCTGCAGCGCCGTCTGCCCGCCGAAACGCCCGGCGAGGTCGACGTGTCCTTGCGGCAGCACCAGCGTCGCAGGCTCTAATCGATAGCCATCACGCTCAACGCGGATGATCGCCGGACGGGCGAAGCGGAACGGGACGTTGCTCGCCTTGCCTTCCAGCGCGACGGCATAGAGGCTGGGGCGCAGCGCGGCGTTGACGGCGATGGAAAAAGGCACCCCGCTCGAACCGTCGGCGACCAGTTGCGCCCGGCCACGCCCGCCCTGATAGTCGATCTTCCCGCGCGCCTTGCGCACGACATATTCGCCATAGGCGGCGTTGGCCATCTGCACGTCGGCCAGGATGCGGGGCTGGTCGGTCAGCACCATCGACGCGGTAACGATGGCGCGGCCGATCACGACCTCCGCTTCGCCCGGCAGCCGGGCATTGCTGGCGGTTGCATCGACATTGACGCCCTGCGCTTTGCCTACGGCGGACAGGCGCACCGTGCCGTTGATGCCCGATCCGTTCATCGCCAGCTGGCCGGCAAAAGGTCCCGCTGCGCTCTGCTGCACACGACCGTTCATGTCGATCCCGGCAAAGCGTGCCCGCGTAACATCGATGGTCAGCGGCCCCTTGGCCGTGCGGATCAGTACATTGGCGAAGAATGGCCCGTAGGGCGACCCGCCAGTCGCTTCCAGCCGGTATCCCGCCGCTTCGCCGTTCAGCCTGGCAACGACATCGGTCAATTGCACACCGACATTGGGACGGTCGGCGCGCAGCACGGCGCGGGGCCGCTCCATCGTCCCGCGCACTGTCAGAGCCAACGGCCCATATTGGTTGGAGGTCGCCCGCGCATCAAACGCAATCGCGCCATCGGTATCATAGCTACCCGATCCTGAAAGCACGCGAAAATTGGGGGCCGCGCCCTTCAGCCCGGCCAGGGTGAACTTGCCCTCCGGGGTCATGCCCACGCGCCCGGACATCACCGCATTGCCGCCCAGAAAATCGCGCACTGACGCATTTTCCCAACGCGCCGTGCGCACGCCGAACTTGCCCGACAGGCCGAACCCGCCCTTGGGGCCGGGCACCAGTTTCATGTCGGTCGTCAGGTTGACGATGCCCACGCCATCGATGCGATAATCATTGACCCTGCCCTTCAATGCGCCGCGATAAATGGCGTTGTCCAGGTCAGCGAGGACGATGGCCGTCGCATCCACGCGGTCGCTGTCGATTTTCAGATTGTCGCTGATCAGCTTTCCGGCGGCGTAAGCGAAATCGCCCTTCACCCGCAGATTGTGCAACAGCCCGCCTGCCGCGGCATTCAGGCCGGTCACGCGCCGGGCGGTCGCGTTCACCGGAATGCGGATGCGATCGGCGTCGATCACCGCCCGCCCGCTGGCCTTCAGCCCTTCGATCCCGGTCTGGTCGAACGCCAGCATCGCGGCGGTGATGTCATAATCGATGAAGGGCGTCGCCATCGGCCCGTCTAGAATGACGGACGCGCGCACGTCCCGTCCGCGCACCTTTTCCATGATCGCGCCGGGGGTCAGCAGCGCGGCGTCGATTTTCAGCCCGCTAAACCGGCTCGTGCCCAGGTCGATCAGCCCCTGCGCGCTCGCCGCCAGCGCTGGCGATCGGAGCGAACCTTTCAAGTTGACGCGCCGCTCGTTCAGCCCGGCGAACAGGTCGACGATCAGTGCGGGCGCGGTCAGCCGGTCCACCGGTCCAGCAAAGACCAGCCCCGGCCGCACTGGCCCCTTCGCCGTGAAATTGCCGTCCCGCGCTGCCAATGCGATGTTCGCCAACTCGCCCTTGGGGGTATTGGCGACGATCCGCCCATTCCACGACTGCCAGCTGCCCTTGCCATCCAGCGTTGCCGTCATCCCGTCGGTCAGGCCGCTCATCTTCGCGATCACGCCGCCCTTGGGCGCGGTCAGCGTACCCTTCATTGCCAGCCGGTTCTGATCTGGCACGGCGTCGAGCCATGCCTGCAACCGGTCACCGCTATCGACCACCGCATTGGCCGACAGTTGCGCGCGGCCGTCCGCTATATGAGTGACGCCGTCGATGGCGATTTCGCGCTTTTCGCCGATAACCGGCTTGGCCACTACGAACCTCGCGATCTTCAACCGGTCGACGTCAATGTCCAGGTCGGGCAGGATCGGTGCATTGGGGTCGCTTTCCGTGACCTTGAACTGCGGACTGCGGGCCAGCACTACCAGCGGGCTTTCCAGCAGCCGAACGGAAATATGGTTGTTCAGGTAGCGGAATGGGCTCCACACGACATGGACGCGCGGGGACACGGCGAACGGCCCCTTGGGATCGCGCAGCACCAGGTCATGGATCATCATGTCGCTGTAGATCGACCCTTCGATGCGACCAACTTCGATCTCCATGCCTGATTCCAGCTTCAGCGCGGCGATCTGGCGGATCAGGAATTTCTTGCCCGGCTGGGTGTTCAGGGACAGCAGCAGCCCAGCGACCAGCACAGCGACCAATCCCGCCGTGCCCAGAATGATCTTTTGCCACAGCGGTCGGCCTTCGCGGACCACGACCGTTTCCGTCTCCATTTCGGTGGGGGGAGGGGGCGTTTCTTCCACCATCAGAATGCCTGCCCGATGCCGATATAAAGGGTGAACTTGGATTCGCCCGGTTGCCGGTTGATCGGCATGGCAATGTCGGCGCGGAACGGACCGAAATTGGTATAGAAACGGCCGCCCACCCCCACGCCATAGCGAATGTCGGAAAATCGCGGCATGGAGCTTTCATAGACCTGGCCTCCATCGACAAAGGCGACGACGCCATAATCGCCAAAGCGGTAGCGACCCTCCACCGCGAATTCGTTGACTGACCGGCCACCGACCGGATCGTCATTGGCGTCCTTTGGCCCCAGTTCCTGATAGCCAAAACCGCGCACCGACCCGCCGCCGCCTGCATAGACCCTGCGCGATGGGGCGATCTGGTCGCGCGCCGCGCCGCTGATGGTGCCCAGCCGCGTCCGAGCGGCGATCACCAGCGCATCGGACACCGGATAATAGCCGGTCAGGTCGAATGTCGCGCGGACATAGGGTGACAGATTTCCCTGCAGCGATGCTTCGGGCGACACGCGCAGATTGGCGCGGAATCCCTTGGTCGGGTTCAGCAGGTCATTGGACCGATCATAACCGATCTGCGCTGGCAGCGATCCGATGAAATAGGTCAGCCGCCGCTTTTCCGCCGTCGCCGGGTCCACCGTTGTCTGCTCGTTCGACAGCAGGATTTCAGCGCCATAGGTATAGGTCCAGCGCTTCTGGAAGATGGGCGTCGACTGGCGCGCCCAACTGATGTTGAGGCCAGCGGTGAAGGCTTCGAACGCGTCGTAATTCTGGTGGTTCAGCAGCACGCCGGTCTGGAATGTGCGGTCGCGCTTGCCCGCGTTGGACCGGCGGAACGTGCCCGAGACGCCCTGTTCCTGCGTCCCCGCGACGACGCTGCCGATCAGCGCGCCTTCGGGCGGGAAAAGGTTGCGGTGGGTCCATGTCGCTTCGGCGTGGAACCCCTGGCCAGTGCCATAGCCGACCTCACCTGCCAGAGTGCGCGGTGGCCCCGCCTCCTGATCGACATGCAGGTCGACATATTCGGTGCCGTCGGGTCCAGCTTCATTGGTGCGAACCGGATCGACGGCGATGCTGGAAAACAGCCCGGTCGCCACCAGCGCGCGGCGCAGGTCGTCGACCTTGCGGCTGTCATAAAGTTCGCCAGGCTTGAAGCGGCTGATGACCTTCATATGATCCGGGCCGAACGCCTGCTTGCGCCCGCTGGTCGTGATCCCGCGAAAGGACGCACGCGGACCCACATCGACCGGCAGCGTATAGGCGCCGGTCACGGTGGCTGGGTCGAGCAATATGTCGCGTTCCCCCACCTTGGCAAAAGGATAGCCATTTTCGGGCAGCTTCACGCCGACACTCGCTTCGGCGCTTTCGACCGTGGCGGCGACGATATAGTCGCCAGTCTGGAGCGGCAGGCTGTCTCGGACAAGGCCGGGCGGCACGGTCGCCGCGGCGTTGATGACGATGTCGCCGATCTTGTATCGTTTGCCCGGCGTCACCGACACCACCGCCTTCAGCCCGCCTTCGCCCGTCTGGTCGAGGGAAGCGAGCGCGGTCGCATCATAATAGCCTTCCGAATAAAGCAGCCGGACCGCCAGCGCTTCATCCTCATGCGCCCGCGCCTGCACCATGGCGGCGGTCTCCGCCTTGCCATCGCCATCGACCAGCGCCGACGCGTCGCGGAACTGATCCTCCAGCCCGGTCTTGCTGAATCCCTCTATGTCGACGTCGTAGCGCACCTCCGGCGTCTTTTCGTTCGGGCTGTCCGTCGCTACCTGCACCGGCACGGTGACGCTGTTCAGCGGAGGCAGCGGCTGCGCCAGTTCACGCTCTTCCTCCTGCTCGATGGCGGGCGGCAGGTCCTGCGGGGCGCTCGCCTGCGGCATCTGCTGGTCGATCCAGCTGTCGATGGATGGCAAGGGCGCGCCGGGATCAGCCGCATCGCCATCGCCCGCCTTGGGCAATCGCGCCTCGAACTCGCTGTCGGGCAGGATCGGCTCTTCTCCCTCAGGCGCAGCCGGGGCGGGGGCCGGGAGGGTCTGCGCCATCAGGGGAAGGGGAGAGGCCGCAATCATGAAAATGCCCAAGGCACGCCGGATATGTTTCGCCCGCCTGGACACCATGAACTTCGCGCCGCCCCTTTTCGCATCCCGACGCGTGCGCGCGGGAAGGGGGATACGCTTGATCCAGGGCTTTGGTTCCCCTGTATCGGATTTCCCCCTGCTTCCCATGGCGACCGAGCCGGTCTAGGGACTGGATATGACCGTCGCGCTCAATGTTTCCCGATCCTTCCTTGGCCAACCCTGGCGCTGGCGCGGGCAGGGCGCGGATGCGCGCGCGCCGGGCTATCTGGCCGATGATTTGGTGACGCAGCTTCTGCTCGCGCGCGGTTGTCCGCGGGAGGCGGTGGATGCGCATCGCAATCCTACCATCCGGCACTTCATGCCCGACCCCAGCCTGTTCCGGGATATGGATGCCGCCGCCGAACGTCTGGCCGATGCCGTTCAGCGTGGCGAGCATGTGTGCATCTTTGGCGATTATGACGTGGATGGCGCGACCAGCGCCGCCTTGCTCATCCGCCTGCTGCGTGACCTTGGCCTTGCCGCGCGTCCCTATATCCCCGACCGTTTGATGGAAGGATATGGCCCGTCCGGCGAAGCGCTGGTGCGGCTGGCGGGTGAGGGCGCGACGCTGATCGTCACCGTCGATTGCGGTGCCCAGGCGTTCGAGGCGTTGGCCATGGCCAAGCAGACCGGCGTCGATGTCGTCGTCGTCGATCATCATAAGTGCGCCGCCGCGCTTCCTGAAGCCTTTGCCCTCGTCAATCCCAACCGGCTGGATGAGTGTGACGAAGCCGCCGCCCACGGCCATCTGGCGGCGGTAGGCGTCGCATTCCTGCTGGGCGCGGCGTTGATCCGAGTGCTGCGCGCGCGCGGATGGTTCGCCAGTCGGGCCGAACCTGCGTTGATGGAACTGCTGGACATCGTCGCGCTCGGCACCGTCGCTGACGTCGCGCAGCTTCGCGGGCTGAACCGCGCCTTTGTTGCCCAGGGCCTTAAGGTGATGGCGAAGCGGCGTAATGTCGGCCTGTCTGCGCTCATCGATGCCAGCCGCCTGACCCGCGCGCCTTTGTGTCACGACCTTGGTTTCGCGCTGGGGCCGCGCATCAATGCGGGCGGGCGCGTGGGCAAGGCGGATCTGGGCGTGCGCCTGCTGACGACCGAAGATCCGCTGGAAGCTGCGCAGATCGCCGCCGAGCTGGAGCAATTCAACGAAGAACGCCGCGCCATCGAATCGCTGGTGCAGGAGCAGGCGGAAGCCCTGCTCGCGGCGCAGGATAATCGCGCGGTCGCGGTGATTGCCGGTGCCGGCTGGCACCCCGGCGTGATCGGTATCGTCGCTGGCCGCATCAAGGAAAAGGCGCGCCGCCCCGCCATCGTGATCGCGGTGGATGAAGGCGGGACGGGCAAGGGGTCGGGCCGCTCCATTTCCGGCGTAGATCTGGGCGCGGCTGTGCTGGCGGCGAAGGATAGCGGCCTGCTGGTCGCGGGCGGTGGCCACGCCATGGCGGCGGGCCTGACGGTCGCGGCTGACCGGATTGACGCGTTGGCCGACTTCCTCGACGAACGGCTGTCGGCGGCGGTGGCGCGTGCGCGGGACGACCGTGCGCTGCTGATCGACGCGGTGCTTGCGCCTGCAGGTGTGAATCCCGATTTCGTCGCGGCGATCGAAGCGGGTGGCCCCTATGGCGCGGGATGGCCCGCCCCGCTGGTCGCGGCTGGCCCCATGCGCGTGATCAAGGCCGACGTCGTGGGCAATGGCCATCTGCGCGCGGTGATGGCGGGGGAGGATGGCCGTTCGATCAAGACCATCGCCTTCCGCCAGGCCGAAACCGACCTTGGCCAGGCGATATTGGGCGCGCCGCGCGACCGGCGGCTGTGGGTCGCTGGCCGGGCGAAGATCGACGATTGGGGTTCCCGCCCCGCAGCCGAGCTGCATCTGGAGGATGCCGCCTGGGCGGATTGAACTGCCATGTCATTTTCCTGATGCAAGGGGGCTTGACCGTTTCCAACTCCCCCCCTAAAGCCGCCCTCGCTTCGCAGCGCCGCCTTGCGGCTTTGCATGCGGCCCCTTCGTCTAGCGGTTAGGACGCGGCCCTTTCACGGCTGAAACACGGGTTCGATTCCCGTAGGGGTCACCAACTGTTATTTTTCAATGACTTAGCGCAATCGCAGTCCTGAAAATCTCACAGTTTTATCTCACGATAATTTGGTAACGCTGGCCTGCTTTCAGGCCGATATCATTACGCCAGCTTCCATGATCAATTATCTTGCGCGTCCACACCTTTATTCGTTACGATAATGTAATGAGCGCATTGCCTTTGATCGATAATTTGGTCCGCATTTTACGCAGAGAGTCGGCCGACCACCCTTTGATGGCGGAGGCCGTTGAAGCTCAGTCAGGGCTACTGGCAGCGATTTGCTGGGACGATCCAGCGCATGTAGTTAGAGCCTCTGAGCGAATGGCAAACGGTATAGAAGATTGGGTTGGATATAGAGGCGAATCACTCGGTCGTTATATCCGGGAGCCTTGGCTTTCCGCGTGGCGTAAGACTTGTCGAAATGCCTTGCTAGAAGCCCATCGGGACACAATACGGCTGTCACGCCTGTAGGAAGGCAGGCTTCTGTAATGGGCTTCCAAGACCGTATGTGACCACACGCGTTCGTTCCAAAGCCAAATGATTTGCGTAGCATAACCTGCATCATTAAGAGTGAGCGACGATGGCAGTGCTTCGTATATTTTATAGCGCCTTAGCTACCGTAGCGACCTTTGCGGTATGCGTTTTAGCTTACTATGCTCTTCACAGCCTACTAATCACGGCTCCTTCAAAAAGTGCTGTAGCCGTCGATTTCAACGCCATTTTGACCGTGCTTCTAACTACAGTAAGCGTCATTTTCACTGTGTGCGCAATCGTATTGGCAGTGTTAGGCTTAATAGGGTTCCGTAACCTAAAGCGGGATGCTGGCAGATTTGCAGAAACACAGGCGCTACTAGAGATAGCCAAGGCTTTCGGCCCATCAGGGAGCGGGACAAACCGGATCGAGCAGCACATGCTCGAAGAAAATGGCTCTCATCGCCAATTTGTCGAAAAACGCATCCGCCTCGAAGTGATTTCTCTTCTCCCTTTAATAGCGGGCCGTATCAATGCTGATGCATTGCGCTTGTCCCTCGATGATCCCACCGATGAAGGTGATGTTGATTAATGACGGTCACAATCCCTCCCAATGATCCTGCGATAGACTTATGGTCCCGCGTTGATCCAGCTGAATTGTCAAAGATATGGCCTCTGTTTGACAATGTTCCTGTGCCGGTAGGCAGAGTAGCGGAAGCACTTAATTTAAACGTTATGAGCACGACTTTAGCGACTGAAACTTCCGGCCTAATTAGGAAGATCGAGGATGGCTCATATGAAATTCAAGTTAATAATACCGATGTTGCGGTCCGGCAGCGATTTACAGTCTGTCATGAAATCGCTCATTACCTTCTTCATCGCCATTTCATAGATAACAACGGGATTACGGATACAATTTTATATCGATCAAAGCTTAGCAATAAGCAGGAGGCAGAAGCTAATAAGCTTGGTGCGGCGATCCTTCTTCCTTGGTCGAAGGTTTTATCGTGGCATCAAAGCCGGTTTCAGACACCGCCTCAGAAGGAAAATATAGATGAATTGGCGGCAGCGTTTCGTGCATCGAGTCTTGCGGCAGGTTTTCGATTAGGCGTCTAACGATGACGGAATTTACAAAGAGATATTATCCAACGGTGTGCATACGGCGCGCAGAGATGAAGGCTCTTGAAAATTTGCCTTCCTCCGAAAAGTCAAAGATGCTTCCCGTTGTCCTACTTGCACCTTGGTTAAACTCTATCGAGTTCGATAACACCTTTCGAGTAATCGAACGGAGCATAGGCAGCAGTCCAGTAATCGTTGATATCGATCGTTTTTTTGAGAGCGATTCCCCTTTGCCGTCGCGCCGCTATTATCGTGAGTTGATCGATCCTCTCACCGGACCTGATAAATGGATCGATTTAATAAAATCCCATCTTAATTATATTCCATGCATCCAAATCGCAAATATATCAGACGATCTAATTTCAAAGCAGATATCATCTGCAAAGAATTTAGGTCGCGGATTTGTATTCAGAATCGAATTAAATAGAGTATCGAATTTAGATAACATATTCACATTTATAGAAGACAATAAAAGCGAAAACACATTAGTTATTTTTGATTACGGACATAGCAATAAACAGGAATTAATAGAATTACAGTTAAGCGAGTTGATAGATAGGCTTCTTGGTATATCCATAGATTTAAAATTTGTAATATCGGGAACAAACTTTCCAAATTCATTCTCAGATTTCGACAATTTTGCTGCCTCTGAGTCGATTTATTCCAGAACGATCTATAATAATCTTTCCCGGAAGTATGGCAACTATAGCTTCTATTATGGTGATTGGGCTAGCACCAAGCCCCGCTCCTACGATGGCGGAGGAACCCCGATACCTCGAATAGATTTTCCCACTGCGAATAGCTGGATCATCGCCAGATCAAAGGAGGATGGGTGGGATTTCCAAACCGCTGCGGAGAGAATCCTGCGGCTACCTGAATGGAATAGTCGCCCTATCGTCTGGGGAACGGGAATGATCGAGAAGTCCGCTAAAGGATTGCCGGGTGGAATATCCACCGGGCCACAAGCCATTGCATCAAGGGTGAACATCCACCTTTATCTACAAAACAATTTTGGAGCACCCCCAGCTCCCGAACCGCCTAAGGGTAAATGGATCGACCCCATCTGACTTATGTGGCAGCTATAGTGGCATTCGATGCGCGCTGGCGATAATCGGCACACTGCTGTTCGGCTCTGCCTCAGCAACGCCTAGTCAAACAGCGCATCAATTTCTTCGTCGGTGACGACTACCGACGACTTATCACTCAAAGCCCGATAGACGCTGCCCCGCCCTATCTTAAGCTGTTTGGCAATGTCGGTGGGCCTAACACCTTCGCTATGGAGACGCCGGACCTCTTCCATCGGCACCGATGGTTTGCGCCCCTTGTACACACCTGTCGCCTTGGCCTTGGCTATGCCTTCCATCTGGCGCTCACGGCGGATGGCGGTTTCAAACTGCGCAAACACGCCTAGCATCTGCAAGAAGGCCATGCCTGCGGCGGATGAAGTATCAATGGGCTGCTCTGTGGCGCGGAGGAAAGCCCCCTTGGCCTTAAGGGCATCAACGATCTTCTCTAGATCAGCAACCGAACGTGCAAGCCTGTCGATCCGAGTCACCATGAGCGTGTCGTCGGTGCGAAGGAAGGCGAGGATGGTATCTAGTTCCTGCCTGCCTACGGTCGTCGTGCCACTCTTTTTTTCCGAACGGATGATAGTGCAGCCAGCATTGCGCAAGGCAGCTTCCTGAATGCTGCAATCCTGATCTTCGGAGCTGACTCTGGCGTATCCAATCACGTTCGGCATGCAATTTGTCCTATTAGGCTTTAGATCCTTCTATCTTTAGTGTTCGATAATTTTGAGTCAACCCTATTAGAACACATTTTCCGTTCTACGACGCTGTTCTTGATGGCTATACCCTAATTGAACAATCTGCGGCTCACTACTTACCCCTGCCCGTTCGCGCCGCGCACAGGGTCATTCACTATGTTGTAGGCTAGGGTTTCGCCGGATAGCGGGGCCGGTTAGAAGGCAGAACTTGTGAACCGAGGCCTAGCCAAGTCCGAGAGTCCTCATTGCCATTGCCGTTAGCTTGCCCTTAAGTGTCAGTATGTGGGGAAGTTTTCTAAAAGCGATCGGGCTTGCTGCGTTTTCGGTCGTCACACTGTCTCTTCTGAACAGCCACTATCCACAGCTAGGAGAATGGCTTGACCAAGCGCTCGCGCAGCGGCTTCCCGGTCCTTACGCGTTCGACGGTTGGCCTGACTGGATTCAGGCATTTGCCAGTTCCGCCGCCTTGGCTTTGTCCCTGTTGGGCCTTTCCGCTGTACAAGACCCTAGGGCGCTGCTGGACGTGCAGTTTAGCACCCGCCGGTACAATGCCGCTGGCAGGTCAAAGGAATGGCAGGTCAATATATCTGCTAGGCGCAACGTAGCGGATGAGTTGCACCTTCACATATTTCCGAAGGGACCGGGCAACGAGATATTATCATTCCACATCGTTCATGCGGATGGCGGAGTCGCTCCATCGGTTCGTATTGATGAGCTTTGCGATGGTCACTTAATAATAAAGCGGATGCCAACGCGATCTAAAATGTCTCTTCTTTTGGAGTTGAAACGGCAGGATATTGTTTCTGCCATGGCGATCAGAGGAAGGATCAACACTAGTTCGATTTACGAGAAGTTAGTCAAGCGGGGCAGAATAGGCATCCGTACCCCCAACCTCGTTGCGATAGCACACAATAGGTTGATGCTGCTGCTGATATTATTTTCCACATATACCTTGGTCATTACGGCGAAATTGACCTGGATAGGGTTTGCGCGTTGACGCAGTTCAGCAAGCGGGAACGGCAGCATAAGAAACGACAATACAAGCGCAAGCGGCTGTTCGCTGCGGCCAAGGTTTATGCGGTCGCGGCCCTGCTGTTCGCTGGTACGTTCTGCGCAGTTTTCTTCTGGCCCGAGATTGACGGGCGGCTGGGATCATTTGCACCGGATACGCCTTTACCCCCAACCTCCGTCTCGTCCTTCGAATGCCATGTCAGCAGCATAACCGATGGCGACACGCTCCGCTGTTCGGATGGCACAAGAGTCCGGCTTCACGCGGTGGCAGCGAGAGAAAGCGACGAAACTTGTAGGTCGGGTCATCCTTGTCCCGCCTCATCCGGTGCGGCGGCAACCGCCATCCTCACCCAACTAGCCAGCGGGCAAACGCTCCAATGCGAGCAGACAGGAACGACCTATAACCGGGTTGCCGCGATCTGCCGCAATGAAGCAAATACGGAAATCAACTGCGCCATGGTGCAGAGCGGGACGGCGTTGATATGGCCCCGCTTCAATAGCGAACGGCCCATCTGCGAATAGCGAATTAAGGCAATTTCAGCGCACATCTGATGCGCTCGAATTTTTTAAGTTAATCATTGTAGAAGGCTGACATGTCTCAAAAAGTATACAAATACTTTTCCGCCGCCGTTCTTGATCTGGTTTTTAAAAAGGATGGTTTTTGTAGCGTAAAATGTTCTTATCCCAAAGATTACAATGACCCTTTTGAACTTTTCCTCGGTGTTGACGTAGGTATATCTACAGACCTTCTAGCTACATACCGTGAAATTGTTCAGGAGCTACCTCAGACTCCGACAACTTGCTTCTCAAAATCGCCTATCGTGACACCCATGTGGGCGCACTATGCCAATAATCATTCGGGATTCGTCTTAGAGTTCGATGTTGATGGACTGCGCGAGAACCTTGAAGGCATCGCAATCAAAGACGTCATGTATAAAGACAATCCTGACAAGAAAATTGAAAGCTACCTCGGAAGAGTTGCTGTAACTATGAAACCAAGGCACGCTGTTTGGTTACAGGACGCAGTGTTAGTAGAAGCTTACTTCTCTAAACACACGGCTTGGAGTTATGAACAAGAATGTCGACTAGTCGATAATCGGGGATATGTAGATAATTCATCTGGAATGCAGATATTACACATACCGGCCTCATGCGTAAGTTCAATTATTGTAGGAAAATCCGCATCCGAAGAACTTATCCAATCGAGCGTATCTTTGGCAGAAAAAGTTGGTTTGGAATGGTATCAAGGGATCATTGGAAAATCCCATCCATTTCCATTCTTTAAAAACCGCTCCGATAATATATTCAACTTCGACGGTGAAAGCATCGTTTTAGCTGATAAAATCTGCAACTCATGCTCTGAACCGGTGGCTACTGACGTGGAGCTATGCGCTTGGTGTAGCATAACCGAGACTCACGAAAACATTGCGGCTATGGCGAATCCGTTGAGACTTCTCGATCATGTTGGTGAATTGGAAAATTATTTCAAGGTAATAGCCGAAATCCGGCGGGGCGGAAAAAAATAATAATGACGGAGCGGCGGTCATCCACATGATGGGGAAGGCTGTAAGGGTTTTTGAAGCGGTAGTAGCCTAGCGGGGGGTGGGAACCTGATCTAAAATGTTCAGACCAACCCCTAACCGCCGTGCAATATCGACAAACTCAACAACGTCTAGCCGCCGTTCCCCTGTCTCATACCGCGAAACGAACTGCTGATGACGGCCTAGAAGTTTGGCTAGAGCCTCTTGGCTAAGCCCCCGCTCCTTCCGTGCAGCAACAAGCTGGTCGATCAACTCCCTATAACGGGGATCGTGGGCCTTATTACCCTTTGCCGACTGCCTTGCATCCATAACAAGCCATTCGGACGCCTTGTCTTTTACACAAAAAGCGTGTGAGGAGGTTTACACGGATTCTGTGTGGGGGTAGCGAATGAGATTGAAGCCTGCTGTTTTGATGACCATAGTCGCCGCCGCTGCACCGACTCCCTCTAATGCAGCGATGAATTGGTCAGACCCAGTTCAACGGGCGGCTTACACCACCTGCATCATGCAACGCGACTTCCGTTTGTGCGAAGAAAATCCGTTTTTGGTGATGAGCCGGGCAGAGGCACAGAAGCAGATTCAAAGGCAAAGCAATGCGAAGCCTGTACCTTCTACACCGGCTGAAACTTTGCAGTGCGCAAAGCTAAGGAATCAATACGAAGACGCCAGCAAGAAGCTCGCTCTTACACATGCCTATGATACCGTTGATGATAGTGCCGTGCGATCCACAATGCGCAATTCAGAAAGCAGCAACGTGATCGCTCAAGCGCGGCTGACCTTTGACATAATGAAGAGTGCTGGCTGCAAATTGCCTGCGCACGCGCCATCCGCAGAGCGCTATGCAGCGAATTCCCTTAGTTGCACCGTTGCACTTCAAAGGCAGAGGACGGCCAACGCCTTGGCCCGTTTGGACGACGACGTTTCGTCGTTTGAAACACCTGCTGAATGCTCCACGAACTTATGGCGAACACCGGCTGAATAGGAGAAGGGAGCGAAGTCTAAGAAAAATCAACTTCCCTTCTTTCCGGTCCGCGCACAGTGCCAACCCCGATTGTTTGGGAAGCTCACAGCCGCACGCCATTTAGGTATGTTTATCTCGCTCGTTAATTTCCCGGCCTCTCGAACGTTTAAAAACGTTTAAAGCGGTTAAGGGATAAACTGTATTGCCGACACAATACAGTCGCTACGCCACATTTCAGAATGCTGGACGTGGTTAGTTCGGCTCATGCAAGTGTAAATGACCGAAATTTCAGCGATCCTCACCGGGGATTGATTAATCGTCGTAACTTTGATACAATACAAAATATGACGACAATTACCTTGGCTAGATCGTCTAAACTTCCAAGCCAAATGCCACCTGTGGGGCTTATTAGCTACAGAACCTCTTGCACTGATAACAACCTCTCTTGCGAAGGCTATTAGCCGATGTGCAGTAGGACTACTATGTACGATGTTATTACCCGTATCTCTTGCAGCGGGTAACAAGTTACATTCTTTGGGGAACTTAGAAGCCGAAAGGCTGACCTCCTACCCTCCCGCGAGTAGATATTGCTCAACGGGAAAACTCAAACATTATAGGGCTGATACTCGTCCTAGTGCATTCACTAGGTATCATACGTGGCGTGGCTTCCATTCTTTCCTTTCAAGGGAAAGGCAAACAAGCATTTGAGATATAGAGGAATGTGTGAAAAGGATATCGGGTGCAAGACTCCGCGTAATATACTAGTTAGACCATGTGTTTGTATCTATATATATGTAAATTATATATAAATAACTCCAAACACTTTAACTGGTATCACCCTAGCGGAGGACGAGTATTATCTAGAATTAACTCGTCCTCAATTTGTTATTATTCAAATATTCCGGTTTTTAGGCCATACAGCGTTTGGTATATCTGATTAAGGCAGCTTAGAGCGACCTTCTTGTGATCAGTTGAGGCCACCGGATCATTGATGATGCTGTTCAATTCCGCCGAAATTTCAAACAGGCGGACATCAGGTTGTTCGTTCATGCAATTCCTCACTTAGTTGAAAAGTGAGACCAGTTCCCGGGTGCGCTAGCCTCGGTCGCCCATTGAGCGCATGAATTCGGCCTTGGCAACACCTAGTTTTTTTAATATAGTTCCTTATATTAAGTCATTGATAATAAATGGAAAAAAGTTTCCACGGCGTTTTTTTTCGGTGGGCAGTCGTTGTGGATTCGGCGCCATAATTTCGCTTGTTATAATTTCGCTCGCTTCATTGCCCGCACAGCGAAATGCTCTATTTCGGCCCGACAGGGCCCACATCGCAATTCGCATCCTCCTCCTCGCAGTGATCAACAAGGCAGGTAAGCCGCTTTCATGAAAGCAAAAAGCATCGCCGCTCATTTGCGTCCTTACGTCATGCTGGTACGGCGCCGGACGACCATCAATCACGCGTTTGCCGCCGCTGTAGCGCCGTCTGACACCTATGATGAAGCAACGGTGGCAGGGGCGATCAGAACACTAGGCATGGACCCTGAAAAGGACCTGCGTTGCGCCTATTGCCATGGCAGCGCTGAAACATGGGACCATATCTTTGCTACGGTAAAGGATAGCCGGTTCAGCGGTCACGGTCACCGACTGGGCAACCTCCTACCGTGCTGTAAACCTTGCAATTCGGCAAAGGGCAGCAAGCCATGGCAGACCTACCTTTTGTCACTGCCCATGACTGACCCGGAAAGGGATGCTCGCACCAGCGCTATCAGCAACTATATCGCTACTTACGGGACAGATGATGCGCACGTTGCAGCCTCTGATGATCATGAGCGATTGGACGCCATTCGGTTGCAGGTGCTGGAACTGCTTGCGGAAGGCGACCTCTTGGCGGCAAAAATCCGAACGGAAGCCGCTAAAGCCATTGCAGTCCCACAGACCTGTATAGAAATAGGTCTAATTTGCCCGTAGAAGGCCGTGGGAAGCGATTTCATGAGCTTTGGCTACCCGAGTAGCTAAAATTCAGTAATCGCTCTGTAATGGCTTCAAAATCCCGTTAATGGAATTATCCATTATAATGGTGGCGGCGGAATTACCAGACCTTCAAAGCTACATAAGCGAACATCGGGATAAGTCTCTTCGATAGACATGTCGCCAATATAAATATCGTCCATTTCCCCTTTAGAATGCCCTACGACATCATTGTATATGGCAGGTGGGACCTTACTCCGTGCAAGCATAGCTTTGAAGGAACCCCGGAATCCATGGAAGGTTACTTCCCTACGTGCGCCTTTCAGGAGCCTGTCACCCAGAGTAGCGGGCACGACCGACTCATTGAACGTTCGGATCAACCGTGAGTTCGACCATGCCGGATAATCATTAGGGCCTGCGCCCTTCGGCTTCGTCGCCTTCCAGTCTGGAAAGACGCGCACCGCGCCACTGGCCTTCACCTTGTCCACATAAGCTTTGAAGCCCAAGGCGATCAGGGCATCGACGATAGGGACGCATCGGGCTTCCCCATTCTTTACGGAACGATATTCGTTCGCCCTGATGCGGATATGCGGCGTCGGGCTGTCCAGATCGACCTCATCCACCTTGAGGCCGCCCAACTCAGCCGCCCGGCATCCCGTATAGAGAGCAACCACAAAGGCCCAATATTCGCTGCCGGGAAGGCGATGCTGACCCGGCTTGAAGCGTCGTGTCGGTCCCTCGCATCCGGTGAACCATGGATGCCGGAATATGGCGTTCAGTTCGTCTACATTGAACCGCCTCTTGTCGGGCATGATCCGCTTATCGGTCTTTTTGAGGAAGGCATTGACGTTAACACCGTCTGCCGGGTGGGGGCCGTCATAGCGGCCCCGATCCTTCGCCGTCTGGATAGCCGCCTTGATGTAGCGCAGGCGCTTGATGATCGTTCCGCCACCAAGCGGACGAACGATGCTGCCCTTCCACTTTCCGCCCACGGTTTGCTTGGTCAGGTGTTCGATGAAGGCAATTATATCATGGCGGGTAATCTGATCTAAGGGCTTGTTTCCCACGACCTCTTCGAACTGACGAAGCGAATGTTCGGCTTCCGTCTTTTGCTTCACCGGCAGTTCCTTAAAGGCGATATAATCGGCCACCACAGACCTGATACGGGCAGCCTCCGTTACCGATTGTTTGTCCACCGCCGTTCGCGTCAGGGTTGGCTTAGGGGTAGCAATGCCTGTTCGTAGGGCGTGTATACGGTCATAGCCGCGCACCATGCCTGAACGGATGGCACCGACGACTGCGCCGAACTCGGGGCTACCCGGAACGATCTTAAGACCTCGCTCCCTTATGGCGAAGGGAGCCGCTTCAAGTGGGGTGATAATAATGGCGTCATCCTTGCGCCCCTTGTCATGGATGGCGCTGTAAATCTGCTCTGCATGAAGGTCGAGTTCATAGCAGGCATGGTCCAGTTCGGCGGCAGCGCCGGGGTTGATATCCGCCAGCAGCATAAGCCGTTCGAATGGTTCTGCCTTAAGGTCGCTGTAGCGCTGGGCAATGCTGTCTAGTTCTGCTTCTGTAAGCCGCTGGTGACCGGGTAGCGGTGCAGCATGAACGGGTGCTGGTCGGTTCATGGCTTGAGCTACACGGGCTTCAAATTCGTCATGAACGGTAGCAGCGGCAACGAGCATCCCGCCCCGGTCCTTTGTCCTTAACGAACGCCGAAACAGAGGCCGCGAGCCGAACAAGGCGGCATAGCGATGCACGTTCCGCTGCACCGACAGCGGAACCCTGCGTTCATATTGAAATACGCCATCGCGTTCCCGGACATACCGGACGACCGCTGCCACCGTTCACTTCCTCC
The DNA here is from genome assembly GCA_965653535.1 of uncultured Sphingobium sp. Lineage (GTDB taxonomy): Bacteria > Pseudomonadota > Alphaproteobacteria > Sphingomonadales > Sphingomonadaceae > Sphingobium. The sequence goes on from CBFHAG010000017.1 coordinate 25,747, forward strand.
AAACCGTGAGTCACACAAAAATCTCACAGCCAGAGGCCCCAGAAACGGCGGATTCGCAAGCCTTCTTAGCTTTTCTACCTTCTAAGCTTCTTAGGGGATTGCTCCCGTAGGGGTCACCATTTCCTTTCTTACCCCCGAATTTGTAGGGAATTCCGGCAGGTGCACCCTTTGAGCGAGGTCAGGTGGTCCATTTAGGTGGTCCATATGAGCACTCGACTGATCTCCCCCTGGAAGCGTCCAAACTCCACCCAATTCTGGTTTCGGATGGTCGTGCCACCACGCTATCGGCAAGCCGTCGGCAAATCCGAAATCAAGCAATCGCTCGGCACCAGTGACCTCGGCGAGGCCCGCCGCCTCTGCGCAGCGCGGCAGAGCGATTGGTTGAAAAAATTCGAGCCGATCGAGCTCGAACTCAAAGCGCGGGAAGCACGCGACGGCGTGGAGGTGATCGATGGCTATCTTGACCAGCAGGCCAAGCAATTGGGTAGCATGGATCGCCGCCGAAAAGAGGAACTGGAGCTTTACAAGCTGCATTCCTAGGACGAGGCGTTCCGCGCCGCGTTCTACCAAAGTGTTCAGGACGCCCTTTCAAAACGAGGGATCGCGGAGCCTTGGCCGAGCCAGGGCTCTGACAGAGGCATAACTAGCACCTTGTTCTATCCAAGCCGCCCCTGGAAACGCCTGCTATTGGCCCTCCCGCTCTGCAGCCTGCCGGTCTCACCACGGCCCAGCTGGCGCCGATCAGCGGCCGGGCGGCAATGCGCCAGTCCCAGCCGCTGGATGGCTCTATTGCGATTCCCCGAAGCAGACATTTATGGTCTCTCACTAGCTGCTGACAGGAGCGACTTGGCTTGGGACATTTGCTGTCGTTCCCGAGGGATCTTTTGAACGGGCAGGTCTCGTCAGGAGCCGACGTCCAGCGCCTCCCCTACCGGCAAGCGAAACAACAGTAAGTGGCCGTTTGCGGAACAACGGCTTTTCGCTCAGCAAATTCGTAAGCTGACATTGTCGCGCAAAAGGACAGCAGGTGACCAAGGCAACAGCAGAAATAGGATACCCAACTCCTGACATTAAGAAGTTGTAATCTGCCGACCATATAATGGTTAAGTCCTGTTCCTTATTTCAGTCAGCGGCTCACATGATGGCCACGTAAGCGAGAGGCGGCGCTCACCCCTGTTGCGTCGCCTCTCCAGTCGGATGCGCGGACGATGTACAGGCCAGTTTTCTACGATGCCACTGGCCGCAGACGACGGCTGACGCTGCCAGCGCTTTTCTGCCTGATCATGGTCATTCTCGCCGCCGGGATGGCCTTTGCCTATACCATCATCAATGTGCCCATCCCGCCCGCCATGCCCCTGCAGATGGAGCGCCGCCGTCCCGAAGGCATCGGCCAGCGCCTGAACCATTTCCAGGCCACGGTCCGCCACCGCCTGTCCGAATGGCTGCCCCATCGGGGTCAGGGCGCTGCCACGCGGCCTGTCAACGTCGCCTTCTATGTGCCGTGGGACGATGCCAGTCGGTCCTCCTTGCGCCAGCATATCGGCCAGATCGACTGGGTGGCCCCGGCCTTGCTGTCGGTCACGGGTCCACGCCATGACCTGCGCGTCACGAACGACCCGGTCCTCGCGTCGCTCATCCGCACGTCGGCCCATCGCCCGCACATCATGCCGGTCGTGCAGAATGCCGCCGACGGGGATTGGGATGGCGCGGGAACGTCGGCGCTGCTCCACGACCGGGCAGCGCGGACGGCCTTGCTCCTGCGCATCGTCCAGTCGCTGAAGGCGCTCAAGGCATCAGGCGTCATATTCGACCTGGAAGCGCTGCCGCCCAGCGCGCACGCCGATTATCTTTCGTTCCTCAAGGAAGCAGGACATCTGCTGCACGATCAGCATCAACAGGTCATGCTGACAGTGCCCGTGGACGACGCGCGCTGGGACCTGCGCGCCTATGCCCGCATTGCCGACCGGCTTTTCCTGATGGACTATGACCAACATTTCATCGGCGATCAGCCAGGGCCAATTGCCGCCCAGCCCTGGTTCGTCGCGCGCTTGCGGGCCGCGCTGCACACAGTTCCAGCATCCAAGGCGATCGTGGCGATCGGCAACTATGCCTATGACTGGAAGCAAGACGGCGGCCCGGCCTCCATCCTGTCGATCGAAGATGCATGGCTGACCGCGCATGACTCCGGCGCGCCGATCCGCTTCGACGGCAGGAGCGGCAATGCGACCTTTGACTATGCCGAAGATGGTGCCGTCCATCATGTCTGGATGTTGGATGCGGCAAGCGCCTGGAACCAGGTGCGCGCCGCACGGATCGCAGGCGCGGGCGGAATCGCCCTGTGGCGGCTGGGGTCGGAGGACCCGGGCTTCTGGTCCGCGCTCGCGGGGAAGCAAGGCAAGGTGGAGGGTCTCGGGCGGCTGACCAGCTTCAATTCGGTCGATGTTGAGGGCAATGGTGAAATTCTGCGGATCGACGATGTGCCGACCATTGGCCGTCGCACGGTGCGCATGGGTTCAGGCCCACTAACCGGACTTATCATTGACGAACATTATGCCAGCCTGCCCACCCCCTATGTCATCAGGCGCACAGGGTATCGCCCGCATATGGTGGCGTTGACGTTTGACGATGGGCCGGACGCGGTCTGGACGCCACCGATCCTTGATATATTGAAACGCGCGCATGTGCCCGCCACCTTCTTCGTAATAGGTGAAAATGCGATCATGCACCCGGCCCTGCTGCGTCAGATCATCGCGCAGGGGAGCGAGATCGGCAGTCATAGCTATACCCACCCCAATCTTGCCCAAGTGTCCGACAGAGGCGTCTCTCTGGAGCTGAACAGCACGCAGCGGCTGGTGGAAGCCTATACCGGCCGGGCGATGCGCCTGTTCCGCGCCCCTTATTTTGGGGATGCGGAGCCCACGAGCGCGGACGAGATCGGCCCGGCGCTGGAGGCGCAGCGCGCGGGTTATCTGAACGTCGGCCTGCATGTCGATCCGGGCGACTGGACGCGGCCCGGCGTCGATGCGGTCGTCGATCGTACTGTCAACCAAGTGGAGGCCGGATCGGCTGATCGCTCCGCGCAAGTTGTCCTTCTGCATGACAGCGGCGGTGACAGGGCGCAGACCGTCGCAGCGCTACCGCGTATCATCAAACGGCTGGAGGCGAAGGGCTATCGCTTCGTCACCATATCCACCCTCGCGGGCCTTACGCCTGACGCGGTGATGCCACGGGTCGGCAGCGCAGATCTTACCGCGGTGCGGATAGATGTCGCCGTTTTCCTAGTGCTGGCCGGGATCGCGGCAGCATTGAAATGGCTATTCTTTGCGGTCATCCTGTTCGGAATCGGCAGGGCGCTGATGCTGGCGGTCCTGGCGCTTGGTAGCAGGCTCCGCTCCAACCGCGTTGAACCGCCATCGATGCACCCCGGCACGTTCGTGTCCGTGATCGTCCCCGCCTTCAACGAAGCCAAAGTGATCGAGGCCTCCGTGCACCGCGTGCTTGCCAGCGAACAGGTGACGCTGGACGTCATCGTCGTTGACGATGGTTCGACCGATGCAACGAGCGCTATCGTGGCGAGTAACTTTGCAGGGGACCAGCGCGTCCGCTTGCTGACCCTGACAAATGGGGGCAAGGCGGCGGCGCTCAACCGCGCGCTGGAACTGGCACGCGCCCCGATCATCGTCGCGCTTGATGCCGACACGCAGTTCGAGCCCTTGACGATCGCGCGGCTCGCCCGCTGGTTTGATGATGACAAGGTGGGCGCGGTTGCCGGCAATGCGATGGTTGGCAATCGCGTGAACCTCGTCACCCGCTGGCAGGCGGTCGAATATGTGACGGCGCAAAATCTGGAGCGGCGGGCGCTTGCCCGGTTCGGCGCGATCACGGTCGTGCCGGGCGCGGTAGGCGCCTGGCGCCGGGCGGCGTTGGACGAGGTGGGCGGATATCCGCTCGATACGCTGGCCGAGGATCAGGACCTGACCATCGCGGTCCAGCGCGCGGGATGGCTGGTCGCCTATGACACCGAAGCCGTCGCCTGGACGGAAGCGCCCGAAAGCTTCCGCGCGCTCGCCAGGCAGCGTTTCCGCTGGGCCTATGGCACGTTGCAATGCCTGTGGAAGCATCGCGGCATCTGGCGCGAGGGCAAGCCGGCGGGCTTGAGCTGGGTCGGATTGCCGCAGGCCTGGCTGTTCCAGATCGGCTTCGCGCTGGTTTCGCCAATCATCGACCTGGCCCTGATCGTCAGCAGCATCGATACGGCGGTGCGCATCAACCAGCATGGCTGGGTCCAGACGCAAACCGACGTGCTGCGCATGGGCCTCTACTGGCTCGCCTTTTGCACGATCGACGTGCTGTGTGGCGCTGTCGCCTATAGGCTCGAACCGCGCGAACGGCACTATCCCGCGTTGCTGCTGGTGGCGCAGCGCTTCGTCTATCGGCAGATCATGTACGGCGTCGTCATCCGCGCCGCCGCGACCGCCATATTGGGTCCCTGGGTCGGATGGGGCAAGCTGGAGCGGAGCGGACGGGTGCAAGCGTCAGTAGGCTCGGCGGAGGACTTGGCGCAATGGAGCAGAGCGGCGTGAAATCGCTGGTCCGCACCTCGCTGCTGCTATGCGGCGCGATTGTTCTGTCCTTCTGGTATCTGGGATATGTGGGCGGCCATCTGTTCGACATCCTGCCTGCCAGGGCCGCGCAGAAGGCGAACCGGCACGCAGTCGCGCTCTACCTGTCCGGCGACATGGGCTTCCATGCAGGTCTCGGTCCGGCGATCGCCGATCGGCTGACGGACCATGGCATCCCCGTCGTCGCCGAGAACAGCCTGCATTTCTTCCGCGTCCGCCGCACGCCCGAGCAGACCGGCGCGATGATAGCCGATGGTCTGCGCCGCGCGATAGCGATTGATCCGCAGGCGCGGCTGCTGCTGCTCGGCCAGTCCTTCGGGGCCGATGTGATCGCGCCATCGCTCCCTTATGTGCCCAATGGCTTGCGCCGCCGGATCGCCTTTGTCGGCCTGATCGTCCCCGGCGGGACGCGGGAATGGCGGGCGTCGCCGTCGGAAATATTCTCGATCGGGGAACCGGAGGAAGACGCTTCCCTTGCGGGCCGGAAGTTGAGCTGGGTGCCGCTGCTCTGCATCCACGGCGTGGAGGAACGGTCGAGCCTTTGCCCTTCGCTTCACCAGCGCAACGCGACGACCGTCCGCCTACCCGGCGGGCATGAACTGCGCCATGATGCGGACAGCGCGAGCGCGATATTGTTGCAGGCGATAGACCGGACGCTGGCGTCGCCCGTCCACCGGGCGTGACGCTGTGATCGCCGCGCTTTCCTCCGCCAGAAACCGACGCGGCCTGACCGTCGCCCTCGTCCTGCTGATGATGGGCCTGGGACTGGCGATGGTGTTTCACCTCCTGTCGGAGGTGCATGGCCATGACCTGCGCGGCGCAATCCGTGCGATCACGCCCGGCGCGATGGTCGGTGCATTGGCGCTGACGATCCTCAGCTATCTTTCGCTGACGCTCTACGACCATATGGCGCTGCGCATCATCGGCAAGCGGATCTCCTGGCGCACGGCGGCGCTCGCATCCTTTTGCAGCTATACGCTCAGCCACAATCTGGGGCTGTCGCTGCTGACCGGCGGGTCGGCCCGCATGCGCATTTATGGCGCGGCAGGCTTGGGGCCGGGCGATGTCGCGCGCGTGATCGCATCGGCCAGCTTGTCCTTCTGGGGCGGCGTCGTGACCATGGCGGCGCTGTTCCTGGCCGTCAATCCGATGCCGATCGCCATCAAGGCGTTTCCCATCGGCGCTTCGGCTCTCCAGCTGCTGGGCCTTTTCATGCTCGGCGGAGTTGTGGTGGCATTGGCGGCGTTGAGGCGCGCGCCCTATCCCGTCCGGCTATTCGGGTGGACCCTGATGCTCCCATCGCGCGGGCAGGCAGCGGTTCAAATCGGCATCGCCTGTGTCGACCTGACGCTGTCGAGCGCGGCGCTGTTCGTGCTGCTGCCGCATACCGCCCCGACGCTCTTTCCGTCCTTCTTCCTCGCCTACACGCTGGGCATCATCATCGCGTTGATCAGTCATGTGCCGGGCGGCGTCGGGCTGTTCGAGGCCGTGGTGCTTGCCACCGTGCCGCAGGTGGCGCGGCCTTCGCTGTTTGCCGCGCTACTCGCCTATCGGGTCGTCTATTATCTGCTGCCGCTCGCGGCTGCGGCGTTCCTGATCATCCTGCATGAGCGGCATGCCTGGCAGAGCCCCGTCCGCCGCGTGCTGAGTGGGGCGGAAAGCCTGGGCCGGGAAATCGCGCCTGCGGTGCTGGCCATGCTGGTGGCGGCAGGGGGCATCGTCCTGCTCGTGTCGGGATCGCTGCCCGCGATCCCTGCGCGGTTCAGGGCGGTGAGCAGCATCCTGCCCATGCCCTTTGTCGAGGCATCGTACCTTGCCGCCAGCATGATCGGGGCGATGCTGGTGCTGCTGGGTTCGGGGCTCTACCGGCGGCAGGATGGCGCGTTCTGGCTGACCCGGCTGCTGTTGCTGGCGGGCGCTGGGTTTTCGCTGATGAAGGGGCTGGACTATGAAGAAGCTACCGTCCTGATCGTCATCACTGGCCTGCTGCAATGGAGCCGCGCCGCCTTTTACCGCAAGACCAGCCTGACCTCTGCCATGCTTGCGCCGGGCTGGATCGTCGCGCTGGCCGTTGCGATCGGCGTTTCGGTTTGGATCGGCTTCTTCGCCTTCAAGCATGTGGATTATCAGAATGAGCTGTGGTGGCAGTTCGGCCGTCACCATGACGCATCCCGCTTCCTGCGCGCGGCGCTGGCCACGGGCGTGCTGCTGGTCTGGGCGGCCTTGTGGCAGTTGCTCCGTCCGGCTTCGCCGTCGGTCGGGTCGGTCATTTCCACCAGTCCCAGCGAACAGGTGCTCGCCGCCGCGTCGAAGACCGACGCGTTCCTGTCGCTGACGGGCGACAAGCTGTTCCTGACCTCGCCATCGGGCGGGGCGTTCCTGATGTATCAGATTCAGGGCCATAGCTGGATCGTCATGGGTGAGCCGGTCGGCGACCGTGGTGAATGGGGCAGCCTGTTGTGGGAATTGCGCGAGCGGGCGGACGCGGCGCAGGGTCGTCTTCTGCTCTATCAGCTCAGCCTGGACGCGCTGCCGCTGGCTGTCGATCTTGGCTTGTCGCTCGTCAAATATGGCGAAGAAGCGCGCGTTGACCTTAGCAGCTTCACGATCGGCGGGCCCAAGGGCAAGCCGTTCCGCCACGCGCTGCGCCGCGCCGAAGGGGAAGGCGTGACCTTCGACATCGTGCCAGCCGCCGACGTCGCCCTGCTGCTCGATGAAATGGAGGCAGTGTCGCACCGCTGGCTCGAAGCCAAGCGCAGCACTGAAAAGGCGTTCAGCGTCGGACGGTTCGACCCGGCCTATATGCAGCGGTTCGATTGCGCACTGGTGCGGCGCGAGGGCCGGATTATCGCCTTTGCAAATATTTGGGCGACCGCAGACCATGGCGAACTGTCGGTGGACCTGATGCGCCATGATGCAGACATGCCCGCAGGCATGATGGATTTCCTCTTTTGTCGCCTCATGCTTTGGGGACAGGCGCAGGGATATCGCTGGTTTACGCTCGGCATGGCGCCACTGTCGGGGCTGGAGGCGCGGCGGCTGTCGCCCATGTGGGTGAAGGCGGGGGCGCTGATCTTCAAGTATGGCGGCAGCCTCTATGGCTTCAAGGGGCTGCGTGCCTACAAGGCGAAATTCACACCGTCCTGGGAGCCGCGCTTCATCGCCGGGCCGCAGGGGCTGTCGATGCTGCGCGCCATGCTCGATCTTCAGCGCCTGATCGATGGCGGACCTAGAAGCGCCGCGTCCCGTATGCGGAACGCTGGACGGAGGCTTTCGGATGTCCGATAGGGCGATCATGAGCTACAAGCTGCTGCTGGTCGAGGACGACGCCACGACGGCTGACTATATCGCGAAGGGCCTTGCCGAAGAAGGCTTCACGGTCGATCGCGCCGGAGATGGCCGGGATGGACTGTTCATGGCGACCGAGGCAAGTCATGACGCGATCATCCTTGACCGCATGCTGCCCGGCATGGACGGCATGGCCGTGCTCGCGGCGCTGCGCGCGGCGGGCATCGATACGCCGGTGATGATACTGTCCGCACTGGCGACGGCGGACGAACGGGTCAAGGGGCTGACCAGCGGATCGGACGATTATCTAGCCAAGCCCTTCGCCTTTGCCGAATTGCTGGCGCGGCTGCGGATCATGCTGCGGCGGGGAAAAGCCGGGCAGGCCGAGACGCGGCTGACATGCCGCGATCTCGAAGTAGACCTGCTTTCCCGAAAGGCCGTGCGCGGCGACCGGTCGATCGACCTGCAACCGCGCGAGTTCCGGCTGCTGGAATATATGATGCGCCACAGGGGCGAAGTGGTGACGCGGACCATGTTGCTGGAAGGCGTCTGGGATTATCATTTCGACCCCGGAACCAACGTCATCGACGTGCATATCAGCCGGTTGCGGCGCAAAATCGATGAAGATGGCGAGCCGCCGCTGATCCATACCGTGCGGGGCGCGGGATATCGCCTGAGCGAGAATTGCTGATGCGCGTCATGCGCTGGCGCTATTCGGTCATCTGGCGCTTTGCCCTGCTGATCTTCCTGATGCAGATCGCCTGCGTGCTGGTGTCGCTATGGGCGGTGCATCGCTTCACCAGCCAGTCGGTCAACCATGCCAGCCGCGAGATAGCCATTGGCCTGCGCGACGACATATCCGCGACTTACGCCGCCGCCGGACTTGCCGCCGCCGGAGCGACCGTGCGCACCCGCATCGCCGCCGATCCGGGCGGCGACTCCATCCTGCTGCTTATGGGGCCGGACGGGCGCCGCATCGCTGGCAATCTCGACAAATGGCCCAATCATCTTGGCAGCGCAGAATCCTGGCATCTGGTGAATCTGCTGCACGCCCCTCGCGAAAATGGCGACCCGCAGGTCATGGGCATCGTCAGCACCCGTTTCCCTGACGGTACGCGCCTGTTGACTGGACATGCGGTGGAAAGCGACCTGCGTTTCGGCGGCTATCTGGAGGCCGCGCTGCTGAGCGCCGTTTTTCTTGCCGTCCCGCTGGCCGCCGGAACCGCCTGGCTTTCCGCCTCCATCATGCAAAGGCGGCTGCACGCAGTCGCAGATACGGCGAGCGCCGTGGAAACAGGCGACATGCAGCGCCGCATCAGCCTGACCGGCAGCGGGGACATGTTCGATGCGGTGGGCGAGGCGATCAACGCCATGCTTGACCGTATAACCGGGCTGGTCGATGAACTGCGGCTGCTGACGGACGGCTTGGCCCATGACCTTCGTTCGCCGCTCACCCGACTGCGCGCGGTGCTGGAAAGCGCGCTCAAGCAAAGCCACGACGAAGCTGGCGTCATCGCGCTGGAACGCGCGGTCGAGGAAAGCGACACGCTGCTGCGGATGTTGGATACGGCGCTACTGATCAGCCGGGCGGAGGCTGGGATAGGCCGCGACAGCTTCATGTCAGTCGATGTCGCCGCGCTGCTCCATGATTTTCAGGACATGTACGGCGCCTTGGCGGAAGAACGGAACGTAACCATTTCCGTGGAGGCTGAACCGGGCCTGTTCCTTTCCTCCAATCGAGAGATGCTGGGGCAGGCACTTTCAAACCTGATCGACAACGCACTGAAATATGGCGGCGATCGGATCGGATTATCAGCGCGCACTGAAGCCGGATTTATACTGATCCAGGTGTCCGACAATGGCCCGGGTGTTCCAGAGGAAGATCGCGAGCGCGCCCTTAGCCGCTTCGCACGTTTGGACCTGTCCCGCCACATAGCGGGCGCAGGCCTCGGCCTTTCGCTCGCCGCCGCTGTCGCGCGACTCCACAGAGGCGCGCTTGTACTGGGTGATGCGTCGCCCGGATTGCTCGTGACGCTATCATGTCCATGTCCGGAGAGCGGGCGCGAAGCGAGCGCTGAAACCTAAGCAAATATGGGAGATCCGATTCTACCTCAATCAGCGCCGCCGCTTGCGAGATCGGGCGCTGTTCAACCTCGCGATCGACAGCAAGCTCCGTGGCTGCGACCTCGTGCGGATGAAGATCGGCGACCTTGTCAGCGGTGGACAGATCCGAACGCGAACAATCGTAATGCAGCAGAAAACGGGTCGGCCTGTTCAATTCGAACTGCTTCAGGACGCCCGGGCCAGCCTCCTGGCGCGGCTTGAACGGCGGGGCGGCACGGTGGACGATTATGTCTTTCCGAGTCGCGTCGATCACAGCGGGCACCTCAGCACCCGTCAGTATGCCCACTTTGTCGATGAGTGGGTGACAGGGGTGGGTCTGATGCGAAGCGAATATGGCACCCACTCGCTTCGCCGCACGAAGGCATCGATTATTTACAGGGCGACCGGCAACCCCCGTGCCGTCCATATCCTCCTCGGCCATAGCAAGATCGAGAATATAGTGCGCTATCTCGGGATTGACGTGGAAGATGCGCTTGCCCTTGCTGAAAACACCGAGATAAGAATCCATCGGCTCCTCGTCTCCGGCGAGGAGCCGAACTCGGTGCCCTTGGGACAAAACAGTCTTTCCTGAGTACGGTCGCGAACGGCAGATCTTGAAAAGAACCCGTCGTTCATGAGACCTCCGCGAATGACAAAGTTGGCCGGCAGGAGCCTAGTCAAACGCAGGATGCCGTTCGTCCACGCTATTTGAACAATTTGCGGCCAGCTTGTGCTGTCCGATTGCCGCTCGCAAACGATGCGCCGACCTCCTGCATCGCGCAGTAGCATTAGTCGAAGCAGCGAGTATGCGTCGAGCGTGCAATGCCGACTTCGTTCACCGCATCGACTGCGACGCAATAGCCCTTCCCAAGGTTCAGGCTCCCGACCTCCAGTGATGTTACTCCGTCATAAACCTGGAAGTTCTGGTTCATCAGATCCGGGCGCCGACCAAGGCGAACTATATGGAATTCGGCGCCGGGCGCCGCCTGCCAGGTAACCGTCACGCGCCGGGAGTCGGCGGCGCTGCGGGTGGCCTGCACTGCGGAGACGCGCCCAGGTCGCCGACCTGTGCCTTTGCCAAACACGCGCAGGTCATAGAGGGAGAAGTTGCCCCCGTCGGGCGCGCGCACATTGCGCAGGCGCACAAAGCGGGCGCGCTCGGCGCGTGGTAACACCTGATAATCGTGCGGCGCGTCCTGTCCATCGTGAGCGCGGTCGATGCCTGTGTGCCAGCGGTTGCCATCATCCGACAGCTCCAGCACATAGCGGTAGCCATCTCGGCTGATCCCGCGCCCCTGGCTGCCCTGATCTGCGAAGTTGATCTGAACCGCTTCGATCCGCTTTGTAGATCCCAGATCGATCTGGAACCATTCCTCACCGCCCGAGCGAGCCGACCACAATGTCCGCGAATCCTCGTCGACGGCATTCCCCGCTGGAAAACCGTCCAGCGTGGAGGACGCGGTGACAGCCTTGCGCCGCGACAATAGCATCCATCCTGTCAGGTCCCGGTTGCCATTGAAATAACGCGGATAATCTCCAAGATAGGTATCCGCCAGCACCTCACCCGTCCGTGTGAAATGGGCCGGGAACAGCCCCAGCCGCCGTTCGAAAATATGGCGCTGCGAGATGGTCATAGTGCCTGCGTGCCACCACCGGCCTTTCGCATCCTTGAACGTATTGCCATGCCCCGCGCCGGTAATGAAGCCGGTGGGCTTTACAGCGAAAGGGCTATAATCCTGATAGACGAATGGTCCCATCGGGTTGTCCGCGACGAGCACGCCGTTGGCATAGGTCTTGAACTCGGTGCCTGGCGCTGAATATTCCAGATAATATCGGCCATCGTGCTTGGTCATCCAAGAGCCTTCGATAAAGGAGGGCGCGTCAACCTTTTCGTTATTGTCGCCTGGCACTTCCCAACCGCGCCCATCCTTGTCACGGGATTGTGATATTTGCGCGGTTCTGATGACGCGGAAATTGGTGGTGTCGAGTTCGTCCACGCGTAGCGAACCTTTCGATGCCAAGCCGCTGTACATGTAAAGGCGGCCATCATCATCGAGGAACATGTCCGGGTCCTCGTACCGCTGTTCAAGTATTGCGGCTTCATACCAGCGCCCGGACTTGGGATCGTCGGTCGTCCAGATGCGGCGCGTGCTTTCGCTGGTGGCCAGGTACATACGGTCACGGATCACGACGGCGGTCGGGGCAAACTTGTCTACAGCGTAGCCGGTCGCTTCCACGAACGTCCAGTGCTGCAGGTCCGGCGAATGCCAGTAGCCTTTCGAATGCGAGGCGAAGAGGTAATATAGCCCCTTATAGCTGATGATCGTTGGATCGGCCGCTTCCCGATAAGCTTCACCCAACTTGAGCTGGATCTGCGGGATCTTGACTGGTGTCTGGTAACGATAAGGAAGGTCGAGGGGATTTGCATAGGTCGCCGTGCGTGAGCCGCCCGCTGCCTCTGCCGGGGCGAACGGGACCAACGCCGTAGCGAACAAGCTCGAAGCAACGCAAAATAGACCGTTACGCACTCCATTCCGTATCGAATTTTCCACCGAGCGATTGCCTCCGATGCTCTAAGCCAGCAGGAGCATAAGGTGGGTTGGCTGCTAAGTATACAGATGCGTTGCATTGATGCATCCGTGGCCTATGACTGCATGCTCATAAACATCTCTAGGAATGCCGCGTGAAGCTATTAAGCGGAGTTAAGAGGATGAGGAGAAGCGGCAAGTTGGCACATTCACTGCGGTTGAGACTAGGCGTCGGCGTTGCGACCCTGTGCTTCATGTCCACTCACCCTGCCATGGCGGCGGATGCCTTGCTCGATGGTTTCCGCGCCCCGCCCTTGGCGGCCAAGCCGAGAGTGTGGTGGCATTGGAACAGCGGTCAGATCAGCTCTGCGGGGATCGCTGCCGACCTCGACTGGATGCAGCGGATCGGCCTGGGCGGTTATCAGGTTTTCGACGTCGACTTGGGCGCTCCGCGCGTGGTGGAAACCCCGCTCCCCTACATGAGTGATGGCTGGAAGGCGATGTTCGGCGAAGCTGTCGACAGAAGCGTTCGTAAAGGCTTTGACGTCGGGATTGCTGGTTCCCCCGGCTGGAGCGAGAGTGGCGGTCCCTGGGTCAAACCCGAACAGGCCATGAAGAAATATGTGTGGAGCGAGACCCAGATTACCGGGGGACGACGCTTTACCGGGGCACTCGCCCAACCGCCGGGTTCGGCGGGCCTCTTTCAGAACAACGCCAGCGGCCTGGGCACCAAGGCTTTTTACCGCGATGCAAGGCTGGTGGCGTTCCGCACGGCCAAGGGCGCGATCCTGCCGCCCCCGATGGTCAGCGCGAGCGGCGGCAACTTCACCGCTCAGGCGCTGGGTGATGGCGATGTCGTGAAAAGCACGGAACTAAAAGCCGGATCCGATGGAGATGCCTGGCTGCGGTTCGACTATGGCCGTCCCGTCACCGTGCGCGCGGTCACGACCGCGACTGGCAGCTACGCCCATTTCGGCGGTCGCGGCGGCGCAGGCCTTGGGTCGGGCGTTCGGCTGGAAGCCAGCACCGATGGCCAAAGCTGGAAGCAGGTAGGGCAGATCGAAACGGCAGGCCCGCAACGCACCGCGACTGTGCCCACGACGACGGCACGCTGGTTTCGGGTGCTCGTTCCGGCAGGTTCCGTTCCCAAAGCCAAAGAGGGTGGGGCGGGCATGGCAGGTCCTCCCGGCGGCAAGCTGCTGGTGTCTGAGCTGGTACTGCGCGGTGCGCCGATGGTCGATGCGTGGGAAACCAAGGCCGGGTTCGCCCTGTCGCCCGACTATTACGCCCTGGCCACGCCGGGTGGGCAAGGGGCTATCCGCAGGCGCGAGGTCATGGACCTCACCTCCCGCATGCGGGCTGACGGCACCCTGGACTGGACGCCGCCGAAGGGCGAGTGGACTGTCCTGCGCATCGGCTACTCCCTGACCGGCCAGCGCAACGCTCCGGCCCAGCCTTCAGGCTCCGGGCTGGAGGTGGACAAACTCAGCGGTGCCGATGTGACCAGCTACATCACCCAATATCTGGACCGCTATCGCCAGGCGAGCGGCGGGCGGCTGGGGGCTGGCGGGATCACCAACATGATCTTCGACAGCTGGGAAGCGGGGGAGGCGAACTGGACGCCCGCCATCCTGGAGAAATTCCAGCGCCTGCGCGGCTACGACGCCACGCCGTTCCTGCCGGTTCTGGCAGGCTATGTCGTGGATAGCGCCGAGGCAAGCGACCGTTTTTTGTGGGACTTCCGCCGCACCCTTCAGGACCTGCTGAAAAGCGAGCATTACGGCACCCTGACCACCGAACTGCACAAAGTTGGCATGATCCGTTACGGCGAATCGCACGAGGGCCGCCCGGCAGCGATGGGCGACGGCATGGAGATGAAGGCGTCGGCAGACGTTCCGATGGCGGCGTTCTGGCACAAACGGACGCCCGGCGTCTTCCAGCCCGGCCCTTTCGCGGACATCCGCGAATCCGCCTCCGTCGCCAACATCTGGGGCCAGAACATCGTCGCGGCTGAAGCACTTACGGTCAGTGGCTCACCCTGGTCGATCGCGCCCCGCATGCTGAAGCCCGACGCCGACCTGATGATGGTCGCAGGCATCAACCGGTTCATCCTGCACAGTTCGGTGCATCAACCATTGCTCGAAAAGGCCCCGGGGCTGGTGCTCGGCCCATTCGGCCACTGGTTCAATCGCAACGACACCTGGGCGGAGCAGGCGGGTCCGTGGATCAGCTATCTCGGCCGCGCCTCGCACCTGCTGCAACAGGGGCATGCGGTGAACGACGTGGCGATCTTCTATGGCGAAGGCGCATCGATCACCGGGCTGTTCGGCGAAACCCCGCCAGCCGTCCCCGCCGGGTTGCAATATGATTATGTGAACGCAGATGCGCTCAAGTCCCGCATCGGAGTCAAGGACGGACGTCTTGTCACGCCGGGCGGCATGTCCTGGCGGCTCCTTTACATGAGCGGCCAGACGCAGTGGCTCACCCTGCCGACGCTCGAGCAGTTGCGAAGCCTTGTTCATGACGGTGCGATACTGGTGGGCGACAGGCCACAGGGATCGCCTAGCCTGAGTGATGACCCAGCGCGGGTCCGCGCCGTCATCGCCGAGTTGTGGCCAGCGGCATCCGGAACACACAAGGTGGGCGCTGGCAAGGTATACGCATCGGCAAGCCTGGACGGCGCGCTCGCCGCGGAGCGGGCCACACCTGACTTTCAGGTGATAGGCGAGGAGCGTGACAGCGCAATCCGTTACCGCCACCGCCGGACTGCAGACCGTGACATCTACTTCGTGTCGAACAGTCAGGATAAGGCGCGCACGGTCGTTGCCGCCTTCCGCGTGACCGGCAAGTCCGCCGAATTATGGGACCCTGTCAGCGGTCAGGTGCGGCCCGCGAGTTATCGCGTCGACAATGGCCGCACTCTGGTGGATATTCCGCTCGACCCGTTTGGCTCGACCTTCGTCATGTTTAGCAATGGCGGTGCGGAAAACCGACAGGTGCCAGTCCCGGCCGTTCAGCAACTCACCGATCTGTCGGACGGCTGGACGGTCGCCTTCCCGCCTGATCGTGGCGCACCGGCAAAGCTCGAACTCGGTCGGTTGCGCGACCTGAGCACGGACACCGACCCGGGAGTCAAATATTTCTCCGGCACTGCCAACTACATGCACATGCTCAAGGTGCCACGGGCCTGGTTGAAGGACGGCGGGCAGTTGCAACTCGATCTCGGCAGGGTCGAGGTGGTGGCCGAAGTGCTGGTCAACGGCCGCTCGGCAGGCATTGCATGGACCGCGCCATACCGTGTCGATGTCACCAAGCTGTTGAAGCCAGGCAGCAACAAGGTTGAGGTCCGCGTTAGCAATCTGTGGGTCAACCGCGTCGTCGGCGACCGTCAACCCGGCGTGACGAAACGGGTCGCCTTCACTCACGAAGACGCGGTAAGCTTGGGTCTCAAGCAGCCGCGAAGCGTGTTCGACACCGTGGGACCTGGCAGAACGCCATTCGGTGCCACGCCCTACACCGCCTCCACACCGATACCGCCATCGGGGTTGATCGGGCCAGTGCGGCTGGAGCGTGAGATGCCGTAGTTGCAGGACGCGCACGATTCGACCGCTCTCAGCTGCGGCCCTTATGTGGTAGACGGCAGGCTACGGTAGAAGCCACCGTCGATGTGCCGCTGACGAATGGCGTGAGTTGATCGGGAGGCGACGCGGCGCGAACGGCGACTTTAAGGCCGACTCCAGTGACCGGTACACGGGTCCGCGCTTTTGCAATGGCGCGCAAAGTTTCGATCCTGTTTCCAGGCTTAGGCAGCAGAACTGCTCCGACTCGACGCATTTCCGCAATCCGCTGCGCGTAGTCCCCAATCGTGGTCCGCTTGTTGGCCAGGCCGTGCCTGATGCTGGCCAAGACACGAGGCATCAGTGCTTCGACCGTGCGATTCGCAAGAACTGCTGCATCTTTGATTGCTTCCCTACGGCGACCCATATGCAAATAAAGGCACGCCGAAGATTTTGCGGAGAAATCTCTGATCTGGTGGTCGGCGCGAATGGTTGCATCCCGAATATGCGCGCCTTGTCGACGAATGGGTCTCAACGATCGGTCTCGACAAACGAGAGTACGGCACGCACTCGATGCGAAGAACGAAGGCTTCGCTCATCTACAAAGCGACCGGCAATCTTCGGGCGGTGCAAATCCTGCTTGGGCATACCAATATCGAGAATACCGTCAGATATCTCGGCGTGGATGTGGACGATGCCCTTACCTTATCAAAGCGGACTGAAATATGACCATTCGCCGGCCTTTGGCGCAGTCAAAGGTCGGCAATCCTCACGATGAACAAAGGGCGGCTAAGGAGCAGCTGTCGCAGTTATTGAACGACTGCAATGTTGGCGGTCTTGGTGGCAGCAAATGGCTCCGTCCATTTATGGAGAAGCTGCATGAGGCTCGCTTCTGCTGATCTTCACCACTCCGAGGGGTGTCAATTCCTGACCGGTGCGTCGGCCACGCAACGGCGGTGAAGCACCGCGCGCGGCCGACTCCCCCCGGGACGAGAGATGGAGGTGGTCAGGCTGCGTTTTGCACGCCTTCCGCGTCATCGAGGGCCATGGCCCGCGCGTTGGCCGGGCGGGCCTTGCAGCGTTCAAGATAGGCATCGATCGTTGCGCTTTCAGGGAACGCCTGGCGGCCGAAGGCCAGGGCACTGGAGACCAGCAGGTCGGCGCCTGTGAAGGCCTCGCCCATCATGTAAGGTCCTTTGGCGAGCGCGCTTTCGATCCGGCGGACGACGGCATCATAGCCACGCTTTTTCATCGGATTGCCCAGTTCCTCCCCAAAAGCAGCGAACATCGCCGGCTCCATCGCTGCAGCGTACCAGGCCAACCAGGTAAGATAGTCGCCGCGGCGCGGATCGCCTAGCTTAAGGCCAAGCCCGGCGGCGGGAAAGGCATCGGTCAGATAAAGGACGATGGCGACCGACTCCGCGACCAATGTCTCGCCATCGACGATCGCAGGCACCTGCTGGTCCGGGTGGGGATTGGCGGGATCGGGCTCGCCCGTCCCCGTCATCGGGCGGAAGATCGTAACAGGCTTGATCGTGTAGGGCTGGCCCAGTTCCTCGAGCAACCAGATGATCCGGCTCGAACGGCTTTGGGGGGCGTGGTACAAAGTGATCATCGGTTTTCCTTCACATTGGCGTTGAGGTACTTGTCGGGCGTTCCTATAGGGCGCTCCTACTGACAGCATTATGGCAGGAGCAGATGCGGCGCGCGGACCGTCTCTTTCAGATCATCCAGATTCTGCGCGGTGCGAGGCAGCCGCTGACCGCCGAGGCCATCGCCCGCGAGCTGGAGGTGTCGATCCGCACGGTCTACCGCGACGTCGCCGACCTGGTCGGCCAGCGCGTGCCGATCCGGGGCGAGGCGGGCGTAGGCTATATGCTGGATGCCGATTTTGATATGCCGCCACTGATGCTCACCCGCGACGAGATCGAGGCGGCGGTGCTCGGTGCGCAATGGGTTGCCGGGCGCGGTGACCCGGCTCTGGCCAAGGCCGCACGCGACCTCGTCACCAAGATCGCCACGGCGGTGCCCGATCACTTGCGTCCCTATGTCATGGAACCGGCGACCGGCACGCCGCCGCTCCCGCGCACGAAGCCCGATCGGATCGACATTGCGCGCACGCGCGAATGGATCCACACCGGCCGCAAGCTGCGCATCACCTATCGCGACGAGCACGAGCGCGTCACCAGCCGGCTGATCTGGCCGATCAAAGTCGGCTATTTCGAGACGATCCGCCTGCTCGTCGCCTGGTGCGAACTGCGCGAGGACTTTCGAAGCTTCCGTACCGACCGCGTGGTCGACGCCGAGTTCCTGGGGGACCGCCACGGCCAGCGCGTCAACGCGCTATGGTCGCGCTGGCTGGCGGACCGGAGAAGCGCCAAAACCGGCTAGCACGCTGGAATGAAACGCGTGAAAAGGAATCTGTGAATCGAACTTTCATGATGAACGGACGACTGCTTTCGACGATGCCCCTCAACGTGACGAACGACAGCAAAATTGGCGGTTGAAGAAATGTGAGTCTCGTCATCGTCCGATTGTTTCGGGCCGATGCAGCGCTCGGATTTTGCCGCTGCTTCTGCCGCCACAGAAGAAGCGATCACCGCCATCCGATTCCATGCCCGAAACACCCGTACCGGGCGGGAGCTCCAGTCGCTGCAGAACCTCGCCTGTTGCGGGATCGATCCGGCGGACCTCGCTGGTATTATCTTCCCAGGTGCCGTGCCAAAGCTCTCCGTCGACCCAACTCACACCGGTGACGAAGCGGTCGGACACGATCGTATGCAGGATCCTGCCCGTCTCGGGATCGATCTGGTGGATCCTGCGATCGCGGTGCTGGCCCACCCAGAGCGATCCCTCCGCCCAGGCAAGACCGGAATCGCCGCCGTCTCCGGGCGCGGGGATGGTCGCCACGACTTTCCCCGTCGCCGGATCGATCTTGCGGATCACCGTCTCGCCGATCTGGAACAGATGGGTGCCATCGAAGGCGGTGCCGGCATGGGCCGGTACTTCGATGCTACCGGTAATCGCGCCGCTCTGAGGATCGAGTGCGTTCATGCGGTCACCCGAGGCGAACCATACGCGCTGTCCGTCGCAGCTGACGCCGTGGATGGCTTCTACGCCGGGAAACGGCCCATATTCGCGGATGATCTCAGCTGGCGAATGTTTCATGGTCGATCTTTCCTGCAATGTGTCGATATGAGGCTAACTGAATGGTAGCGGCGCCGGGAGTAACAAGCTTGTCGGGAAACCCGGCACCTGGCGCGCCATCCAGCGGCAGGCACGGCCCCGCCCGAACGAGTCGATCTTTTTCACAGAGGCGAGCGCTTCCAGCGCGCGCTGGACGGTGCGCGGACTGACATCGAGCGCCAGGGCGAGGGCCGAACTGGACCACGCCTCCCCGTCAGCGAGGAGAGCCAGGATCGCCGCGTGATTATCTTCCTGCAGGGGCGTCAGAACCGCCACATTTCCAGCGCCGATGGGCTTGAGCATGAACCCGCGCTCGGTGGCCTGTATTTCTGCGAGGTCCAGGAGTTCACCGCGCAGGCGGCCGATCTCCACGCGCAATCGGGCGCGGTGGGATTCGTCTGCCTGCCGCGCACGGAAGACACGGGTAAGCAGGGTTTCCCGCGCGACGTCGCCGGGCCAGACTTCCGCGAGCGTGCGCGCGAGTGCGAAGATCACCGGACGGCTCGCCAGCGGCACGATACAGGTTTTCTTGCGAACGACATTGCGTGTCGCATCAACAATCAGACTGTTTGACGCGATCAGCGTCTCGACCTCGCCCAGCACAAGTGGTCGTTCGCTCCCCGCTTCGAGCAGCCGCGCAGCAGGGGCCTGAAACGCTTCCTCGGCGCGCCGGACTTCGGCGATGAGTGAGGAAATGCCGGCGATCTTTGCCGCAAATGCTGCCTTTTCCAGCGCTGCGCCGGCCGGCCCGGATTCGATCCGTCGTATCGCGATTCCCGCAGCGACGAGCCAGGCGCCGGCACGCGAAGCGGGCAGCATGATGCCGGGATCAAGCGTTTCGAGAATCGCCTGCGCTTCATCGAGCTGTCCGATCAGCAGGAACCGGCGGGCCTGGAGATAGCCGGCATGCGCGGCGTTCACGCGATCGCCTCGGCGTTCGAGGGCTTTCCGTGCCTCGGCCAATAGACCCATGGGGCCACCCAGATCGCGCAGCACCAGCGCAATTTCCGCTCCGGCGACGTGGCAGCGCGCACGTGCGACCGGCTCGCGCGCGCCAAAAGCATTTGCGGCGCGGCGCAGCAACTCCTTTGCCTTCACCAACTCGCCCAACTGCGCCATTGCCGTGCCGCGCAGGGCCAGTGCGGGTGGATCGTCGCGCAATGCCACATGCTTCAACGCGCCGAGCGGATCGCCGACCGCGAGGGACCGGGCCGCAGCGGTGATCAGTGAGTCCATCGAAATCCCGTCACACTTGTAACTCTCAACGATCTGCGCGGCGGTCCTAGAGTCTGGTTCGACACGAGGCCGATGAGAGCATGACGATGACCGTGATCGCAAACAAGACGATTGATCCGACCCGCTGGCTCGGCCTCGCGGCGGCACCGACCTTCGCCGTGATGGCATTGATTGCTGTTTCGGATGCCCCACCGCTGGCGCTGTGCGCGGCGGGCGCGACCGTCCTGCCCGTCGACGGCATGATGGCGATGTACCTCCTGATGAGCCTTTTCCACCTGCCGCCCTGGCTGACGCTTGCGACCCGCGGCTGATTATCCCCAAAATGGAGACCGTCGATGCAACACGAAATCGTATCACAGGATGTCTGGTTGACCGCACGCAAGGCGCTGTTCGAGAAGGAGCGTACGATGACCCACGCGCTCGATGAACTGCGTGCCGCGCGCCGACAATTGCCATGGGTGCGGATCGATAAGCCCTATGTCTTTGAGGGCGCGGAGGGTCCGCGCACACTGGACGACCTGTTCGATGGTCGCAGCCAACTCGCCATCTATCACTTCATGCTGTCGCCGGGTTCGGATCACCTCTGCGAAGGCTGCTCCTACACGATGGATCACGCCGATGCCGCGCGGCAGCATTTTGAGCACGCAGATCTCAGCTTCGCCGCCGTCTCGCGCGCGCCGATGGAACAGATCGAAGCGGTCAGGGCACGGATGGGCTGGACCTTTCCCTGGGTGTCGTCAGGCGGCAGCGATTTCAGCTACGACTTCGGCGTGTCATTCAGCACCGAAGATCGCGAGGCGGGCCGGGCGCTTTACAACTATGGCCTGACCACGATCCAGCGCTCTTCCGACATGTTCGGGCTCAGCGTCTTCGCAAAGGACAAGCGAGCCGATATCTTTCATAGCTATTCGACCTACCATCGCGGTACGGAGCTGCTGATGGGTGCCTTCAATTGGCTCGACATGACACCCAAAGGCCGGAACGAGATGGATGGCACGATGAGCTGGGTGAAGCTGCACGACGAATATTGACCGTTCGGGTCTGTGGCTGAACGAGCGGCGGCTTTCAAAAAGCCGACCTCATGCCGTGAAGGTCAGCAAAGTCGGCGCGTGCTGCCCGGCAGCTTGCCCGTCTCAAACCGGAAGGTCTTCAATTGAGCGGGTCGCGTGCGAACCAGCGCCGCCGATGGCTGGGGAGGGGATGAAAGATATCCGTTTCTGGCCGCAATTGGGCGCCACCGGACGACACTTTGTTACCGGGTGACGTCCGGAATCGACGCCGTGGCGCTCCGGAGCCGACCGTCGCAAAGTCCCAACGTTGACCAGCGCGGCAATGCTACATGTGATCCATTTAGGTGGTCCGTAACGAGTGAAACTGGCCAGCTGACGGTTTATATAACATTCTGTAATATATAGAGTAATGTTCAAACCACCCCATCCCGTAGGGGTCGCCACCATCTCTGCCAGCAAGCACGTCCCCTTCGCGGCCACGTCCCTGGCATGATGCGCTTCCTCCATTTGCCAGCTTCCTGTGGCAAAGGTGCGTTCCGTCGCCATCGCGCACCCAACGCTTTGAGCCGGAGTGCAATTTCAACGGATCAAAGCGGCGAGGGGACCGTTTTCCTGCCTTAGTCACCCGACATAAAGGCGGTTCTCAACGTGCAATCTCTCCACTGGCCCAGTCAGCTCATTATCGTTCGCCATGGTCAAAGCGCCGGCAACGTGGCACGTGACGCGGCGATGGAGGCGCAGGCGGACCGGATCGCGCTGTCGGTGCGGGACGCCGACGTTCCCTTAAGCGACCTTGGCCGAGATCAGGCGCGCGCGCTAGGCCATTGGTTCGCCAGCGGTGCAGAGGATGAGCGCCCCAAAATATTGCTATCCTCCCCCTATCTGCGCGCCTTCCAGACGGCGCAGCTTTTTCGTGACGCAGGCGGCGCTCGCTCTGGCAAAAAAATCTGCTTCGACGAACGGCTGCGTGAAAAGGAGTTCGGCATATTGGATGGCCTCACGACCAGGGGCATCCACAGCCTGGAGCCTGCCCAGGCCGAATTCCGCCGGATGCTGGGCAAATTCTACCACCGCTCTCCCGGCGGAGAGAGCTGGTGCGACGTCATCCTGCGCCTGCGGTCGGTCATGGACACGATATCGCTGCACTATGCCGGGCGGCGGGTGATGATCTTCACGCATCAGGTCGTCGTCCTGTGCATGCGCTATATCATAGAGGGGCTGGACGAAGCGGGGATATTGGAGATCGACCGGGCGGGCGACGTCGCCAACTGCGCGATCACCGACTATCGCTATGATCCCTCGCATGGCGACAGCGGCGGGCTGGTGCTGCACCGCTACAATGTCACAGCGCCGCTGGAGGAAGAGGCGACCCCCATCACCCGCGAACCCGATGCCATCGCCGGAGCACGGGGATGATGCCCCGACCGCTCGATGCGCAGTGGCTACGCGCACATCCTTTGCCAGAGCCCGACGTCGCCTTCGACAAGAATGGGCGCGGGCGCGTCCTGGTCGCGGGCGGTGCGGAGTTCGTGCCGGGCGCGCTTCGCCTGACGGGAGAGGCGGCGTTGCGCGCGGGCGCGGGCAAGCTGAAGATGGCGACCGTCCGGTCTGCCGCCATGTCGCTGGGCGTGCTGGTTCCCGAAGCGGCAATGATCGCGCTTCCCGCGCAGGAGGGTGGAGAGATTGCGGCGGGAGCAGCCGATATACTGGCCGACCATCTCGCGCGTTGTGACGCGTTGATCCTGGGGCCGGGGATGAGCATCAGCACCCAGACCGACGATCTGGTCGAACGCATATTGTCTGCCATGCAGCCCCCGCTGACACTGGTCCTAGACGCCGCCGCCCTGACATCAGCCCGCCACCTTCAGGGCCTTATTGCTCGGCAGGAAGGGCGCGTGATCCTGACGCCGCATCATCGCGAAATGGCGCTGCTGACGGGGCAGGATGAATCGGCGATCGCCGCCGACCCGCAATCGATTGCCTGTCAGGTGGCTAGCCAGTTCAATGCCATCGTCCTGTTGAAAGCGAACCAGAGCATCCTTGCCGGTCCCAAAGGCGACTGCCTTGTCCATGACGGTGGCTGCGTCGGGCTGGCGACGGGCGGGTCCGGCGACGTGCTGGCGGGCATCGTCGGCGGGCTTGCCGCACGCGGCGCTTCGCCGCTGGCGGCTGCCGCCTGGGGCTGCTGGGTTCACGGTCATGCCGGGCGAAAACTGGCGTCGCGCATTGGCCCCATCGGCTTCCTGGCGAGGGAGATATTGCCGATCATTCCCCGCGCGCTGGAGGAGGCGGCACGGGAATAAGTCGGGTGCAGGATGACCGCGCGGGAAGATTACAGTAGCGGGACGGCCCTGCCTAAAGTGCACTCGCCAACGCCAGCACGACGCCACCGCCGACCAGCATCAACCCCAATATTTCGGTGCGGGCCATCCGTTCGCCCAGATAAAAATGGCCGAAGGCGAGGGTGAAGGCGATCTCTACCTGCCCGACCACCCGGACGAGCGCGACCGGTGCCGTCGCAAAGCCGGTGAACCAGCATGCCGATCCGAGCGCGGATAACAGCCCTACCTGGCCCGACACGCGCCAGCTGCTGAACAGCTTGGCCAGCTCATCGGTTTCGCGCAGCAGCAGATAGCCGCCCTGCATAATCGTCTGCAGAGTGACCGTTACCACCAGCACCACCAACGCGGCCAATATGGCATCGTCGCCTCCAACCTCTTGCGTGGCGCGGCGAATGCCAATGGCCGTCAGGGCAAAGAAAAATCCCGACGCGACGCCGGTTAACGCTGCGGGCTGTCCCAGCGCCTTGGCGAAATCGACCAACCCCATGCGTTTGCCGCCCGTCGACAACAGCATCACGCCCGCCACTCCGCAGCCGATGCCGATCCAGGCGATCGGACTCAGCCGCTCACCCATCAACAGAAAGGAAAGGATTGCGCCCTGCACCGCTTCGGTTTTGGAATAGGCCGTGCCCACTACGAAGTTGCGGTGAGCGAACGCCATGATCAGCAAATTGGTCGCGATGATCTGCGCCAGCCCGCCGCCCAGGCAGAACAGCAGGAAGGAAGGATCGGGCTGGGGCAGGGGCGCTTCGGTCAGAAGCACATAGCCGCCGAGCAGCAATAGCGCGAAGGGAAGCCCATAGAGATAACGCACCAGCCCCGCCGCATTGATCGACAGGCTATGGCTGACCCGCCGCTGCACGGCTGTGCGCCAGGCCTGCATAGCCCCGGCGAGCAGGGTGGCAGGGAGCCAGATGGGCGAGGTGATCACTTAATCCTCCCCATCGGGAGATAGGGAGGGGGACCAGCCAAAAGCTGGTGGAGGGGAAAATGCGCGACAGTGGTGCAGAATATGCAACATCACATTGTCGAGGTTACTCAAAACATCGGTGGCTTTGATCCTCAAAACCCTGATCCCCTGCGTCCGCAACCATGCGTCCCGCCGCTCATCATGTGCGATCCGTTCGATGTGATCATGCCCGTTTCCATCAATCTCAACCGCCAACCGAGACGAAGCGCAGTAAAAATCCAGCACATATGGCCCTACCGGATGCTGCCGCCGGAACTTCAAGCCGTTCGGCTGCTGTCTCAGCCATTGCCAGAGCGCGATCTCCGGCGGCGACAAAGTGCGCCGGAACCCTCGTGCGTTCTCAACAGTCTTTCGCCTCGGCGGCATCGTGCTGTTCCCCTCCACCGCTCGCTATGCGAGCGGTCCCCCTCCCCATCTCTCGATGGGGAGGATGAAGGTCAGGCCTTTTCGAGGAGTCCTTCCTTCTTGATCTTTTCCTGCCACACCAGCGGGGCGAGGCGGTGGACATTCTGGCCCTCGCTATCGACCGCGACGGTGACCGGCATGTCCTGCACGTCAAATTCATAGATCGCTTCCATGCCCAGGTCCTCGAAGCCGACGACCTTCGCGCCTTTGATCGCGCGGGCGACCAGATAGGCCGCGCCGCCGACTGCCATCAGATAGGCGCTCTTATGCCTGGCGATCGAATCCGTCGCGGTCGGGCCGCGCTCCGCCTTGCCGACGCAGGCGGCGAGGCCCTGTTCCAGCATCATGTCCATGAACTTGTCCATGCGGGTCGCGGTGGTGGGGCCAGCGGGGCCGACCACTTCGTCGCGCACTGGATCGACCGGGCCGACATAATAAATGACGCGGCCCTTGAAATCGACCGGTAGTTGTTCGCCGCGCTCCAGCATGTCGGCGATGCGCTTGTGCGCAGCGTCGCGTCCGGTGAGCATCTTGCCATTTAGCAGCAGACGGTCGCCATGCTTCCAGCTTTGCACCACTTGCGGCGACAGCGTGTCGAGATCGACGCGGATCGCTTCCTTGCTCGGCTTCCAGTCGACCTGCGGCCATTCGGACAGCTTGGGCGCTTCCAGATAGGCAGGCCCGGACCCGTCGAGCGTGAAGTGCGCGTGGCGCGTGGCGGCGCAATTGGGGATCATCGCGACCGGCTTGCCCGCCGCATGGCAGGGATAGTCGTAAATCTTGACATCGAGGATGGTCGAAAGCCCGCCCAGGCCCTGCGCGCCGATGCCGAGCGCGTTGACCTTGTCGAAAATCTCGATCCGCAGCTTCTCGATATCGTTCTGCGGGCCGCGCGCCTTCAACTCACCCATGTCGATGGGCTCCATCAGCGATTCCTTGGCCAGCGCCACTGCCTTTTCCGCCGTGCCGCCGATGCCGATGCCCAGCATGCCGGGCGGGCACCAGCCCGCGCCCATTTGCGGGATCATCTCCAGCACCCAATCGACGATCGAATCGCTGGGATTCATCATCTTGAACTTGGTCTTGTTTTCCGAGCCGCCGCCCTTGGCCGCGACGTCCACCGTCACCTTGTTGCCCGGCACCATCTCGACATTCAGCACGCAGGGCGTGTTATCCTTCGTATTCTGGCGCGAGAAGGCCGGATCGCGCAGGATCGACGCGCGCAGGCGGTTTTCGGGGTTCAGATACGCCTTGCGCACGCCTTCATCGACGACGTCCTGCATGGAGCGGCTGTTGTCGTCGAAGCGGCAGTCCATGCCCCATTTGATGAAGACGTTGACGATGCCGGTGTCCTGGCAGATCGGGCGATGTCCCTCCGCGCACATGCGGCTGTTGGTCAGGATCTGGGCGATGGCGTCCTTGGCCGCCGGATTGGCTTCGGCGTCATAGGCTTTGCCGAGCGCGCGGATATAATCCATCGGATGATAATAGCTGATGAACTGGAGCGCGTCGGCAACGCTCTCGATCAGATCGGCGGTCTTGATGACGGTCATCTTGCCCTATGTCCCTATTTTGCGCCCAGCCCTGCACGGCGGGTCTTCGCAGGCGCGGCTAATAGGGATTGCGGCCAGAGTCCAGATATCGCGCTATTGATGTGCTGGGCCAGCTATCCGGTGGCATAGGGGAACATGTGCCACCAGGGCTGTTTCTCCTCCAGCACGCGGGCAACGCTTGGCCGCGCCTCCAGTCGGTCGAGATAGGCGGCGAGTATAGGAAAGCCGCCGCGCATCGGTTCCACCTTGTCCGCGTAGAAGAGGGCGGGAGCAGCGGCGCAGTCCGCCATCGTGAAGTCATTCCCCGCCGCCCATTGCTGCGCGCCGATCCTCTCCTCCAGCATCGCATAGGCCTTGCCCAGCAGGATGCGCGCTTCGCCGACGCCATGCGCGTCGCGCGATTCCTCCGGGCGCAGCCGGTCGGCGACGATCCTCTGCATGG
This sequence comes from uncultured Sphingobium sp., assembly GCA_965653535.1. Classification (GTDB taxonomy): domain Bacteria; phylum Pseudomonadota; class Alphaproteobacteria; order Sphingomonadales; family Sphingomonadaceae; genus Sphingobium. Next base: position 52,989 of record CBFHAG010000017.1, read on the forward strand.
GTGTCATGACATAATTGTCGAACAGCCGGTCCATCAGCCGCACCTTCAGCGCTTCGTCCGGGTCGGCGGGGAGCGGTCGGAACGGGCCGGGGCACTGCTGGCCCAAATATTCGATGATGATGGTGGCTTCGGCGACCGTTTGATCCCGCGCCTCATCGCGCAGCACCGGGAACTTGCCGAGCGGCCACAGCGCGAGCCACGCCTCCGCGACGCCGGGTTCCTGCATCATCGCCCGTTCGAACGGCGTATCATTCTCATAAAGGGCGATCAGCACCTTCCAGCAATAGGAAGAAAGAGGGTGATAATAGAGAATCATTGATACAGCCTCTCTGTACGGTCTGCGTCCGTTAGTGCGGCTTTTAGCACGATCCGCTCGCTCGTCCTCATCCACAGTTGATCCACATTGGCTTGTGGATAAGTCCGTAGCGAACCACCATCCTTAGCGAAACAGGTCAATGCTCCTGACCCGACCGAGGCGATTCTGCGGGCAAGCGAAAATTATTTTCGTTCTCAAATTGTTTCCCTTGCCTTTTGCAGGACCGTGGGAAGTCGGCGCGTCGCTGCGATGCGGGATCGCGGCATGTCATGAAAGCGCCATCCATTCTGCCGCATGGAGTCCCCGAACCGTCATTTACCCCCTTGAAAGGAAATGCGGCTGTGGCACTATCCCTTGTATCGGGTTAACGGGGGTTACCCAACAGATTGTGATTGCACAGGCCGGACCATTTTCCGGGGGAGAGGCGTTTTGTCTTATGCAATCCACTGCCGGCGTACCCCGCTGCCGTTCCGGGTGGCCTCCAGATGAGGCTTGACCGAATCGAACGAAACAGGAACATTCGGGAGCTCGTATGGATTTTCGTGATAGCGAACAAACAGGTGCAGACGACGTGGCGACCGTGATGGATGAAGTGGTGGAAATAGTGGCGGACAAGAAGAAGGCTGCGCCGGCCAAGGCGGCGGCGCGTTCGTCCTCCTCGATCCAGGCGCGCCGGTTCGACGTCGTCACCGACGACAGCCGCGACGCGCTGCTGACGGAGTTCGGCAAGGACACGCTGAAGGACCGCTATCTGCTGCCCGGCGAAAATTATCAGGATCTGTTCGCCCGCGTTGCGGCTGCCTATGCCGATGATCAGGATCATGCCCAGCGCGTCTACGACTATATCTCGCGCCTTTGGTTCATGCCCGCCACCCCCGTGCTGTCGAACGGCGGCACCGGGCGCGGACTGCCGATCAGCTGCTATCTGAACAGCGTCGATGACAGCCTGGAAGGCATCGTCAACACCTGGAACGAGAATGTGTGGCTCGCCAGCCGGGGCGGCGGCATCGGCACCTATTGGGGCAGCGTGCGCGGCATCGGCGAACCGGTCGGCCTCAATGGCAAGACCAGCGGCATTATCCCCTTCGTCCGCGTGATGGACTCGCTCACCCTCGCCATCAGCCAGGGTTCGCTGCGCCGTGGGTCGGCTGCCTGCTATCTCGACATCTCCCACCCGGAAATTGAGGAGTTCCTCGAAATCCGCAAACCGTCGGGCGACTTCAACCGCAAGGCATTGAACCTCCACCACGGCGTCCTGCTGACCGACGAGTTCATGGAAGCGGTTCGCACCGGCGCTGAATTCCAGCTGAAATCGCCCAAGGACGGTTCAGTCCGTGGATCGGTCGATGCGCGCAGCCTGTTCCAGAAGCTGGTGGAAACCCGCCTGGCAACCGGCGAGCCCTATATCGTCTTTTCCGACACCGTGAACAACATGATGCCCAAGCATCATCGCGATCTTGGCCTTAAAGTTTCGACTTCCAATCTCTGTTCAGAAATTACTTTGCCGACGGGTCGCGACCATCTCGGCAATGACCGGACGGCGGTCTGCTGCCTTTCGTCCCTGAATCTGGAAACCTGGGACGAATGGAATAAGGACCCCGTCTTTGTTGAGGATGTCATGCGCTTCCTCGACAATGTGCTGCAAGACTATATCGACCGAGCGCCGGACGAAATGGCGCGGGCCAAATATAGTGCGGAGCGCGAACGGTCAGTGGGCCTGGGGGTGATGGGGTTCCACTCCTTCCTCCAGGCCCGTGGCCTGCCTTTTGAAGGGGCGATGGCGAAGTCGTGGAACCTTCGCATGTTCAAACATATCAATGAGAAGGTGAACGACGCCTCGATGCAGCTCGCGGTCGAGCGGGGTCCGTGCCCGGACGCCGCCGACATGGGCGTGATGGAGCGGTTCAGCTGCAAGATGGCGATCGCGCCCACCGCGTCGATCAGCATCATCTGCGGCGGAACGTCGGCCTGTATCGAACCGATCCCGGCGAACATCTACACGCACAAGACGCTGTCGGGCAGCTTCGTGGTTAAGAACCCCTATCTGGAAAAGGTCCTGCGCGAAAAATCGAAGGATTCGACCAATGTCTGGAACACGATCCTTGAGCGTGGCGGTTCGGTCCAGCATCTCGACTTCCTGAGCCAGGAAGAAAAGGACACGTTCAAGACCAGCTTCGAAATCGACCAGCGCTGGCTGCTTGAACTCGCGGCTGACCGGACGCCCTTCATCGACCAGGCACAGTCTCTCAACCTGTTCATCCCGGCGGACGTCGAAAAGTGGGACCTGATGATGCTCCATTTCCGCGCGTGGGAACTGGGCATCAAGTCGCTTTACTATCTGCGGTCAAAATCGG